>AP017913.1:0-237500 GCA_002091395.1 Candidatus Azobacteroides pseudotrichonymphae
ATGGAAATGCATGTACAAATATGGAATCAATGTTTGAATATTATCAAAGACAATGTTACAGAAAATAGTTTTCACACTTGGTTTTTGCCTATCATACCACTAAAGTATGAGAAAAATAATTTTACAATTCAAACACCAAGTAAATTTTTTTATGAATATTTAGAAGAAAAATACGCTAAACTTATCATTAAAGCACTCTTAAAAACAATAGGCAAACAGACAATTTTAAATTATAAAGTTTTTGCTGTGAATCTTTGCAGTCAAAACAAAGTGGAAAGTATTTCACTCAAAAATAATTGTTTTAAATCTTTTAATAAAGATCAGCAAATAAAAATAATTGAAAATAAAAATTGGAATTCAAATTTAAATTTTGAACAAACATTTCAAAATTTCTTTGAGAGTAGTAGTAATAAAATAGCTTGCTCTATTGCACAAAAAATTTCTCAAGAAGTTGGTAAAAATTTCAATCCTTACTTTATTTACGGAAAATCAGGGGTTGGAAAGACACATCTATGTAATGCAATAGGGAATAAAATTGTAGAATTACATTCTCAAAAGCGAATTTTATATATCCCAGCTCATTTATTTCAAATTCAATTTACAGACGCTGTACGAAAACATGAATCCAATGAATTCATCCATTTTTATCAAAGTATAGATACTTTAATATTGGACGATATTCATGAATTATCAGGAAAAGAAAAAACTTTGCAAGCTTATTTTCATATTTTTAATCATCTTCGCCAATTAGGCAAGCAACTTGTTTTAACAGCAGATAAAATTCCTTCAGAAATAATAGGATTGGAAGAACGTATAATTAGTCGTCTTAAATGGGGACTAACTTTGGAATTAAAAACTCCAGATTTGGAATTAAGGAAAAAAATTCTCAAGTATAAAATAAAACAGGGAGGATTAAATATTTCAGAAGAACTTATAAATTATATAGCTGAAAATATTTATGAAAATGCAAGAGATTTGGAAGGTATTGTTAATTCTCTTATAGCGTATGTAAAAGTGAATGATTACGAAGTGAGTTTGACTTTGGTTCAAAAAATTATAAATAAAATTTTTTATAAAAAGAAAAAACAAATTACGTTAGAAAAAATTCAAAATATAGTAAGCTCTTATTTAAGAGTTAATTTAACTCAAATTTGTTCTAAATCCAGAAAGAAAGAAATTGTTCAAGCTCGTCAAATAACTATGTTTCTATCAAAAAAGTATACAAATTATTCTTATTCATTTATTGGAGAAAATATTGGTAAACGCGATCATACTACTGTACTACATGCCTGTAACATTGTTCAGCACAATTTAGCTAATGATAAAAGATTCCTTTTAACAATGAAGGATATTGAAACTTTACTAGTAACATAAATACAGATATAATATCATTTATCCATTCAATTTTAAATGATTTTCAATTTCGCCACACACATTACATGGTAAATTTTCAAAAAATATCAAACAATTATTTTTATTTTTTTTTAATTTGCATCACATAAATTTCATTATGTAGATTTGAAAAATCTACATAATGATGTATGTAAGAGAATTTGTTTCGTTTTTATAATGTTTACTAATCCGTACAATTAAAAACAAATTTAAAATTAGTTTAGTTAAACTGAACACTTCAAATATTTATAATTTTTTGTTTATTTATCAGTTTACTTGAAACAAGTAAAACTAAATTTTAATATTTAATAACAATTTAATTTATCTCTAATTTATTTTATTCATACAAATAAATAACTCAACATTGTTAAAGATCTACTAAACTTATTTGTATTGATTGAAAGAAATACTAAATACTACAACCAAAGTTCATATAATCTTATTATATACATAAAAACAATTAGATATTCATAATTGATTAATTTATCAATAAATCTATTTCTTTAGTTTTAAGTTTTTTAGTACTTTATCCTTACATTAATATACATTTTCATAAAATATCTTGATACTGATTTCTTAAATAAATTATTTATAATCATAACTATGATATTACGTAAATAATTAAACAGTTTATATGATGTTACTTAAACATTTAAATTATTAGACATACCATAACAACATCGGTAATATCTTAAATTTACTACAGCATTTTTTCTATTAAAATAATTTTTATTCTTTTACTATCAATTTTTGTATACAACAAACTAAAAACTCATAACTTTATCACTTTTAAGCAGTTTTAATTATCTTTAGGCGATGATTTAACAAACAAAATAAAAATTAAAACGTTATTTTATGATTCGTAATATTGTAAAAACAATAAATTTAGATGATGGAAGAATAATTAATATAGAAACCGGAAAACTTGCTAAACAAGCTGACGGATCTGTTATTTTACGGATGAATAATACCATGATATTAGCTACCGTTTGTGCTGCTAAAGAAGCAAATCATGGACTAGATTTTATGCCTTTACATGTGGAATACAAAGAAAAATTTTCTGCATTTGGGCGCTTCCCTAGTGGTTTTACAAAAAGAGAAGGACGTGCTTCAGATCATGAAATTTTAACATGCAGATTGATTGATAGAACACTACGCCCTTTGTTCCCAAGTGATTATCATACTGAAGTTTTCATAAATATTATCCTTTTTTCTTCAGATGGGAAAGATATCCCTGATGCTTTAGCTGGATTAGCCGCCTCTGCTGCATTATCAGTTTCTACAATTCCTTTCAACGGTCCAGTTTCGGAAGTTCGTGTAATAAGAACAACAGACGGCAAATTTAAAATAAATCCTACTTTTAGAGAATTAGAAAAGTCTGACATGGACATTATGGTTGGTGCTACAAAAGATAGTATAATAATGGTGGAAGGAGAAATGGCTGAAATTTCTGAAAAAGAAGTACTAGAAGCAATTAAATTTGCACATAAATCTATTCAAATACAATGTAATGCTCAAATTGAATTAGCTAAGATTATAGGAGAAAGTATAACAAATCGTACATACTGTCACGAAACAAATGAAGAAGAGCTAAGAATTGATATGAATAAAAAATTACACGAAAAAGTATACACAGTTGTTAAATCTGTTCAAGATAAAAATGAGCGTGCTGAATCATTTCGGGATATTATAGAAGAATATAAAAATTTCTATGACAAAGAAGAATTAAGTGAAGAAAAAAATAATCTAATAGAATATTACTATAATACTATTAAGAAAGAAATAATAAGACAATATATTTTAGATGAAGGAATCCGTTTGGACGGGCGTAAAATTACAGAAATTCGACCTATTTGGTCAGAAGTGAGTCCAATACCTGGACCGCATGGATCAGCTATTTTCAGCCGTGGTGAAACACAAGCTTTAGCAACTGTTACATTAGGAACAAAATTCAACGAAAAAATCATTGATGATGCATTAATAAATGATAAAGAACGGTTTTTATTGCATTACAATTTTCCTCCTTTTGCAACAGGTGAAGCACGGCCTCAAAAAGGAGTGGGTCGTCGTGAAATTGGCCATGGAAATTTGGCTCATAGAGCTTTAAAAGCTGTAATCCCTTCTGATTATCCATATGTTATTAGAATTGTATCAGATATTCTAGAGTCTAACGGATCATCGTCTATGGCAACAGTTTGTGCTGGAACACTTTCACTAATGGACGCAGGAGTAAAAATTAAAAGTCCAGTTTCAGGTATAGCAATGGGACTTATCTCCAGTAGTGACAGATCTAGATATGCTATATTATCTGATATTTTGGGAGATGAAGACCATTTAGGAGATATGGATTTTAAAATAGCAGGAACAAAAAAAGGAATTACAGCTATTCAAATGGACATCAAGGTTAATTGGCTTTCATATGAAATTTTCGAAAAAGCTTTAATTCAAGCGAAAGAAGGTAGAAAATATATTTTAGATGAAATGTTAAAAACGATTGCTATTCCTCGCACAGAATTGAAGCAACATACACCAAGAATTGAAGTAATGATTATTCCTAAGGAGTTTATTGGCGCTATAATTGGCCCAGGAGGAAAGATTATACAAAAATTACAAGAAGATACTGAAACTACAATAAGTATCGAAGAAATTGGGAAAAATGGACATATAGAAATTTTTGGCAATAATAAAAATGCTATAGATGCTGCTGTAATTCGAATTAAAAAAATTATTGCTATTCCTAAAACAGGAGAAATTTATAAAGGAGAAATTCGTTCTATTATGCCATATGGAGCTTTTATTGAATTTCTTCCAGGTAAAGAAGGGTTGTTACATATTTCTGATATTAGTTGGAAACGACTAGAATCTATGAAAGAATCCGGATTCAATGAAGGTGATACTATTGAAGTAAAATTAGTAAGTATAGATTCAAAATCTGGCAAATTTAAACTTTCACGTAAGATACTATTGCCTTTTTCTGAAAAAAATACTGCAAACTAAGAATATTTATAAAATTCAAGATTTTAATATTAAACAATATTAATTTTCTAAAGAATTTAAATTTACTAAACATAATGGCTATTATAGTAGTAATGATTTTACATGAGTTAATTTTACAAAAACTTAATACTTAAAAGTATTTTTTACTAAAAAATTAATTATATGATAAATACTTCGATTTTTAATTTTAATTACCAAAATATTTTTCCTTCAAATGAAGATAAAACTGTATACTATTTACTAACTAAAGATGGAATCTCTGTTTCTTCTTTTGAAGGGAAAAATATTCTAAAAATATCTAAAAAAACATTAACATTGCTAGCACATAAATGTTTTTATGATTGTGCATTTTTTTTACGTTCTTCACATCAGAAACAAGTAGCAGATATTTTAAAAGATCCAAAAGCAAGTAAAAATGATAAATACGTAGCATTAACTATGCTACGAAATTCTGAAATTTCTTCTAAATGTGTTCTCCCTTTTTGCCAAGATACAGGGACTGCAACAATTTTTGCTAAAAAAGGACAACAAGTATGGACTGATGGTGTAGATGAAGAAGCTCTATCCAAAGGTGTATACAAAACTTATACAGAAGAAAATTTTCGATACTCTCAAAATATGCCATTAGACATGTATACAGAAGAAAATAATGGATGTAATCTCCCTGCTCAAATAGAAATACAAGCAGTTGATGGTGCAGAATATGAATTTTTATTTATTGCTAAAGGAGGTGGATCGTCTAACAAAACTGCGCTATACCAAGAAACTAAGGCACTTCTGAATCCTAATGTTTTAGAAAACTTTTTAATAGATAAAATTAAATCATTAGGGACATCTGCTTGCCCTCCTTACCATGTCGCATTCGTAATTGGAGGAATGTCCGCAGATTTTTGTTTAAAAACTGCCAAGTTAGCATCTGCTAAATACTACGATACAATCCAAACCGAAGGTAATAAATACGGACAGGCATTTCGTGATATCAATTTAGAATCTATAATATTAAAAGCAGCTAGAGAAAGTGGTATAGGAGCTCAATTTGGTGGGAAACATTTTGCTCATGATATAAGAATTATTCGATTGCCAAGACACGGAGCCTCTTGCCCCGTAGGAATAGCTGTTTCTTGTTCAGCAGATCGAAACATAAAAGCTAAAATAAATAAAAACGGAGTTTGGATTGAAAAATTGGAAAAAAATCCTGCTAAATATATTACTGAAAAGGATCGTAAATTATATGAAAAAAATACAATAAAAATAAACCTTAATCGCCCTATAAAGGAAATTTTAGCAGATCTAACTAAATATCCTATAGCAACGCAGCTATCTTTAAGTGGAACAATCATTGTAGGAAGAGATATCGCTCATGCTAAACTAAAAGAATTATTAGACAAAGGTGAAAATCTTCCTCAATACATTAAAGATCATCCAATTTACTATGCAGGGCCGGCAAAAACGCCAAAAGGCATGATATGTGGGTCTATTGGACCGACAACAGCAGGACGAATGGACATGTATGTTGATTTATTTCAATCACACAATTACAGCATGATAATGATAGCAAAAGGAAATCGTAGTCAAACAGTAATTGATTCTTGCAAAAAATATGGAGGATTCTACCTAGGAGCAATTGGAGGCCCAGCAGCAATCCTATCTCAAAGTATCAAAAACATTAAATGCTTAGCATATCCAGAACTTGGGATGGAAGCTATTTGGGAAATAGAAGTAAAAGACTTCCCAACATTTATATTAATCGACGATAAAGGAAATGATTTTTTTAAAAAATTAAAATAAACATATTTAATTTTTTAGAATTAACAAAAATTAAATAGCTTTGTGTACTGTTTGAGAATTATATGAAACGTATTTTAATAAAAGATAAATGGTTTGAACTGTTAATTAACGAAAACGATCTTATCGAGAAAATAAATGAAGTGGCAAAACAAGTCAACAAAGATTTAAAAAATAAAACACCTTTATTTATTTGTGTTTTGAAAGGTGCGTTTATGTTTGCCTCAGAATTAATAGGAAGGTTTGATCATCAATGTGAAATTGATTTTATTAATATAAAATCATATGAAGGAATGAATCGTATGAACGTGATTAACAAAACACAAAACTTAACTACTAAAAGTATAGAAAATCGTCACATTGTAATTATTGAAGATGTTATTGACACAGGTCATACAATAAATTACATTATTAATATTTTAAAAAAAATGAACCCGGCATCAATAAAAATAGCCACTTTGTTATTCAAACCTTGTTCCGTTCAATTTAATATAGGTTCGATTTATATCATAAAGGAAATATCTAACAATTTTGTTGTCGGATTTGGTTCAGATTATAATGGATACGGAAGAAATTATAGAAATATATACCAAATTAAAATATAGTAATTAAAAAATGCTAAATATAGTCCTTTTAGGTCCTCCAGGGTCAGGGAAAGGAACGCAAGGAGAGTTAATTGGTAAAAAATACGGACTATATTCAATCTCTATAGGTGATGTCTTACGTAAAGAAATAAAGAATAAGACTAACATAGGAGAAAGAATAAAAGGTTTTATTAACCAAGGAGAGTTAATCCCTGATTCTTTAATTGTTAAAATTTTTACTAATTCTCTTGAGAAAATAAATAACAATCAAGGGTATATCTTTGATGGATTTCCAAGAACTATCTTTCAAGCTAAAATACTAGATAATATATTAAAGAAAAAAAATACTGATATTACTGCTGTTTTTAGCTTTTGTATAAAAAAAGAAGAATTGATTAATCGTTTATTAAAAAGAGGTAATATTCTTAATAGAGGAGATGATAATTTGAAAACGATACAAAATCGTTTGATTGTTTATAAAAAACAAACTGAACCATTACAAGAATTTTATAAAAAAAAAGAAAAACTTATTAAAATTTTAGGAAGTGGTTCTATAGAAAGTATATTTAATTGCATAACAGTGCAAATCACTAATATTATCAGTTCAATGCAATAATAAACATAATGATAGAATCAAACTTTGTAGATTATGTGAAAATTTATGTGCGTTCAGGGAAAGGAGGCAGAGGAGTTACACATTTTAGACATGAAAAATATATCCCATTTGGAGGTCCTGATGGTGGAAATGGAGGAAGTGGAGGTGACATAATTCTTCAAGGTAATAAAAATTATTGGACTTTATTTCATTTGAAATATGAACGGCACCTCTTCGCAGAAAGTGGAAAATCAGGTGAAGGAAGACAGAAAAATGGTAAAAATGGTAAAAATAAAATTATAGAGGTCCCAATTGGGACCTCTGTTTTCGATGCTAAAACAGAAAAATTCATTACTGATATCAAATATGACAAACAAAAAATTGTTCTGTTAAAAGGTGGAAAAGGTGGAAAAGGAAATAACTATTTTAAATCCGCGACAAATCGAACTCCAAGACACTCTCAATTAGGGGAATCTTATAAAGAAAAAGAAATTATCATTCAGTTGAATCTATTAGCTGATGTTGGACTAGTTGGCTTACCTAATGTTGGGAAATCAACATTATTGTCAGTCATTTCTTCAGCTAAACCTAAAATTGCTAATTATGCTTTTACTACATTATCCCCAAATTTAGGCATTGTAAATATACACGATTCATGCACATTTACAATGGCAGATATTCCTGGCATTATAAAAGGTGCAAGTGAAGGGAAAGGACTTGGCCTGCGTTTTTTGCGTCACATAGAGAGGAATTCTCTACTAATGTTTTTGATTGCTTCTGATACAAATGACATTATAGGAGAATACAAAATTCTCCTAAATGAACTTAGGCACTATAATCCAAAACTATTATATAAACAACGTATATTGGCAATATCTAAATCGGATATGTTAAATGAAAAATTAAAAATTAATATTAAACAAAAATTGCCAACAGATATTCAACATATTTTTATATCTTCTTTTGTCCCAAACAGTATCATTGCACTAAAGTATCTACTTTGGGGGAAATTAAATAAAATTTTACAGAAACATACACAAGTGTTATAAAGTGAGTGCACATATCAATTGACATCACGTAATCAATATAATAATTTTTGTGATATTTTTAGATATAAAAAGATTTTATTATCATCTCACAGAGATGTATATTATTATTTGTTTTTTACTATAATTTTAAATGAAATTATAATTTTAATAATTTATATGCTTTAACATTAAAAAAACACACGCGTTAATGCATCGATTTGTTACTAACTAGCTTAATATGATTGTGTATAACATGTGCCATTTGAATTTTAAACAAAAATTTTTTCTGTATAAAGTTAGTCCAGAATCATTTTGACTAACTATTTTGAAACGACATGCTATAAAATTGGTAAATTTTACCATCAATAAAAATTAAAATATGAATCAATATGAAAAGAGAAAATCAATTGATATTAACATTATACTTGCTAACAAAAATGTCTCTAATGAGCACAAATTTATGTTTGCTACTATTCACAAATATAGAATCTATGTACTTAACAACAGTGAGCTAACTGCCTAAGCATAAAATAATGTACACAATTTGCTTATAAAATAAATTATTCACATATTTGGAACTGGTTCTTTAATTAAAAAACAAGATCAAATTAGAAGTAGTTAAAAATTAAATTAGTACACTACAAAGTTTTTAAAATGTCAAATGTATATTGTTTTTATATATGTCATCATTTATCATAGAAGGAGGGCATAAGTTGTCAGGAGAAATATTTCCACAAGGCTCAAAAAATGAAGCATTACAAGTTATTTGTGCTGTTTTATTAACTTCTGAAAAAGTTACTATTAACAATGTGCCAAATATTCTAGATATTAACAATTTGATTGAATTATTAAAAAATATTGGAGTAAACGTAGAAAATCCATCTCCTAAAACTTATGTTTTTCAATCTGACAATATTGACTTAAATTATTTGAAAACAAATGATTTTTTAAAAAAAAGTACATTTTTACGAGGTTCAATAATGCTAATAGGGCCTTTAGTTTCCAGATTTGGCTATGCAATTGTTCCAAAACCAGGAGGAGATAAAATAGGACGTCGTAGATTAGATGTGCACTTCAAAAGCATGCAAAAATTAGGAGCAACATTTACGTATGACATAAAACGGCATACATATAAGATAAAATCTAAAAGTAAATTACATGGCACATACATTTTACTAGAAGAAGCATCCGTAACTGGAACAGCAAATGTTTTAATGTCATCTGTATTGGCAAAAGGTAAAACAACAATTTATAACGCTGCCTGTGAACCATACATACAGCAATTAACAAAAATGCTTATAGCAATGGGAGCAAAAATCAATGGATTGGCATCAAATCTACTTACTATAAATGGAATTGAGCAATTACATGGATGTGAACATACAATATTACCTGATATGATTGAAGTAGGTAGTTTTATTGGAATGGCTGCAATGGTAGCATCAAAATTACGTATTAAAAATGTTTCCTATAAAAATTTAGGCATCATTCCAAAAATTTTTCAAAGATTAGGTATTATTATTAATCATGAAGCAGATGATATAATAATACAAGAGCAGGAATCATATACAATAGATACATTTATTGATGGGTCTATTTTGACTATTTCTGACGCTCCTTGGCCTGGATTAACTCCAGATTTGATAAGTGTTCTATTAGTTGTTGCTACACAAGCAAATGGTAGTGTTTTAATTCATCAAAAAATGTTTGAAAGTCGTTTATTTTTTGTTGATAAATTAATAGATATGGGAGCACAAATCATTCTATGCGATCCACACAGAGCAACCGTTATTGGATCAGGTAGAAAATATAATTTACGAGCTACAACAATGATTTCTTCAGATATTCGTTCAGGGATAGCTATGTTAATTGCAGCAATGAACGCATCAGGAATTAGTGAAATTCATGATATAAATCAAATTGACCGTGGATACCAAGAAATTGACAAACGGCTAAATAAACTTGGAGCAAAAATTAAAAGAACGTGATCAATCGCAGTGAACTAGTAAAAATAGGTAATTCAATTAAACCACATGGAATCAACGGTGATATTTCTTTTTGTTTTACGAACGATTTTTGTTATAAAACTGGAACCTTTTTTATCTTTGAATTAGATTGTATTTTTGTCCCGTTTAAAGTAGAAAGATACCATTTTATTTCTGATTCCATTGCGTTTGCAAAGTTAAAAAATATAAACACAATAAATCAAGCTAAATTACTCTCTAATAAAGAAATTTTTCTCCATAACAAATTACTAATAAAAAAATTAGAGAAAATTTCTATTCAATGGGAACTCCTTATAGGCTTCAAAATAATTGATGAGAAAATAGGTGAAATAGGTTCTATTTCTAACATAGACAAATCAACTATTAATACTTTATTTATTATAAAGAAAAAAACAAAAGAAATTCTTATACCAGCTACAATCAAAATGATTAATACTATAAATTATAAACAAAAAATAATTTATATGAAGATCCCGCATGGGATGCTATAACAGGCTATTTATACTTTGATATGCATAATAATTTTTAACAAAAAATTGCAGAATACATTAAAAAATGCTAAAATATTAATTTTAGCGTTTTTATATTCTTCCAAAGAACAACTATGTTGCTCAATTACTATCAATATTTGTTAAAAATTAGTTTTACTGTACAGTAAAACTAATGATATAGATTTGAGTATCATTTCTTATATATTTTTAATATACAAAAATAAGTATTTCGATGTAATTAATAAGTATTATATAAAAATATTTCATACTATGAAAGTATTAACTTTGGTCATTTTTTAAAAAATCAGATCTAAAACATTTAAAATATTTTAAGTTTAAACAATGTTTTTATCAAAAAAACTAGAATAACTTACTTGAACATCAATTTTGTTTAAATATTAGTTTTTAATTTATTTCCATATATACAAATAATTCAATTAATCAATAAAATAATTGTATCCACAATTGCCTTTATTTATGACATACGAAAATTTGTTTGTAATTTTCGTATGTTTTTTATTTTTTTACAAAAAAACTATGTAGTTACTAACTTTATTTGATATATCTACTTGTTAAACAATATTTTTGTACAAATTTTTTATTTAATTCAAAAAAAATCTGAATAGTGTAAAGTATGAAAAAAATTGAAGCAATCATTCGTAAAACGAGATTTGATGCTGTAAAAGAAGCGCTTCTAAAATCCGACATAGAATGGTTTTCATATTCTGATGTAAGAGGAATTGGGAAAGCACGTCAAGAAAGAATATACAGAGGGGTTGTTTACGATACAAGTTCGATAGAACGAATTCAAATCAACATTGTTATTCGTGATATAAATGTATGGAAAGCAGTAAAAGCAATTGAAAAATCTGCTTATACAGGAGAAGTAGGAGATGGACGAATTTTTATTTTTACAATAGACGACGCTTACAGTATTCGTACTGGTGAACATGGAGACAAAACTTTATATACTAAATGACTAAAATAATGAAAGAATATTATTTAAATTCTAGATTAGATACTGGAAACACTGCTTGGATGCTAGTAGCAACTCTTTTAGTAATGTTAATGACTATCCCAGGATTAGCTTTATTTTATGGAGGATTAGTTCGTCAAAAGAATGTATTGAGCGTTATTATTCAATGTTTTATACTAACATCCGTTATAAGTATCCTATGGATTTCATTCGGGTATAGCTGGGTATTTGGAACTGCATTTGCAAAACAGAATAATCCATTGGCTTTAATTATAGGAGGATTTGAAAAAGTTTTTTTGAAAAATGTTAAACTTAACACTTTAACAGATACAAATATTCCTGAAACTGTTTTTTCATTGTTTCAATGTATGTTTGCTGTTATTACACCATCTTTAATTATTGGTGCATTTGCAGAACGAATAAAATTTTCCGGATTTTTAGTATTTACAATTATTTGGTCAATTTTCGTTTACAATCCAATGGCTCATTGGGTATGGGGTGGCGGTTGGATAGGAGAAAAAGGAATTGGAGCTATTGATTTTGCAGGAGGAACAGTTGTGCACATTAATGCAGGTATTACAGCATTAATTATGGCAATTATGATAGGTAAAAGAAAAAATTATACACACGGAACTACTACTCCTCCGCATAACGTTCCGTTTGTATTCTTAGGCACTGCCCTTTTATGGATAGGTTGGATTGGATTTAATGCTGGCAGCAGTTTAGCAGCCAATGGAATAGCTGCTAATGCTTTCCTTACAACTCATTTTGCTGCTTCTGTTGCTGTAGTAACGTGGATAACAATAGATTGGATACGCGAAAAAAAACCGACTATTATTGGAGCATGTACAGGAGCAATTGCAGGATTAGTAGCTATTACACCAGCAGCAGGAAGCGTAGATATATTAGGCTCTTTTTTTATTGGAATAATTTCTTCATTTGTATGTTTTTTTATGGTTGCTTTTGTCAAATCCAAACTAAAATATGATGATACTTTAGATGCTTTTGGAGTACATGGTGTTGGAGGTATAATTGGTTCTATTCTTACTGGAGTATTTGCAACAAAAATGGCAAGTAATTCTAATGGTGTAGAAGGTGCTTTGTATGGAAATTGGCACCAATTGTTTGTCCAGATTGTTGCAACTTTATTTTCAATTTTATATAGCGCTATCATGACAATTATCATATTTCGCATAGTAGATAAAATTATAGGGATAAGAGTATCACTTCGTATAGAAGAAGAAGGATTAGACATTTATGAACACGGAGAAACTGCATATAATTAACATTATTCGATAATTATTACATAACTGCTTTTTCTGTGTTATTCAACATACTATATTTTTTAAAATTTCATCAATATGATATACTTAAAAATCACTGATTATTTCAATTCATGAAAATTTCAATAAAATAAGTTTATTCCCAATATTCTCAAATTTGATAGTTGCTTTAGCATCATCATTTTCACCTATAATAGAAACAACTTTTCCATTTCCAAAACGTTCATGCTTAACAACACTACCAACTCTCAAATTTTCAATATTTCAATAAATAGTATATTTTTTATTTTTAAATATCTTAAATCTACTATTACAACTAAAATTTAACGGTGATGATAAATATTGTTCATCTATATCTTTTATAAATCGACTTGGAGACATACAATGGAATTGTCCGTTTTGAAAACGAGTTTTGACATAAGTTAAGATGACATTTTCTCTTGCACGAGTTATTGCCACATATAATAAACGACGTTCCTCTTCTATTTCTTGTGGAGTTTTTTTGCTAAGTTCAGAAGGAAATAAATTTTCTTCCAACCCTACAACAAAAACATTTTTAAACTCTAACCCCTTAGACGCATGAATAGTCATTATTTTTATAAAATTATCATTTTCTTTTTCATCTATATCTTGATCTGTAAGTAAAGATATTTCTGCAAGAAAATCACTTATTTTGACACCTGAAATCATTTTATTTTCACTCTTTATTTGAGAAAATGTGTGTAAACTATTGATTAGTTCTTTTATATTCTGAATACGACTTACATTTTCTGGAGTTTTATCTTTATCGAATTCATTAATTAACCCGGTTTCTTCAATAACCATCTTTCCAACGTCATATGCACTTTGAACAGAAGCTTTTTCTATAAAACGTTTGATGAGTAAGCAAAATTTTTTCAATTTAAAAGCAGTTGTAGAATTAATTTTTAAATTAAAAAAGAATGGATTAGAAATAATTTCCCACAAATTTGTATTGTGAGAATTAGCTGCTGTAATAATTTTATTCACAGTAATATTACCAATTCTTCGATTTGGGCAATTGATCACTCGTTTAATTGCCTCTTCGTCTGTAGGATTGGAAATTAACCGCATATAAGCAATTATATCTTTAATTTCTTTTCTTTGATAGAAAGATATGCTACCATATATTCTATATGGTATATTTACTTTACGTAAAGCTTCTTCAAAGATTCGACTCTGTGCATTAGTACGATATAAAATAGCGAAATCTCTGTATTCATACTTTCCAAACAAACACATTTCTACAATACGATTTGTTACTATATTACCCTCTTCGTAATCAAAATAAGCACTAAATAATTTTATTTTTTCACCTATTATTTTTTTTGAAAAAACAACTTTCGGTATTTGTTCCTTATTTTTACTAATCAGCGAATTTGCTGCATTGACTATAATTTGTGTAGAACGATAGTTTTGTTCCAATTTAAATAATTTACTATCTGGATATACTTCTCTAAAGTTTAATATATTACTAAGATTTGCTCCACGAAAAGAATATATACTTTGTGCATCATCTCCAACTACGCATATACGTCTATATTTTTCTGCTAATTTTTTAATAATCTCATGTTGAGCATAATTTATATCTTGATATTCATCTATTAAAATAAATTGAAATTGATCCCAATATTTTTGAACAACTCCGTTTTTTTTACTAAAAAGTAAATAAGTATAAAGTAATAAATCATCGAAATCCATTGCATTTGATATTTTACAACGATTACTATATGTTAAATAAATATCGCTTATATAAATGTCTTTCATTTGAGCTACTCTTTCTTGTAGAAATATATTATTTAAATATTTTTTAGATGTAATCAAATTATTTTTTGCTTTAGAAATAATACTTTGAACGAATGAAGGTTTATATAAATTATTATCTAATATTTTATCCTTTATAATAGTCTTGATAAGATTTTTAGAATCCTGTGCATCATAGATCACAAAATCAGAACAAAATCCTATTTTTTCTGCTTCTTTTCGAAGTATTTTTGAAAAAATAGAATGAAAAGTACCAATCCATAAGTTCTGAGTAATATCTTCTCCTACAATTTCAGCAATACGAACTTTCATTTCTCGTGCTGCCTTATTAGTAAAAGTTAATGCCAATATATTAGAAGGAGAAACACCATTCTTTAATAAGAAAGCCACTTTGAAAGTAATCACCTTCGTTTTCCCTGAACCAGCACCAGCAATAACCAAACTAGGCCCTTCATTATATAAAACTGCCTTTCGTTGCTTTTCATTTAATTGTTGAATAAAATCTGTCATATTATAATATATTTTACACATACACCACAAAACAGGAAAGTACATGTGCAATTGTTTATATTTTAACCAAAGCATTTCTTGCAAAGATTCTACTGCAACAACCAATCACACCGTAGCAAGAATACACAAAACATTGATGAATACAAAATCATTAACTATTGAACATAACGTATCATACAAAAAATAATCATTTCGATAACATTTTTTATGTTAAATCAATCACATTTAACACATTGTAGATAAATTTTGAAAATCTGATTAGTTTGTGTCAACACATTAAAATTTGATAGAAATTCCATTATTTACAATTAATCACGATAATCAAAAAAACTAAAATTTTTATAATTATCAGTAAATACTGACACTTAGTGCAAACAGAACGTTTGAACTCTGATTATATTAACATAATAAATGTAAAATAAAAAGTGCTAACTTGCCAATCAATCTTATAAAATTTGTTTTTTATGTTAAACAAAAAAATTATACTTGGAATAACTGGAAGTATAGCAGCTTATAAAGCTGCTATACTTGTTCGTATTTTAATAAAAAAGGGAGCTGAAGTACAGATTTTAATGACTAAATCAGGGAAAAAATTTATCACACCTGTTACATTATCAACATTAACAAATAAACCAGTAGTAAGTGAATTTTTCACTTCAAACAATGGCAAATGGAATAGTCATGTTGATTTAGGATTATGGGCGGATATAATGTTGGTGGCTCCAGCAACAGCTTCTACTATTGGCAAGATGGCAAATGGAATAGCTGATAATATACTGATAACAACTTATTTATCTATGAGATCCTCTGTATTTATAGCACCAGCCATGGATTTAAATATGTTTAAGCATCCAACAACACAAAGTAATCTTGATAAATTAAAATCATATGGCAATCATATAATTACACCTACAATTGGTTATTTAGCTAGTTCATTAGAAGGTAAAGGAAGAATGGAAGAACCAGATGTAATTGTAAAAATTCTAGAAGATTTTTTAAAAAAAAAACACAATTAATAGGGAAAAGAGTACTAATAACTGCCGGACCTACTTACGAAAAAATAGACCCTGTACGCTATATAAGCAATTATTCTTCAGGGAAAATGGGTTTTGCCTTGGCAGATGAATATGCTAGCAGAGGAGCAAAAGTTACACTTATAAGTGGCCCAGTGCAATTAAAAACAACTTACTCGAGTATATCTAGAATTGATGTTGAATCAGCAAAAGAAATGTATAATATTGTACTAAATAAATTTTCAAAAGTAGATATAGGGATACTCTGTGCTGCAGTCTCAGATTATAGACCTTTAAATTATTCTGAAAATAAAATTAAATATAAAATAAATAAACCTTTTTCATTAATGTTAAAGCTTAATTCAGACATTGCTTTCAATTTAGGCAAATTGAAAAATCATAAACAAATTTTAGTTGGGTTTGCTTTAGAAACTAATGATGAATTATCTAATGCAATAAAAAAATTACAGCAAAAAAAAATGGATTTTATTATTTTAAATTCATTGAATGAAAAAGGAGCTGGATTTCAAACAAATACTAACAAAATAACAATTATCGATAAATATGGCAATCAGAGAAAATTTCCATTAAAACCCAAAAAAGAAATAGCAATAGACATTGTTAACTATATTTTCAATAAAACATGTAATTACTGAAAATTTATAAATATTTTAATCAAATATCTATTGATTTTTACAAATCAATCTAATTGATGCACAATTTAATCTGACAGTCTTACAATTATTGTTATTTAATATTATTTAATGGTATAAATTTTAATTTAATTGCATACTCAAAATATAAAACACATGTAAACAATACATTTAAATACAAAAAAAATAAAATGATTAAACTCAATCAGAATTGAATTAATTTTTAATTATCCAATCACAACGTAAGCAGAGTAAATAAAAATTATTGAATAAATGAAAAAATGTGAAATGATTTTTGGAATACGTGCAACTTTAGAAACTATACAAACAGACAAAGAAATAAATAAAATTTTGATACGTCAAAGTTTTAATAATAAATTGTTACGTAAATTGTTTTTTATTACAAAAAATAAAAATATCCCTGTTCATAGAGTTCCTCACAAAAAACTAAATCAACTGACTAGTAAAAATCACCAAGGAGTAATCACATTTATTTCAGCTATTACTTATCAAAAATTAGAAAACATTGTTCCATTTTTGTATGAAGAAGGGAAAGTCCCGCTTATATTACTTTTGGATAAAGTAACTGATGTACGAAATTTTGGAGCTATTGCTCGTAGTTGTGTATGTACTGGGGTAAATGCAATTGTAATTCCGATTGATAATAATGTCTCTGTTAATACTGATGCTATAAAAACATCTGCAGGAGCATTAATATCTCTACCAGTTTGTAGAGAATCAAGTATTATTAACGCTATTGAATTTTTAAAAATGTGTGGATGCAAAATCTATGCATCAACTGAAAAAGCTATAATTCCATATACAAAAATTGACTATACTCACCCAACAGCTATTGTAGTTGGAAACGAAAACAATGGCATTTCACAAAATATTTTACACATATGTGATCAATCTGTAAAAATTCCTATGTTAGGACACATAAGCTCATTAAACGTATCAGTAGCTACAGCAGTACTTTTATACGAAGTGGTGAGACAAAGAAATCAAAAACAATTACTATAAAATTTAACAAAAACTATATTTGCATGATCTTGTAGTAATACCATATACACCTATTTTGTTATCAAAGCAAATAACTTAGTAATTTTTTTGTTTTCACCTCTCCTATTAAAGAAATTATTTCTTCTTTTGGAACATTTTTAATTTGCTCTATATTTTTGTATTTACACAATAATCGTTTTTTTAGTAAAGCACCTATTCCATCTATATTATCTAATACAGAAATCAATTGATTACGACTTCTTTGTTTTCTATGAAAATTTATTCCAAACCTATGAGCTTCATCCCTCAATTTCTGAATTAATTTCAATTCTTCAGAATTCCTATCCAAATAAATAGGGTAAGGATTATTTGGATAATAAATTGCTTCTAACCTCTTTGCAACACCAATAATTGAAATTTGCATATAAATACCTAATTTTTTTAATGCCACTATTGCTGCGTTTAATTGCCCTTTCCCTCCGTCAACAATAATTAAATCTGGTAAAGATTTACACTCTTCGACTAATCTACTATAACGACGTAAAACAACTTCATACATAGAACGAAAATCATTTATTCCATTTACAGTTCTTATATTAAAAACTCTGTAATCTTTTTTAGAGGGTACTGCTTTTTTAAAAACAACACAAGAAGAAACAGAATAATATCCATGTATATTAGAATTATCAAAGCACTCTATATACAGTGGTATTTTTTTTAAGTGTAATTTGCTTTGAAGAGTTTTAAGTGTAAACATTGAATGTTCAATGCCTAATTTTTCAATTTTATTAAGTTGATTAATTTTATATTGACGAACATTTTTTTCTGACAAACACAAAATTTTCTTCTTTTCTCCGCGCTGTGGCACTGTAAAAATCAAATTATTCATTTTTATATCAGGATAAAATGGGACAATAATTTCTTTTACATTACTTTTAAATCGTAATCTCAATTCTATAATTCCCATTGCTAGAATGGTTTCTTTGGACTCATTTAATTGTTTTTTATATTCTATTGTACACCCATTAATTATTGCTCCTTCAATAATATGTAACCAATTGATATATGCTGATTCTTTATTTTCATCATAAGAAAAAACATCTATATCATTCTTATAACAACTTGAAAAAACAATAGACTTTGAAGAATGATTTTTCAAAAGTGTATATTGTTTTTTTACAATTTCTGCTTCTTCAAATCGCATTTCACTAGCCAAATCTAGCATTTCCTTATATAATAACTGACTTATTTTTTTGCATTTTCCTCTCAATATTTCTTCTGAAGAAAAAATATTTTTATTATACTCATCTTCTGACTGAAGTCCAATGCAAGGAGCCAAACATTTTTTTATATGATATTGTAAGCAAGGACGAAATTTCTTTTGTTTTATATTTTTTTGAGACAAAACATATTTACATGTACGTATTGGATAAATAGAACAAATAAAGCGTAATAAACGCCTTACATTTTCTGCAGAAGTATACGGGCCATAATAGTGAGAATTATCATTATCTTTTTTTCGAGTAAATTGAATACGCGGGAAATGTTCGTTTTTTACTACAATCCAAGGATAAGTTTTATCATCTTTGAGTAAAATGTTATACTGTGGTTGGTGTTTTTTTATTAGACTATTCTCTAACAAAAGTGCATCTTCCTCTGATTCTGTTAGTAAATATTCAATATTTCTAATTTTATTTACTAACACATTAGTCTTAAGATCTACATGTTTTTTATTAAAATAAGAAGATACTCGTTTTTTTATGTTTTTAGCTTTCCCAATGTATATAACTATACCATTTCTGTCCGAATACAGATACACTCCAGTAGACTCAGGTAAAACTGAAATAATAAAAGGCAAATTATCTTTATTTATTTTCTCCAAAATATATTATAATTCTCTGTAAAAAAATTTATTATTTAAATATAACTATCATTTCTTACAAAAGAATTTTATTAAAAAAAATAAATAAAAGATAACAGCTACTAATTATCAAATATTTTTAAATTTAGTCAACAACTTTACAACATCAATTAAATCAAAAAGATTAATTTTCAACAATACTAATAAATGTATATTTTCAATGATACAAACTAGAATAGCAGCAAAAATCATAAAATACTACTATACTGTATTATTAAAAATTTTCTGTAGTATTATTTAATTATTTTAAAAATTTTTTAATTTTATATATAGACATAAAAATATATGCCTTTAGTTGATCGATTTTCATCGCTTTAAGGTTCAGAAAATTATTAAAAATACCACTATAATTGTACTTGCATTTTTTAAAAAGTCACAATGATTTAGATGTGTATGTATGGAATACAATTTCAACGTTATAGAAAAAAAATGGCAAAAATATTGGAAAAGGGAAAATACCTACAAAATTGTAGTAAATAAAAATAAATCAAAATATTATGTATTAGATATGTTCCCTTATCCATCAGGCTCAGGATTACATGTTGGACATCCGCTTGGGTATATTGCTTCCGACATATATGCAAGGTACAAGAGATTAAAAGGATTCAATGTACTACATCCAATGGGTTACGATGCTTACGGACTTCCATCAGAACAGTACGCTATTCAAACAGGGCAACATCCATATATGACTACTAAAAAAAATATTAATCGTTATAGAGAACAATTAGATAAATTGGGTTTTTGTTTCGACTGGGATAGAGAAATTCGTACGTGTGATCCTAAATATTATAAATGGACACAGTGGGTGTTTATTCAGATGTTTAACTCGTATTATTGCAATGAATCAAAACAAGCACAACCAATTAATAGATTAATAAAAATTTTAGAGAAAAATGGAACAAAAAAATTACATGCTGCTTGTACTAAGGAAATTTGTTTAACAGCAACCAAATGGAGAATAAAAAGTGAAAAAGAAAAACAAGAAATATTAATGAATTATCGTATTGCTTATTTATCTGATACTATAGTAAATTGGTGCCCAATTTTAAAAACTGTTTTAGCAAATGATGAAATCAATGATGGAATTTCTATACGTGGAGGGTATCCAATAGAACGACGTAAAATGCGCCAATGGTGTTTACGAATTTCAGCGTACGCTAATCGCTTACTAAAAGGACTTGATAAATTAGAATGGCCAGATTCATTAAAAGAAATACAACGTAACTGGATAGGTTATTCTGAAGGTGTAGAATTGAGATTTAAGGTTCAAAATTCAAATGCTGAGCTCATAATTTTTACAACTCGTCCTGATACTATTTTTGGAGTTACATTTATAGTAATTGCCCCTGAAAACGAATTAGTGCCACTAATAATAGCAAATAAAAAGCAAAATTCTGTTAATTTCTATTTGAATTTAGTAAAGAATCAAACTGAAATGGACCGTATTGCTAATAAGAAAATAACAGGAGTGTTTACAGGCACTTATTGTATAAATCCAGTAAATAGAGAACCGATTCCAATTTGGATTTCTGATTACGTATTAGCAGAATATGGGACAGGAGCTATTATGGCAGTTCCAGCGCATGATCGTCGCGACTATGCGTTTGCAAAACATTTTAATTTGCCAATAATTCCTATACTTAAAGGCATTGATATATCTCAAAAAAGTTTTGATAGCAGAATTGGAATTTTAATAAATTCTGATTTTTTAAATGGATTAACAGTAAAAGAAGCTATTCAAAAGTCAAAAGAATACATTGAAAATAAAAAAATTGGAAACTCCAAAACTAATTATCGGTTAAGAGATGCTATTTTTAGTAGACAACGTTATTGGGGAGAACCACTACCAATCTACTATAAAAATGGAATCCCTTTTTCAGTAGATGAAAAAGATCTTCCCATTAAACTTCCAAAAATTGACAAATTTCTTCCGACTGAAGCAGGAGCCCCACCGTTAAAACGAGCCAAAAATTGGACATACAAAGGATATCCATTAGAATTAACTACTATGCCTGGTTTTGCTGGTTCTTCAGCTTATTATCTACGATATGAAGATCCAAATAATAAAAAGCATTTAGTTTCCTCCAAAGCTAATAAATATTGGAAAAATGTAGACTTGTACATTGGTGGCATAGAACACGCAACAGGTCATTTAATTTACAGTCGTTTTTGGAATAAATTTTTGTTTGATCTAAATATCATTATTGAAGATGAACCTTTCAAAAAAGTAATAAATCAAGGTATGATTCAAGGAAGATCTAATTTTGTCTATAGGATAAAAAATACAAATACATTTGTATCATATGGATTAAAAAATCAATACGATGTTATACCTATTCATGTAGATGTTAATAAAGTTTCTAATGATATTTTAGATATTGAATCGTTTAAAAAATGGAATCCTGAATATTTAAATGCTGAATTTATTTTGGAAAATGGCAAATATATTTGCGGATGGACAACAGAAAAAATGTCTAAGTCAATGTTTAACGTAATTAATCCTGATGATATTGTAACTAGATTCGGAGCAGATGTGTTTCGTTTATATGAAATGTTTTTAGGTCCATTTGAACAATCTAAACCATGGAATACAAAAGGTATAAATGGAATTGTTCGTTTTATACGAAATTTTTGGAATTTATTTTTTAAAAAAGACAAGTTTAGTATATCAAATGAACAACCAACAAATGAAGAATTTAAAATACTTCACAAAGCATTAAAAAAAATAAGTTCAGATATTGAAAACTTTTCTTTTAACACTTCTATATCAGCTTTTATGATTTGTACAAATGAACTAAAAACATTAAAATGTAACAAATATTCTATACTAAATGAGCTAGTTATTGCACTTGCTCCATTCGCCCCACATATTTCCGAAGAATTATGGCATCTTTTTGGAAATAAAACATCAATTTTTGATACAAAATTCCCCGAATATAACGAAATATATTTAAAAGAAGACACTAAAAAATACATGATTTCATTCAATGGAAAAACACGTTTTTCCCTAAATTTTCCATTAAATACATCAGAAGATGATATCAAAAATGCAGTATTAACACACATTGATTCAAAAAAATGGTTAAAAAATAAAATACCAAAAAAAATAATTATTATACCTAATAAAATCATCAATATTGTGTTTTAATTTTTAATTAAAAACTTTAATAAAAAACCTTTTTCATATGATCAATCTAATATCATTTTTTCAATATTTTTATTTAAAAGTACTTTATCAAAATAAAAAAATAAAATTGAACTATAATTCAATTTTTCATAAAAATGCTATTTTTTCAAAAAAAATCATAGTAAATTTTACTAATTATTAAAATTTGCATTTGTAGATTATTTGAATAATCTTTGGGACTTATTGATAAAATTATTTACACAGGTATGGTGCACTCTAAATGTCTTGTAAACATCACTAATAAGGTTTAATTAAATTTTTCGTAAAAAATAAAACAAAGAATTAAAAATATTGTAGCTATGCATATCAAAAAAAAAATTTGTATAAAATACCCATCATCTGAAAAAATATATATACCTGGAAAATTGCATAACATTCAAGTTGGAATGCGTAAAATTAATCTAACAAACACAACCATAAAAAAAGAAAATAAAAAAGAAAAAAAATATAATCATTCAATAACTGTTTATGATACCAGTGGGATGTACTCAGATCACTGTACAAGTATAAATATATATAAAGGGCTGACAAGAATAAGAGAAAAATGGATAAATAAAAGAGAAGATACAGAAGTATTAAAAACTTTTTCTTCTAACTATTATAATAATAAACCATCAGATACAAATCTGAATGATATTTGTTTCCCTGTCATTAATCTGCCTCGTAAAGCAAAGAATAAAAAAAATATTACACAAATGTATTATGCGAAACAAGGGATTATCACTCCAGAAATGGAATATGTATCTATTCGTGAAAATGTGCAAAATGAAAATTTGGGTATTACATCTCATATTACACCAGAATTTGTAAGAAATGAATTGGCTTCTGGCAGAGCTATTATTCCTTCTAATATTAATCACCCAGAATCTGAACCAATGATTATTGGAACTAATTTTTTAGTGAAAATAAACACTAATTTAGGGACATCTACTATGTTATCTAACATGGAAAACGAAATTAAAAAAGCGGTACTAAGTTGCAAATTGGGAAGTGACACAATTATGGATTTATCTACTGGCATTCATATACATGAAACACGTGAATGGATTATTCGTAATTGCCCTGTTCCAGTAGGGACAGTACCTATTTATCAAGCTTTTAAAAAAGTAAATGGAAATGTAAAACAATTAAATTGGGAAATATATCGTGATACACTTATTGAACAATGTGAACAAGGTGTAGACTATTTCACTATACATGCAGGATTACTTAAAAGTTCACTTTCTTTGATTAAAAATAGAACAACAGGCATTGTATCACGCGGAGGTTCTATTCTTGCAAACTGGATGAACTTACATAAACAAGAAAATTTTCTTTATACACATTTTGAGGAAATATGCGAAATATTAAAACAATATGATGTAGTTATTTCTTTAGGAGATGGATTGCGTCCTGGTTCTATAGCAGATGCAAATGATGATGCTCAATTATCTGAATTGAAAATATTAGGAGAATTAACTCAAAAAGCTTGGAAGCATTATGTACAAGTATTAATTGAGGGACCAGGACACGTACCTATAAATAAAGTAAAAGAAAATATAGATCAACAAATAAAATATTGCGGTGGAGCTCCATTTTATACATTAGGGCCACTTACTACTGATATTGCTCCTGGATACGATCATATTACATCTGCTATTGGAGCGGCTCAAATAGCTTATTATGGGACAGCTATGATTTGCTATGTCACGCCAAAAGAACATCTTGGATTACCTAATAAAAAAGATGTAAGAGATGGAATTATTGCATACAAAATAGCTGCTCATGCTGCAGACATCGCAAAAGGACATCCTGGAGCACAAATTAGAGATAATGAATTAAGTAAAGCTCGTTTTGATTTTAGATGGGAAGATCAGTTTAATCTTTCACTTGACCCAGAAAAAGCATTTGAACAATATAAAGCAAGTGGAGAATTGACAGATTTTGACCACTGCACTATGTGTGGCCCAAATTTTTGTGCAATAAAATTAACTAAAGTGATGGATTGTAATGAAACATTATAGACGAGCATTGTCCATTGCTGGAAGTGATCCTAGTGGAGGAGCAGGCATACAAGCAGACTTGAAAACTTTCTCTGCTTGTGGTTGTTATGGTACAACAGTAATTACTGCTTTAATCGACGAAAATACAATAAGTGTTAAAAATATTTATCCTATTCCTATTGAATTTGTAATAAAACAAATCAATTCTGTCCTTGAAGATATTGGAACAGATAGTATAAAAATAGGTATGCTTTATTCATCTGAATTGATACATGAAGTAAAAAATGTTCTTTTATCATATAACACAATGTATAATATTGTATTAGATCCACTTATAAGTGCTACTTCTGGGTATCCATTACTAAAAAATAAAACTGTTATAGATGTACTAAAAAATGATTTTTTGCCTTTTATTCGTATAATAACTCCAAATATTCCAGAAGCAGAAATATTATTAAATAGAAATATCAATAATACAGAAGATTTTTTACTTGCAGCAAAAGATTTATCTTTTGGCAGAAATGTATCTGTTTTATTAAAGGCTGGACATTTAAAAGAAGACACTTTGACAGATATATTTTATAATGCTGAAACTGACAAAACATTGTATTTCTCTCATCCTCGTATAAAAACAAAAAATACACATGGAACAGGCTGCACATTATCTTCTGCAATAGCAGCTTACCTAGCTTATGGAAATACACTTAATGATGCTATAAGAAAAGCAGAAACTTATATTACACAAGCAATATATATTGGCTCTAAATATAGAATTGGAAATGGGAATGGTCCAATACATCATTTCTTTTATTTATGGAACTGATACCGAGTTATAAACATGTACAAGAAAAGTACAAAATTAATGCTGTGGCAGTACTTTAGTGATTAATTTTTATCAAATAAACCCTAACAACACACTTTATACTATACTCTATCATTTATATGAGAAATATTAAAATTTTCTTGTTAATTGAATCATAAATATGATATAATAATTCAAAACAAGATTACTTCAATTATTCTTCATTATAATATTATCTCGCAAAGTTCTTTATACAATCAATTAATTTTTTGTAGATAAAATTTTTAATTAATAAAGATTCATTTCCTATAATATAAAGTTGTTTTCTTGCTCTTGTGAGAACAACGTTTAATTTTTTATCTATTAATTTGCCATTTTCCTCAATGCAACAATTAGACAAACTCTCCAATTGTTCTTCAGTCTTAATACAAAAAGAATAAATAATAATATCTCTTTGGCTCCCCTGAAATCGTTCAACAGTTTCAACAAGTATATCAGAGAAAAAACGAATATTCGTTTTTTCTAATTGTTGTCGTATAATAGCAATTTGATTTCGAAAAGGAGTTATTATTCCAATAACTTGAGAATCAAAAAACTCATTTCTAATTGAATATTCTAGATAAATATTTTTGCAAATATTTACAGCCTGCATCGCTTCATTAATGTTTATTTTAATTGCTTTTTCATTTTTAGAAGGAATAATATCGTAAAAATGTAATCGGCGATTATTTATTTGTAATTCTCTTTGATGAGGCAGTTCAGCAGATATTAATTGGCTTTCATAAAAATAATGAGAAGGAAAATATGCAATATCTGGATGCATACGTCCTTGTTTAAAAAGAATGGAATAATGAGAAGTTAAATTCAACTTATTATACTTTCTATAAAACCGTTCAAATAGCGAATCTCTCAAATTAACCATCCCTATTGTATTTAATACTATTTCTTTTACTTCACTTTCTTTTTTAGTTTGCAAAACTACTGCAGGTAATTGTTTATAATCACCAATTAAAATAAATCGACGAATAGCATTCTCTCCATTACAATTTTTAGAACAAAAAATACCTAATAAATGTGGTTCCAATAATTGTGCAGCTTCATCAATAATTGCTAAATCAAACTGCTTAGTATAAAATAATTCAGACTTATTCCATACAGAAGTTACTGTACCTACATAAATTCGACAACTATTAATCAATTCAGCAACTTCACTCCTTTTTTTACAACCACTTAAGTGTCTTTCTAATAAATATGAATGAAAAGATTTATCACAAGTTAATTCGCTACCAACTCGAATAAATTGTAGAAATGGACTGATACTTAATAAGGTTCTACATATTTCATCTACAGCTCTATTAGTATAAGAAAGTAACAAAACACTTGAATGACTATTATTTTTGATTTCATTTTCTACTATTTGCTTTAATGCGATAGAAGTTTTACCAGTTCCAGGAGGTCCAATTAAAAGAAAAATTTCTTTTTTATTTTTTAAACAACTATGTTTTGCAATCAATAAATCTCTACGATCTTGATTAGCATATATAAAACTTGTTAACCCCCTAAACATACTAATGTACGTAGAGTCCATATAATCGTGTTCAATAGCGTAAAAAGATTCAATATCCCATATACTTGAATCTTTTTGTTTATTACGAAGTCTTATTTTCAGTCTAAATTCCTCTAAATCCTCTATAATTCCTTTAAAAATTTGCCGATTATTCACAGTATCAACTTCTGAACAACGTTTGTATAAAATAATTACATCACCTGAACGAAAATTAGGTAAATATAAATCTTTATATTTAGGTATTTCAAATACAATTGTATACGATTCAATTGTTGATTGTATATCTATGATTTTTAAATCATACAATAATCCACCAGCCAATAATTTTTCTTTAAACGAAACGTTCCACAATACAGAAGGTGTTTTTTTGCCTTCATAATCACATTTTCCAGCTTTAGAAATCCATAATTCTTTTGTTAAGAAAACATAAAGTCGCAAAAAATAAATTTTTTCGTATTTTTTTAATTGAAAAAAATTATAATGGAATCTATCTATTTCTGGAGCTAAATAACTAGTAAAAAATTTTGTAGAAGTATGTCGAATATTTAAAGTTCGAGATGTTATTTTACTTAAAATTTCAAAACAAGTATTTACATCATTATTTTTTTGCAAATTATACTCACAAGAAACTATTTGATTGCGAATAGATAAAACCGTTTGAAGATTGTGTCTATAGTAATGTTCTTTACTCAAAATAGGATATAAAGAATATAAAAGGTAAAAATCTATTTTATCAGCAGGTATATCCACATTAAACTCAAGCATTGCTAAATACAATATCAACTGAATATAATGACATTGTACAGAATTTAAAAATTGACCTGTAGAAAAATTTTCTACAGCTTTACCAGATTTCAATTCTATGAGCTTAGAATAGTCCTGCAACAGAATGTCCAAACGACCTTGCAATCCTAAACATTGACATACAAAAGATGGTTCCAGTATGATTTTTTTTTTATTTATTCCTATTTTAGGAAATGAATTCTTTATAATTTTTTGAATATGCTCAAAATGTTTTTTTAATTTTGTAAAAAAAATAGTTGCTATTTTTGAATCATTCAAATTTTCACAGACTGTAAATTCAAAAGAGTAAAGCTTAAAAGCTTTACGTAAAACAGAAATATAATTTACTTGTTGATTTTTATTTTCATTAAGTAGTTCATCCATAAAAAAATTAGTTACATTTCCTAATAACATAGGGATTGTTATTTTTCGTTGGCGCAATCGAGATAATAGATAATTTAAAAAATGATGACCATATGGTTTAAAACACTCAGCAAGTGAGCTAATATCCATCAAATAATCTGGTTCAAAAATGATGAATTCCGATTCAAAAATGGTCTCCGTTTTCTCTTTTACATTTACCAAATTAAATACATTCCCTTTTTGAATGAAAGGAGTCAAGCCTATTAATTCTTTTATTTGCTTATTACTACAGTATAAAACAATTACTTTCTTGTCAGAATTAGTCGCAATAAATTTATCTCCTTCTATTTTATGGAAAAAAACTCGTAATGTTTTCAAATTATTCATATAAATTTATTTATATAATTTTTACAAAATTCCACAAACTCACAATAATAATAATATACACGTATATATTAATTATTATTGATTATTATAATAGTATGTTTTAATACAATTTATTTAGAAAATGTCAGTACTTTGCTAAGTAAAGTTTAATTAGAATGAATTTTTATTTTTATTAAGCTTAGTTAAAAATAATTCGAATTTTATTTTGAATAAAAATTTATGGAAAATTATATAGTATCATCAAGAAAATACCGTCCTATTACATTTAAATCAGTAATAGGACAAAAATCACTAGTTACTACACTGAAAAATGCTATTAAAAAAAAAAAAATCGCACATGCATATCTTTTTTGTGGGCCACGAGGAGTAGGAAAAACAACATGTGCACGTATTTTTGCCAAAACCATCAATTGCACTTGCCTTAAAATAGATGGAGAAGCATGTAATGAATGTGAATCATGCAAATCATTTAAAGAAAATCGTTCTTACAATATTTATGAATTAGATGCAGCCTCCAATAATTCAGTAGATAATATTCGATATCTAACAGATCAGGTACGAATACCTCCTCAAATAGGAATTTATAAAGTATACATCATAGATGAAGTACATATGTTGTCTACGTCTGCATTTAATGCATTTTTAAAAACATTGGAAGAACCACCTGAACACGTAGTATTTATACTTGCTACTACTGAAAAATATAAGATTATTCCAACTATTTTATCACGATGTCAAATTTACAATTTTAACAGAATTACCGTTAATGACATAATTAATAATTTGGAATATATAGCTAAAAAAGAAAACATCTATACGGAAAAAGAAGCTTTAAATATTATTGCTCAAAAAGCAGAAGGAGGTATGCGAGACGCACTAACAATTTTTGATCAAATGATCAATTTTTCTTCTAGTAAGATCACTTACAAATCAATCGTTGAAAATCTAAATATACTAGACTATAAATATTACTTTCAATTAAGTAAATCTATTCTTACTGGAAATATAAGCTATGGGTTACTTATTCTCGATGAGATTATAAAAAATGGATTTGATGTACAACAAATTATTGTAGGATTAGCTGATTTTTTTCGCGATGTAATGATTTGTAAAGATCCACAAACTATTACTTTGTTTGAAACAAGTGCCACTATAAAAACACAATACTTAAATCTATCTAAACAATTTCAAAATATTTTTTTGTATAAAGCTATTGAACTCAGTAATGAATATGAGTTAAATTATCGGCATAGTATAAATAAGAGACTGCTTATAGAACTGCTACTTATTCGTTTATGTCAATTATATTCACAATATCCTATAGAAAAAAACAAAGAGGAAATAATAAAAGAACAAAAACATGAAAATTTTTTAAAAAAAAAACAAGTCACTATTAATGGAAATAACTCTATTCTAAAATTAGAAAACTCTAATTCATCAAAAATAAATATTCTACAACAACAAGTTTTATGTGAAAACCAGCAAAATGATTTAGAAAAAGAATTGAAACAATATATTTATGAAGAATGTGGACTCTCTGTAAAACAGAGTCAAGAAATCACAGTAAAGTTTTTGAAACACAACCATGTTCAAATTATAGTTTTTAATTCTGAACAATTAGACGAATTGAATTTAAAAAAAAATGTAATAAAAGATTTTTTATACAAAAAATTACAAAGCAACAAAATAGAATTAGATATACTAATTATAGAAGCTAAACAAATTTACGATTCCATCAATACAAATATGGATAAATTTGAATTTTTAACAAAAAAAAACCCATCATTAATAACATTTGTAAAAACGTTTAATTTAAAATATTAAGATTAAGCTACTATTCCACATCCAAATTTTTATACTAAAATAAAGTATTTAACATGTTTTGCTGTTTTATCATTACAAGAAATTCATTTTCAGAAATAATCTTTGTACCAAATCGCCTGGCTTTTTCTAATTTGATTTGACTCATATTATCACCAGCAAGAATAAAATCAGTTTTTGATGAAATAGAAAATACATTCTTGCCTCCATTAGTTTCTATTAATGATTTATATTCGTCACGAGAATAATTACGAAACAACCCACTTAAAACAAATATTTTTCCTTTCAATTTATTACCAATAACTGATTTACAATCATGAGACATTTGTAATTTGTGAAATTTTAGACGTCTAATCAATTGAAGATTGTTTTTATTATTAAAATATTGAATAACACTTTGTGCTATTCGTTCTCCAATATCATTTATTGCTATAAGTTGCTCTTTTTTTGCCATTGATAATTGTTCTATTGTTGGAAATACTTTTACTAATTTTTTTGATGCAGTTTCACCAACAAATCTAATTCCTAATCCATATAAAACACGTTCGTATGGTTTTTTTTTAGATTGCTGTACACTCTTTATGAAATTTACTGCGCTCCTCTCTCCCCAGCGCTTTAGTTCAAGAATATTATCCAATTTTATCTCGTACAAATCAGCAACATTATGAACTAATCCAGCTTTGTAAAAAGTTTCTATAGCTTCTTCACCTATGTTTATATTCATAGCCTTTCTGCTTACAAAATGGATTATCATCCCTTTTATTTGTGATTCACATTTAGTATTATTTGGACAATAGTACGCTGTTCCATCTAAAAAACGTATTAATGGAGCTCCACAACTTGGACATTTTTTAGGGAAAGACACTTTATTATTTTTATTATAACGTATTTTTTTGTTAACCCCAATAATTTTTGGAATGATTTCTCCACTTTTTTCTACATAACATTGATCTCCAATATGTAAATCAAAGGAATTAATAATATCTTCATTATATAAAGAAGCTCGTTTAATTACTGTTCCAGACAATAATACTGGATTTAAGTTTGCAACTGGAGTAACAATTCCAGTTTTCCCAATTTGAAAATCTACAGAATGCAAAACTGTTTTAACAGCTTTAGTTTGAAATTTATAAGCAATAGCCCAACGAGGAGATCTAGCCCTTTCTCCTAACAGTGATTGCTGACGAATAGAATCTACCTTCAGCACAATACCATCTATTGAAAAAGAAAGATTTTTTCTCTCTTTATCCCAGTAATCAATAAAATCAAAAATATCATTTATTGTTTTACAACATTTCATATCATTTGAAATTTTGAATCCCCAATCTTTAGAAAATTGTAAATTTTCATAATGACTATCACTAGGCAAATTTTCACACAAAAGATTATATAAATAAGCATCTAAATTTCGTCTGAAAACAGCATTTGGATCCAATGTTTTTAATGTTCCAGCAGCAGCATTCCGTGGATTAGAAAATGGATTTTTATCATTTTTAATTCTATCGCTATTTATTTTATTAAAAGTCATCCACGGCAAAATTATTTCTCCCCTTATTTCAAAAATATTAGGAAACCCAGTATCTCTCAATTTTAATGGAATACTTTTTACAGTACGGATATTTACTGTAACATCATCCCCAATAGTTCCATCACCTCTTGTAACAGCACGCCACAGTAATCCGTTTTTATATAATAAAGAAATAGAGACCCCATCATATTTTAACTCACAAACAATTACAAAATTTTCACAAAGTATTTTTTTTATTTTTTTGCAAAAATCATTTATTCCGTCTTTTGAATAAGTATTTGAAATTGAAAGCATTGGATAAGTATGTGTTACTTGCACAAAAGCATTATTAATATCACTTCCTATCCTCTGTGTTGGAGAATAATAATCATAATATTCTGGATATTGAGATTCTAATTTTTCCAATTCTTTTAATTTTTGATCAAATTCAAAATCACTAACAATTGGCTGTGTAAGTACATAGTACTGATAATTCCAATTATTAATATCTTGTCTCAATGTGTTTATTTTTTGCTTTATATCCATAGAAATAAAAATTTTGTTTTTTATGTTAATTTTTTTTGAAAAATTTTCAAAAATCTACAACACACGACTGCAAAGTAACTTTAATATTTTATAATATTTTAATTAAAAATTATGCAACTTTGATAATTGTACATGTATATCTTTTAACATATAAATAATGACACACTTTGTTCATCTACATGTCCATTCTTATTATTCTCAATTAGATGGCATGTCTCCTACTACAAACTTAATAGAAAAAGCTTGTAATTGCGGGATGAAAGCTATTGCCCTCACAGATCACGGGAATATGTTCGGGATTAAAGAATTTTATGATCACATAGAAAATAAAAATAAAAATTTACTTGAACACTCTAAAATTAAACCTATTCTTGGAGTAGAAGTTTATGTTGCTAACAGAACACGATTTAACAAATCAAAAAAAACAGATTTAGGAGGTTGGCATTTAATATTACTTGCAAAAAATAAACATGGTTATAAAAATCTTTGCAAGTTAGTTTCTATTTCATGGATAGAAGGATTTTATAATCGCCCGCGCATTGACAAAAAATGTTTAGAACAGTACAGCGATGGATTAATTGTAACTTCAGCTTGTCTTGGTGGAGAAATTCCTCAAAAAATATTAAATGGAGATGAACAAGGAGCTGAAAAAGCTATTCTTTGGTTTAAAAAAATTTTTAATGATGATTTTTATCTTGAAATACAAAGACATCATACAACTAAAAAAAACAGTGATCAAAGCGTTTACCCGAAACAAATAGCCGTTAATCAGATTTTATTAAAATTGGCAAAAAAAACTGATACTAAAATTATCTGTACTAATGATGTGCATTTCGTAGAAGAAGACCATGCAGAAGCTCATGACCATTTAATCTGCCTTAGAACAGGGAAAAACTTAAATGATCCAAAAAGGATGTATTATACTAAACAAGAATGGTTCAAATCAATAGAAGAAATGAATAATATTTTTTCTGATATACCTGAATCTTTAAGTAATACAATAGAATTAGCAAATAAAGTAGAATTTTATGATATTAATTCGAAAGCTATTATGCCAACTTTTTCAATTCCTGAATCTTTTGGAACAGAAATAAACTATCGCATAAAATATCCAGAAAAAATATTAAAACAAGAATTTAATAAAGAAAATGAACTCAGATTTGATATCCTAGGAGGATACGATAAAGTGATTCGTATTAAAATGGAAGCAGATTTTTTAAAAAAAATAACTTTACAAAAAGCAAAAAATCGTTACTGTAACCCTATTCCAAAAAATGTTTTAACACGGTTAGAATTTGAATTAGAAACTGTGAAAATAATGGGATTCTCAGGATATTTTTTAATAGTCAATGATTTCATTCAAGCAGCTTGCAATATGGGTATTTTAGTAGGTCCTGGAAGAGGCTCCGTTGCAGGATCTGTAATTGCATATTGTTTAGGGATCACTAATATAGACCCTTTGAAATATGATTTGCTATTTGAACGGTTTTTAAATATCGATCGTATTTCCATGCCTGATATAGATATTGATTTTGACGATGAAGGTCGCATAAATATAGTTCATTGGGTAACTGAAAAATACGGGAAAGAAAAAGTGGCACATATTGTCACCCATGGAACAATGGCAACAAAATCTTCTATAAGAGATGTTGGAAGAGTACAGGGATTATCTATAGCTGAAACTGAAAAATTAATTAAATTGATACCAAATCGATTTCAAGAAGACAAAAAAACTGGTGAAACCCCGGAAGTTAATATAAAAAATTGTATTAAACATATACCACAGTTGCAAAAAGCACGTTATTCAAATAATAAAAATATATCTGATACATTAAAATATGCAGAAATATTAGAAGGTACAATTCGACATACAGGAGTACATGCTTGTGGAGTTATTATCGGTTCAGATAATTTAACAAATTTTTTGCCTATTGCGACTGCAAAAGAAAAAAACACAAATGAAGATGTATTAATTACTCAGTACGAAGGTTCCGTAATTGAATCTGTTGGATTAATAAAAATGGATTTTTTAGGATTAAAAACACTTTCTATTATCAAAGAAACTATTTCTAATATTAAAAAATCTAAAAATATAGTAATTAATATTAATTGTATTCCAAACAATGATCATCTAACTTACGAACTATATAGTAACGGGCAAACAATAGGTGTATTTCAATTTGAATCAGCAGGAATGCAAAAATATCTGCGAGAATTAAAACCAACTCGATTTGAAGATCTAATCGCCATGAATGCACTTTATCGTCCTGGCCCAATGTCCTATATCCCTGATTTTATTGATAGAAAACATAGCAGAAAAATTATTACTTACGACTTTCCAGAAATGGAAATACGCCTAAAAGACACATATGGGATTACAATTTATCAAGAACAAGTAATGCTTTTAAGTCGCGATTTAGCCAAATTCTCAGGTGAAGAAGCTGATGAATTGCGAATAGTTATAAGTAAAAAATTGAAAAACAAAATGGAGCAATTTTATGATAAATTTATACAAGGAGCAATAAAAAATGGGTTTGGACCAAAGCAAAAACTTGAAAAAATATGGAATGACTGGACAAAATTTGCACAGTACGCCTTTAATAAATCTCATGCCACATGTTATTCATGGATTTCTTACCAAACAGCTTATCTAAAAGCACATTATCCCGCAGAATTTTTGGCTGCAAATTTAACACAAAACCGTGATGATATCAGCAACATAACTAAATTCATAAATGAATGTTGTGCAATGGGAATTAAAATATTAGGCCCAGACATAAATAAATCAGATTTGAATTTTGTAACAAATAAAAAAACCCAAATTCGTTTTGGGTTAACCGGAATAAAAGGTATTACACAAAATACCGTTGAAAACATTGTAAATGAACGTATAAAAAATGGATTTTTTAAAAATATTTTTGATTTTGTAGAAAGGATAAATCTTAATATTTGCAGCAAGAAATCTATTGAAATACTATGCCTTTCTGGTGCATTTGATAGTTTTAAGGAAATAAAACGTGAACATTTTTTTAAAAAAAATTCAAAAGGTATTTCTTTCACAGAAGCACTTATTCATTATGGAAATAAATTTCAAATAGATAAAAATTCTACTTCATATTCTTTATTTATTAATTCAAACATGGCAATAGAAATTGTTAAACCAGAAATTCCATTAGCGGAAACATGGAGTAACATTGAACGATTAAGTAAAGAAAAAGAATTATTAGGAACATATATTTCATCACATCCTTTGGATGAATATTATCTTATGTTGAAATATGTATGCACATTGAATATAAATAATTTTGAAAAAGCTAAAATAACTAACCATAACCAAGAATTAACATTTGGAGGAATAGTAAGTAATTCTAGAAAAGGGAATACAAAATCAGGGACACCTTTTACTAGTTTTAAACTAAAAGATTTTACCGGAAACAAAGATTTTTTTTTATTCGGTAAAGATCATACTAAATACGGTACGTATTGCTACGATAATGCATTTTTACTAATAAAAGGCAAATTTACGTCAAGTCAATATTCATCAAAAAAAATAATTTTCAAAATTATATCTATACTATCTTTAAATGAAAAAAAACAGAATATTAAACAAAACATAATAATTTCATTACCTTTGCAACAAATAAATGAGCAAATGATAGTTTATTTCTCATCTATGATTAAAAACAAATGTGGTTGTGTTTCTTTGTGTTTTAATATAGAATACACTACTTCAAAAGAACAAACATCTTTATTATTAATCTCTAAAAATGAGAAGTATTTTATAGATAAAAAATTCATTCAATATTTAGAAAAAAATAAAATTAAATTTGAAGTTAGTTGTCAACCATGGTAGCATTTGTAGTGTGTATGAATTCAAAAAATATTTATATTAATTTAAAATTATGTTAATACAAATTAACGACAACGATTTTCACAATTTATTAATTTCAAACAAAATTTTAATAGTGGATTTTTGGGCAGAATGGTGTGCTCCTTGCCGAATGATTTCTCCAATTATAGAAGAACTTGCACTAAAGTATGATAAAAAAGTTGCCTTTGGTAAGGTAAATGTGGATCTAAATGAAAAGCTGTCTTCTGAGTACAATATACGAAGTATCCCTACTCTTCTTTTTTTCAAAAATGGTGGATTAATTGATAACTATATAGGAGTAACTACTAAAAATGTTATAGAAAATAAAATTGAAACTTTACTGAAAAATTGATGGAACGTAATTTTTTCTTTTTAATTTTTATTTGTTGATAGACTATTGTAAAAAATATTTTTTTGAAAAATTCAAATTTATTATAAAAAATCTTACATAAAAGACACCTCCAATGTTTTATATTAAAGTAGACACATATGTATAATTAAAAATACTTACAAAACATCAAAGTCAACCATTTTTGAAAAAATAATAAAACCATTTTTAACAAAAAAATTGGAATAAAGTAAACTATTATCTAGCTCTTTACAGAGAAAAACTAATTAATTTCTTCTACACAAGACATTCAAAAATTTTAATAAAAATTTTTAGTTTTAAACTGGTTAAGTAATGACATGAAAAAGCAAATTAAAAACTGTGCGAAAATTTATTCTTGGAGCAAAAGACGAACAAAAAGTAAAATAATAAATCTTATTGTCATATTGTTTTTAAAAATTTTTTAAAAACAATATTGAATCTGGAAAGATAATTTTTTTGAAATTTATTCACATGTAATTAACAATATTATCCAATTAAATTATTACTACAATAATGTTGCATTATAAAAATTTTTACTTTCTCATTTGTTGTGAATTAATTTCAAAAAAATTATCTTTAGTATTGGAATATGCTAGTAATGTTTGGACAAAAGGATTATCAAAAGATTTACATGTTCAAAGGTTGTTATTCAAAAATTTTATTAATTGGTAGAATATAATAAGTACTGTGCATGGCTGAAAATGAAAGATTTAATTAGTTAAAACTGAACAATCTTTAGATTTAAATCTAACGTAAGTTTTATTTATACTAAAGTAGTGGATTTGGAATGAAAATTTTACTACTAAAGATTGATGTGTATGTCTAACCGTGTAATAAATATTATTTTTAATTCTTCTAAATAATAATTAATCAATTTTTGATGTAATATTAAAAAACATTTGTTTAAACACGATTCGTTTTTTATCGTTTCTGTTGTATTCTAATAATAAAAAAATGTCTTTTCCATTTCATTCAAATTGAATTTTTTATATAGTATGGAAATTAATAAATGAAAACAATTGCCATTCAAGGAATAGCGGGTGCGTATCATGAAATAGCTGCTCGCAAGTATTTTAAAGAGCAAAGAGAAGAATCAATAGATATACTTGCTTGTACTTTGTTTGAAGATGTAATCACAGCTGTAAAAAAAAATCCGACTATAATTGGTATTATGGCTATTGAAAATACTATTGTAGGAAGTTTATTAGCAAATCATGAATTGATAAGAAAAAGTGACCTTGTAATAGTTGGTGAACAAAAGATACGTATATCACATGTTCTTGCTGCATTACAATGTGAATCATTAGATAATATTAAAGAAATAGAATCTAATCCAATCGCTTTGATGCAGTGCATTGATTTTTTAAGAACAATTCCACAACTAAAAATAATAGAAAGTGAAGATACTGCACTGAGTGCAAAGCTAATAGCAGAAAACAAGTGGAAAAATCATGCTGCTATCTGCAGTAAATATGCAGCAGAATTATATGGGCTTAAAATACTAAAAGAAAATATAGAAACAAATAAGCGTAATTTTACACGTTTTTTACTATTAATAAATAAATTTTCTATTAAAGATTGGATAATTACAGAATTAATTAATAAAGCTTCTATTGTTTTTACTTTACCTCATACCAAAGGTAGTTTATCAAAAATATTGGCTATTTTTTCTTTCTATGATGTGAATCTAACTAGGATACAATCGGTACCAATCATTGGAAAAGAATGGGAATATCTTTTTTACGTTGATATTATTTTCGACAATATTTTATTATATAAACAAAGCATAAATGCTGTCAAGCCTTTGGCAAACGATTTTAAAATACTAGGAGAGTATAAAGAAAATAATATGGTTGAATAAAAAATTATGGAAATAAAAAAAATAATACCTGCTCGTCGTTTAAATACTATTAGTGAATATTTTTTTTCTAAAAAACTGAATGAAATAAATAGAATGGATGCACAAGGAGCAGATGTAATTAATCTAGGAGTTGGAAATCCGGATTTGCCTCCATCAAAAACAACAATTGATATTTTATGTCACTTTGCACAACAAGCGGACGTACACGGATATCAACCATATAATGGTATACTTGAATTACGACAAGCTTTTGCTGGTTGGTATAAACAATATTACCGCGTAAATTTAAACCCAAATGTTGAAATACAACCTTTAATTGGATCAAAAGAAGGAATTTTACACATTTCATTAGCATTTCTTAATCCTGGGGATAGTGTGCTAATACCTAACCCTGGTTATATTACTTACAGAACTGTGAGCAATTTAATAGAAGCGAAAGTAATTGATTACGATTTAGTTGAAACGAATAATTGGCACCCTGATTTTGATGAATTGGAAAAATTAGATTTATCTAAAGTAAAATTGATGTGGGTAAACTATCCTAATATGCCTACAGGCACATTAGCTACAAAACAATTATTTCAAAAATTAGTTGATTTCGGGAAAAATCATAACATTGTTATATGTAACGATAATCCATATAGTTTCATTTTAAACGAAACTCCATTAAGTATTTTAGAAATTGAAGGTGCAAAAGATATATGTATAGAACTGAACTCTTTAAGTAAATCTCATAATATGCCAGGCTGGCGCATTGCTATGCTAGCCTCTAATAAATTATTTGTGCAATGGATCTTAAAGATAAAAAGCAATATAGATAGTGGACAATTCAAACCAATGATGCTAGCTGCTATACAATCACTTCAAGCTCCAAAAGAATGGTACACAACTATAAACAAAATATATAGACAAAGATGGAAAATTGTTAAAGAAATTATGAATACATTAAACTGCACTATAAATCCACAACAATTTGGAATGTTCATTTGGGGTAAAATTCCAAACAACTACAAAAATGGAAATGATTTATCAAATAAAATCTTACACCAAGCAAATGTATTCATAACTCCAGGATTTATTTTTGGAAGTAACGGTAATCAGTACATACGTGCATCACTTTGTTGCAAAGAGAATAGATTAAAAGAAGCACTAAATCGAATAAAAAACATATGAAGTAATAATAAAATTTTATGAATTTACACCCGATTTTACTGCCTAAAATAGATAATAAAAGGCCACTAATTATTGCAGGACCTTGTAGTGCAGAAACAGAAAAACAGGTAATAATTACAGCTCAAAAGCTGTCAAATAAAGGGATTAAAATATTCAGAGCAGGAACTTGGAAACCACGGACTAAACCAGGTGGATTTGAAGGAATTGGCATAAATGGACTTATTTGGTTACAAAAAATTCAAAAGGAAATAGGAATGTACGTTGCAACCGAAGTTGCTACACACACACATGTAATTGAGGCTGCAAAACATAATATGGATATTTTGTGGATTGGAGCAAGGACTACTGCAAATCCATTCGCAGTACAAGAAATTGCAAATGCTTTAAAAGTTATAAAATTTAAAGGTCCAATTTTAATAAAAAATCCAGTAAATCCAGATTTAGAATTGTGGATTGGAGCAATCGAACGCATTTACAATGCTGGAATTCGAAAAATTGGAGTCATACATAGAGGATTCAGTTCGTACGATAAGAAATTGTATAGAAATCTTCCACAATGGCATATTCCTATTGAATTGAAAAGACGTATTCCTAATCTGCCACTAATTGCAGATCCAAGTCATATAGGTGGAAAAAGAGAATTGATTGCTCCAATTTCTCAACAAGCAATGGATTTAAATTATGATGGATTAATTATAGAATCACATTATGACCCAGATAAAGCATGGAGTGATAAAGAACAGCAAATTACCCCTGATTCTTTGTCTTATATCATAAATTTATTAGTTATTAGAGATACTAAACAAACAACCGAAAGTTTAACTGAGCTTCGCCAACAAGTTGACGAAATAGATACAGAATTGTTATCTATTTTAGCAAAACGAATGCGTATTTCTAAAGAAATAGGACAATATAAAAAAGAGCATAATATGCCAGTTTTACAAACAAATCGTTACGACGAAATACTAGAAAAACGTAGTGAGCAAGCTAAAGAAATTGGAATAGAATTCAATTTCTTAAAAAGAATTTTTGAAGCTATTCATGAAGAATCAATTAGACAACAAATAGAAATATTAAATAAAACTGATGACAGTTTAAAAAATTAATATGAAAATTCAAATTTTAGGAGCAGGTAAAATGGGCACTTTTTTTATTAAACTACTAAGTTTTAATCATAAAGTAGCAGTTTTTGATTTGAATTCTAAACGATTGCAATTTGACATGCCTAACTGTATCTACATGAATAATTCAGAAGAAATAGCATATTTTAAACCAGAAATTTTAATTAATACAGCAAATGTACAATGCACTATTAAAGCTTTTGAGCAAGTTTTACCTTATCTACCAACCGCTTGTATTGTTTCAGATATTGCATCTGTAAAGACAGGTCTAAAAGAGTTTTATAAAAAAATTAAGCACTCTTTTGTTTCTACTCATCCAATGTTTGGCCCTACTTTTACTAATCTAAATAATCTTTCATACGAAAATGCTATAATTATTTCTGAATCTAATAACAAAGGGAAATTATTTTTTAGAAATTTATATAAATCTCTAAAATTGAATGTTTTTGAATATTCTTTTGAAGAACATGATAAAACAATGGCATATGCTTTATCTGTCCCATTTATTGCTACTCTCATTTTTGCTTCAATAATGAAACATCAGGAAGCTCCAGGAACAACTTTCAAAAAACATATGAATATTACACATGGACTATTGTCAGAAGACGATTATCTATTAACAGAAATTTTATTCAATCCATATACAATTACACAACTAAAACGAATCCAAAGCAAACTCTCAACCATTTATAAAATCATTGATAAAAAAAACAATTATGCAATGAAAATATTTCTTGAAAGAATACGCAAAAAACTTAGGTTAAAGTAAATTATTCTTATGTTAATTTTGTTTAATACAATACTTACTATGTAAGTATTGTATTAAATTTTTCACAAAAGACTGTTAGTTAACATATAATTAAATATAGAATTCAATTGTGAACATTTGTAATTAACAGACTGACGATAGATCGAAATTAAAACAATACAACTACATATTCACTTTCAAAAAATTTTTTTATGAAATTGTTATATTTTATTAAAATTAATAATACTAAAAAATGAAACTAAAAATTGTTAATCAATCTAATTATCCATTACCAAATTATGCTACTCCATACTCAGCAGGATTAGATATAAGAGTTGTAATCAACGACAATAATAAAGAAATACTACCAAAACAAAAATTGATCTATAATACAAAATTATTTATTGAAATTCCAAAAAATTACTACGGAATGATAGTTTCAAGAAGTGGATTATCTTGTAAATCAGGGGTAGCGGTAATAAATTCTCCAGGTATTATTGATTCGGATTATCGAGGCGAATTATTAATTACGTTAATTAATCATGGAGATTCAATTTATTACGTAAATAATGGTGAAAGAGTCGCACAGCTTATTATTATGAAATATGAAAGAATCGAATTAACTACAACTAAAAAATATAACTTAAACAAAACAAAAAGATTAGATGGACATTACGGTTCAACAGGAATATTATAAATAATCATAATAAAATAAAAAATTAATTTAAAAATTAAAATATGCTTTTATATATCAACTCTGGTTAATAATATTAAATGATAAAATATACGTTATAAGATCCTATAATGGATGAAACAATCAAAATAATTAAGAAGTTAATATACAATTTTGTTCAAAAAAATGAACAAAGCAGGCAAATTTAAATTAATGTAATTAAAAAACAGACTATTTACTTAGTAAGTAACAGATTGGTCTATGCACAAACTGAGATGAATACTTATAAATAAAAATACATAATAAGAAACAATTTTAAAATTGTTGTATTCACATATAATAAAAATAAAAATTGAAATAAATATTTCAAGATTCTAAAACAAAATCTTTGTGTAAAAACAATTATGTTTCTATAAATTTTTTTTATACTTTATCCACTTCATTGGAAATTTAATTTTCTTAAAAAATGCATATTTAATGATAGAAAACATAGTATGTAACGAAAAATGATGAAATATAAAAATTTTTTTCTATACTATTGTGCATTATAAAAATTGTAAATTAACAAATGAATATGTAAAAAATGAAAAGAAAAGCATCTAATTTTATTATCTATACACTAACATTACTAATATTTCATTGTGGTTATCTTTTTTCAGAAGAATTGTCATACGACGATAGATTCAAATCTGATTATTTTTTTTTAGAGTCAATACACCATAAACAAAAAAACGAACACACACAATCTTTCAATGCTTTACAATATATACTGAAATTTGATTCTTTATCTTCCGCAGTTTTATATGAATTGTCGAAATATTATATTTTTTTTAAAAAAAAAAGCTTGCATTAGTTTCTTTACAGAAGGCAGTATCCTATGATCACAAAAATTTCGACTATAGAATAGCCTTAGCTAATTTGATCCAAAATTTTAAAAATGATAATGACAAAACTATTGATATGTATGAAAAATTACTAAAAGAAGATACACAAAATACAGAATTATATTATTATTTGAGCAAACTATATATAAAACAACAGAATATAAATAAAGCTATTGAGACATTAAATAAAATTGAGAATAACATAGGGATAAGTGAGTTTATTTCTCTACAAAAATCACAATTATATAAATCAATTGGTAAAGAAAATCAAGCATTAAATGAAATAAAACTTCTAGCAAGAAGAAATCAAACAGAATCTAAATATCAAATTTTTATTGGTGATTTTTATTTAAATAAAAATGATATAGAAAAAGCATTATTATGCTATAAAAAATCGCAAACAATTAATCATAACAATCCATATTATTATATTGCAATCTTCAATTTTTATAACAAAAAAGGCAATAATAATGCTGCTATAAAAGAAATAAAAAAGGCGTTTAATGACTTCACATTAGATGTAGAAACAAAATTAAATATTCTTGAAATATTTATTAATAATTCATACATAAATAATAAAGACAAAAAAATAACATATTTATTATTCGAAATTTTGCTAAAACAATATCCACAAAATAAAAAATTAAATCTTTTTTATGAAAAATTTCTACTTCAACAAAGTAGTTGGAAAGAAGCTAAACTTCAACTCAAGATTGTTTCTACATATGCAAAAAAAAATCTCGAAATATGGATGCAATTACTGAACATTGCTTTAAATAAAAATAATATTGATGAGGTTATTTTTATTTGTAATAATGCTTTAAATTATTTTCCTAATATTCCTGAATTTTATTTATATGAAGGGCTAGCTCTTATGACAAAAAAATCTTATAAGAATGCTTTATGTATTTATTTGAAAGGATTAAAAATTATTTCAACAGATAATACCCAACTTTTATCTATTTTTTGTGAACAAATAGGTAACATTTACTACAAATTCGGACATAAGATAAAATCTTTCATTTTTTATGAAAAAGCTATTCATTATAATAATAAAAATATTATAGCATTGAACAACTACGCATATTACTTATCACTAACAAAAAAAAATCTAAACAAAGCCGAAAAAATGGCAAACACTGTCATTAACACGGAATATGATAACGCCACATACATAGATACATATCTAGGTATCCTTTTTAAACAAAAAAAATACTTATTAGCAAAATTTTACATTGAAAATGTTTTTTTTAAAAAAAACATAATGAATAAGAATATTTTAAAATACTATAGTAATATCTTTTATATTTTAGGCGAAAGAGATAAAGCTATATACGTATTGGGGAAAAGTTTTTTTTAAAATATATATTTTAAAAAACCACAAATGAAGCTAATCAAAAGATAATTAAAATTACAATTTTTATCAATACATATTCAAAAATATACTCATAACTAAATTACAAATTTGCTACCTCAACTAGTTTTTTTACAAAAAACCAACAAAGTTGTACAATCTGAAATAAAGTACAATACATGATTCTTTTGAGAAGAATTTTTTTATTAGATTAAATAAAATTACTACTAAATACAAAAATTAAAATCATAAATAAATAAAACAACACCACTATCTTTACTAATTACATTTTTGGAAAGAATATTGATAAAGTGATTTTTTACTTTTAGAGTAAAAAAATTCTTATAAATTATATTTATACATAAAAATAATTTATTTTGTCAACAGTACAAATCGCATCAAAAATATTACAATAAATATAGTATACGTACTATAAATCAAATCATAGAAAAAATGACTCCACAAATGTCTATGAATTTAACATCAAATAACAATTATAAATTGTATTCACTTTTTAAATCACTTAAATCGATACGATTTTTAAACTTATCAATTGATTTTCGAAAAAATATAAGAATATTAATTAAAACAAATTATTCAGTATCTAAATTATTAAAAATAAATATGAGAATTTGGAGGATTATTATTTCATTATTATTATTATTCAGTTATGCTGTCCAAGCACAAGCAGTAAACAGTATAAAAGAATTAAAAAAACAAAGTAAAATACTCGCTAACGACATAGAAAACACAAATAAACTTATAAATAAAAATTTGAAATCAATTCACGATATGTCACAAAACTTAGATTCAATAGTTAAAGAAATAAACAAAACACAAAAATCAATAATGATTTTGAAGAAAAAAATAAATATTTCAGACAATAAAATTTGTGATAAAAAAATACAAATTGATCAATTAGAAAAAACTCTAAAACTAAAAAAAATATATTACTCAGTTTATGCTAAAAAAATATACAAAATAAAAAATAGTCAAAATCAATTATTTTTCACTTTATTAAAAAACAATAGTACTCAATTTTCAACTAAAATACTGTATTTTAAAGAGTACAGTAAATTGATTGAAATACAAATAAAAAAAATTATTGATAAACTAAATATGACAACTGCAGAAAAACAAAATTTAGGACACGATAAACAAATCATGAAAACATTAATTGATATAAAAATAAAAGAAGAAAAAGAGTTACAAATACAAAAAAAAATAAGGAACGATAACATAAAAAATTTACATAAAAACATACTAAAATTTCAAATTCAAATAAATGAGAAGAAAAAACAAACTAAAACGATAGAAGAAGATATAAAAAAAATTATCATAGAACAATCTAAAGCTAGACAACGCATAAAAAGTATAAATAAAATAAAATCCGAATGCAAGAAAAATAAAATAAAATCCGAATGCAAGAAAAATAAAATAAAATCCGAATGCAAGAAAAATAAAGAATGGAATTTATCACCACATAGTATCGTAAAAATCAAAGAAAAATTTTCTTTTCCAATCAGTGGTGAATATCAAATTATTAGTCATTTTGGACATCAACAATATAAAAACATGAAAAATATTCAACATGACAATAATGGAATAGATATTAAAATAGATAAAGCAACTAATGCAAAATCTATTTTTGATGGAATAATTACAAATATTTTTTCTTTTACTGAATGTCAAAACTCTATTATGGTAAGGCATGGAAGTTATATAGCTCTTTACTCATTTTTAGACCAGATTTTTGTCAAAAAAGGAGAAAGAGTAAAAACTGGACAAAATATTGGAACAGTATATACAGATCAAAAAAAAGGTAATTTAACAATTTTGCATTTTGAACTTTGGGAAGAAAATGTAAAACTAAACCCTGAGCTATGGCTATCACTATAATATTAAAATTCAAAAAGTGACAATTGGCAAAAAATCATCTTTCTCTATACAGGAAGAAAAAGATTCAACTGTATGTCTTTTTCCATTAAATAATTTTGAAGAAAATAAAATTTTATGCATTAAACTACTAACAACAAAATTCACATGAAGTAAAAACTACTAAGAAAATTGCAAAAAAAGCTAGTATTCCAACTCAAATTTCAGACGTGTCCATATTACTAATTAACTAACTAGAATTAATTAAAAAATCGTAAATATAGCAATTGACAAATTCAAATAATTAATTTTTGCCATAATATATTTATTCACTTTGAGAAAATATTCCCACTGAATTTTACAGCAATCATTACATATTCTTTTGGTTTAAAAATATTATGATTGATATATTTCAAGTCAATTATAATTACTATCCTAACTGTATATATACTTTTATTATATCATTTAATATCACATTTAATTTATTCTGTAAATTATAAGGTCACTATTCATACTCATTATTAATATGGTCCTCAAAAGCTATAAAATATATGAAATATAAAAAAATCAATAATATTTGAAATAATTAAGCTAAAATATTAACATTTCACAATGAAATTATTGATTAAAAATATAGACACACTGCTAAGCACACCAATTTAAAAATTAAAAATTACAAAAATTTATTTAAAAAAAGTATGATTAATTTTTATTAGTATCAATAAGTTTATTAATTAATCATCTTATATCTAATATTTCTCTTTTAAAAAAAATTAAATATGAATTTTCATTCAAAACAAAATTTTGTATTTAAATTATTTCCTATAACTACCACTTAATAAAAATTAGACATTTTTTTTTAAATACATTAAACTAAATTACCTGTAATTTAATCGTTTTAAGTTTTTTTTTTTTTATTAATTATGTAGAAATATTTTTATATAAAAATATTAAAAAAAAATTTTGAATTGAACGAATAGATAATTCTAACTAAACAAAGTTAAATTTACTAAAGTAAATATATCTTTTTAAGAGAAACAACTAATTATTCAATATGTCTATTTGTCATAAAGACATTATATTTTTAAAGTGGAACAAAAATTGTACATATTGCTGGTGTGAAAAATAATGATGTTTAACTAAATAAAATTATAGGAGGAAAAAATGATGTTGCCAATTAGAAAAGCACAAGCTTGGTTACCAGAATTTCTTTTGAATGATTGGTTCAATGACGGATTGTATTCTCAAAGAATGATGTCTTCTCCAGCATTAAATATTCTGGAAAAAGAAAATGGATTTCGAGTGGAATTAGCTGCTCCAGGAGTAACAAAAGAAGATATTAAAATTGACATAAACAAAGAAAATCAATTAATCATTTCAGTAGAACAAAAAACAGAATCTGAAGAAAAAGAAGAACGCTATTTACGCAAGGAATTTGGATATTCTCAATTTGTTAAAACACTTACTTTACCTGAAGAAATAGATAAAGAATCTATTGTTGCATCGTATGAAAATGGAATTTTATCAATTGAAATTCCTAGGAAAAATAAACAAATTCCCGGAGAAACAAAATCAATTTCAATATCTTAGTGAAAACTACAATTACTTATTAGACAAATTTATAGATAAAAACGCTGTAAAATTAGTTACAGCGTTTTTATCTATAAAAGATTAATTCTAATTAAACTTTTTTCAAATACAATTGTATTATAAACTCATAAAAAGTAACTTGTACTTAATAAATTTTTAGCTTTGTTCAAAAACAAATTGATAAATCATGGAAAAAAACCTCGTAATTGTAGAATCTCCAGCAAAAGCAAAAACTATTAAAAAATTTTTAGGTAAAAACTACACAGTTTTATCAAGTTATGGACACATTCGTGATTTAAAAAAAAAAAATTTAGGGGTAGATATAAACAATAATTTTAATCCAGAATACATTACCTTACCTGATAAAATTGAAGTAATTAAACAACTAAAAAAGGCAGTGAAAAGTGCAGATATTGTATGGTTAGCTTCAGATGAGGATAGAGAAGGAGAAGCTATAGCATGGCACCTATTTACTACATTAAAATTGAAAGAAAAAAAATCAAAACGAATAGTTTTTCATGAAATTACCAAAAATGCTATTTTAAATGCAATAAAACATCCAAGAAATATTGATTTAAATTTAGTAAATGCTCAACAAGCCAGACGTATTTTAGATCGAATTGTAGGATTTGAATTGTCACCAATTTTATGGAAAAAAATTATGCCATCATTATCAGCTGGACGTGTTCAATCAGCTGCTGTAAGATTAATTGTTGAAAGAGAACAAGAAATTAATAACTTTGTCGAGAGATCTTTTTTCAAAATTCATGCACAATTTTATTATCCCAATAATAAAAGACTTATTCAATCAGAATTGAATAAACAATTTGAAACAGAAAAAGAAGCAGAAATGTTTTTAAAAGCTATTGAAAATTCAATTTTTATTATTGAAAATATAAATGTTTGTTTTGTTAAAAAATCGCCACCTCCTCCATTCACCACTTCTAGTTTACAACAAGAAGCTTTTAAAAAAATAGGATATAATGTTTCACAAACAATGTCTATTGCCCAAAAATTATATGAGTCAGGACTAATTACATACATGCGTACTGATTCAGTAAAACTTTCTAGTTCGGCATTAAATTCATCTAAAAAAGAAATAATAAACAGATTCGGAACTAAATACTTAAAGATTCGTCAATATTCTACTAAAATAAAAGGGGCACAAGAAGCGCATGAAGCTATTCATCCTACTTGCATGGATAGTCAAATAATTAAAAATAAAACTGTACAGGAACAAAAATTATATAAATTAATTTGGGAAAGGACTATTAGTTCTCAAATGGCAGATGTTGAATTAGAAAAAACAATGCTAACTATAGGGATTAACAATGTAACTGATAAGTTTCAAGTACAGAATGAAGTTATAAAATTTGACGGATTCCTTAGAGCATACATGGAAAATAATATCGATAAAAACATCGAAACTCTTCAATCTACTATCAAATTAAATGCAATATTAAATTTAGTTGAAGTGACAGCATCAGAACATTTTAGTCAACATCCACCACGATATACTGAAGCAAGTTTAGTTTGCAGACTAGAAAAATTAGGAATCGGTCGACCGTCAACTTATGCTCCGACTATTTATACAATTCAAAAACGAGGTTATGTAACAAAAGAAAATAAAAAAAAAGAAAAAAAATCGACCACGGTGCTAACACTAAAAAATGGAACCATTTCTAAGTATATAAAACAATGTAAAGTAAGTATAGATAAAAATAAACTGATTCCTACTGATAACGGAATTATAGTTAATAATTTTCTTATCGAGTATTTCCCAAATATTTTAGAATATAATTTTACAGCCAATATAGAAAAAGAATTCGATAAAATAGCAAGTGGAAATCTAGAATGGACAAAACCGCTACATAAATTTTATAATTTATTTCATCCAATGGTAGATAAGATATCTTCTATTAAAATGAAATACAAAGTAGGTGAACGAGTACTAGGATCAGATAAAGATGGAAAACCTGTATCAGTAAAGATTGGAAGATTTGGTCCATTTATACAAATTGGTTCAATGGAAGATGACGAAAAACCAAGATTCGCACCACTAAGTAAAGATCAATCTATAAAAAATATTACACTAAAAGATGCACTTTTGCTATTCAATTTCCCTCGTACAATTGGACTATTTGGAGATAAACCTGTAGTAGTTGCAATTGGACGCTTTGGCCCTTACTTGAAATTTAATAATACATTTATTTCTATACCAAAAAATTACGATCCACATCACATTACTATTAAAAATGCAGAAAAATTAATTACAGAAAAAAAAGAACGAGATAAAAATAAAATAATTAAAATTTTTGCCAATGATAAAGAGTTAAAAATTATCAATGGTCATTTTGGAGCATATATTTCATACAAAAAAATTAATTACAAAATTCCACAAAAAATTGCACCAGAAACAATTTCTTACAGTGAAGCTATACAAATAATTAAAAAAAAATCTTGTAAAAAGAAATCTTTAATTGGAAACAAAAAAAAACGTATATACAATTAATTTAATAGTAAATTAGATGGTACAGTTACTTGTATTTCATACAAACATTAAGGGACTTAGTCTTGGATTATTCACATTTATTATTATATGGATATTCCATCCATTAGTAATAAAAATTGAATATTATTTTAAAAATAAATCTTGGTATGTATTTTTAATAACAACTATTGTAAATGCTTTCATATCTACTAGAATACAGGATGTTTTTATATCTTCAATGTTCGGTGTGCTAGCATTTGTATCATTCTGGAGTATTTTTGAGACATTTAAACAAACTAAACGTGTTAAAAATAGATCACTTCTACAAGAGAAGAAAAGACCACATTAATTAAACTAATTTATAATAAATCTAAATAATTGATGAAATATTTGAATTTTTTAATTTTAGAATTAATATTAATTTCAAATGTTGTTTACTCGCAAAAAACACATTTTACTGATGCTCATTATGTTGAAACTTTAGTTAAAGTAGATACTTTAATTATCCCTGACAAAATTTATTTAAAAATAACGCTTGATGAAAAAGATACTAATGGTAAAATTTCAATAGAAGAATTAGAAAAAAAAATGATGAGTGAATTAGCTAAATTAAAAATAAATTTAAATAAAAATTTATACGTAACTAACATATCAAGCTTTTTTATAAAAAATTTTCTAAAACCACAAAACATTTTAAAAACAAAGTCATATATTTTATTAGTTAATAATGAAAAAACAGCTATGAATACTATTATCGCTTTAAAAAAAGAAAATATATCTAATATTTTTATAGAAAAAAGTGAGTATTCAAAAATAGAAGATATTAAACTATTACTCAAAATAAAAGCAGTTGCTAAAGCAAAAGAAAATGCTCTTGCTTTAGTAGCCACTTTGAATCAAAAAATAGGCAATGCAATTTTTATTTCAGATAGATCAACTTTTTTTCAACCAAAAATTTATGGGGAAATTTCAAATGAACTTAGTTCAATAAATTCTAATGAATTTATTAATATAGAATTCAAAAAAATAAAAATAGAAACAGAAGTAACTGTAAAATTTCAGCTTGAATAAATATTTACTAATAATAAATATTAACAATCAAGAAGTCTATTTTATACAATAAAATATCATTTAAATTTTGTTTTTTAACAATTTTTTAATACTAAAAATATTTATTTCTTGTCAATGTATATATTACAGATCGATTTTATCCTGTTGTAAAGCTATTTTTTATAAAAAATTAATATATTCTAAAACTTAGAGGTAATATAAAAATATAATCAAATGTTATATTTTATCAATTATATATTCTAAACAAATTTTCTAGTATAATCATAATAATATATATTTTATATATTATTACAGAATCCAACTCTCACTACGAGTTACATAACTAATTAAAGCATACAGTTAAATAACCGAATTATTAATAATACAACAATAACTATTAATAAGCAAAAAAGGAAACACTTAAAAAAGTGTTTCCTTTTACAAAACTCTAAACTAGAGAGGACAACTTACATCATACCCCCCATGCCTCCTCCGCCACCCATTGGCGGCATTGCTGGAGCAGGATTATCTTCTTTAGCATCAGAAACAACACACTCAGTTGTTAAAAGCATTCCAGCAATAGATGCAGCATTCTCCAATGCTACTCGAGTTACTTTTGTTGGATCTATCACACCTGCAACACATAAATTTTCATATATATCAGTACGTGCATTATAACCAAAATCACCTTTTGATTCTCTAACTCTTTGAACAACAACAGCTCCTTCCTTACCTGCGTTTTCAACAATTTGACGCAGAGGTTCCTCAATAGCACGCTTCACAATCTCAACACCAGTGATCTCATCATCATTTAATCCCTTACAACTGTCCAAAGTATCAATAGCACGCACATATGCGACTCCACCACCTGGAACTGTTCCTTCCTCTATAGCTGCACGAGTAGCACTTAAAGCATCATCTACACGATCTTTCTTTTCCTTCATCTCAACTTCTGATGGAGCCCCCACATAAAGAACAGCAACACCACCTGCTAATTTAGCCAATCGTTCTTGCAATTTTTCACGATCATAATCAGACGTCGTCTTTTCTATTTGTATCTTAATTTGATTAACACGAGCTGCAATAGATTTTTTTTCACCACCACCATTTACAATTATTGTATTATCTTTGCTTATTGTGACTTTCTCAGCAGTACCTAGCATATCAATTGTTGTTCCTTCTAACTTCAATCCCTTTTCATCCGAAATTACTACACCAGCAGTCAATACGGCAATATCTTCTAACATCTCTTTACGGCGATCACCAAAACCAGGAGCCTTTACAGCACAAATTTTCAATGAACCACGTAGACGATTAACAACCAAAGTAGCTAAAGCCTCCGATTCAATATCCTCCGCTATAATAAGCAAAGGACGTCCAGTTTGTATAGTCTTTTCTAAAATTGGAAGAATATCCTTTAGAACAGAAATCTTTTTATCATGAATAAGTATATACGGATTCTCTAAATCAGCTTCCATCTTATCAGTATTAGTAACAAAATAAGACGAGATATAGCCACGATCAAATTGCATACCCTCAACTACATCTACATAAGTCTCAATTCCTTTCGATTCTTCCACAGTAATAACTCCCTCTTTCTTTACTTTCTTCATTGCTTCAGCAATCAATGAACCAATAGTTTCATCCCCATTAGCAGATATTTTAGCCACATTTTCAATTTTGCCAAAATCGTCTCCAATAGCTTGCGACTGCTTTTTTAGTGATTCTACAACCTTAGAAACAGCTTTATCAATACCACGTTTTAAATCCATTGGATTAGCACCAGCTGCCACATTTTTCATTCCAACATTAATAATAGACTGAGCTAAAACAGTAGCTGTAGTCGTCCCATCACCAGCATTATCATTCGTTTTAGAAGCAACTTCTTTCACTAATTGAGCTCCCATATTCTGAAAATGATCCGAAAGCTCTATCTCCTTTGCTACAGTCACACCGTCTTTTGTAATTTGGGGAGACCCAAACTTTTTATCTATAATAACATTACGTCCCTTAGGCCCCAATGTCACTTTCACTGCATTGGCCAATTCATCAACCCCTTTTTTAAGCAAATCTCGCGCGTCGAGGTTAAATTTAATATCTTTTACCATAATACTTTAAAACTAAAATCTTTAAATTAAAAGTTAAAAACTAAATAATAGCTAACACATCAGATTGACGCATAATTAAATACTGCGTTCCATCTAACTCTATCTCAGTCCCGGAATATTTACCATAAAGAACCTTATCACCAGCTTTCAAAATCATTTGTTCGTCCTTAGAACCATTACCTACTGCAACTACCTCACCTTTCAAAGGTTTTTCTTTTGCAGAATCAGGGATAATAATCCCGCCAACTGTCTTTTCTTCTGCAACAGCAGGCTTTACTAACACCCTATCTGCTAATGGTTTAATAGTCATACTCATACAATCTAAAATTTTTAAAAATTAAATACCTACATCTCTAATGAGAAAAAGAATAACAAAGATTATGCCAAAATCACAACCTGACATTTTGACAATGTACAAAAACTAAAAATCATTCTACATTTAAACAAACACGCCTAAAATCAACAACACTTAAATCTTTATTGTAATTTTTTAAAAAATCACCAACAGTAATTTTTGGATTTTTTACAAAATTTTGCAATAATAGTGTATAATCCTTGTAATATTTATTTAATGCTCCGTCTTCTATGCGATTTAAAACTAATTCTGACTTGCCTTGCTCTATTGCAATTTCACGAGCTATTTTTCTTTCTTTTTCAATAATTTTTAATGGTATTGAATTTTTATCTACACTTACAGGATTCATTGCTGCTACTTGCATCGCTATATCTTTTGCTACACGAACATCTACTTCATTCTGATTAAACCCAACAATAGTAGCCAATTTATTTCCGGAATGAACATAAATTTCAACAGTTGGAGCAATTAAATATTCATAAAATCCCAACTCAATTTTTTCACCACTTACACCTGAATAATCAGTTATTAATTCACATATTTTACACCCATCAATATTAAAATTATTCAATTCTTCTATATTCTTTGGCCTGATTTCCAGAGCTAAATCTAAAATCTTTTTTACCATACCAATAAATCTTTCACCTTTTGCTACAAAATCTGTTTCACATCTTACTGCGACTATCGCTGCAAAATTACTTCTACGTGCTGCAAGAACACAACCTTCAATAGCATCTCGATCTGCTCGTTTCCTAGCTATCATCTTTCCTTTTTTACGAATAATTTCTACTGCTATATCATAATCTCCATTTGCCTCATTAAGTGCATTTTTACAATCTAAAACACCTGCACCAGTCATTTTTCTCAAATATTGAATATTTGCTATCGTAACCATCACATTTTTTCTAAAAAATCAACCATTATAAATTTATTTCAATGTATGCATATCAGAACCATCTTCAAAAGATTCCACATTATCTTTAATCATGATGTTCTTGTTTTACTCCTAACTTCATTTCACTTTTGTTTAAATCATTAGAAGAATTTTCTTTGTCTTCAGAACCATCTTCAAAAGATTCCACATTATCTTTAATCATGATGTTCTTTTTTACTCCTAACTTCATTTCACTTTTGTTTAAATCATTAGAAGAATTTTCTTTGTCTTCAGAACCATCTTCAAAAGATTCCACATTATCTTTAATCATGATGTTCTTGTTTTACTCCTAACTTCATTTCACTTTTGTTTAAATCATTAGAAGAATTTTCTTTGTCTTCAGAACCATCTTCAAGAGATTCCACATTATCTTTAATCATGATGTTCTTTTTTACTCCTAACTTCATTTCACTTTTGTTTAAATCATTAGAAGAATTTTCTTTGTCTTCAGAACCATCTTCAAGAGATTCCACATTATCTTTAATCATGATGTTCTTTTTTACTCCTAACTTCATTTCACTTTTGTTTAAATCATTAGAAGAATTTTCTTTGTCTCTCGTATTATCGATACTTCTCTCTTTTTGACCTTCAACTATTGCAGCACAAATAGCGTTTAAAATTATATCTACAGAAGTAGGCGCATCATCATTTGCTGGGATAACAAAATCAACATCATTAATATTAGAATTAGTATCTACTATTGCAAATACTGGAATATTCAGATTTTTAGCCTCTGCAACAGCAATATGTTCTTTTATTACATCTACAACAAACAATGCAGAAGGTAAACGCTTCAAATCTACAATTGATCCTAAGTTCTTTTCTAGTTTTATACGTTTACGAGCAATCTGTAATTTTTCTCTTTTAGACAAGAAATCAAAAGTTCCATCATGAGACATTCTATCAATAGTTACCATCTTTTTGATTGCTTTACGTATAGTGGGAAAATTAGTCAATGTACCACCAGCCCATCGTTCTGTAACATACGGCATTTTTACAATAGTAGCTTTATCAGTAACTATTTGCTTTATTTGTTTTTTTGTAGCAACAAACAAAATCTTACATCCTGATTTTACAATTCGTTTAATAGCTTCAGCTGCTTCATTCAATTTTACAACTGTTTTATGCAAATCAATAATATGAATTCCATTTCGCTCCATAAATATATACGGCTGCATCGATGGATCCCACTTCCTTTTCAAGTGACCAAAATGTGCACCTGATTCTAATAACTGTTCAAACGATACTCTTGACATTGCTTAGTTCTTAATTTATTTATACTCAATATTTAAGTAATTACTTAAAATCAACATTACACTAGAAATTAATATTATGCTATTTCAGAGATAATATTAATTTTAAACTGATATTACTAACCTTAATTGAACAAAGTCAAAAAACCATAACAACAAATTCAATTATTATTAACGCTTTGAAAATTGAAATTTTTTTCTAGCTTTTGGTCTGCCTGGTTTTTTTCTTTCTACTCTACGTGAATCACGCGTCATAAATCCATCACTTTTTAAAATCTGTTTACTTTCCGGATTAATCTTTACCAACGCTCTGGCAATCCCCAAACGGACAGCTTCAGACTGTCCCCTACACCCGCCTCCATGCAAATTAATGGAAATATCATAAAGTTCTATAGCATTTAATTTGTTTAACGGTTGTGTTACAACATACTGAAGAATTGGAGAAGTAAAATAAGATTTGAAATCACGTTGATTTATTGAAATCTTACCAGATCCATCTTTAATAAAGATGCGAGCCACAGCAGTTTTTCTACGACCTAATGAATTCACTATTTCCATAACTATTTAAAAGAATTAATATCTATTATTTCAGGTTTTTGAGCTTCATGCTTATGCTCAGTACCATTGTACACATACAAATTCTTAAGAATCTTTGCCCCTAAACGATTTTTTGGAAGCATACCCTTTATTACTTTTTTAAAAAAATGTTCACTACTTTTCTTTAACAAATTTAAGGTGTTTATCTGTTTTTGCCCACCTGGATAACCAGTATATGAAAGATAAATACGATCAGTCAATTTATTTCCAGTTAAAACAATTTTACTAGCATTGATAATTATTACATTATCGCCACAATCCACATGAGGTGTAAAGTTCGGTTTATATTTACCCCTAAGAATTTTTGCAACTTTAGAAGCTAAACGACCCAAACGATGACCATTTGCATCCACAATAACCCATTTTTTATCAACAGTTGCAGCATTTGCAGAAACAGTTCTATAGTTTAAATTATCCACTTACACTAAGTATTTACTAAAACAAAAATTCAATAAATCTCTCATTTACAAAAAATATGCATAGCCATATACAACAAAAACTAACCAGTAAATGTACATTTTTCTTTAAAAAGAAAACGAAATTATTTATTCTTTAATTTTTAATTATTTAATAATCAATTGATTTCTTTCTACTAATTTTTTAATTTGATTACGAATATCAATAGATTTTTTCACATTTTGTGCATTAGAAGAAACTGCAATAGTAATATTATTGTTTTTATAAACAGCTGGAGAAATAAAATTACACGATTTCGGACTATCACATATATTTACCAAGATGTTACGATTATTACACTCAGTTTTTATTGTTAAATTTAACATTTTATCACATGTACATATATAAACCATAAAAACACCCTTTAAATCATCTGAATCATACATTTTTTTTTTTAATTCAATTGTCGTCAAAAGCTTAAATTTTGGACAAAAATTAGTTGCAATAACGCTGATTCTATTAGTGAAATAACTCAAAGTAACTGCTTTATTAAAAGCGACTGAACCACCTCCGATAATCAAAATTTGTTTATTGGTAATATTAATTGAAATAGGGAAAAATATGTTCATTTATGCAATCCACACTCCTTATGATTAAAATTTTCCCACCACCAGCGACCAGATCTAATATTTCCATTCTTTGCAACAGCACGTGTACAAGGCTGACACCCAATACTCAAAAATCCTTTTTTATGAAGTACATTATACGGGACTTTATTATCTTTAATATAGTTCCATACTTCTTTTTCAGTCCAATATACTAAAGGATTAATTTTTATTAGCTTATTAACGCTATCCCATTCAACCATTTGAACATCTCTACGTGTTATAGTTTGAATCCTACGAAGTCCACAAATCCATACAGTCAGATTTGATAAAGCTCGCAAAAGCGGTCCAATTTTTCTAACCTTACAACATTCTTTACGTTTTTCCACACTATCATAAAATCCATTAATTCCATTTTGTTTAATGTATGCTTCAACAGCGTTATTTTCAGGAAAAAATATACTAATATTTAAATTATACATTCTATTAGTGTTATCAATTAGAAAATATGTTTCCGGGAATAAACGACCTGTATCAATTGAAAAAATAGCAGTATCACTATCTATTTTAACAATCATATCAGTCAATACTTGATCTTCTAATCCAAAACTAGAAGCTAAAGCTATACGATTTTTATATTCTTTTAAAAAGAAAATTAATAATTCCTCTGGCGATTTATTTGTAAAATAACTATTCAGACTATTTATATTTTTACACATTTTTCAATCAAATTTTACTTCATTATCATTCCAGCTCCAACAGTTTCAAATGTATTTCCATCAATAATGATCAATCCACCTGTAAGACGATTTTTAACATAAATATCATACTTTAACGGTTTAGAAGTTTTCATGAAAACATGTGCTATATCATTCATTTTTACATGTTCATCACAAATTACATTTTCCATTGTATTAATATTAACCTTGTAATTTACATGTGTAACTATCCCAAATACTTCATCAGTTGTGTGTCTAATAATATATTTTATGCCAATGCACAATGGCCGATGATTAAACCAACAAACCATAAGTGAAATATTTGAATCTACTATAGGTAACTCTGTACTTTTTACAATCATATCGCCTCTACTAGCATCAACGTTATCAACTAAACGAATTGCTACAGATTGTGGAGCTGAAGCTTCATTTAAAGATTCCATTACATTATCTATAGCTTTTATAATTGATTGAGTATAAGATGGAACAATAGTTACCGAATCACCAACATTATAAGTTCCAGAAGCAATTTGTCCAGCATATGCCCTATAATCATGAAAATTATCAGTTTGTGGCCTGATGACATATTGTATAGGGAACCTAGCCGGCAAACTGCTAATATTATTTTTTAATGGAATTGTTTCTAATATAGATAAAAGTGAAGGCCCTTTATACCAAGTCATTTTCTTAGAGAATTCCACTACATTATCTCCATGAAATGCTGAAATAGGCAAATAGTATACATTTTTTATATTCAATTTTTGTATAAAAATTGAATATTCATCTGTTATTTTTTCGAATTTCTTTTCAGAAAAATCAACCAAATCCATTTTATTAACAGCGAAAATTACATTTGGTATTTGTAATAATGAAATTATATAAGAATGACGCTTGGTTTGTTCCATAATTCCATTACGAGCATCAATAAGAATAATAGCAGCTTCAGCAGTAGAAGCACCTGTTACCATATTACGAGTATATTCTATATGACCTGGAGTATCAGCAATAACAAATTTCCTCTTAGGAGTAGAGAAATAACGATAGGCCACATCGATAGTAATTCCCTGTTCTCGCTCAGAACGCAATCCATCAGTTAATAATGCGAGATTAACTTTATGATTACCGTGACGTTCACTAATTACCTTCATAGATTCTAATTGATCTTCAAATACAGATTTACTATCATAAAGTAAACGGCCGATCAATGTGCTTTTCCCATCGTCTACACTACCTGCAGTGATGAATCTTAACAATTCTACATTTGAATAATTGACTGTGGTCATTAAGTTCCTATTATTAAAAAAAATTAATACAATTAATTATTATTTTGTCACATTATGTCATTTAAAAATATCCAGCTTTTTTTCTATCTTCCATTGCAGTTTCAGATCTTTTGTCGTCAAAACGCCCACCTCTTTCAGTAATACGAGAAACAGCTATTTCAGAAATAATCTCTTCAGTAGTATGAGCTTCAGAAAGTGTAAGACCAGTACAAGTCACATCGCCAATAGTTCTGCAACGAACTCGCTTAATAACAGGTCTTTCATTAGATCTTAATTTAACAAATGGATAGTAAGCAAACCACACTCCATCTCGTTTAAATACTTCACGCTCATGTGTATAATAAAGGCTCGGTAGTTTAATATTTTCCTCTAAAATATATTGCCAAATATCCATTTCTGTCCAATTACTAAGAGGAAATACACGAAAATGTTCACTTAATTGTTTTTTTCCATTAAAAATATTCCATAATTCAGGGCGTTGATTTTTAGGGTCCCACTGTCCAAATTCATCACGATGTGAGAAAAATCTTTCTTTAGCTCTGACTTTTTCTTCATCTCTTCTAGCTCCTCCTAAAGCAGCGTCGAATCTATTTTTTTCTATCATTGCCAACAGTACTGTTGTTTGTAATTTATTGCGACTAGCATCATATCCAGTTTCTTCTTTGAGACAACCTGAATCAATGAAGTCCTGCACAGATCCAATGCATAATTTCACATCAAATTGCGTGATTAATTTATCTCGATAAATAATTGTTTCTTCAAAATTATGTCCTGTATCTATGTGCAAAAATGGGAAAGGAATTGGCGATGGATAAAATGCTTTATAAGACAAATAAGCCATGACAATTGAATCCTTCCCTCCAGAAAATAATAACACTGATTTTTCAAATTGTGAAGCAACCTCCCTGATAACATAAATTGATTCAGATTCCAATTCTTTTATATGAAGTGACTTATTGCTCATTTGCAAACTCTTTAGCATAGTAAGATACAATATATTTCGCTCCAGCACGTTTAATTGCTATTAAACTTTCAAAAAAAATTTGTTTACCATCAAAAAAATTAACTCTGGCGCCTTGTTTAAGCATGGCATATTCACCAGAAACTTGATAAGTAACTAATGGATAATTTGGGAAACAAACCGATGCTCTCTGCACAATATCAAGATATGGCATAGCCGGCTTAACCATAATCCAGTCAGCACCTTCTTCGATATCAGCAGCTATTTCATTTAAACCTTGATCGATAGTTCTAAAATCAATTTGATATGTTTTTCTAGTACCAAAAGAAGGAGAAGAAAAAACTGCGTCACGAAATGGAGTATAAAAAGATGAAGCATACTTGGCAGAATAACCCAATATTTTTGTTGAAAGTTTCTCTTCTTTAAACCGCTGACGAATATATGCAACTTCACCATCCATCATAGATGACGGTGCTACAAAATCAGCACCTGCAATAGCATGTTGATATGCCATTTCAGCTAAGAGAGGCAATGTCGTATCATTATCAACATCATGATTACGAATTAATCCACAATGTCCATGAGAAGTGTACCCACAAAGACAAATATCTGTAAAAACTATTATTTGTGGAAATTGTTTTTTTATTTCACGTACAGCCTGGCAAATAATACTGTTAGATGATATTCCTTCATATCCTTTTTCATCTTTTTCTTCATCAGAAATTACACCAAACAATAAAATCTTATTAATTCCTAAAAAAACGATCTCCGCAATATCTTTAAGTAATTCATCTATTGAAAAGCGAAACACACCATCCATTGATATTATCGCATCCTTAACTTTCTCACCCTTTACTACAAAATAAGGATAAATAAAATCAGAAACCGAAATTTTTACCTCTGCGTAAAAATCACGTGTTTTTTTATTTAATCTGTATTGTCTAAATCGTTTCACGAATTACAAAATTCAAAATAAAACTATTTTATAATTGAATTAAATGTGGTTTTTCCGCTTGCAATCATTTGAACTCCAACAGGTAAAGTTCCATATAATTTTATAAAAGCATCTACTCCAGAAGGAGAAGAAAAAATAATTTTTTGAAAAAGAGACAAATCTACAATCTCTGCTTTATTATTTATTTCATTTTTATATACTGGAATATCAATTACTTCATTCCCAAACTGTTCTAATGTTTTCGAAAAATGTTTTAACCCCTTATCTGAACGAGGAAGCAATATTCGTTTACCTTCTAACTGTATAGATTTGAAATAAATAATCAATCCCTCTACCGAGCCACTTTTTGATTCTATATTAGGATAAAATCCATATTTATTCAACTCTAAAGAAGTAGTTTTACCGACTGAAGCTATACAAATACATGACAAAACATTGATATTTAGTTTCATTTCGTTTAAAGATTCAAAAAAATAACGTACTCCATAACGACTGGTAAAAATAATCCAATCGAAAAAAATAATTTTTTTTGCAAAATTGTATAAACGTTTATTATTATTTATTTTATTTATTTTAATCAACGGTGTATGAATTACATTTACATAATCATTACATATATTAGCAGATGTTCCAGTAAATAATATTTTCTGTTTCTTATATGCTCTCACATTATTTTCAAATAAAACTACATCGCCAATTATCAATAAAATAGGAGTAGGATATTTAACAATAGAATATTGTAATTCGTTTAATGAAGAATACCAAATTTTTTGATTAGGTAATGAAACATTGTAAATTAAAGCAGCTGGTAAATTCTTTTTTCGTCCTGCATCTATTAATTTTCTTGCAATCACAAATAAATTAGACCCACTCATATAATAAACTAAAGTATCAGAAGTAGGAATTTGTATGTTTTTTTTAGAGTGACCTGTTACAAAAGAAACTGAAGACGCCAATCCCCTGTATGTCAGTGGAATATGAGTACAAGAAGCAGCAGCAACTCCTGATGAAATTCCAGGAATAACATCTACACTTATAAAACGACTTTGCAAAAAGTCAATTTCTTCACGTCCATGCGCAAAAATCATTGGATCACCACCTTTTAATCTTACTACTTTATTCCCTGAAGTTACAGATTCATAAACTAAATTATTAATTTCACTCTGACAAATGTGACTTATTTCTTTCCTCTTACCAACATATATTTTTTTTGCTGAAAATTGATAAAGAAACTCATGATTTAACAAGTCATCATAGAAAATCATATCTGATGATAATAAAGCCTTATATCCTCCTATTGTTAGGAAATCAGGATTTCCAGGACCAAATCCAACCAAAGTTACTTTCCCATATTCTTTCCTTATATCATGTGAGCAAAATAAATTTTTGACTTCATGTTTGTTTTTTATACCAACAATAGCCAAACTCCCCTGCAAAGAATGAGTTTCAAATGGAAGAACAGAAGCTATTCGGTTATCCAACCCCAACCGCTTTAATGCACAAGTAGCAACAATTAAAGCATCAATAAACCCACTATCTACATTAGATATCCGTTCTTCAATATTTCCACGAATACTGATAATTTTCAAATCAGGGCGAATTTTTAGCAATTCAGCTTTTCTTTTTTTAGAACTAGTCCCTACCTTTGCACCTTCAGGTAGTTGATCTAATTTCAAATTATTTCTACTAACTAATGCATCAGTGCTATCTATTGACCGAAATAAAGCAAACAATTCTAATTCATAATGTAAAGGATACGGCAAATCTTTGGCAGAATGAATTGCTATATCTGCCTCATCGCGTATCAAAATCTCATCCAACTCACGAGTAAAAAAATCTGAATTGAATTCTTTTTCATTCATAAAATCAGAAAATATATTAAATAATGGAATGTGTTTATTTTTATCTCCTAAAGACTCCACAGGTAATAACTGATAATCAATACTCGGGAAAAATGAAAAAACTTCCTTCACTTGGAGAAGTGACAGAGGACTATTTCGACAAACAACTCTCAATTTTTTCATATAATCTAACTTCATAAAGTTGTACTTCACGACTGTAAAAGTAATAACTTTTAAAATAAAGTGGTACTATATCCATATCATTTTTGTACACCAAAGTTTACATTGGATAGCTAATAATTATACGTTTACTCAATTTGCTATGTTTTTTAAAAATTTACTAGTTACAAATCGTCCACAAAGACTTAGCAATAAAACAATAACTGTTAATAATAAAGCAGCAGCATAAGCACGATTACGGACTTCCGGAACAGGACTACTTAATTGAAAAAAAACTGATAAAGGAAGCGTTGCAACCTGATCTCGCCAAGGAACTACAGGGATATTATCTGTAAAACCAGCTGTAAATATTACAGCTGCAGTATCTCCTATTGCTCGTCCTACGGAAAGAATTGTAGCAGTAATAATTCCAGGGAAAATTTTACGTATAACTACAATAGCAGTCTCCAACTTGGTAGCTCCAAGAGAATAAGTTACATCTAACAAATCTTTCGGAACAGATTTTGCCACTTCATCCATTGAACGAACAAAAATCGGAATAATCAAAAATGTTACTGTTAAAATTCCAGCTAATAAAGAAGTTTTTAGTCCACAAAATATCATAATAGAAAAAGCGAAAGCTCCATAGACAATGGAAGGAATTCCATAAAAAACGTCAAATGAAAGACGAACAAAATAAGAAAATTTAGAATTACTTCGTAAGTAAACATTTAAATAATATACAACAGGAATACTGACTGTTAGCCCAAATATTGTAGAACCAAATACAATTAACAATGAACCAATAATAGCATTTAAAATTCCTCCACTTCCACCTAAATAAAATCCACTACTAGGTAATTTAGTCAGCATTTCAAATGAAATAGCATTGAATCCTTTGATAAAAATTGTCCAAATAATACTTCCAACTAAAAAAAATACAATTAAAGTAGATATAACCATTAGACAATTGAATAATTTTTCTTCAAAAAATTTTAATTTCATAATTTCAATGATTTTTCTATATGTTGTAGGGCAATGCGTGATACAGCATTAAAAATTAATACTATGATAAACATTACTAACGCAGCAAACATTAACGCTGATTCATACATAGGAATTGACATTATTTCCCCAAAATTATTAACAATTAATGCTGATAAAGGGTAACATGAATCAAAAAAAGATTCAGGTTTTTTTACTGTGCTACCACAAACCATAAGTACAGCTATTGTTTCACCAAATGCCTTTGATACAGCAAGCATAACAGAAGCAATAATGCCAGGTGAAGCCTTACGTAAAATTATCTTACGAGAAGTTTGCCAACGAGTAGCTCCTAAAGAAGCAGAAGCATCTACGTAATCCTTTGATATTGTAGAAAAAATTTCAACTAGCAAACTTACTAATAGAGGAATAAGCATTACACTCAACACAATTCCACAAGCACAAACTGTATATCCACTAGTATAATCAACAAAACACGGGCCTAACACGTTAGCAATAAAAGGAACAACAACTAACACTCCCCATACTCCGTAAACAACAGATGGGATCGAAGATAAAATATCCAATACTGGAAAAACAACTTGTTTAACGCAAAACTTTGCATTTTGTGTTAAAAATAAAGCCATCAACAAACTAATAGGTACAGAAATAAATACTGATAACAATGTTACATAAACCGTACTAATAATAAATGAATAAAATCCAAATTTTCCGGCTAATGGTCTCCATTCTGAACTAAATAATAATTTCCATACTGAATTTGTTTTTATAGTAGGCTCAGACTTATAGTACAATACTACAACCATTACAACTAAAATCAATAACAAAAAAATAGTCAATACTTGTGTTATTTTTTTTGCAATTTTATCTTTAAATGTCCTACTCAACATATTTTTGCTTTTAACTAAACAGTACTCAATGTAAGACTATGATTATAACAACATTATATCATCATTTAACAATTCTTAATTTAGTTTTGCTAACTCTTGACATAATTTTTTTTTGCCAAGACTTATATATCCTGTTTTTGCTACATATCTCTGCCCTTCGGAAAGAACATATTTAAGAAAAATAATTAAAATAGGATTTATCGGTTTTTTTTTAGTTACCAAATAAAGATTTCGAGCAGGTGGAGAAGGATAGCGCCCATCACTGATTGCAGCTACTAACGACTCCAATGTGTCATAAAAATTTTCTTCTTTATCTATTTTACCATTCCCGTTTAAATCCAAAGGAAATATAACCAATCCAGTATAAGGTTTTCTTGTCTTAAGACTATAAACATAGCTAATATTACTATACCCAACACCTAATTTATCTTTTTGCACAGCATTTGCAATTCCAGGATCACCAAAAATCGCAGTTGCTTTCAAATCTTCTTGAGTAGAACCAAACCATGCAGCCCATGTTTCAGCTGCTCCACAAGCATCAGAACGAGTAAATACATGAACTGGTGTTTTATTTGAAGTTTTTAAAACAGACCCCCATGTTCTAAATTTACCATTCCATAATCGTTTAGCAACCTCTTTCTTTAATCCAATTGATACTATATCTTTTAAATTTGGATTATCTACATTAACAACTGGCACCACTGCATCTCTAACTGAAGCAATACTGAACGCACCATTTTTGATTTCTTCTTTAGAAATTTCACGAGAAACCATTCCTATGTCAACAAGTCCTGTGAGAACGTCTGTCATTCCTTTACCAGCACCACTACATGATATATCAAAATTTACATTAGGATGTAGTACCTTGAACTCTTCAGCCCACCTTACAACCATTGGATAAAGAGCAAAAGCACCAGATATTTTGATTTTTTCAGATTGTTGTTTATTGTCACAAGAAATAACAATAGAAAGTAGGAAACATAAAATTAATGAAAAGTATATTTTCATCGATCAAAATCTTTATTAATTTGTAAAAATTACACAATCACAACACTAAAAATACACAGAACAAATATAAAATTTCAAATACATCATTAACATCAAATTTGCAAATAAACAATTTATTTTAAGAGATGGTTTTTCAACTACAATTTTCAAAAAACACAAAACACCACACCTAATTGAAACAATAAATCATTAGAACATACTTTACAATTTAAGAATTTAATCAATAAACAACCAAAATTTTACAACTAAAAACTGAACAACATAAAAATCATTTATAAAATTTTATTGATCTATATACAAATACACAAATTTTTGTATACATTATTATAAAGTATTTTTGATTTTCAAAGTTTTCAACGTTCTGCAAAAAGTGTTAAATGCATTTAGCTTCTGTTAGATTTGTTATAACTGGATAATTGCCACAAATAGGGCATTCTCTATTTTTATTTATGTTAATTTTTCTAAAATTCATAGATTTTACATTGAAAGTAAGTAAACAATTAGTTAATAATTCTTCTGTACCAGTAAAAAACTTTAAAACTTCAGTTGCTTGTATTGCCCCCAATATTCCTGCAACTGAACCTAGCACTCCAGTTTGTAAACAAGTAGGGATATTAACAGAAGGAGGACTACAAAACACACATCTGTAACACATTGTTCCAGTTATATGCGTAAATGTCTGTCCATCAAACCGAAGAACACCTCCATGCGAAAATGGTTTTGAAGCTAAAATACAAGCATCATTTATCAAAAATTTGGTTGAAAAATTATCAGTTCCATCTACTATAAAATCATAATCTTTAATAAGATTAAACGCATTATCAACATTAAAAAAATCATCATAAGTAACAACATTTACGTTTGGATTAATTTGTATAATCTTTTCCTTTGCAGATTGTATTTTTTTTTTACCTATGTCAGAAGTAAAATGAATAATTTGCCTGTGCAAATTACTTAGCTCAACTACTTCTCCATCAATAATCCCTAAAGTTTCAACTCCAGCAGCAGCTAAATAAAAAAGAATTGGAGACCCTAACCCTCCTGCCCCAATTACAAGAACTTTTCCCTTACTAATTTTTCTTTGTCCTTCTACACCTATGTCTTGCAAAAGAATATGACGACTATAGCGTTCTATTTGTTCAGATGAAAAATTTACTTTCACTTATTCGACTACTAATGTAAAAATTTTAATTAAATAACTATATACAAACAGCTTTTACAACACACTAAAATTACGTATTTCAACTCATGTATCATAACTTTTGTACTTTATACAAAAAAAATGGATATTGCTTTGTTCAATTCTTGAAAATTTTATTATTCATTTTGCTCATACTAACTAATTAAATTATCAAAAATACTTTTACTTTTTTTTAATTACTAACTTCCAATAATTTTCTACAAATATTTGATCTAATATTTGATGTCCTTCACACTGTATTGAATTGGGAATGTTGTTAATTGGAGGCCCATCATCAATCCATATTTCCAATTTTTCACCAGATTGCATCAATTCCAATTGCATTTTTACTTGAACAAAATTCATTGGACAAACAATTCCTCTCAAATCCTTAATTTTCTTTTTACATGACATTTTATTTAATTTTCTATCAGCATTCAGCACTTTTTCATTTTTTAATTCCAAAGAATTACAAATTTTATCATACAATTTCATAACAGAATCATAAAAAAAATAAATATCTTTTTTATAAATTGAAAAATATGAATTTTCGTTATCTTTCGCTTGCTTTAAGAGAATACTATATTTACTTTCGACTAATTTACTATCAAAAAAATGTTGAAAAAATAAATCAAACACATCCTTTTTTGTTTTAGGATCTATCCCTATTGTTAATAACAACATACGTGATGATAAATAAATAATACTATACAAATGTTTATTTATTTTTTCAACATTTTTTTCTGTTTTCAAAATTTCCTTAATTCTGTCAATATAAATCAAATCTGTATTAACTCTATCAAATAATTCTGCAGAACATTCTGCGTCTTTTTTGTTTAAAATACTAAATACAGCATTACTGTTCCAATCAAAATAGTAATTTTCATTTTCTTCAAAAGATGGTATTTTTTGATAATTAGTTAATAACTGAATTGCTCTTTCTTTCCCTCCATTTTTTAAATAAAAAGAAAAATCTTTATATTCTGAACGAACTCTTAAATAAGAAATAAATAAACTAACTATATATTCTGGTATATCACGTGCAGAAATATTACCAATTAATTCAGCTAAATTAAAATTATTACTTCTATTAGCCCCTATATATACAAAATAAGCAGGATATATTCTATTGTTTTTCAATATCCTTCCTGCAAATCCTATATCTGCCAAAATCTGTTGACTACAAGAATTATGACAACCTGATATATGAATACGTACATCTTCCAATATGTCAAATTTCTCTTTTGTATTTTTAAGTTTATCCATAATTGCAATAGCCAATCCTCGCGATAAACAAATTCCTAAACGGCAAATATCTGCACCTGAACAACAAACAATATTATTTATTACTAATGGGTCCATCGTATCAGGAACAATATTTTTGATTAACAAATATAATTCAGGCAATGCAACAATAGGTATATTACGTAACTGAATGTTTTGCGTAGTTGTAAAACGAACTGTATCATTTCCAAATTGGAGAATGAAATACAAAAGATTTTTCAACATTTTTATATACTTTGCACTTTTTAAATGGATATCACCTAATAAAAATGGGATAAGTACAGCAACATATCCAATTTGTTTCTGTTTAATCGTATATCTTTTTTCCCAAATTTTATAATCTTCATCAAGTTCTATGTTGATTGGTGTATAGTTAATAACTAATTCTTTTTTTTCCTTTTTTTTTGGAATAAATGGTGAAACTTCTTTTTTCGCCAAGTAATAATATTTTTTTATAATACTAATTACTTTCTCTTTTCCAAATTTGGAAAAAATATAACGAATTCTTGCCATACTCCTATGTTTTCTATCTCCATATTCAGAAAACATTTTTTTAACAGCTTCACTAACAACAAAAAGTTCACTTTCTGGAACAAAATCAAAAAGTAAATATCCAATTGACGGTTTTGAACCTCCACATCCACCAACATAAATCATAAAACCCTTTTCTCCATTTTTTATTTTTGCAACAAATCCTAAATCATTAACAGCAGCATAATATATTTGTTTATCATTAGATGAAAATGCTATTTTCATTTTACGAGGAAGTAAATAAGAATCTTGTTCAGACAATAACTTAGTTGTTAGATCCATAGCATGTGAAGTTGTATCAAAAATTTCGTCATTAGTTATTCCACTATTATAAGAAACTAATATATTTCGTATTGTATTGCCTCCACTACCTTTTGTAGTTAATCCTATATTTTGTAATTCGTAAAGAATTGATTGTATTTCTTTCAATTCTAAATTTTGAATTTGTAATTCTTGACGTGTTGTAATATGTAATAAATTTGAATTATGTCTCAAAGCAATATTAATAACTTCTAAAAATTGATTTGGATAAATAACGCCTCCGACTGTTCGAATACGTAGCATGTATACTTCATTTTTTCGTTGTTCATAGACGCCCATCGAAACTCTAAAAGATTTAAACTGAACTGTTTCGATATCTTTTTTCAAATATTTTTTAGATAAAATACCGAAACGTTTAATATCTTCACTTAGATTTTTTGGTATTTTGTACATACTTCAATATTGTTGTTAAAAAAAAATTAAAAAAATATTACATAATACATTGAATACAATCAAAATATTATACTTATTAAAGTAATAATTATAATTGATTAACTAAATACACCAGATAAATACTCTTTTGTTAATTTTTCTTTTGGATGTTCAAACATTTCATTTGCAGAACCCATCTCAATTATTTCTCCCATATAAATAAAAACTACAAAATCAGCTATTCTTAATGCCTGTCTCAAAGTGTGAGTTACTAAAACAATACCATACTTCTGCTTAAGTTTAATAAACAAATTTTCTATCAAACGACTAGAAACAGGATCTAACGATGAAGTAGCTTCGTCTCCTAAAATAAATTTTGGATTTACTGCCAAACCTCTTGCCAAACATAAACGTTGTTGTTGACCAACAGACAAAACAGATGCAGGATCATCCAAACGATTTTTGACTTCTTCCCATATACCAGCAGAACGTAAGTTATATTCAACAATTTTTTTTAACTCACTTTTTTTGCGTATACCATTAATTTTACAACCGTAAGCAATATTATCAAATATTGACATTGGAAGAGGTGTAGGACGCTGAGCAATTAGTCCAATTTTTTTTCGTATGTGCGTAATTTCTACATTTTTTCCAAAAAGATCTTCGCCATCTATATAAATATGACCACCAATTTTTATACCATACACATCATCATTTAATCTATTAAGTGTTTTTAACAAAGTTGATTTTCCACAACCTGATGGTCCAATAATACAAGTAATCTTTTTATTTGGAATATTTACACTTATATTTTTTAAAATTTTATTGTCATTTATACTCAAATTCAAATTACATACACTTATACTATGATTTTTTAATGAATCAGATCGTGCAGTTTCTATCTCTTCAGATGTATCAATAACTGAATTAGTACAAAAAATATTATTTATAAAAGAAAAAAAACTAGCCACAATATATAAAAATTTTATTTTAAACAAAGGAGTTCATTAGTAATGAACATTAATTACTAAATAAATTTGTAAATATTTAATATTTTATTAAACTGATTTTTTTTTAAAAAATTTTTGCTTACTTACCAGAGTAAGCATCTCAGCGGAGATTAACAACTATTTTGTCATTAAACAATAAAGCTTACATAATTAATAAAGAACACAATGTCAATTCCAGTCAAAATTAAATAATTTTTACATAATACAATTAAAATGATCAAAGTAAATGTACTACATAAATTCATCATAAAATCATTTTTACCATTATTCATAGGAACATTCAGTGTATGTATATTCGTTTTATTGATGCAATTTTTATGGCAATATTTAAATGACATGGTTGGCAAAGGTGTAAGCACATCGATTTTAATCGAACTATTTTTTAATGCTGCATTGTTACTTACTTCGATGGCATTACCTTTATCTGTTTTAATAGCTTCACTAATAACGTTTGGAAATTTTGGAGAACGATCAGAACTACTAGCAATGAAATCCTCTGGGATATCATTATTTCAAATTATGAAACCACTCATTTTTTTTTCTTCAATTATTTCAATTACATCATTCATTTTTCAAAATAGTATTGTTCCAAAATCTCAATCAAAAATGGTAACAATCATTCTTTCATTGAGAGAAAAATCTCCAGAATTAGATATTCCAGAAAAAGTATTTTACAAGGAAATACCAAAATTTAATATTTATATTGGTCATAAAAATAAAAAAAATGGACATTTATATGATGTAAAAATATACGATTACTCCAAAGGATCTGAAAATGTAACTATCATAACTGCAGATTCAGGAAAAATAGATATTGCCACTGAAAAACAACACTTATTCATAACCCTTTATAATGGAAAGCTATTCCAAAATTTTGGAATCAATGTAAATAAAAAATTCTATTTGAGAGAAACATTTGGATTGCGAAAAATTTTAATAAATTTTGATATGAATTTTAAAATGAAGAACGAATCTGTCATACTTAAACATGATCTAAGCAAAAACATATATGAATTGATAAATTATATAAATTCAGATCGTAAACTACAGGATAGTATCAATTTACTAAGAATTAAATATTTAAAACAAAATATATATAGTTGTTATAAACCAAAAAAAGTAAAAAATGAGTATAAAGACACTAATATTAATATATTAGAATCATACTATAAAAATTTTTCTAATAAAGAAAAAATTGAATGCTTAAGACAAGCACAATATGAATCTGAAAAAATTCAATACTATTATTACATGTCTATGATTAGACAAAACGATTTGAAAGCAAAATTACGTTCTCACTATGTATATTTATATAAAAAATTTTCATTGTCAATATCTTGTTTATTTTTCTTTTTTATTGGAGCTCCACTTGGAGCTATAATAAAAAAGGGAGGAATAGGACTTCCTATCGTAATTTCAATATCTATTTTTCTTCTATACTATATAACGGACACTTTTGGTAGTAAATTAGCGAAAGAAGGCATTATCCCAATTGAATATGGAATGTTTTTAAGTACTTTTATTATAATAGTTACAGCTATATTATTTGTAAATAAAGCAGCAAATGATTCAATGAAAATAAATTATAAAACATGTGCAAATTTATTTTTTAAAAAGTTAAGACTATTATAGTTTCATTTTTTTTGATAACTCTAACATTTTATTTATAGGTTTAACAGCTTTCATCATGATTTCTTTTTCAATTGTTATTTCTGGAGTTTCGTACTTTAAACAATAATATAATTTTTCAAGTGTATTTAAACGCATAAAATTACATTCGTTACAAATGCATGTACTATTACTTGGTGGAACAGGAATGAATATTTTTTTAGAATTATTCATTTTCATTTTATGTATAATTCCTGATTCAGTAGCTACAATAAATATGTTTTTTTTTGAAATAGAAACATAATTTAACAAACCTGTAGTAGAAGAAATATAATCAGCAACTTTTAAAACAATTGATTTACATTCAGGATGAGCTATAATTAAAGCAGAAGGATATTTTTGTTTTAATTCTAATATTTTTTCTAATGAAAATTGCTCATGTACGTGACAAGCACCATCCCATAAAACCATATTACGTCCAGTAACGCTATTTATATAATTACCTAAATTACGATCAGGAGCAAAAATCAATTTTGCATTTTTATGAAAAGTTTCTACAATATAGCATGCATTAGAAGATGTAACAACAATATCTGTAAGTGCTTTAATTGACGCAGAAGTATTAACATAAGAAATAACAGTATGATTAGGATAATTTTTAATAAATTTAAAAAAATCATCATAAGGACAAGAAATTGCTAATGAACAATTGGCATTTATATCAGGAATAAATACTCGTTTTTTAGGATTTAGTATTTTGGCAGTTTCTGCCATAAAATGTACACCACAGAGTATAATTATATCAGCAGTTGTTTGTGAAGCCCAACGAGCTAAAGCTAAACTATCACCTACATAGTCAGAAATGTCCTGTATAGAATTTTCTTGGTAATAATGTGATAAAATAACTGCATTTTTCTTTTTTTGTAAGTCTTTAATAGACTTACAAATCTTCAAGTTATTAACCATTTATTTTAAATAAAAATTACTTATAATAATCAATATATAATACATACAATAATTAATGTTAATTACTATACTGTAATAGTATTAAGCATATATACTTTAACATTATATTCACAAATATATAACCATATATAATTATACTATAACAAATTTATAACCAATGTGAACATAATATGAATTTATATTTTATTCACACATGTGTATAATTAGTATATGTTATTACTTAACAATGTTGAAAACTGTTGATTTTTATATAAAAAGTAGTAATAACTTTTTATTAAACATTAAATCTGAAATGCATAATATCCCCATCTTGTACTATATAATTTTTCCCTTCAACATATATTTTACCGGATTCTTTACATATATTTTCTGAACCTAATGTAATAAAATCAATATATTTAATCACTTCAACACGAATAAATCCCTTTTTAAAATCACTATGAATAATTCCAGCACATTGTAGTGCTGTACTTCCTTTCAAAAATGGCCATGAACGAATTTCTTTTTTCCCAACTGTAAAAAAAGTTTCTAAACTTAGCAATCTATAAGCAGCCCTAATTAAACGAGATATACCAGATTCTTTTAGGCCTAATTCATTTAAAAAAAACAAACGTTCTTCATAAGTTTCAAATTCTGCAATTTCTGATTCTATTTTAGCATCTATTACTAATAATTCAGATTTTTCTCTTTCAATAACTTTATTTACTGCTTTTATATATTTATTGTTTTTAATTGTAGTATGTTCATCTATGTTACAAACATAGATGATTGGTTTTATTGTTAATAAATTAAGATCTTTTGCTATTTTACTTTTATCTTCTTCATAAAATTTAATTGTTCGTGCTGATTTTCCATTTTTTAAAATTTCTTCGTACTTCAATAGTACTTCCAATTGTAATTCAACTTTTTTGTTTACTATGTGTTTAGTTTGCTTTTTTATCTTTAGAATTCTTGATTTTATCGTCTCCAAATCTTTCATTTGTAATTCATGGTCAACTATTTTTTTGTCTTGAATTGGATTAATATATCCATTTACATGTGTAATTTTGTCATTATCAAAACATCGCAAAACGTGTATTATTGCATCAGTTTCTAAAATATTAGAAAGGAATTTATTTCCTAATCCTTCACCATTACTTGCGCCTTTTACTAATCCTGCTATATCTATGATTTCTATTGTTGCAGGAATAATTTTAGTTGTGGCAACTAAAATTGCAAGCTTAGTTAATCGTTTGTCTGGAACTGAAATAATTCCAACATTTGGTTTTATTGTAGAAAATGGAAAGTTTGCAACTTGTGCTTTCGCATTTGAAATACAATTAAAAATAGTAGATTTGCCTATATTAGGTAATCCTATTATTCCACATTTTAATGTCATTGCTCATTCTATTGTTTTCTTTCGATAATATAATCTATTAACTTAATCATGTATGTTTTTGCTTTTGAAGATGGAAAATTATTTAATAAAGCGATTGTATTCATTTTAATTTCTAACATTTTTTCATGTGCATATTCAGTACCTTTTTGTTCTTTAGAAAAATTAATTAATTTGTTAATATTTTCAGATGAAAAATCTTGTTTTTCTATGATCGACATCATAAATTTTGATTTTGATTTTGGAGCTGTTTGTAACGCATAAATGAGTGGCAAAGTAATTTTCCCATTTTTAATATCATTTTTTGTAGGCTTACCTAATTTTTCTGTACTAGAATAATCAAATAAATCATCTTTTATTTGGAAACAAATACCCAAATTCTCTCCAATTAATTGTAAAGTTTGAGTTTTTTTTTTATCAGCATCAACAGATAAAGCACCTATTTTTGAACATGCTGAAAATAAAATTGCTGTTTTTTTTTTTATAATTTCAAAATAGTTAAACTCGCTAATATTTCTATTTGAAAGAGTTAGTTGCATTAGCTCTCCTTTACATAAATCCTGTGCTAGATTAGCTATTGTTTTTAGAACAGTAGAATTTTTTGTTTTAACAACTTGTTTTATTGCTTTTGAAATAATATAATCACCTAGTAAAACAGCTATTTTATTTCCAAATTTCACCATAGCTGATTGACTTCCACGGCGAAAGGTTGTATTATCCACAACATCATCGTGTATTAAGGTTGCAACATGCAATAATTCTAAAATCACAGCATACTCAAGTGTTTTAGTGATAGGATTTCCGCAGAGTTTTGCAGATAAAATCAAAACAATTGGACGAATTCGTTTTCCATTTTTATTTAAAACGAAATCCAACATATTTTGAATATTTTTTGTAGATGTACGTAGTGTGTCTATGTATAGTTTATCAAAAGCATTTAACTCTTTTTGTATAAATTGAGTGATTGATTCCAACATAAAAATTAAATCTATGTATGCAAATGTAAAAATAATATGATTATATTTAGATTTTTCTAATTAGTAAAAGATTACAATGCATAGCCAAATATAATGAAATTGTTTTTATTAGATGCTTATGCAATAATTTATCGTGCTTATTATGCTTTTATTAGAGTGCCACGTTTAAATTATGATGGGTTTGATACATCGGCTATTTTTGGTTTTGTTAATACATTGGAAAAAATTTTAAAAAATGAAAATCCTACTCATATTTGTGTTGTATTTGATCCAATAGGACCAACATTTCGTCATAAAGCTTATAAAAATTATAAGTCTAAACGAGAAAAAACTCCAGAAATTATAAAATATTCCGTACCAATTATCAAAAAAATCATTTCGGCATATCGTATTCCAATTTTGGAAATTTCGAATTATGAAGCAGATGATGTAATAGGAACAATTGCTAAGAAAATTTCTAAAGACTACAAAATTTTTATTATTACTCAAGATAAAGATTATGTTCAACTAGTAGATGAGCATATTTTTATTTACAAACTTAAACGGATGAAAGAAGAATTTGAAATTTTAGGGAAAAAAGAAATCATGATAAAGTATGGATTTGTTAATCCACTACAAATGATTGATTTTCTTGCTTTGATGGGAGATTATTCAGATAATATTCCTGGTTGTCCTGGAATAGGAAAAGTAACTGCTAAAAAGCTAATTGCCAAATTTGGTGATGTAGAGAATTTATTGAAAAATGTTGATCTTTTGCGCAAATCACTAAAAACAAAAATTGAAAATAATAAGGAAGTGATACTTTTTTCTAAATTTTTAGCAACAATAAAAACTGATGTTCCTATTGATTTTAATGAAAACGATCTAAAAAGAAAAAAAATAAATGAACCAGTGTTGCAAAGTATTTTTGAAAAATTAGAATTTCGGCAATTATCTTCAAGAATTTTTTCTAAAAAAAATAGATATTTATATGAAAAAGAACAAGGTTCAATATTTTTACCTTCATCAAGAGCTGCTAATTTTAATAATTATAGTACTGATTTAAATATATCAAATTTTAATAGCTTTGATAATATTTATCATAAGTATTATCTACTTGATAAAAAATCTGATATAAGTAGTTTAATAACTAAAATTAGGGTTCAAAATTTTTTTGCTTTTGATATAAAATCATATAGAGTAAACTCTATATATGATGAATTGTTTGGATTATCAATTTCATTACAAGAAGGAGAAGCATTTTTTATACAAATAAAAAAAAATAATAATGAATATGTACAGCAAATTTCCAAATTACTAAAAGAAATTTTAGAAAGTAAATCTATTTTGAAAGTAGGACAAAATTTAAAGTTTTGCATGAACGTTTTGAAAAAATATGGAATACGTATAAGTAATCCAATATTTGATACTTTGATAGCTCATTATTTAATCAATCCAGAGTATCAACATGATTTAGGTTCATTATCAAAGACTTACCTTAATTACAAAATTATTAATACAGAAAAATTGATTAATAATAATGATTTGAAAAATCAAGTTTATGGAAATGAAAAGAATTTAGATTTTTTAGTGAACTATGCTTGTGAAAGCGCAGATATTATACTTAGATTAAAAAATATTTTTGAGCCAATGATATATAAAAATAGCTTTGAAAAACTATTTTATAAAATTGAAATGCCTTTAATATCAATTTTATCAGAAATGGAAGAGTTTGGTGTAGGGTTAGACATTATTGTTCTAAAAAATTCTTCTATAGTTTTAAAAAATCATTTAAAAGATATAGAAAGTAAAATATTTCAAATATCTAAAAAAGAATTTAACATAAGTTCTCCCAGAATAGTAGGAGAAATTTTATTCAATCGTATGAAAATAATTAAAAATCCTAGAAAAACTAAATTAGGACAGTATATTACTAGTGAAAATATTTTAGAAAAATTAAAAAATAAGTATCCAATTGTTGAAAAAATATTAAGATACAGAAAAATAAAAAAAATACTTACAAATTACGTAGATGTTTTACCTAGTTTGGTCGATCAAACAGATAAGAAAATTCATACAACTTATAATCAAGCGACTACAGCAACTGGACGGTTAAGTTCTACTAATCCTAATCTTCAAAATATTCCTATTAAAGATAATTACGGAAAGGAAATTAGGCGAGCATTTGTTTCTGATAATGATTGTTTGTTTTTATCTGTTGATTATTCTCAAATAGAATTGAGAATAGTTGCACATCTTAGTGATGATAAAAATATGTTAAAAGCTTTTCAATGCAACCAAGACATACACTTAGCAACAGCAGCTAATATTTTTAATATTCCATTATCTGAAGTAACTAATGATATGAGAAGAAAAGCTAAAATAGCCAACTTCAGTATTATTTATGGAATATCTACTTTCGGATTATCAGAACAATTACAAATTTCATTTTCTGAAGCAAAAAAATTTATAAATGATTATTTTATAACTTTTCCTGACGTTAAGGATTATATTGATAGAAGTATTAATATCGCAAGAAAAAATGGTTATGCAGAAACAATTTTTCATCGCAAACGATTTTTACCAAATATCAATTCACAAAATGCTATTGTGAGAAAGTATGCTGAAAGAAATGCTATTAATACTCCTGTTCAAGGCTCAGCAGCTGACATTATTAAAATTGCCATGAACAAAATTTATAAACGATTCAAAAATGAAAAATTAAGATCTAAAATGATTATGCAGGTACATGATGAATTGAATTTCAATGTTTCTATTGATGAATTAGATAAAGTAAAACAAATTGTTATTTATGAAATGGAACATGTTATTCGTTTAAAAGCCCCACTTGTAATAGAGTATGGAATTGGAAAAAATTGGTTAGAAGCACATTAGTATGGCATTGAATTGTTATATTTTTATGCTTGTTTTAGATTTTTTCTTATTGCTAATATATTTATGTATTACGTATTAATGATTTTTGTCTAAAAAGCTTTTTTACATAAAAAATTTATATGTTTCTTTTGAAGAGAAAAATGCATTTACTAAATCAACGATTTTTTGTTTCTGGATAACAGAAACAAATTAATATTTTTTAAAAATCTTACTATAGAAAATATAATTAGTTCACTGAAAATGATAGTTATTTATATTAAATACATAAAAAATTATTTTTAAAGTATAATTAAAATTTTTTGATGTAGTTATTTTTTTTGAAATCATTTATTGTAATATTTGTTGACAGTGTCAAAATTAATTTTTTTGCGAAAAAGTGAATAGTTATAGTAACTAAATATTTTAACTTATACTAATTATTTAGTTCTATTTGCTATAAGATGTATAATGAAATAGCTTTATTAGAAAATAATAATGTTCTCAGAAATACCATGAGTAAAAAATATAAATTTTTACATTAATCTTATATTTATTATACGTAAACGTACGTCTGTTTCATAAAATTATAAGTTGTAAAAATCATAAAGTAAATCATAAATAAAATATAAAATTATGAGTATGCTTATTAGCATAAAGATTTAGAAGAGTTTATATGTTCTTCACGTTTTTTTTTCCTAATAAAAAAAATTGTATCATCAAGACAATCCATGAATTTACCAAAATCCTCTTGGTATAGAAATAGTTTTTGTTTTTCAAAACGAAAACTATTTGTTTCAGAATTTTCTATAATTTTTTTGCTTTCAGTTAATGTTAGAAACAGATCACCTCTGCGAGTTCGTCTCACATCAATGTAATAAATTCGTTTGCCAGCTGGAACTACTCTTGAAAAGATAATATTATCGCTATAAATTTCATTTTTTTTTTCTTTGTCTGAACTATTATTTTGTGTCATTATTTCAATATTTTTGTATACTATTTGTAACAATATTTAAAAAACATTTATATTTTTCAGTATGTTGTTTGTATTTCGAACTGTTTCTGAACTATTATTAAATAATTCGGTTTCATCTACATTTAGTTTGATATCTATTATGCTTTCAACACCATAACGGCCAATTATAGAAGGTACTCCAATACAAATATCTTTTTGTTTGTACTCTCCATCCAAATAAACACATGAAGGAATTATACGTTTGTAATTTTTTATTATAGATTCAACTAAATATGCTGCTGATGCTCCTGGAGCATACCATGCAGATGTTCCCAACAATTTAGTTAACGTAGCACCTCCATTCATTGTGTCAATAACCACCTTGTCTAAAATAATAGAAGGTAGTAATTTGTTGACGGGAATTCCATTGTAAGTAGCGAAACGCTTTAATGGAATCATTGTAGTATCACCATGTCCGCCAATAACCATGCCATCTATTTGTGAAGGATTAGCTTTTAAAGCAATTTTTAAAAAGTACTTAAAACGAGAACTATCTAGAATTCCACCCATACCTATTATTCTATTTTTTTTTAGCCCTGTACACTTCAGTGTGAGGTACGTCATCGTATCCATTGGATTAGAAATAATAACAAATATAGTATTAGGAGAATGAACTAAACATCTGGTAACAACATCTTTTACAATAACCGCGTTTGTACCTATTAATTCTTCTCTAGTCATACCTGGTTTTCGTGGAATTCCGGACGTAACAACTACTACATCTGAATCACATGTAGCTTCATAATCATTTGTTACTCCAATAATATTAGTTTCAAATCCTAATGTTTGTGCTGTTTGTAATATGTCAATTGCTTTTCCTTCAGCTATACCTTCTCGTATATCGACCAAAACTATCGTAGAAACGATTTTATTAAATGCAAGCACGTTAGCACAAGTAGCACCAACATTTCCTGCTCCAATTATTGTTACTTTTGTCATATTTTTAAAAATTGTAAATCATTTATATAAACATATAAAATTACTTCAGTACAAGAAACAGGTATTTTATATTGTACAATACAAATAAATAATAACGCACTTTTTGGTTGTCCCTATATACTGCAATCATTCAAGTATTAAAATTAATTGATGTAGTGAGCGCTATTTAACAATTTATACTTCGATATCAATGTTGAATAATTCATTCCAAGTCAGACCATGTTTAGGAAGTTCTTTCATAAATGGATCTGGATCAAATTCTTCTACATTGAAAACACCTGATTTTCTCCAAATATTTTTTGTTAATAAAATAGAAACAACAGATGCAGGTATCCCAGTGCTATAACTAATAGCTTGTACTCCCATTTTTTTATATGCATCTTGGTGTTTGCAATTGCTGTAAATGTAATAAGTTTGTTCTTTTCCTTCTTTATTTAACCCTCTTATTCTACAACCTATGCTTATTTCTCCTGAGTAATTTTCACCTAATTGACTAGGATCCGGCAATATGGCTTTCAAAAATTGTATAGGAATAATTTCTATGCCATTGTACAAAACAGGATCTATACGAGACATACCAATATTTTTAATGATTCGTAGGTGAGTAATGTAATCTTGTTCAAAAGTCATCCAAAATCTAGCTCTTTTAAGAGTTGGAAAATGTTTAACAAGTGATTCTAATTCTTCATGATTAATTATATACGATTCCTTTTTTCCTATGTTTGGATAATTTAGTATTTTATGAATCTCAAATGGTTTAGTAGTAATCCAATTTCCATTTTCCCAATATTTCCCTTTGTTTGTAATTTCTCGTATATTAATTTCAGAGTTAAAATTTGTTGCAAATGTTTTTCCATGATTTCCGGCATTGCAATCTACAATATCTAAATAGTATATTTTATCAAAATGATGTTTAGATGCATAAGCAGTAAATACATTTGTTACTCCAGGATCAAATCCACAACCCAATATAGCAGTTAATCCAGCACTCTCAAATTTATCTTTGTAATCCCATTGCCACTTATATTCAAATTTAGCTTCATCCTTTGGTTCGTAGTTGGCTGTATCTATATAATCTACTTTGCATGCGATACAAGCATCCATAATGGCTAAGTCTTGATAAGGCAAGGCTGCATTAATCACTAGATTTGGGCAAAATCTTCTAAAAAGCTCTATCAACTCAGATGTATTATCAGCATTTACTTGTGCTGCTTCTATTTTTATGTCTTTGTATAGATTTTTAATAGAATTACTAATAGCATTGCATTTCGCAATAGAACGACTCGCAATCATTATGTTACTAAAAATGTTGTTATATTTGGCAATATTTTTAGTGACAACTGCACCAACTCCCCCAGCTCCTATAATGAGTATCCTTGACATAAACGTCAACACGAAATTTAAAAGTATGAATATACATAAAATGTTTTGTATTTCATACAAATATTCATACTTAATTTTAAGTACTTATTGTAAATGCGATTTATTTATCATATTTTTATGAATTCGAATTCAATATTGTGGTATACTAAAATTAAATTTTTGCTTTGTGGAAATAATGGGGAAAAGTACAGGTACATCTACTGTAAAAAGAGGTTTAGCAAAAATGCTAAAAGGTGGAGTGATTATGGATGTTGTTAATTCAGAACAAGCGAAAATTGCTGAAGAATCAGGTGCAGTGGCAGTTATGGCATTAGAGCGTGTTCCATACGATATTCGTCATCAAGGTGGCGTGGCACGTATGTCTGATCCTGAAATAATTATTAATATACAACAAGTTGTATCAATTCCTGTTATGGCAAAAGCTAGAATTGGACATATTACAGAAGCACGTATACTAGAAGCATTAAATGTTGATTTTATTGATGAAAGTGAAGTTCTAACACCAGCTGATGAAATTTATCATATTCTAAAAAATGATTTTAAAGTACCTTTTGTATGTGGAGCATGTAATTTAGGTGAAGCATTAAGACGTATTGGCGAGGGCGCGTCTATGATACGGACTAAAGGTGAGGCTGGTACAGGAGATATAGTTGAGGCTGTACGTCATATACGAAAAGTAAATGAAGATATTCTTAGGGTTATTAATGCTACTTACATGGAGTTAATGACAATAGCTAAGGAGCTTGGTGCTCCTTACGAATTAGTATTACAAGTAAAAAAGCTTGGGCATTTGCCAGTAGTTAATTTTGCTGCAGGAGGCGTTGCTACTCCTGCAGATGCTGCTTTAATGATGGAATTAGGGTGCGATGGAGTGTTTGTTGGATCTGGGATATTCAAGTCAGATAATCCGTTAAAACGAGCAAAAGCTATTGTGGAAGCAGTAGTTCATTACAAAGATGGATTTGTTCTTGCAGAAATTTCTAAGGGCTTGGGTGTGGCAATGAAAGGTCAGAGTATTGCAGAAATGAATGATGAAGTCAGATTAGCTAAACGTGGATGGTAAAAGTTATGAAAATAGGAGTTTTAGCATTGCAAGGTGCAGTTAGTGAGCATTGTAAAGTATTAAATAAATTGGGGCATGAGGCAATAAATATAGTATCTCAACATGATTTATTTGGAATAGATGGATTAATTATTCCTGGAGGTGAAAGTTCAACAATTGGGAATTTATTGGTAAGGTATTGCCTTTTAAATCCAATTATTGAATTAGGTCAGAATGGATTGCCAATTTTCGGAACTTGTGCAGGATTAATTTTATTATCCAAGTATATTGAAAAAAGTAATCAGCATCGTTTGGGTCTAATGGATACTCATGTAATACGTAATGCTTTTGGAAGACAATTTTCTTGTTTTGAAGTAAACATGCCAATACCAATACTTGGTTCTATTCCGTACAATACTGTATTTATTCGTGCACCTTACATAGATAAGGTGCACGAAGGAGTGTCTGTATTACTTAGTTATGAAAATAAAGTAATATTTGCTGAGCAAAACAATTTTCTTGTTACTGCATTTCATCCTGAACTTACTGATGATATGAGAATTCACGAGTACTTTATACAAAAAGTTGTTAGTCGTTAATTTTTTGTATAAAATTTTTGACTAAAGATATATCTTTAGAATAGTATAGTCGATTTTCTTTTTTATCTGTTTTTAAATGAATTAATCCTTCTGCAGAAACTGATTGTATTGCTGCTTTAAAAAATCCGTTTGTATCTCTGTAAAGATGAAATTCATCTTTACAAAAAAGAGAATCATTGTAAACTCGTGAAATTAATTCATTTTGACAAAATTTTAATTTTTTATACCAATGGGCTACTCGTTCTATAATTTGTTTTAGTAGTATATCTGTATTTACTTTAAAGCCTATTATTTGTTTTAAAGAAACTGGATTAGGAGCGTTACTTTCGAATGTTTGTTGGTTAACATTTACTCCAATACCAATAATGGAATGTATAATTTTTCCGCAGATTACTTCATTTTCAATTAGTATTCCGGCAATTTTTTTATTTTTAAAGTAAATATCATTAGGCCATTTAATCGTAATTCCTTGTTTTATGTATACATTTAGTGCTTCTTTAATACCGATAGCAATAACTTTAGAAAGTAAAAAACATTGTTTAATTTGTAAAAATTTTGGATACAAAAGAATACTACATGTTATATTCTTATTTGCTTGTGATTCCCAAGAATTTCCAATTTGTCCACGTCCTAGAGTTTGTGATTCAGCAGTAATAATTGTCCATTCTTTCAAAACATAAATTTTTAGCAATTCTTTTAGAAGTTGATTGCTAGAATCAGTAGTTTTTATTTTGATAATATTCATTTTTAAATTATTCAATGTAATATTGAGCTATTTTTTATTCTTTGATATGGTTTTAAATCAATAAAATTCTTTGAATTTTATTGATTGCTTTTTAATGCATAATATTATAATTAGTGTTCAGTTTTGTTACGGTGTAAATGTATAATTTTATATTTGTTTAATATTGCTTTATTTTTGTTTTCAGTTTCAAAGATCAATTTTAATGATAGATGTCTTTATTTATTTATAATACATTAACAAAAAAAAAAGAATTGTTTATACCATTGTTGTTGAAACGTGTTGGTATATATGTTTGCGGTCCTACAGTATATGGTGATTCACATTTAGGACATGCTCGTTCTGCTATTGCTTTTGATACTTTATTCCGTTACCTAATGTACTTAGGTTACAAGGTGAGGTATGTTCGTAATGTTACTGATGTAGGACATTTAATGAATGATTCAGATTTAGAAAAAGATAAGATTGTTGAAAAAGCTCGATTAGAAAGTATAGAGCCAATGGAGGTAGTACAATATTACCTTAATAGGTACCACGAAATAATGAACGAATTAAATGTATTACCGCCAAGTATAGAACCTCATGCTAGTGGTCATATTATCGAACAAATACTGTTGTCAAAAGAAATTTTAGATAAAGGTTATGCTTATGAAAGCAATGGGTCGATTTATTTTGATGTAGAAAAATATAATAAAAAATATAGTTATGGAAAATTGTCTGGTCAAAATATATCAGATTTGTTAAAATCTATTCAAAAATCAAATGTACAAAAAGAGAAGCGTAATATAATTGATTTTGCATTGTGGAAAAAAGCTTCTCAAAATCATATTATGCGGTGGAAAAGTCCTTGGGGGGAAGGATTCCCTGGTTGGCATTTAGAATGTACTACTATGAGTAAAAAATATTTAGGAGATATATTTGATATTCATGGTGGTGGTATGGATTTAATTTTTCCACACCATGAATGTGAAATTGCTCAGAATTTAGTATTAACCGGACATGAAGGGGCAAAATATTGGATGCACAATAATATGATTACTATTAATGGGAAAAAAATGGGCAAATCATTTGGTAATTTTATTAGTTTAGAACATCTTTTCAATGGTTCACACCCATTATTGACTAAATCGTATACTCCTATGACAATTCGGTTTTTTATTGTACGATCACACTATAGAAGTGTAATTGACTTTAGTAATCGAGATTTAGAATCATCTGAAAAAGAACTTTCTCGACTTTTAGAGGCTAGTAATAATATAAAAAAACTGAAAGTAAAAACAGAAAATTCTAAAATGAACATTGAAAATTTGAGAAACAAGGCTATTGAAGCTATGGATGATGATTTAAATACTCCTGTTGTTATTTCTTGTCTTTTTGATGCTGCTAAGCTAATTAATTTGGCTTTAATAGAACAAATAAAATTGACTTCTGAAAATATTCAACAACTGAATGATTTATTCCAATTGTTTTTATTCAATCTATTAGGGATTAAAGATGATTTTTACAAAAAAAATTTCTTATCACCTTTTGGTGGAGCAATAGATTTGCTTTTACAAATACGTATGCAAGCAAAACAAAGAAAAGATTGGATAACATCTGATTTTATTCGTTATAAATTGATAGAACTTGGGTTTGAAATTAGAGACACAAAAAATGGTGTTGAATGGGAATTGAAATGAACGAATGTTTTTAAACATATTGTTTCATTAGAAATAAGATTTGCTTTGTTATTTTTTTTAATTAAATTGCTCCAAACGGTGGCTGATATATTATATGTCATTTTTAGTTTTTAATAAAATTTAAATTGCGATGGTTTTGATATCGATTCTTATTGATTAAGAATCGATATCAAAAATACTTATATTCAGTTTTTAGTTATGTAAGTAATGGTTGTACAATTTACAAATTAAATAATTGTAAGCATTTTGTAGTGAAATAAAATTTTAAAAAGCTTAAATATTATTTAAATACATTAAAATTGGAATTTTTAACTATGATTTTTTTATTTTATTTTTGATAATACATTACCAGTAGATTTTATGGTAATTCTGAATAGTAAATTTTGGTAAAAACTAATTAACTACTGTATGAATAAAAGAAATATTTTAGTATAGTAGTCGAGTTAATGATAATTTTTTAATAAAATCTAGTGATTAGATCGCTTTAAAAGCGATCTAATGTTGTACTTATATGGTGAAATATAGTAATAGAATTTGCATTTCATATTAGTAATAATAACAATAATATGGTGCCATAGCTCAGTTGGTAGAGCAACGGACTGAAAATCCGTGTGTCCCTAGTTCGATTCTTGGTGGCACCACTCGTTATAAACTATAAAAACAAATAAGATAAGATTATTTGTTTTTATAGTTTAAATAGAAAACATACACTTACATTTCAATGTAATGATATTTAGAAATTTAAACTAGCAATTAGTATCAATATTTTTGAAATATATTAGTATGTTTTTTTTTCAAAAAAAAACATACTAATATATTTATTTGCATAAATATTAAAGGTTAATATTTTTTGGATTGTTGAACTACTTTATACAAGAATTACGTATTTAATAATACGTAATAGTGTTAAACTAAGTTATGAAATATATAAATTTTGATTTAGTATTTTTTAATTATGTATGATCCACATAGATTTAACATGTGCTATATATTAAATAATTTCGTATAAAAATTTCATTTTGTTGATTTGTACATTTTATTAAAAATAATGTTATGTTAGTTATTCATACAATTTTTTGACTTAAAGTCAAATATTTACTTGTAAGCATAATATTTAACATTAAGTATTAATTTTTTTAATTTTTTGTACACTGAATTACAATTCAAATTTTATTTATGATGATAATATTTTTGTTTGCTTATAAATCTATGTATAAAATTTGGTTGTATTTATATACATAGTTGAATGTATTTATGGAAAATCAAAATTTTAATATAAATGAAAAAACTAGTATTATTTACATTTATTTTTCATAACCTGCTTTTTCAATATTATCCTAAACACTGTAAGTCTATACTGGATCAATTTATGTGCCAAAACAAGCAATTATCAATGTATATGCATAAAGAAGAACAAATACTATTATTTGATGGAAAAGAATTAATAAGATCAGTTTTTTCTAATATTGTTATATACGCTAAATGCAGAAATTTATGTGAATGATGTTGTATTGTTTCAACTTTTCATTATTATTGGCGAATAAACTTGTATTGTAATATTATTATTGTTTGTATATTATACACAATAGTAATGATTATGAACGAATTTTGTTTCAAATATTAGTAAGATATTACATTACTAATAATCTACAATTCCATTGTAAATGGAATTGTAGATTACACTGTGTATACTTTATTAAAAAATGATCTAGACAAATTTGTAGAAAAATTTAAATTTATTTTAGGATATAAAATATCACAGTCAATCATAATGGAACTAGTGCTAGAGAAGTCCACATAAAAGAATAAATAAATATTTGTGTACCATGTTACTATAATATAGAGTATTCATTATTTATTTATCATAAATAAAGTCATAGTTATTTATACTTAGATACGATAATATCTTTCTACTTTTTATTATTATTATTATTATTATTATTCATAATCATAATAATAATCTTCGTTATTGTTAATTATTTGCTCATTTTCTAATGAATATTTTTTTGGATGAATTAATAAAATCATTATCCACGATATTCCTATTAACCACAAAATTGTTTCTTTAATGTATGTATGTTTTTTTTTTTTAGTATACGATAGTATACTGGATTTGTTGGGTATATTTTTGTTTTGTTAATAGAGCTATCTTGAATTATAAATTTATTTTCTCCTTTAGCAGGAATTGCTAAATATATAAATATTGTTATGATTAATAATTTCATTTTTCAAACTTTAAGAATTATACACAATATATATTGATTTTTCAACTTTTTAAAAATTTTCTTGCATTTCTAAATTTTCATCTTTGCATGTGTACACATTTGGTTTATCCAATACAAATATTTTATTATATCCAATATTTTTTTGCAAATGGTTCTATTACATCTATCCAAGCAGACATACATGTGAGCAATCCTCTCCATTGAAACATTTCATCTCTATTTGTTATTGGAGCACAATACCTTTTCCCATTTTGCCACAAAGCAAACCAGTATTTTATTTTTACACGATTCCCAAATGGTGGATAATTTTTATTCAAAAAAAACAAATGAGCAAAACAGGCCTTAAAAGAACCAATAGATTTTTGTAGTATACATATATGGATATCTAGATGCAAAATTTGGACAATCATAAAATTCTTTCCAGTAGCTATCATCCGGACATATATATTGATCTGGTGTCCACCCCGTTTTCCATTTGTTATAAGCTTTTTTTAAATCATCAAATGTATAGCTCCTTTTAGGATTTTTTTCTAAAAAAATCTTTCTCTAAATGAACATGTTTTAATATGAAAAATTTGAATTCTTTAGGTGTCCAAGCACTTTCTGCACAAAGTCTAACCCAAAAATCAGGCGAAATAGTTCTATCATTATCAAAATAATAAACTTTTGAACATAAAGTATAATTAATATCACTATTGCAAGAAAAGAAAAAAATTGTGCATGAAATAATCAAATAAAATATTTTTATCATTCTTTATTTTAAATTATAATATGTATAATAATACTAATGAATTAGTAAATTTTAGTGTAGGCTTTAAACAAGCAAAATGTTTTATTAAAGTACATATAATAAACATTTAAAGTATATTAATTTAATTATAATAATACACTTTATTAAGTGTACTAAAGATAGTTTTTGGAAACTCAATTATGAAATAGTAAATTTTTACTATTTCATGACAACTATATGAAGTTGTAAATTTTTATAAAAAATAAAAATATTTAATAAAATTATTATTTCTCAAGAAATACATTGTTTTTACGAAAAAAGATATTTATTTCTGATATTTGTACAAAAAATCATGGTACTTGGTGCGATTCTTATTTTAATTTCTTACTATGTTTACACTTTTTACAAAAGTATTATGCAATAGTGTTTTAATAGTAAAAACTAATAAGAACGATATAGATAAAATTGTTTTAAAACAAAAAATTATTAACAATTTATGAAAATTATTATTACTGGTGGAGGTACTGGTGGGCATATTTTTTCTGCAATATCTATTGCCAATGCATTGAAATGTAGATATCCAGATACTGAAATATTGTTTGTTGGGGCAAAAAATCGTATGGAAATGCATTATGTTCCTGTTGCTGGTTATAAAATTGTTGGATTACCTATCTTAGGATTTAATCGTAAAAATTTATTTCAGAATATTTTTGTGTTGTGGAGATTATTTAATAGTCTTATTCTTGCTCGTAAAATAATTGAAGATTTTAATCCAAATGTTGCTATCGGTGTAGGAGGATATGCAAGTGCTCCAATATTGCAAGTTTCTGCTAAAAAAAATATTCCAATTCTGATTCAGGAACAAAATTCTTTTGCAGGGATGACAAATAAATTCTTAGCTAAGAAAGCAAAAAGAATTTGTGTTGCTTACGATGGGATGGAAAGATTCTTTCCGAAAGAGAAGATTGTACTTACAGGGAATCCTATTCGTCAAAATTTGTTAATTACTGATATAAAAAAAAATGAAGGTTATGTCCATTTTAAACTAGATCATCGAAAAAAAACTGTTTTAATATTAGGTGGAAGTTCAGGGTCTAAAACTATTAATGAAAGTATCATTTCGTCGATAAAAGCAATAGAAAAATGTGATTTTCAACTAATATGGCAATATGGTCAATATTTATTTTCTAGTATTGATACTATACCTCGTAATATTTGTTTTACAAGATTTATTTTTCGTATGGATTTGGCGTATTCAATTGCTGATTTAGTTGTTTCACGTGCTGGAGCAGGAACTATATCTGAGTTGTGTTTGTTGGGTAAACCAACTATTTTTGTACCGTCACCTAATGTTACAAAAAATCATCAACTTAAGAATGCCAAAGTATTGTTGCAAAAAGATGCTGCTGTCGTAGTTCTTGATAAAGAAGCTATTAAAAAATTAATTCCAAAAGTATTTGAATTAATTAAAAACAGTGACAAATTACATTTTTTAAGTAAAAATATTTTAAAAATGGCTTTATTTGATTCAGCAAATAAAATTGTAGATGAAATAATAGATATAATTTAATCTTAATTAGCAAGTTTATTTTTATATGTACAATAATTGTGATAATATTTATTTTATTGGAGCAGGTGGTATTGGAATGAGTAGTTTAGTACAATACTTTCTTATTAATGGGAAAAATGTTTCTGGGTATGATAAAGTAGAATCTGTTATTACTCGCAAATTAAACAATTTAGGAGCTTTGATTCACTACATTGAAAATGTAGATTTAATACCAGAATTTTTTAAAAATAAGGAAAATACATTAGTAGTAGTTACTCCTGCAATTCCATATAATAATTTAGAATTTGTATATTTTCGGGAGCATGGATTTAATATTTTAAAACGGGCACAACTTTTAGGTGAAATAACAAAAACTAAAAAATTGATATGTGTATCTGGTTCTCATGGCAAAACTACTATTTCTTCTATGATTGCTCATTTTTTAAATGAGTCAAAAATAGGTTGTAGCGCATTTTTAGGTGGCATACCAAAGAATTATGATAACAATTTATTATTATCAAATAAAAGCAATTTAACTGTTATTGAAGCTGATGAATATGATTATTCTTTTCATAACTTCTCTCCTTTCATGGCCGTAATCAGCTCTATAGATGTAGATCATTTAGATGTTTATAATACGGAAGAAAATTATGTGAAATCTTTCAAAAATTTTGCTTCTTTAATTCGTGAAGATGGAGTACTTCTAATAGAAGAAAGAATAAATATTACGTTCAACAACTTACAAAAAAATGTAAAAATTTATCGTTATGGTAGAAGTTTCGATGAAAATAGTCAATGTAATAATAAACCTGATTTTTATGCACAAAATGTGCGAATATATGGTAAAAAAATTCAATTTGATTTTGTAGTACCAAAAGGTATTATAAAAAATATTCAAATGAGTCCTCCGATAGAGATTAATATTATTAATGGTATTGCTGCTTTAGCAATCGGATGGCTTAATGGTGTAACTAATAAAGAGTTAAAGCAGTCTATGATGTCTTTTGTTGGTGTTAAAAGGCGCTTTGATTTTCATATTAAAACTGATAGGTTAATCCTTATAGATGATTATGCTCACCATCCTTATGAATTAAAATCTTCTATTATTTCAGTACGGGCATTGTATCCTGACAGAAAATTAACAGTTATTTTTCAACCACATTTATATTCTAGAACTAAAAATTTTTATAAAGAATTTGCTCTTTCGTTGTCTTTAGCAGATGAAGTAATTTTACTTCCGATTTATCCTGCAAGGGAAAAGCCAATCCGTAATGTTTCTTCTAAAATGATATTAGATTTATTAACAATTTCTCAAAAACAATTGGTTCAATTTAGTGAATTGTTACGTTTCGTTTCAAAACAAAATGTAGACGTAGTATTAGTTGTAGGGGCTGGTGATGTTGAATTGTTGATAGAGCCATTAAAGACATTACTAATTAATAGATATAATTTTTGTTTTAAAGCATAAAGTTTTTGTTGACAATTTTTATTTAGTTTTTATTTTTACTGAAAATATTTTTAAATAAAACTTGTTAGCTATTATTATGTAGTTTACAATAAAAATGTTAGTTATTTTATATGTAAAAATTCATAAATATTTTAGTAAAATTGTTATTTTATAATGGCTAGTGTAAGGATCCATTATAAATACGGTTATTAATAAAGTTTTATCAAAAAATTTTGAATTGTAGTAATGTATTAAGTGAGTACTAATAGCTTTTTGAACTGACTGTATATTTTATATTATGTAGAAACTTATATAATTGTATAATAAAATTTTATCTTGCTGGAGAGTGTTTAGATTTAGATGATTTGTTTAAATGTATTTTGAAATGGAAACCACAGCTGATTTTAAAAATGGCATGTGTATCGATTTAGAAGGCCATTACTACTATATAGTAGAGTTTTTGCATGTAAAACCTGGAAAAGGTCCAGCTTTTGTACGTACGAAACTTAAAAATGTAACTACTGGTAGAGTAATTGAAAAAACGTTCAATGCTGGAATAAAAATAAATAAAGTGAGAATAGAACGTCATAATTATCAGTTCCTTTATGAGGATAATATGATTTATAATTTCATGCATATGAAAACATTTGATCAAGTATTTATTGCAAAAAATAGTATTGTTGGTGTGGATTTTTTGAAAGAAGGTGGTACTGTCGAAGTTATTGTTCATGCAAATTCTGGGACTGTTTTGTTTGCAGAACTTCCTTCTCATGTTATTTTGACAGTTACACGTACAGAATTAGGTGTAAAAGGTAATACAGCTACTAGTGCCACTAAATCTGCAATAGTAGAAACTGGTGCTATAATACGTGTTCCTTTGTTTATTACTGAAGGAGACAAAATAAAAATAAGTACACGAAACGGGTTTTATACAGAAAGAGTGAAATAAATTTATTTATTTCATTTATCCAATATTCTTCCGAGTGTTCAACCCAGCTTTGGAATTTAACATTTTTTTTATACTTAGGAATGTAGTTGATTAGCAAATTAATATCAAAATTGTCTGCTTTTATTCCAGCACCAGCTAGTGAAGCTTCATATGCATTACAATTTTGTTCTATGTGTGTAGGGACCATTAATATTGGTTTCCCAAGATACATAGCTTCACAAACAGATTCAAATCCAGCAGTGGTAATATATGCTTTACATTCTGACATGTATTTGATAAACAATTTGTCATTTAGAGTGTGGAAAGTCAGATGATCGTTTATAATTAGTTTTTGTGGTACATTTTTTTTGTCCCAAAAAAAATGTAAATGTACGTATGGATATTTTTTTTGAGATTTAATGATTTCGTCAGAAAGACTACTATTTATTATATATCCATGTAAATAATTTTTTTTTTGAGGAATACATTTAAAAATTTCTTCTCGTAGTAAAGGTGGAACGATTATAATACGTGATTCAAGTACATTTTTCTTATTTTCCATTGATATTGCAAATATCATAGATGATTTTATACAAGTTAGGTGTGTAAAAAATTTTAACAATACTAGTTTGAATTTATTTTCTGGAGGCAAATTGTATTCAGGATGTAGTATGGAGTATTGATGTGCTATGCTGATACAAGGTATTTTAAATGAAAATATAGCATAAGACAAACTAATTATTAATTCGTAGAAATTAACAACAATATCTACATTTGATTTTATAACTTTATTATATAAAAAATTTATACTTTTGAAGTAAATTGGTATTTTGAACAAATTATAAATTATGCTAAGAAAAACATTTACTTTTTTATTCCATAAAAAACTTGGACTATTAAAACAGTGGACTGGAATATTCATTTTTTTAGCAAAAAAAAATGGTAACATTGTATGTTTACTTTTACCAACAAGAACGGCAGTTACTTCATGTCCATTTTTGGTTAAAATATTTTTAAGAGCTATGGATTGTGTTAAGTGCCCGCGTCCTTCTCCCTGAACTACGAATAAGAATTTCATATTAAAATATTTGAGTTATGTGTTTTTAAAATTAGTGGTTGATTTTTCATGTAAATATTTTGTTTTTAATTTAGAAGATCAGAAGAATAATTTATAAGGATAAATGTAATATATATTTTGCAAGTGGGTGAAAATGTAAATAAAATTTATTTAAAAATAAGTTTGTATTTAAATAAATTTTTTAGACAAATTTTTATAATTGCTGTTGCAATTGTTTTAATCGTAATCAGTGGTATTATTTTCTATCATAATTACATTATTAATCAGGAGAAATGTGCCGAAGTTGCTTTATATCAATGCCAATGTTACTTTGAAAATCAAGAATGGAAACATGCTTTGTATGGAGATAATATACGAATTGGCTTTTTAGGTATAATAAAAAAGTTCAGAGGGACTAAGTCATCTGAACTTGCAAAGGCTTATGCAGGAATTTGTCAATATCAATTAAGTGACTATAGTAAGGCTCTTATAACTTTAGGAAAATTTCATGGAAAAGACAAATTGTTTGTTGCTCAAATAATTGGAGCCATGGCTGATTGTGAAATTAATTTAGGGAATGTAGAAAAAGGAATTGACCTTTTTCTAAAAGCGTCTATTAAAGCTAACAATTCATTTTTAAGTCCAATTTATTTAAAAAAGGCTGCTATTGCTTATGAAAGTTTGAAAGATTATAAATCAGCCTTGGATGTTTATAGTACTATTTTAAACAAATATCATTATTCTTTAGAATCAACTGTTGCAAAAAAAAATATTGAACGAATAAAAAATAAAATGGCAATCAATTTTTAGTATTAAAATTAAAGATTTTTGTTACGTCGTACATTTTTTTACTTTACTAATAAGTTGATGCATTTTTTTAAGCTTGTTTCCCATTCTGGAATTGCAATGCTAAAAATTTTTTTTATTTTTTGTTTGTTTAAGACGCTATACATTGGACGTTTTGTTTGAATTACATATAGTTCTGTTTTAGTTGGGTAAATATTGCAATTTTTTTCTTTTGAAAATTTCAATATTTTTTTTGCAAAATCAAATTTAGAAGCGATTCCTTCATTACTATAGTGAAAAATGCCAAAATAAAAACCATTTTTGTTTTCTAAATAAGAAATTATTATTAAAATAGCGTTCGCTAAATCTGCAGCATAAGTTGGTGTTCCTAATTGATCACAAACAACTTTTAAATGTGATTTTTCTTTTATTAAATTCAATATTTTTTTTACAAAATTGCATCCATAGACAGAATATAGCCAACTAGTTCGTATAATAATGCTTTCTGGCCGATTTGTCATTAAAATTATTTCTCCTTCATGTTTGCTTTTACCATAAATTGATTGTGGGTTAGCAGTGTCTGTTTCTGTATAAGGAGTGTTTTTTAACCCATCAAATACATAATCAGTAGAAATATGAATAATTTTTGTTTTTTTATCTGTTGATTCCAGTAAATTTTTCACTGTGTCGCGATTAATTGAATAGCACAAACTTATCTCTTTTTCTGCTTTATCAACTGCAGTGTAGGCAGCGCAGTTAATGATATAATCAACTTTGTTTTTTTTCAAAAATTGGATAATTTTTGTTTTTTTTGTTAAATCTAATGTTTCTGTATCAGTTGGAATAAACTTAAAATTAAAATATTGTGCTGACAATTGCATCAATTCACTTCCCAATTGTCCTTTTGCTCCTGTGATTAGAATAGTTTTCGTTTTCATGATCGAATGTGCATTGATTTTTAATCAAAAAGTACTAAAACTATTTTTGCTTTTGGCAATAATGTTAAACAATTGAATTTAGACATAAACGGAATGATAATAATTTTTGATGATAAAATTGACAAAAATCGAGTATAAGTGTATGAAAATGTGTTTTAAATTATTATCGATGATTTAAATCATAATTTATTATTGAGTTATTAGATTTTATGTAGATTTTGAGTTTATTTTTAATTTTATGCGTTTTTTATAAACATTGAACCACTTAGTTTCGATTCTAATAACTAAATGTTTATCATTTAATGCTTCCAATCTGATAGTGTGCGTTTTTTAAAAATTTATTCAATGACTGTTAGTAAAGCACTTATATTTTTAAAAAATAATAAATCTTATGTATTAATTATTACTATTGTCTTATAGTATTTTAGAAGTCTTAATACAGTAACAGATAAATTTTCATGGTACGATCCAACATAACATATATTAACGAAATTGCATATTTTTGATACAATGCTTGTACAAGATTTACTATGAATATGGTTAATTAACCAACAATTGTGTTGCAGATAAAAACTAAAATAATAATCATTTTATTAGTAATTATTGTACTATTCATTTAGTATAATTTAATTTAAATTCATATATCAAGAAATTTGTAATTTTATCAAATTATTTTTTTGGTACTGTCTATATATATACCAGTTTGTAAAAGCATATTATCTAGATTTTATACTATGTCGGCGTCTTTTTTTATTGAAAAATATTGAGTTAGTTTTTATTTCATTATTCGATCTTATACTTAACAAAATGCATAGCTTTTAATGCATTAACTAAATGCTGTCCCCAGCATTTTTTGAAATTTTCAATACAAAGCATCAAAGAATCACTCATAATTTTTTTATCTCCATTTTTAAAAACTGAAATAAAGTTACCCAAATTTTGATAAATATTAGCTAAATCTTTTGATACTTTTGCTGTATTGAGTGAACTACTATATTTAGTTTCTTGTTTAAAAACTTCTAAGTATAAATTATCATTCCCTAATAGATCACTGATGCTGCTTTCTATCTGTAAGTAGAGATCATTACTCATTACCAATTCTAAGTTAGATTTGTAATATTCCTTAATTTTTGGAATAATAGATGCTTTAATATATAAAAGTGGCAAAACTTTTGTCATATTGTTAATAAAAATTTTTTTCTCTGTTTTTTTTGTTTTTTCTAATAGCATACAATATTCAACAGCAACACGTGTAAAATCTATTGTGTATTTTGAAAAAACAACATCTTGCATTTATCTTAAGATTAATTTTAGATTATTATAAAAATTATATCTGCGACACATTTAGTATCTAATACTAAAATTCTAATGTTCAAGGAATGATTTCTAAATATAGCATGTAGCTGTTAAAATTTCAACGTAATTTAAGATTATATTTTCAAATTCATCTTAATCATATTGTCCATTGTAAAGAAATTTTTCATATTTTATATAACTTATGAACTTTTGTACTTTTTTAATGATAAAAAATCAGTTGGTAAAGAATTCTAGTTGTTTCATAGATAATGAAAATATAATAGTTTTTCTGCAAAAAGTTTCTGATGTTATTTAGAAGAATTATATAATTCTTTAAGTATTTGTTTTAGATAATATTTTTTAAAAATTTCATAAAAATCAATCTTAACCATACTGAAGTAATTCTTGATATAATACTAAATTGAAATATAAAATTATTACAAGTATTTTGGTAATTTCTACTTCTGTAAAGTTGTAAATTTTCCAGTGAAAATGCAAAGAAAAATTGTAATTTTCTACAAAATCTATTTGGAAGAAAAATTTTTTAATGGTACATTAGGAATGTTTGTTAGGTGATTCTAACTATAAAGTCAAATGAAAGAGCATCATACCAGAATTTATAACAAATTAAAGACAATTTTAGATCAAAACATAGAAGAAATAACAAATCTAAGAATACTATTAATTGCTTCAACATATTTATAATAAAATATTCACTCAATGGTTTGCATTTGTAGTAAGGCAAATTATTTTTTTTGTTTTTTGGCAAATTTTTTGCCGTTCCGCTATTTATAGTATTTATAAAAAAAGTTCGTAAATTTATTTATTTTTCAAAAGTATAGCGTATGTTTTTGATATAAATCGAAATAAAAATATAAGTTTATGAATGATAAAGAAAAAGAACTTGAAAATGTAATTCAAAATGAGGATGATTTGTCTGATAGTGCAATAAAAGAGGAGCATATAGAAGGACAGATTTTATCAGAAGATTTGAAATTATCCGACAAAATGACAGATTTAAGAGAAAAGTTTGAACAATTAAAGGATACTAATCTTCGTTTAATGGCAGAGTATGATAATTATCGAAAACGTACTATTAAGGAAAAATCTGATTTGGTTAAATATGGTGTAGAAAAAGTGTTTGTTAGTCTTCTTCCGATAATAGATGATTTTGAAAGAGCTTTAGAGATGATCAAGGAAGCTAAGGAAGTGGATATTATAAAAGAAGGTGTAGATTTGATTCATAGAAAATTTCTTTTGTTTCTTCAACAAAATGGCATAAAGGCGATTGATTCAGTTGGACAAACTTTCGAGGCTGATTTATTTGAAGCTGTTGCGACAGTACCTGCAAATAGTGAAGAACAGAAGGGTAAGATTATGGATAAGTTGCAAACTGGGTATACTTTGAATGATAAAGTTATTCGCCACGCAAAGGTAGTGGTGGCAAATTAGAGAAAAAATTATTAAGTTAAAATATGGCAGCTACGACAAAAAGAGATTATTATGAAATTTTGGGAATTTCTAGAACAGCATCAGTTGATGAAATTAAAAAAGCGTATAGAAAAAAGGCTATTCAATATCATCCTGATAAAAATCCCGGGAATAAAAATGCTGAGGAAAAATTTAAGGAGGCAGCTGAAGCATACGAAGTTTTAAGTGATCCAAATAAAAAGAGTAGGTATGATCAGTTAGGACATGCAGGATTAGGTGGTTCTTCTGGTGGTTTTGATAGAAGAGAAACCTCTATGGAGGATATTTTTTCTCGTTTTGGAGATATCTTTAGTGGATTTTCTGATGGATTTGGATTTGGTGGAAATGCTAGTAGAGTCAATAAGGGCGCAGATTTAAGGGTAAAAGTCAAATTAACACTTAAAGAAATAGCACTAGGTGTTGAAAAAAAACTTAAAGTAAAAAAATATATTTCTTGTTTCCATTGTAAAGGAACTGGTGCAGAAAATGGAGACTATCGTACTTGTTCTACTTGTCGTGGGAAAGGGCAAGTGACGAAAATAGTGAACATTGGATTTGGTCAAATGCAGACTTCTTCTGTTTGTCCTGAATGTCGCGGAGATGGAAGAGTAATTTCTAGAAAATGTCAATATTGTTACGGAGAAGGGATTGTTCGAGGTGAAGATGTAATTAAAGTTAATATACCTGCTGGTGTAATTGGAGGCATGCAGCTTTCTGTAAAGGAAAAAGGTAATGCTGCTCGTCGTGGTGGAATTAATGGAGATTTGCTGATACTGGTTGAAGAAGAACCTAATACTGAATTTATGAGAGATCAGCAAGATATTATTTATAATTTGATTTTAACTTTTTATCAAGCAGCAGTTGGTTGTGTAGTGGAGGTTCCTACATTGGATGGTAAGGCGAAGGTTAAGATACAGCCAGGGACTCAACCTGGCAAAATACTTAGGTTAAAAAATAAGGGGTTGCCTTCTGTTGATAAGTATGGGCGGGGAGATTTATTAGTTAATGTTACTGTTTATGTTCCTGAAAATTTGACTGAAAGACAAAAAGAACTCTTGTCTATGATAGGCAATTCTGCTAATTTTGAGCCTTCGAATTCAGTAAAGGGAAAATTTTTTAGTAAACTTAGGAATGTGTTTGGTTGATGACATTATGTAATTGAATATTTTTTACTAGTCCATACTAATGTGTTTTGAATTTTATTTTTATTCTATTATTTTAATCTATAATATTATTTGATTAGTTTGCAAGTTAAAATCATATGAAGTTTATTGTTTTTTGATGTGTTTTTGAATTACTTGATTCAAGTAATTCAAAAACACATTTATGCAATCTTTTTTTGTAAAAAGTTTTATGTTTATTTTTTGTTGTAAAGTTTTTCTGTTTTAGAATTCTTCATGAATCATTTTCATTTCCATATTTCATAAATTTGATCTAGTTATTGAATTATTAGCTAATTGATTTTTTAATTAGAATTGTTTTTATATCCAATTTCGTTTTTTGCATAAAAATATAGTACAGTAGATTTTATATGATTTCAAAATGATTTTTTAAAAAATCATTTTGAAATTTAAAAGTGTTTATGAGTTTTTGTTTACATGCATCAGTAGTAAAGAATAGATTATTATTCAGTAATATAATTTTTTTAATCTTTAATTTGGTACCAATGGTAATTATATAAAGTATCTTGACAAGAATTTGCATTAATTAGTACATTTATTTCAATTACATAGCTAATTGTATATATAAATAGTTTACAGGAGGCATTTATATGATTCTATTACTATTAGAATCATATTTTTGAAATTTTATTATTGAATTTTATCTCTGTTAAGATTGAGAATAAGATATAAATCATGTCAAAAATAAAAATATATAGAGCTTCAGCTGGTTCAGGTAAAACTTATATTCTAATTTTAGAGTATATTAAATGTCTATTACTATCAAATGATAGTAATTATTTTCAACATATCATGGCAGTTAGTTTTACAAAAGATGCTACATGTGAAATGAAAAGACGAATATTGGAAGAGTTGTATGGTCTTGCAATGAATACTGATGATTCAAAAAAAAATTATTTGTCTTTACAAAAAATGTTGAAAGAAGAAAAAGTTTTTCTAAAAAAAAAAACAATCGCTATAAAATCTAAAAAAATTTTTCAAGCAATTCTTCATAATTATGGATATTTAAATATTACAACGATTGATAGTTTTTTTCAACGAATAGTGCATAATTTATCTCGTGAATTAAGATGCGGCAGTTATTTTGAACTAGAAATGAATACTCAAAGAGTAGTACAAGAAGCCGTCTACAAAGTAATAGAAAGGGCTAATGAGGATAATCAATTATTTGAATGGATAAAAACATATGTAGAGTATTTGATAAATGATGGTAAAAATTTTGAAATAGAAAGACAAATTAAAGTATTTAATGAGTGTATATATGATGAATCATTTCAGAAGTATAGAAAATATTTTTTAAATGAGCCGTTTTTTTTTGAAAAAATCTTAAAAAGTCAAGAACAAATACAAATAAAGTGTCATTTTTTTTTTAAAAATACAAAACAAAAAATTGACACTTTATTGGAAAAATATCAGCTTAGTGAAAATGATTTTGTAAAAAAAAGTGGAGATAATCCTATCATTTTTTTTAAAAAATTAAGTGATGGGATGTGGAAAGACTACATGAAAGGCAGTAAAATAATAGAAAAATGTTGCAAACATAATTATGCATGGGCTAATAAAAATCATGAAAGAATAAAAGAAATAATCATTTTGGTTGATTCAAAATTGATGTCTATACTTAAAAAAACTCTCAAAGTATTGCAAAAAATATCTACATCTCAAATAGTAATAGATAATCTTTACCAATTAGGGTTAATAAGAAGTGTTATAAAAAAAATTGAAGAAGAAAATTATAAACAAAATAGATTTGTATTGTCAGATACAAACATGTTTCTTTATCAAATGATAGATGATAATGATGCTCCATTTATTTATGAAAAAATAGGAACTAAAATTAAACATGTAATGATTGACGAATTTCAGGATATTAGTCAATTACAATGGGAGAATTTTAATGTTTTATTTAAAGAAATTGTTGCTAAAAACAATTTTAGTTTGATAGTAGGAGATGAGAAACAATCGATTTATCGTTGGAGAAATAGTCATTGCGGAATGTTAAAAAAAATATCAGAAAGACTAAACGGTGATGATAAGTACCTATTATATAACTGGAGGAGTGAAAAACGCATTGTCGATTTCAATAATATGTTTTTTACTTCAATATCTCAAGTGATTAATCACAATAATTTCTCTATATATGATGATGTTAAGCAAAAATCTGTAAAAAATGATGAAAAAGGTTATGTTTTTGTTCAATTTGTTAAAAGATGCAGAGGTCATGAAAAAAATTATTTAAAACATATGTATGAATCAGTTTTTAAACAACTTAAAATATTATATGATAATGGTATACAGGCTGAAGATATTTGTATTCTTTTAAGAAAAAATGAAACAATAAATATATTTGCTGAATATCTTTCACAAAAGACGAATGATTATCCAGAAATGGAAAAAAAACATTACCTTACAATTATTTCTAATGAAGCATTTTACTTACGTAATTCACTTGCTATAAAAATCATTATTACATCACTTGAATTAATTTTTAGAAAAAAAAATAAAATATATGAGGACCAATTAATATATTTGTTGAAATCAGGAGGATTGAATGTTCGTGATTTGGCAATTGATTCATTATCATCTATGCCATTGTTTGATCTTGTTAGTTATATTTGCAAATTATTTGAATTAGAACGTTTGATTGGTCAGTCAGCTTATTTGTTCATTTTTTATGATTGTCTTAATAAATATATAGTTAAATATCCTGCTACTGTTTACCATTTTCTTGATTATTGGAACAAAGAATGTTTAGATAAGACTATTCCAGCCGGAATTAAATTGAATGGAGTAAGAGCCATGACAATTCACAAGTCAAAGGGTTTGCAATTTTCTACGGTAATAGTCCCTTGTTGTGACTGGGATCTTTCTCCAAAAAATAACCCTCTTATATGGTGTAAATCTCCAAAAAATATAAAAAGTATACCTGTATTACCTATTACGTATAAAAAAGAACTAGAAAATACTGATTTTGTATTAGAATATGAAGAAGAAACAATTCAGTCATATGTAGATAATATAAATCTTTTATATGTAGCTTTTACAAGGGCTGAACAAAATTTAATTGTACTAGCAAAATATAAACGAAAAGTAAATAAAATAAAAAAAGTATCAGACTTGCTGCAATTATTCGTAAAACGATTAGATGAATGCTGGGAAGAAAAAGAAACATGTTTAAAAATTGGTAAAATTTCTTTTCCAAGTGAAAAAATAGATAAAGTAATCGTGGATAATCCTTTAAAGCAAGACATTTTGATAAAGGAAATAAAATTTTCATTAAGTGGGAAAGGAAAATTCAAGTTTAAACAATCTAGTCAATTCAAAAAATTCATGTCTAATAAAGTAATTGGTGTTGATTGTACCAAGAAATTTATAAATATTAATTATGGCAATATTATGCATTATCTATTTTCAAAAATAAATTTTTTGGATGATATTGAAAAAGTTGTAAGTGATGGGATAATGCAAGGATTAATTCAGTTTGAAGAAAAAAAAAAATATATAGATGAAATACAACAATTTATTAAATCATCAAAAGTAGAAAGTTGGTTTAATAATCATAATGAAATTTATAAGGAATGTGCAATTATTGCTGAAGAAAACGGTGTCATAATTAATAAACGACCAGATCGTGTATTAATTACAGATAATAAAGTTATTATTATAGATTATAAATTTGGGGAACCTCAATTTTTTCATGAAAAACAACTACAACATTATGTTAGTTTGTTAGCTAAAATGAATTATTCTAATATAGAAGCATATTTATGGTATGTTGTTAAAAATCAAATTAAAAAGGTCTAGTTTTAATTAAGATTAGATTTAATGTCATGGAAAATAAAAAATTGCAAAAAATAGAACGTTTGATACAAAAAGAAATTAACGAACTGTTCCGTTTACAGGCCAAACAATTTAAAAAGCTTGTTATAATGTCGGTAATTACAGTGAGAGTAAGTCCAGATTTGGGTATAGCAAAAATTTTTTTGAGTATTTATCCGTCCAATAGCATAATCAATATTATGGATAATGTAAAAAAAAACAAAAACAATATTCGCTATAATTTAGGGTTACGCATTGGGAAAAAAATTAGGCGTGTTCCTGAATTATTTTTTTACGTTGATAACTCTTTTGATTATATAGATAATATAAGTCGTTTGATAAGTCAAAATGAGGGAATATGAATTTTCCATTGTATGTTGCCAGACGGTATTTTTTTTCTAAAAAATCTCATAATGTTATTAATATTATTTCGCTGGTAACAATTTCAGGTATAGCAATTGCTACATTAGCAGCAGTTTGTATACTTTCTGTTTTTAATGGATTTCACGATTTAATTTCTAAAACATTTGGGGTATTTGACCCAGAATTAAAAATTACTTCTGTAAGAGAGAAGGTGTTTGATCCAACAAGCAGTGCTTTTCTTAAAATTTATAAATTACCAGAAGTAGCATTGGTATCTGAAACTTTAGAAGATAATGTTTTAGTAAAGTATAATCAACAGCAACTTCCAGTACTAATTAAAGGGGTGTCGAATAATTTTAACAAATTAATTAATTTTGGAGATATTATTTTTAATGAAAAATTTAAATTAATAAATAAAACTCATTCTTTTGCTGTTTTAGGGATAGGAGTGGCAAAAATTTTGAATGTAGATGACGATTCTGGTGTACCTTTATGCTTTTATGCTCCTAAACGAGAAAATAAAAATTATAAAATGGCTGTTTTTAACGAAAAGAAGGCTTACGTTAGTGGTATTTTTATGGTTAATCAACCTATTTATGATGATAATTATGTCATTGTTCCAATAAATTTTGTTCGTCAGTTATTAGGGTATAAAACTAAAATCAGTGCTTTGGAAATAAAATTGAAAAATCCAGCTTGTATTTTGTCAATAAAAAAAAAAATAAGACAAATTCTTAAAGAAAATTTTTCTGTAAAAGATCGTTATGAACAACAGGAAACAGCTTTCAATATGGTTAGTATTGAAAAGTGGATTACTTTTTTACTGCTTTGTTTTATTTTTTCTATTGTTACTTTTAATTTGATTGGATCTCTTACCATATTAATTGTTGATAAGCAAAAAGACATTTATACATTTAGAGCTATTGGTGCAGATAAAAAACTTATTATTTATATTTTTTTGTTAGAAGGTTGTTTAATGGCTATTTTAGGGTGTATTAGTGGAATATTTTTAGGAGTTTTTATTTGTTTTTTACAAAAACAATTTGGAATTATTCACTTAGGAAGTGATTTTTCATTTTTGATTAATACGTACCCAGTTCAAATTAAAATAAATGATTTAGTTCTAATTTTTAGTACAGTACTAATAGTAAGTTTTACACTGGTTTTTTATTTTATTAAATGTGTAATAAATGAATATTTTCAAAAATTTTAACTTTGTGCATATATAAAAATGCAATGATTTTATTAACTTAGAATCAAATTGACGCAAAAAGTCTTTCGGAAATCGGAATATTACATACTCAGTATTGAAAATCGTAAAAACATCAAAATTTGAAATGTTGGCAATTAATTAAAAATTAATTTATTTTTTATTTAATCCAATCGTTAATAACCATTTGTATAAAAATATAAATTACAGTGAGATAAATGTTGTTTTTCAATTAACCAGTCTAAAATATTAATACGCAAATTATTTATGAAAATTATTTTAGTTTCTTCTGGTGTTCTTAAATAAAAATTTTTGTTTTTTTGGTAAAGTTGAAAATATTCAATTATCTTGTCTACGCTTTTGTGATATGTGTGATTTTGATCTATTTCATAGATTGATAATTATGTGAAGGATTTATTATATGAAAAATTACTTATATATTAAATTGAATTCTATTTTCAATAAATAGTTGAAATTATTTAGTTAATAGTGTTATTTGTTCAAATTAAAAACGGTAATTAAAGTAAATTTTTACTTTAAAAGTGTGTCACCTTCAGGTTGGTAATCGAGTGATTGATCAAATTGGAGAAGAGTTTTTGTTTTATTTTTGTGTAGTTAGCGATTGAATTAAACTGATTTTATGAGGTTAATTGTTACATTGTTGATATATAAGAACAAATTGTTAATGTTTTTAATCTAGGTTATTAATTTTTACACTAAAATTTTTAGTGTAAATTACTTTTGTTTTTAATTAAAAGCAAAAATTACAAGTTTTAAAATAATAAAATTAACTATGGTAAACTATAAAAATTTGGGACTTGTTAACAGTCGTGCCCTTTTTGAAAGGGCAACAAAGGAAAATTATGCAATACCTGCATTCAATTTTAATAATATGGAACAATTGCAGGCAATTATTCAAGCATGTGTTGAAGAAAGTTCTCCAGTAATACTTCAAGTATCAAGTGGAGCTCGTAAATATGCTAATCAAACTATTTTGCGTTATTTAGCGCAAGGCGCAGTAGAGTATGCTAAAGAACTTGGAAAAGCTATCCCTATAGTCCTACACTTAGATCATGGAGATACGTTTGATTTATGTAAAAGTTGTATAGATTTTGGTTTTTCGTCAGTAATGATTGATGGTTCACATTTCCCTTATGATGAAAATGTGAAATTGACATGTAAAGTTGTAGAATATGCCCACCATCACGGTGTTACTGTAGAAGGCGAATTAGGTGTTTTGGCAGGAATAGAAGATGACGTATCTGCTAAAAGTAACACTTACACAAAACCAGAAGAAGTTGAAGATTTTGTTTCTAAAACAAATGTAGATTCTTTAGCTATTTCTATTGGAACTTCTCATGGAGCTAATAAATTTAAACCTGAGCAATGTACTCGTAATAATAAAGGAATTTTAATCCCTCCCATTTTGCGTTTTGATATTTTAGAAGCTGTAGAAAAGCGTATACCTGGATTCCCTATTGTACTACATGGAGCATCCTCCGTTCCTCAAATTCAAGTAGAAATAATAAATAATAATGGTGGGAAACTGAAAGATGCCATTGGAATTCCAGAAGAACAGTTACGTAAAGCAGCAAGATCTTCTGTTTGTAAAATTAATATAGATTCAGACGGTCGTCTAGTAATGACTGCTGCTATTCGTAGTATATTTAATACCAACCCTGAATGGTTTGACCCACGTCAGTATTTAGGACCAGCTCGTGAATCACTTAAAGATCTGTATAAACATAAAATAACACATGTTTTGGGATCAGCTGGTAAAATATAATATGATAAAATTAAAACTAGAAGATTAAAAATGTCTAACTTAAGGTATAGTGAATTTTAGTTATTTATATTAAATAGTATTGAGAAATAAGGTGTTTTGTTTCAAAATTAAGATTTTTAATTAGCATTTGTTTGTAATGTTTTATTAAGGTGGACTATGTTACAAACATATAAGTATTATGCAAAATAGTAAGGTATGAATGGACTAAAATTTATAATTGTTATTTAGTTTATTTGGTCTATTATGTAAATGAAAAAAAATTGATATTAACTGTATTTTTTACATTTTAGCCAATTAAAATTTATTAATTTTTAGCTTTATTGTGAAGCTAAAAATTACGAATTCTTGTGTTATCATTATGTCAATTGTATTTTAATACGATTTTTAAATAATGTTAGTATTAATAATTGAGAAACATATGCATTCATGTGATTTACAAAGAGAATTTGTGATTAAATCATTTTAAAAAGCCAAAGAATGGAAGTAGTGTAAATTATTAGAATAGAAAAATGATAAAAGTTGGGATTATTGGAGGAGCTGGTTATATTGCAGGAGAATTAATTCGGATATTGATAAATCATCCTGATGTAAATATTACATTTGTTCACAGTAATAGTAATGCCGGAAGTAAAATTATTGATATTCATACAGGATTAATTGGTGAGGCAAATTTAGTTTTCTCTAGTTTATATGATTTAAATGAGATTGATGTTTTGTTTCTTTGTTCTGCACATGGTTATAGTAAAAGATTTATAAAAACTCATGTAATCCCTGATAAATTGAAAATCATAGATTTATCTATGGATTTCCGTCATAAGGATTGTGCTGAAAAATTTATTTATGGCTTGCCTGAATTAAATAGGAATATTATTAGAAAAGCTCAGTATATTGCTAATCCAGGTTGTTTTGCTACAGCTGTTCAATTAGCTTTGTTGCCTTTGGCAGCAAACAATTTCTTAAAAAATGAAATTCATATAAATGCAATTACTGGAGGAACAGGAGCAGGTTCGAGACTAACAAAAACGTCTCATTTTTCTTGGAGAAATGGAAATATTTCAGTTTATAAAGTATTTTCTCATCAACATTTAAAAGAGATTTCTGAATCTTTAAATTGTGAATTATCAAAATTTAGTTTTGTTCCAATGAGAGGTAATTTCTCAAGAGGAATTTTTGCAACAGTTTACACTGAAGTAGATCTTAGCATCGAGTATGCTACTGAAGTTTATTTGAATTTTTACAAAAAAAGTGCTTTTACATTTATTTATGATAAAGAGCCTGATTTAAAGCAAGTAATAAATACAAATAAATGTATTATTCATTTGGAGAAATACGGGAATAAATTATTTATTATTTCTGTTATAGATAATTTGCTAAAAGGAGCTTCTGGACAAGCAGTTCAAAATTTTAACCTAATATGTGGGTTAAATGAGAAAACCGGGTTAATTCTTAAAGCAAATGCATTCTGATATAAAAGATATCCATAAATCCGGATTCGTAAATATTGTTGGTAATTCTAATGTTGGGAAATCCACTTTAATGAATGTTTTAATAGGTGAAAAACTATCTATTATTACTTATAAGGCACAAACCACTCGTCATAGAATTATTGGCATTGTAAACACAACTGAAATGCAAATTGTTTATTCTGATACTCCAGGTGTACTACATCCAAATTACAAATTGCAAAAAAAAATGTTAAACTTTTCGGAGTCAGCTTTAGAGGACGCAGATGTATTACTTTATGTAACTGATATTTTAGAAGATGCTTGGAAAAATGTATTTTTTTTAAAAAAAATACAAAAGCTTACTTTGCCTATTTTATTAGTTATTAATAAAATTGATCTATCAAATCAAAATCAGTTAGAACAAAAAGTGTTAGAATGGGAAAAAATTCTTCCTTATGCTGAAATAATTCCGCTTTCAGCAACTAATCGCTTTAATATAGATTACCTGAAGAAAAAAATTGAAAAATTGTTACCTGTGGCACCTCCTTTTTTTAAAAAAAACACTTTAACTGATCGTTCTTCTCGTTTTTTTGTAACAGAAATTGTTCGCGAAAAAATTCTCTTATATTATAAAAAAGAAATACCTTACTCGGTGGAAGTAGTTGTAGAATTTTTTAAGGACTTTGTAAGTTTTATTGAAATGAATGTAATAATCTTTACAGAAAAAGAATCTCAAAAAAAAATTATTATAGGAAATAATGGAAATGCATTAAACAAAATTTGTTCTATAGCTCAAAAGGATATTGAAAAATTCCTTGATAAACGAATAATGCTTAAAATGTATGTTAAGGTAAAAAAAAAGTGGAGAAATAGAAATAAATTTTTGAAACAATTTGGTTATTAATGGATAATTGTGTGACATAATTAATTCTATTTAATTAGAATTTAGTGAATCATTTTTACTGTGAATTTTGTTGAACGTAGTAATGTTGAATTTTTATTCAATTTTTAGTAAACCATATATAATTATAGTGTTTTTAAAAAGTTTATAATTTTATATATTCCATATATTGATGAATTTTGTATGATATTTGTTTGAGTATAAAAAAAATGTTATTTTTACGCGAGATTGTGGTTTTATGATTCTATGGAAATTTAATTATTTAATAATGAAATGTGTCGGTGGTTTTTCAATTTATTAACACTAATTTACAAGTATTAACAATGATAAAAGTAGGAATTAATGGATTTGGGCGTATAGGACGTATGGTGTTTCGTGCTGCATTATATAATTTTGGCAATGATGTTGAAATTGTAGGTATTAATGATTTACTTGATGTTGATTACTTAGCTTATATGTTAAAGTATGATTCAGTGCATGGACACTTCAAAGGAGATGTAGTTATCGATATGAATTATATAATTGTGAATGGGAAAAGAATTCGGTTAACGGCCGAGAAAGATCCTGCAAATTTAAAATGGAAAGAAATAGGAGCTGAAATTATTGTTGAGTCTACTGGATTTTTTTTAACTGGCGAAACTGCATGTAGGCATATTCAAGCTGGCGCTAAGAAGGTTGTTATGTCTGCTCCTTCTAAAGATTCGACACAAATGTTTGTTTTTGGAGTTAATCATAAAACTTATTGTGGGCAAGATATTATTTCGAATGCTTCTTGTACAACTAATTGTCTTGCTCCTATTGCAAAAGTTTTGAATGATAAATTTGGGATTGTTAAGGGATTGATGACAACTGTTCATGCAACAACAGCTACTCAAAAAACAGTTGATGGACCTTCTTCTAAGGATTGGAGAGGTGGGCGAGGAATACTTGAAAATATTATTCCGTCAGCTACAGGTGCCGCTAAAGCTGTGTGTAAGGTGCTCCCAGAATTGGATGGCAGATTAACAGGCATGGCGTTTCGTGTCCCAACTTCTGATGTTTCTGTTGTAGATTTAACAGTTATTCTTGATAAGTCAGCTACAAAGGCCGATATTAAAGATGCTATGAAAAATGCTTCTAGTGGTGAATTGAAAGGAATTTTGGGGTATACTGAAGATGCTGTTGTATCTACTGACTTCAGAGGATGTTCTGATATTGCTATTTTCGATGCTGAAGCGGGTATCTCTTTAGACAATACTTTTGCCAAAGTAATTTCTTGGTATGATAATGAATGGGGTTATTCAAATAAAGTACTTGAAATGGTTCGTTATATATGTTTTAGATAGTAAAATTTAAATTTTTGAGATAGTTCAATTTCTTTGTTTGAATTTATTTCAGTTTGTAGGTTTTTTTGCGTTGTTTGGTTATTTTTATATTTTCTGTGATAATTGGAATTTTGTATTCAATTATCCAGAATGATAGTGAAAATTTTTATTTTAATTGCAATTTCGTTTACGATGCTGTCGTTTTTGCTCTGTTTATAATTTTGTCTGAAATCTGTTTCTAATGTAATTAAAACTTCGTGTTTCTATAATTTCTTTTTTTGTAAAATTCTACATAAATTTGGAGGCCTAAGGTATTTATAATATTAAAGCTAAAATAATGGCACACACAATTTATGTGGTTAAAAGGTTTTGGGAGCGTCTATTTATTGTTTTTTATTTGTTTGAATTTAAATTTATTTTTTTTTGATTCTTTTAATGATACAGTTTTGTTGAATATTAATTTGTTTTTTGTAGAATCTGGATCTACGTTAAAATATCCCAGTCGTTGGAATTGAAAATTTTCTAACGGTGAAGCATTTTCTAATTCTTTTTCAATTCTAGCAGTTGTTTTTATAGTTAATGAATTCGGATTTATTTTTTCATAAAAATTTTTTTCTTCAGAGGGGTTTTTTACAGTAAATAAATAATCATATAGTCGTACTTCTGCCGGTATACTATGTTTTATAGAAACCCAATGTAAAGTTCCTTTTATTTTTCTGTTACTTTCTTTTAATCCAGATTTAGTCTGTGGGTAGTACTCGGCATATATTTCTTTCAGAATTCCTGATTTATTCTTTTTTACTCCTATACATTTAACAATGTAAGCATTTTTTAGGCGAACTTCTTTACCTATAGTTAGGCGATAAAAATTTTTTGAGGCATTTTCCATAAAATCTTCTTTTTCTATGTATAATTCACGAGAAAAAGCAATTTTATGAGTTCCTTCCAAATCATTTCCTGGATTATTAGTTATTTCCATCATTTCTATTTTTTCTTTTGGATAGTTAATTAGAATCAATTTTATTGGATCTATAACTACAAAAACACGTTTTGCTTTTGTATTCAAATCTTCACGAATTGAGTATTCTAGTAAAGAAATATCTATTAAAGCTTCAAATTTAGTATACCCAATTTTATCTATAAAATTGCGAATAGATTCAGGCGTGTATCCTCTTCGTCGTAGTCCAGCCAATGTTGGCATCCTTGGGTCGTCCCAGCCATTAACAATATTATCACGTATTAATTGTGCTAATTTACGCTTACTCATTACAGTATATGTTAAATTTAACCGATTAAATTCGTATTGTGATGGACGGTAGTCTTTATTTTCTGGGTGAAATATTTTTAATTGATCTATAAACCAATCATATAATGGTCGATGAACAGCAAATTCCAATGTGCAAATAGAATGAGTGACACCTTCAAAGTAATCACTTTGTCCATGTGCAAAATCGTACATAGGATAAACTTTCCACTTATTACCTGTTCGATGGTGTAAATGATGATCAATAATTCGATAAATAATTGGGTCTCTTAAATGCATATTAGGACTTGACATATCAATTTTAGCTCTTAATACCATTGTTCCTTCCGTTATTTCACCTTGATTCATTTTGTTGAATAGATCTAAATTTTCTATTATTGGACGATCTCTATATGGTGAATTTATTCCTGATTGATTTGGTGTTCCTTTTTGTTCAGCAATTTCTTTTGAGGATTGTTCATCAACATATGCCTTTCCTGCTTGAATTAATTGAATCGCAAAATTCCATAATTTTTGAAAATAATCAGAAGTATAATAAATTTTCCCCCAATTGAATCCTAACCAAATAATATCTTTTAATATAGAATTTATATATTCTATGTTTTCTTTTACTGGATTGGTATCATCAAAACGAAGATTACAAATTCCCCCATATTTCTTTACAATTCCAAAATCCATACAAATAGCTTTTGCATGACCAATATGTAAGTACCCATTTGGTTCTGGAGGGAATCTTGTTTGAATTCTTTCTATACTTTTGCCTTCAATTACTATTTTTTTAATAATTGATTCAATAAAATTGGTGTTTTCTTTATTTTTATTATGCATAATTTTAGATAAAAACTTTCATCTGGCTGAAGTTACAAAACTTAAATTTGAGAATTATTTTTTATATTCATTGGTTTGGTTTAAATCTATTATTTTAAGAATTTTTAGAAAATTATGAAGAAAAAAGAAAATATACTTAACAAATATTGGATAGTTTGTATATTATTTATTATTATTACTTTTTTTATTGGCGATAATAGCATTATTAAACAAATTAGCTATAATCGCGAAATTAAAAATTTAAAAAGTAAAATAAAATTTTATACAAAAAAAAATGAAGAAAATTTGAAAAAACTTAGTTTTTTTTATGGTGATAATAAAAATTTAGAAAAAATTATTCGAGAAGAGTATTTTATGGCGAAATCTGATGAAGATTTTTTTTTCATAAAAAACAATGGGTAAATTTTTTGTAATTAGTAAAGTGTAGCATTTTGATGTAATATTAGTATTATTTGTAAGTTGATCAATGAGTGTAATTTTATAGATTGTATTGCAGTTACGATGGTTTTTTAGTTTAAAGTATTGATGGATTTGACTAATGAGCTTGAATTAATCAAGTTGCATTATAATCTTATTTTGATTTTATCTAAAGAACATAAAAATGTCTAAATTCAGTTTTTAGTAACTATTAAATTTTTGTGAAACTTATAAAGATGTAATTTTTTTATAAAAATTGACAGAATTATCTGTGTTGTAATTGTGTTTACAACGTAAAATTATATATTACTTTCAAGTGGTATAATTCTATAATTAATTTTATTTTTTAAGGAGCAGAAAAATACTTTGAATAGTATAGGAAAAGTATAGTAATTAAAATAATGTTTTCATTTTGTGTTTCTTATGTTTTTTGCGACATTCTGAATTATTATCTTTAATTTTTTGTTCTTTAATGATGAATTTTAAAATTGAAATATTAATTGCTAATGAAAATCATGTTGCATACGTTCCTACAATACTGCAAACAATTGAAAATGCGGCAAAAGTACGTGGGACTGGTATTGCTAAACGAACTCCAGAATATTTAGAGCAAAAAATAAGGGAAGGTAAGGCTGTTGTTGCTTTTATGAATAATGAATTTGCTGGTTTTTGTTATATAGAAAGTTGGGGAAACAAACAATATGTTGTTAATTCTGGACTGATTGTAGTAGATAAATTTAGAGGGCAAGGATTGGCAAGAAAAATCAAAGAAAAATCTTTTGAGTTATCAAGAAAAAAATATCCTGAAGCAAAACTGTTTGGATTAACATCTGGATCTGCTGTGATGAAAATTAATACTGATTTAGGGTATGTCCCGGTGACTTTTGACGAATTAACAGATGATGAAGCGTTTTGGAGAGGATGTCAAGGATGTATTAACTATGATATTTTGCAAAGAACAAATCGTCGTTATTGTATTTGTACTGGTATGTTGTATGATCCGAAAAAAGATAAATTTTAGATAATGGAAATATTGATAAAAAATAATGAAACAAACAGTGATTTTGGCATATAGTGGTGGGTTAGATACATCTTTTTGTGTTATGTATTTATCTCAAGAATTAGGGTATGATGTTTATACAGCCTTAGTAAATACAGGTGGATTTACTGACAAGTACTTAAAAATATTAGAAAAACGTGCTTACAAACTAGGAGCAAAAAAACATGTAAATCTTGATATTACAAAAGAATATTATGAAAAAGGAATTAAATATATGATTTTTGGAAATGTATTACGTAATGCTACTTATCCAATATCAGTTAGTTCAGAACGTATTTTTCAAGCTATTGCAATAATTAATTATGCTAAAGATGTAAAAGCCAATTTTGTAGCTCATGGCAGTACTGGTGCAGGGAATGATCAAATTCGTTTTGACTTGACTTTTGATGTATTAGCTCCAGAGATTAGTGTTATCACTCCTATACGTGATTTGATGCTTACTCGCGAATATGAAATTAATTATTTGAAACAACATGGATTTGAAATTAATTTCACAGAAATGGAATATTCTGTGAATAAGGGACTTTGGGGAACAAGTATTGGAGGTAAAGAAACATTAGAATCAGGACAAGCTTTACCTGAAGATATTTATCCATCGCAGCTACAAGAACATAAAGAATCGATTTTAAAAATTTCTTTTGAATGTGGAGAAATATTTTCTGTTAATGAAGAAAAATATCAAAGTAAAATAAAAGCAATACAAAAAATAGAGCAGATAACATCGCGTTATGCTATTGGTCGCGGGATACATGTTGGTGATACAATTATTGGGATTAAGGGACGTGTTGGGTTTGAAGCAGCTGCTCCATTGGTAATTATTAATGCGCATAGGATGTTAGAAAAACATACTATGACTAAATGGCAGCAATATTGGAAGGATCAATTAGGTAATTGGTATGGATTGTTTTTGCATGAAGCTCAGTATTTTGATCCGGTAATGCGGGATATTGAATCTTTTTTACAGAGTTCACAAAAAAATGTTACAGGTACAGTAATTATTAAGCTACGACCATATCAATATATTTTTATGGGAGTCGAGAGTGATTTTGATTTAGTTAAAATAAATTTTGGTAAATACGGAGAAACTGCTAATGCTTGGACTCCTGATGATATAAAAGGGTTTACAAAAATAATGGCTACTTCAACAAAAATTTATTATGCAGTACAGAAGAATAAAAAAATAAAGTAATTTATGATAAGCAATACAATATCTTAAACATATGATTTTATTGTAATTTAAATGAGTAAAATAAAAAAGTATAAATTAAATATATTTCTATGAAAAGATTAAAAAGAGTTGTTGCCATACATGATCTTTCTTGCTTTGGGAAATGTTCTTTAACTGTTGCTTTACCTATTATTTCTGCAGCAGGTATAGAGGTTACTGTTCTTCCAACTGCAGTGTTGTCAACTCATACTGGTGGATTTAAAAATTTTGTTTATCGTGATTTGACTAGAGATATAGCTCCTATAACAATTCATTGGAAAAGTCTTAATATTGATTTTAATGCTATTTATACCGGATTTTTAGGATCTTTTGAACAATTTGATTTAGTAACAAAATTTTTTAAAACTTTTAAAACTGATACTACTATTATTTTAGTAGATCCTGTTATGGCTGATAACGGAGAACTTTATAAAATATTTAATATAGAATTTGTTAATGGAATGCGTCAGTTATGTAAATTGGCAGATATTATTATTCCAAATATTACAGAAGCAACATTATTAATTGGTGAAAAGTACAAACCAGGTCCGTATACAAAAAAATATATTGAAAATATACTGATAAGTTTAAGTAAATTGGGCCCGAAAAAAATAGTTTTAACTGGTGTGTTTTTAAAAAATGGAGAGATCGGTGCTGCTACATATGATTCGACAAACGATGAAATAGGTTATATTTTAGAAAATCAAATATATGGAAATTTTCATGGAACAGGTGATGTTTTTGGCTCTGCTTTATTAGCTGGATTATTAAATAATTTTAATTTGGATATTTCGACTTCTATTGCAATTCGGTTTACAGTTACTGCTATTAAAAAAACTGCGTTAGCTAAAACAGATATGCGTTTTGGAGTCAATTTTGAACAAAGTATTCCAGGGTTGTTAAAAGATTTGAAATTAGCATAATGTCTTAATTTTGTTTATTGTTTAGTCGATTGTTTATGAAAATTATATAATTCTTCAATTTCTATCCTTAAAGCTAGAAGTTCTGTACGAACGTCTTTTAAAGAATTGATTATTTTTTCTGTTTGAATAGTTTTATTTCTATTCCATTTTAGTCTATGGCGAGCGCCAGAAATAGTCATGCCTATTTCTTTTACCAAATAATGTACAAGGCATACTTCGTCTATATCTTTTTGACAATATCTACGGGCTCCTTTGGCTGTTCTACCAGGGTGAATTGATGGAAATTCTTTTTCCCAAAATCTCAATAATGATTCACTAATATGTAATTTGTTTGATACTTCTTTAATTGAGTAGAATAATTTTTCTTTTTCAGATTTCATATTATGATTTTATAAAGCATTTTTATTTTTGTTTCGAACAAAAGTAGAGATATTTATTTGTACATTCGAAAAATGTTTTTTTTAGTTTGATTTATCTTATGGAAACCAAAGAAATACGAAAGTCGTTCACAGATTATTTTGAAAGTAAAAATCATAAGATTATTCCTTCTGCTCCTATAATACTTAAAGACGATCCCACTTTGATGTTTACTAATTCAGGAATGAATCAATTTAAGGATATCATTTTGGGGAATGTTCCTATTAAATATTCAAGAATAGCTAATTCACAAAAATGTCTGCGTATAAATGGTAAGCATAATGATTTAGATGAAGTAGGATATGATACATATCATCATACTATGTTTGAAATGTTAGGCAATTGGTCATTTGGTGATTATTTTAAAAAAGAAGCAATAGAATATGCTTGGGAATATTTAACTGATATTTTAAAATTGGATAAAAATAGATTGTATGTAACTGTTTTTGGTGGTAGTTTTTCGGAAAAATTAGAAAGAGATACAGAAACTGCTAATTTTTGGAGAAAATATATTTCAAAAAATCGAATCATAGATGGAAATAAAGAAGACAATTTTTGGGAAATGGGAGATACTGGACCTTGTGGCCCTTGTTCTGAAATTCATATAGATATTCGTTCCGATGAAGAAAGATCAAAAATAGATGGGTTGACTTTAATTAATAAAAATCATCCGCAAGTAATTGAAATTTGGAATTTGGTTTTTATGCAGTTTAATAGAAAAGCTGATGGTTCATTGGAGAATCTTCCTATAAAAGTAATCGATACGGGAATGGGATTTGAACGGCTATGTATGGTTGTACAGGGGAAAATTTCTAGTTACGATATTGATATTTTCCAACCAATTATCCATAAAATATGTATTCTTACAGGATTTAGTTATGGTGATAATGTTAAAATAGATATTGCAATTCGTGTTATTGTTGATCATATTCGAAGTATTGCTTTTTCTATTGTTGATGGACAATTACCATCAAATTCAGGAGCTGGCTATGTTATCAGAAAAATACTTCGTCGTGCAGTCAGGCATAGTTATACTTTCTTAAAACAGATTGGAGAATTTATTTATAAATTAGTTCCATCCTTAGTTAGTTCTATGGGAGCAAATTATCCAGAGTTGACTATTCAAAAAAAAATAATTGAAAAAATAATTAAAAATGAAGAAAGTTCTTTTTTACGAACGCTTGGATTAGGAGTAAAATTATTGAATGAAAAAATACAAAAAGCAAAAATAGAGAATAAAACAATTATCGATGGTAGAGATGTCTTTGTTCTTTATGATACTTATGGATTTCCATTAGATTTAACAGAACTAATACTTCATGAAGAAAATATGCAAATAGACAAATTGAATTTTTACACTGAAATGTCTAAACAAAAGAAACGATCTCGTAATGCTTCTGCAATGGAAATTGGAGATTGGATAATTTTAAAAGAAGGACAAACTCAATTTGTAGGTTATGATTTTATATCAATAAAAACTCATATTATTCGTTACAGACGAGTTGTTAAACAAAAAAATGCAGAAGAATATTATCAAGTCGTTTTAGACAGGACTCCTTTTTACGCAGAAATGGGAGGACAGGTAGGTGATAATGGCCAATTAATTGATTCTGATGGTGAAAGTATTTCTGTTATAGATACAAAATGTGAAAACAATTTAGTAGTTCATTTAGTTAAGCAATTACCAACTAAAATATACGATACTTTTGTTGCAGAGGTGAATTTTAAAAAAAGACGTGCGATCGAGTGTAATCACACTGCAACTCATTTATTACAAGAAGCTTTGCGTTTAATATTGGGTATGCATGTTATGCAAAAGGGCTCCCATATTTCTTCTGAACTCATACGTTTTGATTTTTCACATTTTCAAAAAGTAACAAAAGAAGAAATTCGTAAAGTAGAAAAAAGTATTAATAAAAAAATACGTCAAAATATTATTTTAGAAGAGTATCGGTGTATTCCTCTTGATGAAGCAAAAAAAATGGGAGCGATTGCACTTTTTAGTAAAAAGTATAGAAAAAATGTTAGGGTGATTAAATTTGATTCTTCAATTGAATTCTGTGGTGGAACTCATGTATCTTCAACTGGATGTATTGGGTCTTTTTGTATAGTTAACGAATTTTCTATTGCAATGGGAGTTCGACGTATAGAAGCAATTACAGCAGAAACAGTTGAAAATTATTTTTATGAGCAGCAAGATAGTATTAGAAATATAAAAATTTTATTAGGTAATACATTAGATTTATCACAAAAAATAAAAAAAACACTTAATGAAAATATTGTACTAAAAAAACAAGTAAAAAATTTTTTTAATGAAAAAGCAACTTTTATAATAGATCATATAGTAAAAAAAATATATACACAAGATGGAATTAATTTATTTGTATTAGAAGGAGCATTCAATGAATTATTGGTTAGGAATGTTTCCTTCCAACTTGGAAGAAAATTTATAGAAAAATTTTATTTTGTTGCTGCAACTATTTCAGAAAAAAAATCATTTATTGCGGTTATGATCAGTAAAGATTTAGTAAAAATTGGATTAAATGCTTCACAAATTGTGTGTGAAGCTGCTCAAATTATTAAAGGTAGTGGTGGTGGACAGTCATGTTTTGCTACTGCAACTGGTGAAGATGTCGATAAATTAGCAATAGCATTGAAAGAAGTGATAAAAAAAGTTTATCCTTACTTTAAGATATAATTTGGAATGGAATAATTAACATATTCTGTATACTTATCTAGTGTGTTTATTAAAAAAATAATTTTAATCTATATGTTATTGTGATAACTGTAGTATTTATCGTTGTTTAAAATGCAATTGTAAAATATAATTGTAGCAAAAACTAAATTGTGTTATGTATGTGTTGTGTGTGTAGAGTTTTCATCAATGTTATGATTTGTCTATTTTTATTTGGATTGAATTCTGATAAAAATTGATATAATCATTTGTTAAAAATTGTTTTTTGCGTTTAAGCTAATAATCAACATTACTGTTTTGTTTAAGTATTTATTTTTAATTAACTTAACGTATAGTGTAAAAATTTAATTTTAGTTTATATTTTTATTTCAGGTGAGTTTTTGTGGTATTAAAAATAAACTAGTATTGTGTTATAGTTTTGACACTAAATTTTTAAAAATTGGAATTATATTTGTGATATTGACTATCATTAGATGCTGACTTATTGTCAGTCATTAATTCTGGCATATCGTTTGCCAAAAGTAGCTAAACAAGTTTAAGTTTAATTGAGCATATTATAATCATATTAATTATGGGAAAGATTATCGGGATTGATTTGGGAACAACTAATTCTTGTGTTGCTGTAATGGAAGGAGGAAAGCCAATAGTTATCCCTAATAGTGAGGGTAAGATGACAACACCATCTGTAGTGGCATTTGTTGGTAATGAACGAAAAATAGGTGATCCTGCAAAAAGGCAGGCAATAACAAATCCTACTAAAACTATTTTTTCTATTAAGAGGTTTATGGGTGAGCCTTACGATAGAGTTCAAAGTGAAATAAATCGTATGCCTTATAAAGTTGGTCGTGGTCCTAATGATACTCCACGAGTTGATATAGATGGCCGTTTATATTCTCCACAAGAAATTTCAGCAATAGTTCTTCAGAAGATGAAAAAAACAGCTGAGGATTATTTAGGGCATGAAGTTAGTGAAGCAGTAATTACTGTTCCGGCTTACTTTAGTGACTCTCAACGTCAGGCAACAATTGAATCTGGAGAAATTGCAGGACTGAAGGTAAAGCGCATTATCAATGAGCCAACAGCTGCTGCTTTAGCCTACGGATTAGAAAAAGCTAATAAAGATATGAAAATTGCTGTGTTCGATCTTGGTGGTGGAACATTTGATATTTCTATTCTTGAATTGGGAGGTGGAGTTTTTGAGGTTTTGTCAACTAATGGTGATACGCATTTAGGTGGTGACGATTTTGACCATGTAATAATAAATTTCTTAGCAGATGAATTTCAAAGAAATGAAGGACTTGATTTGCGGAAAGACGCCATGGCAATGCAAAGGTTGAAAGAAGCTGCTGAAAAAGCTAAGATTGAACTTTCAAGCTCAATTTCTACTGAGATTAATTTGCCTTATATCATGCCAGTGGATGGTATGCCTAAACATTTAGTAGTAACATTGACTAGGTCTAAATTTGAACAATTAGCTGATAAGCTAATTCGTTCTACAATTGATCCTTGTGAAAAAGCGTTAAAAGATGCTGGTCTGGCTGGGGGAAATATAGATGAAGTTATTTTAGTAGGTGGATCAACTCGTATTCCAGCTATTCAATCAGAGGTAGAAAAAATTTTTGGTAAAGTCCCTTCTAAGGGAGTAAATCCAGATGAAGTAGTAGCTGTAGGAGCTGCAATCCAGGGAGCTATTCTTTCAGGCGATAGTAATCTTGGTGAAATGGTGTTGTTAGACGTAACTCCACTATCTTTAGGTATAGAAACAATGGGTAGTGTAATGACAAAATTAATTGAAGCTAATTCGACGATTCCAATTAAAAAATCAGAGGTGTTTACAACAGCTGCAGATAATCAACCATCAGTAGAAATACATGTGTTACAAGGTGAACGTCCATTAGCGAAAGATAATAAAACTATTGGGAAATTCCATTTAGATGGAATTATGCCTGCTCCACGTGGAGTTCCACAAATTGAAGTTACTTTTGATATTGATGCTAATGGTGTAGTAAGTGTTTCAGCAAAAGATAAAGCTACTGGAAAAGAACAGAGTATTCGAATAGAGGCGTCTAGTGGATTAGGAGAAGATGAAATAAAACGGATGAAAGAGGAGGCCACCACTAATGCAGAAGCAGATGCTCGAGCTAAAGAGCGTATTGATAAGTTGAATCATGCTGATAGTGTAATTTTTCAAACAGAAAAACAATTGAAGGATTTTGGAGACAAAATTCAAGCGGATAAAAAAGCTTCTATTGAAGCTGCTTTGACAAAACTGAAAGAAGCGCATAGATTACAAGATTTGTCAAGTATTGATTTAGCGATTACGGAGGTGAATAATATTTTTCAAACGCTAAGTCAAGATTTATATAATGCGCAGGTTAATAATTCTGAAAATAAAACGCAAGCAGAAACTAGTAATAATACTCCTAATGGTGATGTTAATAATAATAATGTTACTGATGTAGATTTTGAGGAGGTAAAATGACATTTGCAGTATTATTTGTGGCAAGAGGAACAGTTTGTGGGTTATTATATATAAATTTATGAAAGACTAAGTTTAGATTTTATAAAACCCATTACTTTATATTCTTGTATCACAACTATATGAAATTTTATTAGTAGAACTAAAATATTATATTTTTGAATTTTTATGGTATTTATTCTGAAGTGTTGTGCATAAATAATAATCTATGAATATATGTGTGTGTTTGTATAATTTTTTGATATATAAAAAGTTTTAAAATAACATATGTTTTATAAATGTGGTTTTACCGAAAAGAGAAATTCTTTTTCTGATTCAGAAGTCAATTTGTAGTTGTTTTTAAGTTTCTATCCAAGATATTAATTATTATAGCTAAATTGTGTATTATTGGCTTATATTTGTTTATAATAAGTTTATAACACCGTATTTTTTCGTGTTTGTTGTTTTTTTTAATTAAGTAATGAAACCAAATAATGTAGAGATAGAAAAGAAGTTTTTGGTAAGAGGTGATTTTTATTCTTATGCAATAAGAAAAGAGTGGATTGTTCAAGCATACTTAATGATTTCTTCACAAAAAAATATTCGTGTTAGAATTAAAAATATGTCTGCTTTTTTAACAATTAAAGGAACAAATACTTTCAACAGATTTTCTCGTTATGAGTATGAATATCCACTTCCACTAAAAGAAGCCGAAGAATTGTTTTCATTATGCTTGCCTGGTAAAATTGAAAAAAAAAGATTTTATGTTCCATATAATAGTCACATATTTGAAGTTGATGTGTTTTATGGTAAAAATAAAGGACTGATAGTTGCAGAATTAGAGCTCTCATGTGAAAACGAAATTTTTGAGTATCCGTGTTGGTTGGGTGAAGAGGTTACTGGTAATCCGAAGTACTATAATGTAAATTTGATAAAGTGAGTATGCTTACTAAGTAGTGTTTTTATTTGGAATTAGTAGTGACCAAATTTTTATATTTGATTTTTAAGGATTGGTTTGTTTTTTTTAATCTGTGTTTTTAATTTTAAAATTATCTAAAATTACTGTTAGTGTGATTTTTGTTTTTAATTATAATTATTCAAATAATAAGTTATAATGATTATATTGTTCGAAATTTTACGACTTGTTTTAATTTTAATAAAAGTAAGTTTGATATGAACAAATTAAACATTTATATGGCATTGTGTAGTTTATATAAGATATAATATTCATTAATTATTCGACATAATGGTGTTTACAACACCATTAAACAAAAAATAATTTTAATGACAATGTTTGTTGTATAACCTATTAAATAGATCTGTATCTAGTGTAAAAATGTTCTTTTTATATATAAAAATTTTACTATGTTTTATATAAATCATTATTTTCAATTTGAACGAAGAGTTTTTCTCTTCACAAGAAAATTTAAAATTTTTAATTTTAAATTTGCAGATTTGCTTGATGAATTTTATATTTAACAACTTTCGAAGTAAATTCAATTTTGTTTTAAAATAACGAAGCTTTTTAAGTTAGGTAAGGAATAATAAATTAAAAAATGAAAATATTAACACGTTTTTTTTATGGTATTGTATTCTACAATTTTATTCAAAAAATATTGTTTAGTTATGGTTTTTGTTTGTGTTTTGCCATTGTGAAGTTAATGTAAAATCTATGTTTTTTTAAATTACTTACAAATTATAGTAATGTTATTAAGATTTTTTGCGAAATTATAATAAATTGATGATTATGGAAAGAAGAAAAAAAATATTAATATGGATTTTATCAGCGAGTTTTTTTAGTGTGTGTATAATTGTTGGTGCTTATTTCCATTTAAATTTAAATAGAAATGGTTTTGTTAAATACTCTGGATTTAAGCAGAATGATGTTCATTTGGCTTCTTATAATGTTGCGACAGGATGTACAGATTTTACTGTAGCTGCTGAACAAAGTGTAAATGCAGTCGTGCATATCAAATCGATTGTTAAATCTGCGCATAGAAGAAGTAATATTCATGAATATTATAATTTTGACCCGTTTGATTTTTTTTTTGATAGCCCGGATTTTCAATATAAGTTACATCCAAAGATTATTGGATTCGGTTCCGGAGTTATTATTTCACTTGATGGATATGTTGTGACAAATAACCATGTTGTAGATGGGGCTGATGAAGTTGAAGTTGTTACAAATGATAATAGGACTTATATAGCTAAAATAGTTGGTAGAGATGAGTCCACCGATATTGCATTATTGAAGATTAATGGTGGAAATTTCCCAGTAATTCCATTTGGAAATTCTGATTCTTTAAAAATAGGTGAATGGGTGTTAGCTGTAGGTAATCCATTTAATTTGACAAGCACTGTAACCGCAGGAATTGTAAGTGCAAAAGGAAGAGGAAATGTTTTTTCAGAACCCGATAATAAAAATTCTTCTGCAAAACAAAGTAAAGTAGAATCGTTTATTCAAACAGATGCAGCAGTTAATCCTGGAAATAGTGGTGGAGCACTGGTAAATACCAAAGGGGAACTAGTTGGAATAAATACTGCTATATATTCAGAAACTGGAAATTTTGTAGGGTATTCGTTTGCTGTTCCTGTGAATTTAGTAAAAAAAGTAATTTTTGATATTAAAAAGTTTGGTGGAGTACAAAAAGCTTTGTTAGGATTAATTGTAATGGATCTTGATTCTTTGAAGGATTACGATCCTGTAATTTATAATAAATTAAAAATTCATGATGGTGTTTTCGTAGAAGGCTTTACTTCTAAGAGTTCTTCTAAAAAAGCTGGAATAAAGAGAGGTGATGTGATTATAGCTGTTAATGGTGTTAAAATTAAAAATTATCAAGGATTGATGGTAGAACTAACAAATTATAATCCAGGTAGAGCTGTTGATATTCAGGTTTTCAGGAATGGAGATATAAAAATATGTACAGTAATATTAAAAAATGATCAAGGGATAATGCCTTTTCTTGATGCGAAAAATATCACGGAAATTTTAGGAGCAACGTTTAAAGAACTATCTATAAAATCTAAAGAAAAATTGGGAATCAGTTATGGTTTGGAAGTAAGGAATATCAAACATGGAAAGTTGAAATCTGCTGGAGTAAAAGATGGATTTATTATTCTTAAAATTAATGATGTTAAAATTAACTCTAAATCAGATTTAATTATGGTTGTGAAAGAATTATTAAAACTATATCCAAATGAAAGATGCCTCTACATGAAGGGGTTCTATCCAGATTATGGAATAAGGTTTTATGCTATTGATATGAGTAAGTAATTTAAAATTTGAAAAGCTATAGTGAATTTTGATTAGTTTTTTGTAAAATCTATTTAGATGAGACAGTTAAAGATAACCAAATCTATTACTAATCGTGAAAGTGCTTCTTTGGATAGATTTCTTCAGGAAATAAGTCATGAAGATCTTCTTAGCATAGAAGAAGAAATTAAATTAGCACAACGAAGTAGATCGGGTGATCGTTCAGCATTAGATAAATTGGTTCGTGCAAATCTTCGGTTTGTTGTATCGGTAGCCAAGCAGTACCAAAATCAAGGATTAGGTCTTCCAGATTTGATTAATGAGGGAAATTTAGGATTAATTAAAGCTGCTGAAAAATTTGATGAAACTCGGGGATTTAAATTTATTTCGTATGCTGTTTGGTGGATTAGGCAATCTATTTTACAGGCTTTGGCTGAACAATCAAGGATTGTACGATTACCTTTAAATCGTGTTGGATCGTTGAACAAAATTTCTAAAGCTCTGTATAAATTTGAGCAAGAACATAAACGGAAACCATCTTCGGAAGAATTAGCAAAAGAATTAGATTTGCCGGAAGGAAAAATTTCGGAAACATTGAGGATATCAAATAGGCATGTTTCAATAGATGCACCTTTTTTAGATGGTGAAGAAAATAGTTTGTTGGATGTATTGACTAATGATGATGCTCCAGTTGCTTATCATGAATTGATACATGAGTCACTTTCTCAAGAAATAGATAATGCCTTATTAATATTAAATGATAGAGAAAGAAGTATTATTAAAATGTCATTTGGTATTGGACGACAAGAAATGAATTTAGAAGAAATTGGTGATGTATTTGGCTTGACACGTGAACGTGTAAGACAAATTAAAGAAAAAGCTATTAAAAAATTGAAGCAAAGTAATAAAAACACCAGTTTGAAAAATTTTTTAGGTTGAATGTGATCTTTTGTAATAGTGTGATTTTTGAAATTGTATTTAAAGGCTGCAGTTAGTTACAAGTTTGTATACACAAAAAATTAAAATTCTGTAATGTGATTAACTAACTTTTTAAGCTTAGTTATTATGAAAAATTTTCATTTAAAATGTAATTATTTGCAGTATTTTAGATATTAAAAATTAGTATTTTATTTGAAGGAATAATTTGATTTTGGTTGTTGTTGAAGTTTTATGAAAAATATGGATTGCCATTGTTATAATAACAATGAAAGTAAAAAATAAAAAATAAAAAAATGGATGCAATCATAAGTGTGATAATAGGAAGTGTTTCTGATCTGCCATTTATTAAAAAAATGGCAGATTTTTTTGATAATTTTGAAATTCCATTTGAAATAAAAATTTTATCAGCTCACCGCACACCAAATGAAGTAGAAGATTTTGCTAAAAATGCAAAAGATAGGGGAATTGAAGTGATCATTGCTGCAGCTGGTATGTCAGCTCATTTGCCAGGAGTAATTGCTTCAATGACAGTTTTACCGGTAATCGGTGTGCCAATTAGTTCTTCACTTAATGGAGTAGATTCTTTATTGTCTATTATACAAATGCCATCTGGAGTTCCTGTTGCAACAGTTGGAATTAATTCTACTACTAATGCAGCAATTCTAGCTATCCAAATTTTATCATTAAAAAATAAAGTATTGCAGGGCAAATTAGCTAAATATAAAAATTTTATTAAGACAAAAGTTTTAAATGATAGTGACAAATTATTAGAATTAAAGTATAAATTTAAAGTAAATTGATAATTGTTATTTTGACCGGCATGTATGAACGAAGAAAATCTTTGGAAGTGTTTGTTGGAAATAAAGCAATAGGTGGCAACAATTCTATTGCTGTTCAGTCTATGACAAATGTTTCAACAATGGATACTGATAGAAGTATTAAGCAAGCTATTCAGCTTATTGAAGCTGGATGTTCGTATGTTAGATTCTCGGTTCGAAGTATCCGTGAAGCAGAAAATTTGAAAAATATAAAGAGTGGATTGTGCACTTTGGGGTACACGAATCCGTTAATTGCTGATATACATTTTGATCCAAAAATCGCCTCAGTAGCAGCTAAAATAGTAGAAAAAGTACGAATCAATCCTGGTAATTTCTTAGATTCTACTAAGAAAATTAAGATTTTTGAATATTCAGATTATGAATATGAACAAGAATTAAAAAATATTAAAAAATATTTTATTCCTTTCTTAAATATTTGTAAAAAATATAATACTGTCGTTAGGATTGGTGTAAATCATGGGTCTTTATCAACTAGAATAGTAAATCGTTATGGGAATACTTCACAAGGAATGGTAGAATCTTGTATGGAATTTCTTCGAATTTGTATTGCGGAAAATTTTTTTAATTTGGTAGTGTCTATTAAAGCTTCTAATGTTTTTGTAATGGTACAAACAGTTCGTTTATTGGTAAAAAAAATGCATCAAATAGGAGTTTGTTTTCCATTGCACTTAGGCGTAACAGAAGCTGGGGAAGGTGAAAGCGGAAGAATAAAATCTGCGGTTGGAATAGGCACGTTATTAATGGAAGGTATTGGAGATACTATTCGTGTTTCTTTAAGTGAAAATCCAGAAGTTGAAATTTTAATTGCACGACTATTAATTGATTATGTAGAAGAGAAAAAACAATTATTTAATGGCAAAATATTTACTCGTATTTCTCAAAAAAAACGATTAAGTAATACAATTTATGTTATACTTGATCGTTCATCTACAGATGATGAGTTTTCAATTAATCCGGATTTAATACCTGATTTTATTTATGTTGGTGAGCAATCACTGCACAATATATCGCGCAATATTTTTGTAATTGTAGATTTTAAAGTTTTTCTCTTTCAAGAGAACACTTTCCCATTATTTAAATTCCAAGAAAAAAATGCATGGGTAAGTTGTGAAGAATCAATACAATTTATAGAACTGACTTATCAGGAATTAACTGATGAAATAATTTTTCATTTAAAAAATAAACCACAGACAATTGTTATTATTTATTCTACTAAGAATAATATTTATGAACAAAAATTATTTATTTATGCCTTGATGACTTTAGAAATAAATAATTCATTTATTTTACGTGTAAAATATGATGAGTGTAATTCAGAAACTTTACAAATTAAGGCATCTGTTGATTGTGGTCCTTTTCTTCTGGATGGATTGGTAGATGGAATTATGATTAAAAATATGAATCATAATATTTTTAATCAATCAGTAGATGATTGTGTTTTTGGCATATTACAGGCAACAGGTAGAAAGATCACTAAAACAGAATATATTGCTTGCCCTGGTTGTGGTCGAACTTTATTTGATTTACAATCAACATTAAAAAAAGTAAAATTGGTCACTTCACATCTTAAAGGATTAAAGATTGCTGTTATGGGGTGCATTATTAATGGATTAGGTGAAATGGCTAACGCGGATTATGGCTATGTTGGATCAAAGGCAGGAATGGTTAATTTGTATAAAGGTGATAAATGTGTTAAAAAAAATATTCCAGAAATTGATGCAGCAGACAAATTATTACAAATAATAAACTTTTTTGTTAAAAATGTGGATGAAGAAAATAAAATAAATGAATAAAACTACTATCTTTATGATGGGTAGTATTGGGCATTTAGCTCAGTTGGTTCAGAGTATCTGCCTTACAAGCAGAGGGTCGACGGTTCGAATCCGCCAATGCCCACATAAGAAGTATTGAATGGTTATATGCGATAATAGATAGCTATTTCGTTACTATTTATATATTAAGATTGTTCAATATTAGTCTGATTTAAGTGGTGTTATTTTATTTATTATTGTAATTCATAGGAATTACCAGTTGAATGAAATGTTTTTCATATAAAATTCACAATATTTATTCAAATCTGTTTCGACAGATACGAATGTGATCCCAAAAAAAAGATTATAGATTTGTTACATACTTACTATGTTTAAATTATTTTTGAACAATTTTTAATTGTTAATCTTTCTATTTTTTTTTAGAGATTTCTTCTAAAATTTATTTAGATTTTTATTTACTTAAATAGGTTTTTCTTTGGAAATTTGATATATAAAAACAAAATTGTATTGACTTTGTTTTTATATATCAAATTTTATTTTACTATAACACTAGGGAAACGTTTATTTAAAAAATTTATTACTTCATTAGTAATGTTATATTGTTTGTCTCCATAGAGGATAGTACCTCCTGTCTTCATAAAAATCAATTGATATTTTTGTGGAGTATTAAATTCATTTATCCCTAATGATATGGAATCAGATAGACTTTTCTCTAGTTGCTTTTGTTTTAAAATCCATATCTTTTCAATTTGAGTAGTTTTTTTTTTTAGATTTTTTTCTAAATTCTGTATTCTTATTTGTTCTTGTTTCATTTTTTCTTGCGTAGGGAAAGCATTATTTTGAATTTTTTGTTGAAAATTTGTTATTTCATTTTGTAATTTTTGATAACTTGAATTTAAAAAGATATTTCGTTCATTTATCTTTTTTTCAAATGAAGAAAGTAAATTGGTGTAATAGCTAAAATGAGTGAACAAAGAGTCTGAATCTACATAAGCTACTTTAAGTTGGTGTAGGTTATCACCGTTTTTACATGTATTGTTGTCAGTTGTTTTTTTCCATCTACATTGCGTAGAGAATAATGCAACAGCGGTCAATATAACAGTTGTCCTTATTGTCAATTTTTTTAAAGTTATCACTTTAATATACCAAAATTCTATTTATGATTATTCCTGATGTAAATGTACAAAATTTTTTAAAATTTTTATAATATTTTGTGTTGTTAATATCATAGCATTATGATTACAATAATTACAATACTAATTATGGTTAAATTTAACTATTTTGAGAAAAATATTTTGTAAAAAGTATTTTTTATGAAATTTTTATTATTTATTATGTCATGAAGATTGCTATTCTTTCTCCATTCTTTCCTTATAGAGGTGGAATTGCTCAATTTAGTTTATCACTTTATAAAGCGTTACTAAAAGAACATGAAGTAAAAGTTTTTTCTTTTTCTCGTTTATATCCATGTTTATTTTTCCCTGGTGTAACACAGTATGTAGAAGAAAATAAGATTATTTCTATTCAATCGGAGAGACTATTAGATAGTATTAATCCATATTCTTATTGGAAAACAGCTAAAGGAATTGAAAACTTTAACCCAAGGATATTGATAGTTGCTTATTGGACATCATTCTTTAATTTACCTTATGGTTATATTGCTTGGTATTTAAAAAATAAAGTAAAAATCATTTTTTTGCTTCATAATGCTTTTGATCATGAATATATATTTTTTAGTAAATTTATTACTCGTTGGGTGTTTAATCAATGTAATAATTTTATTGTTATGAGTGAAGTTGTAAAAAAAGATTTATTAACTATGAATCGACATGCTTCTTATTGCTTATCACCTCATCCTGTGTATGACCATTTTGGACAAAAGATTGAACAAAGTATTGCTAGAAAAATATTAAATTTTTCTCAAAAAAAAAGAATTTTGCTTTTTTTTGGATTAATTCGTGATTATAAGGGGTTAGATTTATTAATAGATGCATTTTCATTGTTAAGCAAATCTTATCAATTAGTGATTGCTGGAGAGCCCTATGGTTCATTTAAAAAATATCAAAAAAAAATTGATACTTGCTGTATAAAAAATCGAATTAAAGTTCTAAATAAATATATAAATAATAAAGAAGTTCAATTATTATTTTCCGCTACTGATATATTAGTATTACCTTATAAATCAGCAAGTCAAAGTGGAGTAATTTCAATTGCTTACAATTTTGAAGTGCCTATTGTTGCAACTAATGTTGGAGGATTAATAGAAACTATTGAAAAATTTAATACTGGTATAATTTGTAAAGCTGAAGTAGTATCGTTAGCTTGTGGGATAGAAAAAATTTTTACTATTGGGATAAAAAATTTTCTATTTAATATTCAAAATGCTAAAAAAAATCTTTCTTGGGAAAAATTCGTAAAAAAAATAATAACATTTACCAGTAAAAGTTTAAATTGTTAAATTTTAAAATTAGGAAAAGTTGAATTTTTTGTACTTCTAAATATTTAGCTAGTTGTTGTAGATATTTTGTTAACGTATTATTCAATATAAGAATCACTCAATATATAAAATTAAACTGTGCTAATTATTAAATTAATAATTTTTATTTATTATCTATAAATATATTTTAGAATAAATAGAAATTAATCTGAAAAACTAAAATTGTTTTTGCAATATTAAAAAATATTATTTAGTTTGATTTTTTAATATGATTAACTAAATAAATTATGATATGGGTATAGTATAATTTATTTAGTAAGTTTAGAATTAACAGTTTTTTTATAAAAATTATGAATAAAATGTGTAGTAATTATGCATTGAATGTATAATAATTTAAGTATATATGGATTCTTTAATGGAAAAATTAAATGTTTTGCAAAAGCGGTTTGAAGAAGTTGAGAACCTAATTGTCAACTCTGGTACTACTACATGTATGAAACAATTTATTAAACTTAATAAAGAATATCATGAATTAGAAAAAATATTAGCTGTTCGAAGTCAATATAAAAAAATGTTAAATGACATATTAGAATATAAAACTATTTTAGAAAAAGAATCAGATACAATATTACGAGAAATAGCTAAAGAGGAATTAGAAAAATTTACTTCACTTCTTCCAAAATTTGAAGAAAAAATAAAATTGCTTTTAATACATAATGATTCTCAAGATAAAAAAAATGCTATTGTGGAGATTCGAAGTGGAACAGGAGGTGATGAAGCTGCTATTTTTGCTGGGGACCTTTATAAAATGTATTCTAAATATTGTGAATACAAAGGGTGGAAAGTAGAAGTAACAAATAGTAGTGAAGGAGCTATTGGTGGATTTAAAGAAATCATTTTTACCGTAAATGGGGAAAACGTATATGGCACATTAAAATATGAATCTGGTGTGCATCGTGTACAACGTGTTCCTGTTACAGATACTCAAGGTAGAGTGCATACTTCAGCAGCTACAGTAGCGATATTCCCCGAGGTTAAAGATATAGATATAAAAATTAAAGATTCAGATATTCGCACAGATGTATTTTGTTCTTCTGGTCCTGGTGGCCAATCTGTAAATACAACTTATTCTGCTGTGCGTTTAACACATATCAATACTGGAATTGTTGTTCAATGTCAAGATGAAAGATCACAACTTAAAAATAAAGAAAAAGCCATGGCTGAACTTCGTGCGCGTATATACAATATAGAGTACCAAAAACAATTGAATGAAATCGCTTCTAAAAGAAAAACAATGGTTTCTACTGGGGATCGATCAGCAAAAATTCGAACATATAACTATCCACAAAGTAGAGTAACTGACCATCGTATTAATTATACAGTTTATAACTTACAGTCCTTTTTGGAAGGAAATATTCAAAATGTTATAGATCAGTTGATTACTGTCGAGAATACTGAAAAATTAAAAGAAAATTCATAATATTATATGAATAAGTATCAATTATTTACCAATATTATGAAGAAACAATCTTTCCTTTGTGTAGGATTAGATCCTGATATAAAAAAAATACCTCATCATTTATTAAAAGTAAATGATCCTATTTTTTCCTTTAATAAAATTATTATTGATACTACTCAAGAATATTGTATAGCTTATAAAACTAATTTTGCTTTTTACGAAGCTGCAGGAATTAGTGGATTGATTAGCCTAGAAAAAACGATAAAGTATATTCGTGAAAATTATCCAGACCAATTTATAATTGCTGATGCTAAACGAGGAGACGTAGCAAATACATCGAAAATGTATGCTTATGCTGTTTTTAATCATATAAATTATGATGCAGTAACAATAAATCCATATATGGGGGAAGATAGTATAAAACCTTTTCTTACTTATGCAAATAAATGGATAATTTTATTAGTATTGACATCAAATACAGGCTCGTATGATTTTCAGTTCACCGTCGTTAAGTCTACAGGGAAATATTTATTCGAGCAAATACTAAATAAATCACAAAATTGGGCAACTGATGAGCAAATGATGTATGTAATAGGAGCGATGCATACTAAGATGTTTAGTAGTATTCGCCAAATTGTCCCAAATCATTTTTTGTTAGTGCCTGGGATAGGAGAACAAGGAGGAGATTTGGAAGCAATAGCGAAGTATGGAATGAATAATTATTGTGGATTGCTTGTGAATTCATCTAGACAAATTATTTATACTGATTCTTCTAAAAAATTTGCTGGAATAGTTTCTAAAGAAGCAAAAAAACTACAATTAAAAATGTCTGAATATTTAGTAAAATATTTGAAATAAAATATAATAATAAATTAATTAATTAATCTTTATGAGTTGTGAAATAAATGATCCAGTTTTTGGTGTTATTAATATTAATGATAAATTCATTTACAGTATCATTCAGCATTTATATTTTCAACGATTAATGCGTATTAAACAACTTGGATTGGCTTATTTCATTTATCCTACTTTAAAACATTCTCGGATGGACCATTCACTTGGAGCCATGTATTTGATGAGCAAAGCAATTTATAGTTTGCGTTTTAAAGGGCACATAATTACACAAGAAGAAGAACAGGCAGCTTTAGCTTGTATTTTAATGCATGATTTAGGACATACTCCTTTTTCTCATACTTTAGAAAAAGTATTAATAAAAAATATTTCTCATGAAGAAATATCATTATTACTAATGTTGAAAATCAATAAAATGATTGGTGAAGGAAGTTTAAATTTAGCTATTGAACTTCTAAAAAATGAATACAAAAAAAAATTTCTCTGTCAATTGATTAGTTGTCAAATAGATATAGATAGGTTGGATAATTTACGACGAGATAGTTTTTTTTGTGGATTTGCAGATTTAAATATCGATCCTGAATGCATAATTAAAACTTTAGATGTGAGAAATGGCAGTTTAGTTGTTGATATTAAAGGGGTATCATTGATCAAAGACTTCTTTATGTTGAGAAAATTCATGTTTTTGAAAGTTTATTTCAATAAGGCAGTAATTGTCATTGAAAAAATGTTGATAAGACTTTTTGATAGAGCTAGAATATTAGTACAGCAAGGAGTAAATTTATTTGTTTCGCCATCTTTATATTACTTTTTTTATGAGAAAATTGACAAAGAAACTTTAATGAATAATCTGCAAATAGTTGAACATTTTATTAATCTATGTGATGATGATATTCTTTCAGCAATAGAAGTATGGAGTCGACATAGTGATAAAATTATTTCATTATTGAGTAATCATTTATTGCATCGTAAGTTATTTCAAATAGAAATAAAATCTACACCTTTTGATATTATGTATGTTTATGAAAAACAAAAACAAATTGCAAACATGTATCATATTTCACTTCAAGAAGCTTCTTATCTTGTTTGTAATGATGAAGCCATTATCAATGTGTATGATAATGAAAGCAATGATGGTATAAATATTTTATACGAAAACGAAACCATACAAAACATATCAAAACTGCCTGATGATGTATTAAACATTAAAAATTTTTCAGAAAAAATTAAAAAATACTATTTATATTATATTACATGACTAGAAATAAGTGTTAAGCTAACTTAACAAGTTATAAGTATATGACTTTTTACTTGTTAGTAAAAACAGTTTTTATTTTTGTTTTTTCATATTAATCACATTGTATCGAATACAATATAAAAACTTGTAATGGGTTACAAAATCATATTAGTATTAAAATAAATATTTAGGCAGCTCTATTTATGATATTGTTACATAAATGTGCCAATTTTTCTGTAAAATTGCTCTATAGAAAAAATTGTTGGTAAATAATTAGATTTTAATGGGTGGAAAATGGGATTCGAACCCACGACCCTCAGAACCACAATCTGATGCTCTAACCAGCTGAGCTATAACCACCATTATATGCTCAAGTTTAAACAAAACTATATTTTGATAAATTTAAAAAATCTAGAATGAATTTTTATATTTTTTTATTTTAAATTAAATTAAGTTGAGTAGCGTTAATTTTTTTTTTTAAAAAAATATTTGCCATACTTATAAATTTATTTTTTGATTCAGTTGTATAGAAACATTCTATACCATTTTTAGAACAATGCATATCAATTTCTGGATGTCTATAAAGGTAATTTACTAAACTTTTAGCAACATAGTTTCCTTGTGAAAGAATAGAAACAGAATTTGGTAAATATTTTTTAATTTTAGTTTCTAGTAATGGGTAATGAGTACATCCTAAAATAATGATGTCTATTAATGGATCCTTATTTAAAATTGACTTTATATGTTTTTTAATAAAGTGATCAACATATGCTTGATTATGCTCTCCTTTTTCTACTAGGCTTGCCCATGCAGGGCAAGCTTCTTCTGTAACAATTATGTCTGGAAATAATTTTCTAATTTCTATAGAATAAAACCCAGAATAGATTGTTCCTTCTGTCCCAAGTACACCGATGTGTCTTGTATGTGTTAACGAACCAATTGCTTCAACTGTCGGGCGAATCACTCCTAATACTTTTTTCCCAGGAGCAATATTAGGTAAATCGTTTTGTTGAATAGTTTGCAATACTTTTGCTGATGCTGTGTTGCAAGCTAAAATAACTAAATAACAACCCTTATCAAAAAGAATTTTTACAGCTTGTAATGTAAATTTATGGATTGTTTCAGATGAACGAGGCCCATACGGTGTGTTGGCATTATCACCAAAATATAAAAAATCATACTTAGACAAGTGATCTCGTACTTTCTCTAAAATAGTAAATCCACCGTAACCAGAATCAAATATTCCAATAAATCCTTTCATTAGATGAAAATAAGGTAAATTACTTTTTTAGTTTTAATTTTTGTTTTACAAGTGGTGTGGCATTAATAGCTGATGGATTGACATACAATAGCCCTGTTTCTTCCAAGATATATATGAAATTATGCTCATCACCAACTTTTCTTATAGCTTCTTGTACTTTTTTTTGAATCGGAGTAAGCAATCGTTCGTATGTTTGTTGTAATTGCTTTTGGGATTGATCATGAAAGAGTTCAGCTCTATCTGAAATGTCTTTGATTTCCTGCATTCTTCTCATTTTTACACTTTCTACAAGATTGTTCGACTCATTCACAAAAGAATTATACTTTTTTTTATATTCTTCCTCTAAAATATTCATCTCATTTTGGAGAGCAGCTTGAGCTTTCTTTACAGAATCCTGCACGTGAATATATTCTGGCATAATTTTAATTATTTCAGAATAGTTAACATAAGCAATTCTCACTTGCGAAAACACTTTTACAATTCCTAAAAAAGCGATGATTAACACAATTTTTTTTTTCATAAAAATTAAAAATTTAGCCTTGCTACCAAGGTAAATAAATATTTTGAATATTTATATTTTTTTTTTTTTTTTTACGTTGTTGATCATGTGTTTTTCATTTTTTTATTACTATTTATGTTAATTTTTGTTTTTTTGACATTATAGCTTGGTTTTGTCTTATTATACTTTTTAATTGATTTATTAATTTCTATTTGAAATATCTAAATTAGATGTAGTGTGAAATTACATATCGTAAAAATAAAAAGTTTTGATCTTATGAAAAGATTTCTTATTTAAGATTCTTGTCCTAAAACAAAATGAAATTGAAAACCAGAAATATTTGTTTCATGTTTTTTTCCGTTATTAACTCGATCAAATCCATAAGCCCAATCAAATCCAATTAATCCAATCATTGGTAGAAGAATACGTATACCGATTCCTACAGAATGTTTTAAATCAAGCAGTGAAAATGATTGAGCTGATCCCCATACATTACCATACTCCGCAAATGTTAATCCATAAATAGTGGATGACTGATCAATAATAAGAGGATAGCGTAATTCTAAAGCTATTTTTGTATAAAGATGTCCATCTCCTTTTTGTGGGAATACACCAAATTCATATCCTCTTAAACTAACTATTTCTCGATCATGTGTTGTATAATGACTTGTCATTCCATTCCCTCCCATTCCAAATGTCTCAAATGGTTTGTATTTTTTTTTGTTATAACTCATTATAAGACCATATTCAATATGGTTCATCAAAACCGGGATGCGTTTTGCTTTTATTCCATTATTCAGTGGAATGAATAATTTATTTTTAAATTTCAACTTATAATATTTTGCCATAGATGATTTTTTTTGAGGAAAATCACTATAATACTCTGTATCTCTAAATATAGAGTGTGGGCATGTTGCATTGAAAGACAAAGAAAATATTGAACCATTTGATGTGTATACTGAATTATTTGTAGAATTACGGCATAAGGTTAGTCCCAAAGTTAAATTATTTGTTATATCAATAGGGAAATTTGAACAATTATTTGGTAGCCAATAATGTTGATAGGAAATACTTGGAATAAAAGTAAAATATTTGTCTGGCCAGTTCAATTGTTTTTTATAGTTTGAAGAAATATTAAATATTTTGATATAATCATTGCTCTTTTTAGAAGAGTCAAGCTGGATTACATAATTAGTGTTTAACAATAGACTATTTGGATATTTACCACCAAACCATGGTTCTAAAAATGAAATACCATATGATTGATAACAATTCCCATTGTTTTGAGCTTCCAGTGTTAGTGTTTGACCTTCGCCATGTGGAATAATTCCACTATAATTTTTTATACAAAAAAGATTTTTTAGTGAAAAATTAGAAAATTTCAAACATAAATTCCCTATGAGTCTTCTGTCTCTCAACCCTATAGATGCTTCTATTTTGTCTTCTTCTTTAGATGTTAGGTCATAATTAATGTTGACTTCTCCGGTTTCAACGTTTGTAACAGGTTGTATCTTTATTTTTTTTTTGTCAAAATGTCCCATATTAGCAATATTTTGTGCTGAACGTATTAATAAATTTTTATTAAACAATTGACCTGGTTTAGTAGATAGTTCTCTACGAATAATATTTTCGTAAATTTTATTATTGCCGTTAATAGTAACATGATTAATTCTTGCTTGTATTCCCTCATAAATATAAATCTCTATGTCTACTGAATCGTTTTTAATGCACATTTCTATAGGATTTATTGAAGAAAAAATATACCCATTATTATAATATAAGTTGGATATAGCATCGTCATCTTCTAAAAGCCTTTCACTAAGTTTCTTGTTGTTATAAACATCACCTAATTTCATATTTAATATTGAATTCAAATTTTCAGAAGAAAAAAATGTATTTCCTACCCAATTAATACTACGAATAAAATATTTTTTACCTTCATCTATTTTCAAATAGATGTCTACTAAGTTATCTTTAACAGGAACTATTTTACTAGTAATATTAGCATCTGTATATCCTTTTTCGTTGTATTTTAGTACAATATTTTTTATATCTTTGTCAAGTTCTTTTTCAACAAATTTATTTGAACTAAAAATTTTTTGTAAAAAATTTTTAGGATTTTTTAATAATGAAGATTTTTCAGTGGTATTTTTTATCATTTTTTTTAAAGTAGAATTTGAAAATACATTATTCCCAATAATATGAATGCGCTTCACTTTGATTTTTTGATTCTTTTTTATCAAAATATTTAATGCAACTTGATTTTTATTAGTAATATCATTTATTTGTTGAATTTTTACTTTGACTCTGTCAAATCCTTTTTTTTTAAAAAAGGATTTGATTTGATTCATAGTTTGTATAATCATATCCGTTCTCAGATATGATCCATTTAGTATACTTATCGTGGATTGTAATTCCTCTTGTTCATTTTTTGTGATTCCTACAAAATTAATTGTAGATATTATTGGAGTTGGTTTTAAAACAATTTCAAGCCATACACTGTCTTTTTTTTGTTTAGTTACAAAAATTTTCCCATATGAAAATAACCCTTGTTTAAAAAATGATTTAAACATTGAAACAATTTTTTTACCTTGAATATCTATTTTTTCTCCTACTAAAGGCCAAAGTATTTTTTTTGATAAATTTTGCTCATTGTTGCTTATCAGTCCTTTAATTTTTATTTCTGCAATAATATATTCTTTATTAGAGTTGACAACAATACTAGAATCAACGACTGTTATTTCATTTATATTTTTTGCTTGTAATGCAAAAGACATAAATGAAACAAGTAATATTATTATTTGTTTCATTTAAAATTCGAATTTATACTATTAACAATTGTTAATAATTTTTTTATTGTTTGATATACCAATTAATTTTTTTTAATTCATTAGACTGATTTTTTATTTTTATAAACATTGTTTTTGGTGGCAAAATATTTTTAATCTTATCTGCCCATTCAATAAAGCATAAAGCTCCGCTTTCAAAATAATCATCTATTCCGATAGAAATTATTTCTTTTGTACTTTCTATACGAAAAAAATCGAAATGATAAATTCGATTTTTCAAAAATTCTGAATAATATTCATTTATAATTGAAAAAGTTGGACTATTTACAGTGTCATTTACTCTTAGTGCTTTGCATACTTCTTTTATAAAAGTTGTTTTTCCTACTCCCATTTCTCCGACAAGTGCAAACACTTTATTATCGTCCATATAAGAAATAAACCTTTCCGCAATTGTTGGAAGTGTTTCTAATTTGAATTCCATAATACTAAGATACATAAACACTATATAACTCTGCGATTAAACTCGATCTAAACTTGCGAATTAGTTCAACTTCAATTTGAACTTTTTGTTACATTATATGTTTTGTACGTTTCAAAATACAAAATTTATTTAAATTAATATACTTGTATCATAGATTTAATATAAAAATTATTGTTCTAATTTTTATATTACTAGATACATCTGTGAATTTTGTTTTGATTTAGACTTACTTTTTATTTAGATATTTGTTACTATATTACTCGTGTGTATGGTTATATTTTATATCAAAAATGATTTGTATATTTTATTTTGTTTTAATTTTTAAATAAGTGAGTTAATTAATAATTAAAACAAAAAGTTTGGTTATGATGAAAATTAAAACTGATAAGAATTTATATTTTTGAGTAAAAATTTTTAAATAAAGTGTTTATAATTTTTCATTATTTTTTTGTGATACCTTACAAAAATGATTGATAGACATATTTCTGCTTTTTTCCTTAATTTAGTTGCTGAAGATCTCATTTCTCGTTTTGGGAAAAATCTTTCTAAAATCGTTGTAGTTTTTCCAAGTACGCGAGCAAAATTATTTTTTAATAATTATCTTTATCACCATGCTAAAATTCCTTTATGGTCTCCACAGTATAAAACTATAGAAAGTTTGTTTAGAGAATCTTCATCTTCACAGGTTTGTGATGATATTTTATTAATTATTGAATTATACAAAACGTATGTTGAAGTATATAATAATCATTCTAAAAAAAAATTCGAAGAAACTTTAGATGATTTTTTCATTTTTGGTGAAACACTTTTAAGTGATTTTGATGAAATAGATAAAAATTATGTCAATACAAAATTTTTATTTGGAAATTTGAAAAATTTAAATGAATTACAAGATGATTTTTCGTATTTGTCTAAAAATCAAATTCAAACTTTGATTAGCCACTTTAAAGCGTTTCAATGTAATACTTTATTGCAAAATAATTTCTGCAGTATTTGGAATATATTGAGTGAAGTATACAGTTCTTTCAAATCAAAATTAGAGAAAAAAAATATTGCTTATCTTGGAATGCTAATGAGGAATGTGATAAGAGATGTAAAAAATCTTTTTAATGAAACCCATTATGTGTTTGTTGGGTTCAACGTATTAAACAAATGTGAAGAAAAATTATTTGATCAATTAAAAGAAAAATCTTTATTTTATTGGGATTATGATAAATATTATATTGAGACTGAAGCTGGCAAATTTGTTAAGCAAAATATTAATAAATATGGTTCTGCATTGCAGTCTAACCAATTTGATGTTTTTCTCCATCCAGATAAAAAAATTACTTTTTTGAGTTCTTTTTCAGAAAGTGGACAGTTAGCAGTTACACCACAATGGATATCTTCTTTACAAAAGAAATTTTCTTTTATACAACCAGATTCAGCTATTGTATTATGCAATGAAGCTATATTACCTACATTAATTCAAACTATTTCATTAAATGAAATTGAAAATATAAATATTACAATGGGGTTCCCGATTATGCAAACAGAAATTATTAGTTTTTTGCAAATTCTTATTGAAATGCAAATTTACGGGTATCGTCCTTCAGATCAATCATTTAAATACGAATATGTATTACCTGTATTAAACCATCCATATACATCTTTAATTTTCCCGAAAGCTAATCAAGTAGAGAAAAAAATAATAGAAAATAATATTTTTTATCCAACATTAACGGAATTGCAAAACAAATTATTTTTTACTTATGTTACTGAGACACTAGGGTTAATAAAATATCTTTTAAAAATCATTAGAATAGTAGGTGATTTTTTTAAAAATGATCCATATTCTATATTACATCAAGAGTCAATTTTTCGTTCATATTTACTTATGAATCGGTTATATGGATTATTTTTAATTGAAAATTTGAATGTCAGTAAGGTCCATTTTTCTCGTTTATTGCATAAATATTTTTCTAAAATAAAAATTCCTTTTAACGGAGATCCTGTAGTTGGGATGCAAATAATGGGTGTGTTAGAAACACGCACTTTAGATTTTAATAATCTATTAATTTTTAATACTAATGAAGGATATATGCCTGGAAATAAAAATGAAAATACTTTCATTCCTCAATTCATTCGAAGTCAATTTGGCATGAGTACATTTGAAAGTCATGATGCAGTATATGCTTATTATTTTTATCGATTACTCACACGGGCAAAAAATATAACTCTTGTATATACTACAAATGAAACAAAAATAGGAAAAGCGGAGATGAGTCGTTTTCTTTTGCAACTATTAGTAGATCCTAGGTTAAAACTTAATATTAAGCAATATGTCTTACAGACTAACATTGTTACTATGCGATCTCAGTATATTACGGTTGATAAGGATAAATTTTTATTAGAGAAAATTAAAAATAAATATGATTTAAATACAAACATTCGAGCAACTGCATTATCATCAACAGCTCTGTCTTGTTTTGTATCATGTTCATACAGGTTTTATTTGGAGTATATTCAAGAATTAAAAAAAGAAAACGAATTAGTTCCGAAAATTAACAGTTCTGTTTTTGGTTCTATTTTTCATGAAGCTGCTAAAATTCTTTATCAGCAAGTATGTATGCAAAATATTGATTATGAAAGTCTTAATGTTTATATAAAATTTCCACAACGTATAGAGAATATTGTATTGAAAGCTTTTCAAAAAGAATTTTTTAAAGAAAGAAATATTAAGAAAGAAAATTATAATGGAGAACAGCTAATAAATTTGCATATCATTTGTAAACTGTTAGAGTGTTTAATTCGATTTGATCAAAAGCATTTGCCTTTTACAATTCTTGGGATAGAGTATAATATAAGTGGAACTATTTTTATTAAAAAAGAAAATATTTGTGTAAAAATAAATGGGATTATTGATAGATTGCAACGAGAAAAGGATGGAACGCATGTTATCATTGACTATAAAACTGGGAATAATGAAAGTTCTTTCAAATCCTTGAAAGAACTTTTTGATAAAAAAAATATGCACATATTCCAAGTATTTATTTATGCGTTTATATATTCTCAGTTAGAAAAAAAAAATCCAATAATACCTGCTTTGTTGTGTATCAGACAAATTGGGAAAAATGTACACTATCCTCATATTATAACTTATAACAACACTCCTGTGAATGATTTTAATTTTTTTAAATTCGATTTTGAAAAAATGCTTTCCAATAAAATATCAGAATTATTTAATTCTGATATCCCTTTTCAACAAACTAAAAATATTAAAGCTTGTAGATACTGTAATTTTAAGGAACGATGCAGTAGGTAATAATAGTGAATTTACAAGATGGTTTTTGTAAATAAAGTGATAAAAAATTATGTGTATGCCAGATTTGTTTATGAGTATAATCATCTATTCCAGTTTAAAAATTAAATATTTTATATATTATTTAAAGTAATATATTTTATATAAAATTAAAAAACACAAAGAATGTAAATTCAATGTACATTCCTGAAATCAATAGTTTATTTGAACTTATATAAAATATTACAGATGTAAATTGTATATTAAAAATCAAATAATAAGTGCATGTATTATATTGAAAAATATCACTTATAATTTATATATTTTATGTTACTAAAATATATATTTTGATAATTTGAATTGTTGTTTCATTATTGTATAATTTTCAAATTAAATATTTTGGAATAAATTTTTATATATTTTAGACAAAATGTTAATAGATTTATTGTTTTGTAGTATAAACTGTTTTTTGATTAATTGATAACTAAGGTTGGTATCATATTTATAGCAACTATAAAAAAATTGATTTTATAGAATTTTCAATTTTTGTATTGGTAGAGAATGAATGAATATATGTATATTCATTCATTCTGATTTTATTAAAATTATTTTTATTATTTATAATAAAACAAGCAAATTATATATTTTAAGTTGGTTAGTGTTATTTATTATTATAAAATAATTAGAAAATCAGAAATATATTTTTAGTGGCTTATAGCAATAAATTTATCAGCATCATTATACACTATGAGTTATTATTGCATTGGACATGTAAAAAAAACAAATCTTAAAAATTTATGTTTTATGTTAACTTAAAAAGTTAAATGAAAAATAAGCGACGTATTAATAGAGTATTGTTTTTTATTTATGTTGTTAACATTGAATTTTATTTAAGTTTTGATACATTCAAAATTTTATTATGTTATTGTGACATTTTATGATTTCAATAAAGTATTTTGTGAATTTATAATTAACATCAATTAAATTAATAAAGTTTAAAAATTTTTGATAAGAATAGTGAGCGAAAAACGGGATTCGAACCCGCGACCCTAACCTTGGGAAGGTTATGCTCTACCATCTAAGCTATTTTCGCAATTTTTGTAAAAATCTATCCATTGTAATGGATAGAAGCATTTTTTGTCATAATCAATATAGAAAATACAAACTTAAGAAATATTAATATTTCTTAAGTTTGTATTTTCTATATTGATGAAAAATATGACAAATGTACAAAAAAATTGAAAATACTTAAACTTGTTAAGTTATAATAATTTTTAATTCAATTTTAATTATTTATATTTTAAAATTTTATATACTTATTGTTAGTTAAATCTTTAAAAAAAAAAAAATTACGAGTCACTTTTGTCAAATCAGTATTTTACAATATTAATAGAAAAATCATTGTACATTGTGTTATGTAATTATACAGAAAAAACTAGTTTCAACGCAATTTGAAACTTAATAGCTTAAAAGCAAAAGTATTTTATCAAAATTATGCTAATTTCAATTTTGTACATATGTGAATTTAAATTTTAATTAATCAAATTGAATTAGTATTAATATCTTTTCATGATATCATCATCCTTATTTTTATCTTTTATACTTAAGTTTTCATCACTATATTATACTAACAACAAAAATATTTAACAATTATTTTTTGCAAATTGAAGCTTGAGCAGCTGCTAACCGTGCAATAGGAACTCTGAACGGAGAACAACTTACATAATCTAGTCCAATTTCTTCACAAAATCTGATAGATTGAGGTTCACCTCCATGTTCTCCGCAAATCCCGCATTTTAATTTTTTCTGTATTTTACGCCCATTTTTTACAGCTAATTTTATTAACTGACCGACTCCTTTTTGATCTAGGACAGTGAATGGATCATTTTTTAAAATTCCTTTTTTCAAATACATTGGCAAAAATTTTGACACGTCATCACGACTATAGCCAAATGTCATTTGAGTTAAATCATTAGTTCCAAATGAAAAAAAATCAGCAGCAGTAGCAATTCTATGCGCAGTTAATGCGGCTCTTGGAATTTCAATCATAGTTCCTACTTTGTAATTTATTTTATTATTTCTTTCTTCGAAAACAAGTTTGGCTGTATTGTCAATAATTTCTTTTTGAGCTGAAAATTCGTAAAGAATTCCAGTTAAAGGGACCATAATTTCAGGTTGTATTTCAATACCATTAGTTTTTAAATCTAGTGAAGCCTCTAAAATGGCACGAGTTTGCATTTCAGTAATTTCAGGATACAGATTACCTAAACGACAACCACGGAGCCCTAACATTGGATTTTGTTCCATGAGACTCTCGACACGATTATGTACCTCTTCGTAAGGTATTCTCATTACTTGTGCAATTTCTTTTTGTCCCTTTTCATCATGAGGAACAAATTCATGCAGAGGTGGATCTAAAAGCCTAATAGTGATAGGGAAGCCTGACATAGCCTTAAAAATTCCTATAAAATCAGCCTTTTGCAAAGGCAATAACTTAGCTAAAGCAATTTGACGCCCTCTTTTATTTTTAGCTAGAATCATCTCTCGCATAGCGATAATTTTATCTCCTTCAAAAAACATATGTTCTGTACGGCAGAGACCAATCCCTTGAGCTCCAAATTTACGTGCAATCATAGCATCATAAGGAGTATCTGCATTTGTTCTTACTTTTAACCGAGCATATTTATCTGCAAGTTTCATTATTTTGGAAAAGTTGTTACTTAATTCAGCTTCTTGTGTTTCTATTTTCCCCAAATAAACAAACCCAGTAGATCCGTCTAAAGAAATCCAATCTCCCTCTTTTAATATCTTATCATTTATAACTAATGTTTTTGTTTTATAGTCTATTCGAATGTCATTAGTGGCTGAAACACAACATTTACCCATTCCACGAGCAACAACAGCAGCATGAGAAGTCATTCCACCTCTAGCAGTCATAATTCCTTCTGCAACAGCCATGCCTCGCAAATCTTCTGGAGAAGTTTCAATTCTGCATAAAATAACTTTTTCACCTCTTGTTGCCCATTCTTCTGCTTCATCCGCATGAAAAACAATTTTCCCTGTAGCAGCTCCTGGTGATGCAGGTAATCCTTTTGTAATCGATTTAGCAGATGCTAATGATGTTTTGTTGAAAATAGGGTGAAGCAGTTCATCTAATTTTTTTGTTTCTTGACGAGATAATGCTGTTTTTTCATCAATAATGCCTTGCTCCAACATGTCTACAGCAATTTTTATCATGGCAGCTCCAGTTCGTTTCCCGTTGCGAGTCTGAAGTACCCACAGTTTCCCATTTTGTATGGTAAACTCGATATCTTGCATATCTTTGAAATAATTTTCAAGTTTTTGTTGTAATTCTATTAATTCTTTTGCGCATTTAGGCATAGATTCTTCTAGAGAAGGATACTCAGTTTTTCGTTTTTTTTCAGAAATTCCTTGTTGATTTGCCCAACGCTTGGAACCGTCAATAGTAATTTGATGTGGAGTGCGGACTCCAGCTACAACATCCTCTCCCTGTGCATTAATTAGGTATTCTCCATTGAAAACATCTTCTCCTGTAGAAGCATTTCGAGAAAAAGCTACACCTGTAGCTGAATCTTTTCCCATATTTCCAAAAACCATTGCCTGTACATTAACTGCAGTTCCCCATTCGTCTGGTATTTGATACATTCGACGATAAAGAATAGCGCGCTCATTCATCCAACTATTGAATACAGCGCAGATAGCCTTCCAAAGTTGTTTCCATGGAGAATCAGGGAAATCTTCTCCTGTTCGATTTTTTACAATACATTTAAATTTTATAACTAACTCTTTTAAGTCATCTATAGTTAATTCTGTGTCTAAATCTATTTTACGAGTTTTTTTGAGATTTTCTATAATTTCTTCAAATGGATCAATTTTTAATTTTGATTCAGGTTTCATTCTAAGTACAACATCTCCATACATTTGTATAAAACGGCGATAAGAATCCCATGCAAAACGTTCATTTTTTGATTTTTTAGCAATTCCTATAACAGCACTGTCATTTAATCCTAGATTTAATATAGTATCCATCATACCTGGCATTGATATCCTTGCTCCAGATCGTACAGAAACAAGACATGGATTATCGTCATTTCCAAATTGTGTGCCAGTAATTTCTTCTATTTTTTTTATAGATAGTTCTATTTCTGGTTTAATTAATTCAATTAAAGCATTTTCACCTAACTTATTATATTCTGTACACACTTCAGTGGTAATAGTAAACCCTGGTGGAACTGGAACTCCAATCAAATTCATTTCGGCCAAATTAGCTCCTTTCCCACCTAAAAGATCTTTCATGTCCGCTTCACCTTCGGCATATCCGTTACCAAATATGTAAACTCTTTTTTTATTCATAAAAACAAATCTTTAAGATAACCTTATACGTGTTACATTTTCGCAGCTTTCTACTAAAAGTACAAAAAAACTTTTATTTACCATTAAGTAGATTAAATAAAAGTTTTTTATGTTATAATTCATATATTTAATTCGTTTTTTTCTCTATCAAAAAATTTATATTCAAGAATTGCTAAATTTTGATTAGAAATGATTTGTATCCACATAGAGTATTTAATTTTCCATTTTAATTTTATAGAAAAAAATCCCTGATCAATGAATGCTTTAATATATGGGTGAACGTGAAGATTAATTTTTTTTATTCCAAAATTTTTTATAGCAGATTTAATTTTTTCTTCTAATATATCTATAAAAAAAATAGAAGACTTAATAATTCCTCGTCCAAAACAAACTGGACAAACTTCTGTCGTAGTAAAATTTAGATTTGGTCGTATTCTTTGCCTTGTAATTTCCATCAATCCAACTCTGCTCAACGGCAGAATTTGATGTTTAGCTTTGTCATCAGTCATAAATTTGCACATACTATCGTATAATTTTTGTCGATTTGCTAACTCATGCATGTCTATGAAATCGATTACAATGATACCTCCCATATCTCGAAGTCGTAATTGTTTTGCAATTTCTTCTGCGGCTTTCATATTTACGTTAATTATCATATCTTCTTGACTAAAGTTTGATATTGAACAATTTCCACTATTCACGTCGATAACATGCATTGCTTCTGTGTGTTCAATGACTAGGTATGCTCCATTTTTAAGAGTTATTACTTTATCGAATTTTGATTTGAGTTGTTTAGTAATAGCGAAATTGTCAAAAATTGGAAATTCTTCTTTGTATAATTTTACAATATTTGATTTTGTAGGGTCGATTAAACTAATATAATTACGCACATCATTGAACACGTTTTCATCATTAACGTAAATATGTTCAAAAGAAGAATTAAAATTGTCTCTTAATAACGCTACTACTCTTCCTGTTTCTTCGTAAATCAAAGATGGGGATTCGGTCTTAATAAGTTTTTTTATATTGTCATTCCAACGTTTGATTAATAATTTTAGTTCTTTATCAAGTTCTGATGCTTGTTTCCCTGCTGCTGATGTACGGACAATAATGGAAAAATTATTTGGTTTAATACTACAGACCAATTGTTTTAAGCGCGCACGTTCTGTATCAGATTGAATTTTTAACGAAATATTTACTTTATCACCAAATGGTATAATAACGAGATATCTTCCTGCAAAAGAAAGTTCAGAAGTCAGGCGAGGACCTTTACTAGAAATAGATTCTTTAGAAACCTGCACTAGTATACTATCTCCTTGTTTTAACACATTTTCAATAGTGTCATCTTTATCTATAATCGGCAAACATGTAAATTCACTAAGAAAAGGAATTTCTTTTTTGCTAAAAATCGATTTTAAAAAATTATTTAAACTATGAATGTTACTTCCTAAATCACGATAATGAAGAAAGGCTTCTTTACTGCATCCAATGTCAACGAAAGCAGCATTTAAACCGGGCATTATTTTTTTTACTTTACCGAGGTAAATATTACCAACTGAAAATGATATATCACGTATTTCTTTATGAAATTCTACTAAACTTTTATCTTCAAGAATAGCGATAGATATCACATGAGGCTGTACATCGATTACCAATTCACTTACCACAAGTTCAATTTTATCTTAAAATAATAAGTTGCACAAAAATTCGAATAGTTAAAAACATGATAAACCGATGCTTTTATCATTCGAAATTACAAATAGCAAAGCAAATCACTTCTTTTTTTTGTGTCTGTTTTTTCTTAATCTTTTTTTTCTTTTATGAGTAGACATCTTGTGTCTTTTCCTTTTTTCTCCACTTGGCATTATTTTACATTCTAAAGATTTAAGAATACGAATACATTTTGAAACTTTGTACACAAACTTGTCTGCGAAGATATCACAAAATTTACTCAAAATGAATAAAAATTTGATTTTTAATTCATAAGGTAAAAATTTGATTTTTTAAAAATTTCACGTGTTTTTATTAATGAAACTTTAAAGCATTTAAAATTTATGAGTATTAGTTAAAGTATATGATTTTTATACAAAAATCATGTTGTATTTGTGTTACATAAACAGCAATTTCTAAAATTATATAGAATATTAATATTTTTCAGAATACTTAATGATTGTTTCTTTTTGGAGAAATATCATACAATAATTCATTATGTGTAAAGTATGTACTTCAATTTGTTTTGTGGTATTCTTAAATTAGGCAAATACATTGAAAATAGTTTTGTAATGGTTGGTGTTGTCTTAAGATTGTGTAATTTTGATTTAAAGCTGTTTTAGATGAACAAAATAAAATTTTCTCTAACATAAAATATTTGTAAACTATAAAGTAAATTGGTAACATTAGTTGTGTTGTTATTATACTTATTTATTAGTAACATATGTATGTTTTTAAGTTTATAACATATTTTGATTATTTTAGAAATATTTTTCGATTTTTATTGTGTATTTAAATTGTTATTTAATTATCCAAAATTGAATATGGTGAAAAGATGAAATTTTTGCAAAAAATTTTTTATGAACAGATTTAATGATAAAATTTTTTAATTATGTGATTTATGTAATTTTAATTTAACCATACAGTTATGACATACATTGGTTTTATAATTATGTCGTTTGTATCTATGGTGAATATTTTCTAAGTTGGTTAGAGATTACATTAAATGTATGGTACAATTTTTAAACAGAATAAAAATCTCGTTTTCAACAGTAGTCTTAAATCATAGTTTATGCGTTTTTAGTTTAAATGCTTATGTTTAATTTTTGGTTATACAAATTAATGTAACCGTAGAGGCTATTTAAGTTTCTTTTGACGGAATTAGAAATGTTAAATAATTCGAAGTCAATTATAAATGAATTTTAGATTATGGCTTGCTAGTATTGTATTCTTTTGAATGTGTGTTATTGTCTCGAATTAGTTGTAAAAATATATTCTAGCGCATTTTTATGTTTTTATAAAAAACTTATGAAAAATGCCAAATAATTCAGGTTTATTTTTTACATTGAAAGTAGATTTTTGGAGATAAAAATGTTATTTTGTGCGTCTCGATACAATTTTTTTTTCAGAAAAATTGAAAATAAATTGTTGTGATTGGTTTTATTTTGTGTTTTTTGTAAAATTTAATTATTACTACTAGATATATGTCGATAAATAAAGTTATTCTGATCGGTAATGTTGGAAAGGAGCCAGATGTGAAATATCTTGATAATGGTGGAGTTGTTGCAAATTTTCCTATAGCCACTACTGAAAAGGGTTATGTTACTTCTAATGGAGTACAAGTGCCTAATAGAACAGAGTGGCATAATGTTGTTTTGTGGCGTGGGTTGGCTGAAATTGCTGAAAAGTATATCCATAAAGGATCAAAAATCTATATTGAAGGTAAAATTCGTACTCGTTCATATGATGATCAAAATGGGATTGCACGATATGTAACAGAAATATGGGTGAGTAATGTTGAATTGTTGGATAAAAGAATAGATGGCAGTAGAACGTCTTCTCCTGAATCTAACGTTGTTGTGGATTCTGCTAAAGAAGCAACTGTAGACCATTCTATGAAATCAGAAGAAGATGATCTGCCATTTTGAACAAAAATTATCGTTGATGGTTTTTGAAATTTATTAATTTTAATGTCTAAACAATGGAAATTGCAGCATTGGCATCTGGAGGAGTGGATAGTTCAGTTGTTATCTATCAATTAAAAGAGCTTGGGTACAGCCCAATTATTTTTTATATACAGATAGGCATGAACAATAAAAAAGGGGATGTTGATTGTTATTCAGAAGAAGATATAGAAATAATTTCTTCAATTGCTAAAATGTACGGATGCCGTTTAGAGATTGTTTCGCTTCATGAGGAATACTGGGAAATTATAGTTGGTTACATTATTGCTTCAGTTAAGGAAGGACTTACTCCAAATCCTGACATAATGTGTAATAGATTTGTAAAATTTGGAATTTTTGAGCAGAAATGGGGACGTAATTTTTCTAAAATTGCTACAGGTCACTATGCAACTACTACAAAAATAAATGATAAAATTTATCTTTCTACTGCTATTGATAGAATAAAAGACCAAACTTATTTTCTTGGACAAATAGATTTACAAATTTCAAAATTGATGTTTCCTATTGGGTGTTTGCATAAATATGAGGTTAGGGAGATTGCTTTAAAACAAAAGTTGCCGAGTGCTTTTCGAAAAGATAGTTATGGAATTTGTTTCTTAGGGAAGATTAATTATAATGATTTTATACGAAGATATTTGGGTGAAAAGTTTGGGAGGATTGTAGAATTTGAAACTGGTAAAATATTGGGAAATCATAATGGTTATTGGTTTTATACTATCGGGCAGCGCAAGGGTTTATATTTGAGTGGTGGCCCTTGGTTTGTAATAAAAAAAAATATTCAACAAAATATTATTTTTGTTTCGAATGCTTGTAACTTAGAAAAACAATCTAATAATATTATTAATCTTCATAGTTTTCATTTTATTGCAGGTATTGTAAATGCCTTCAATAAAATGAAAAGAATTGCATTTAAGATAAGGCATACACCAGAATTTGAATTTGGCAAGATTGAGTGTATAGGTGATGTTTATAAGGTAGAATCAAAAAGAAAAATATACGGTATAGCTCCTGGGCAATTTTGTGTGGTATACGATGAAAATTGTAAATTATGCATTGGTAGTGGTGTGATTATTTAAAGACTTTAATTAGTATAAAATTACATAAATATAATTTCAGATAATTATTAAATATATAGTTTATTGAAAAATTGTATAATGAAAAATAATTATTGTCTTATTATGAGTGGAGGAGTAGGCAATCGATTTTGGCCGTTTAGTAGAGAAAGTATGCCAAAACAGTTCCTTGATTTTTGTGAAACAGGCCGTTCTCTTTTACAACAAACTTTTGATCGATTTAAAAGTATAGTTCCTACGGAAAATATTTTTGTTGTTACTAATAAAAGATATGCTAAATTAGTAAGAGAACAGTTACCTGATTTGTGTGATAATCGTATATTGCTTGAACCTGTTCGTAGAAATACAGCTCCTTGTATTGCGTATTCTTCTTGTTATATTAAGTCTATTAACTCGGATGCTAATATTGTTGTTTCTCCATCAGATCATTTGATCTTGCAAGAACTGGATTTTGCAAATAATATTCGAGCAGGGTTGGACGTTGTTCGTAAATTCCCTTTTTTATTAACTATAGGCATAAAACCGATTCGTCCAGAGTCTGGATATGGATATATACAAACTGATAAAGGAGAAAATTACATTAGGAAAGTGAAAACTTTTATAGAAAAACCTGATTACAGGTTAATAAATAGGTGGTTGAAGTGTGATAATTTTTTTTGGAATTCAGGAATATTTATTTGGAATGTTAATGTAATTTTAAAAGCTTTTAGTGTATACTTGCCAGATATTTGGTTAAACCTTGCGAAATATTCATTAGAATATACTTTTTCAGACAAAATGGTGTGTTTTAATGAAAATTTTGCAAAATGTTCTAATATTTCTATCGATTATGGGATTATGGGAAAAGCTAAAAATATATATATGATACTGGCTGAATTTAGCTGGTCAGATCTTGGCTCATGGGGAGCACTCTATAATTTATCAAAAAAAGATGCGAAAGGTAATGCTACTCTAAAATGTCAAACTCTTTTTATTGAAAGTGAAAACAATTTTGTAACACATTCTGAAGGCAAATTTGTTGTAATACAAGGGTTGAGTAATTACATGGTAATAGAATACGATAATGTATTGTTAATTTGTAAGAAATCAGAAGATCAGAGGATAGGGCGTTTTTTATCAAGTATTAAAACACAGTATGGTGAAAAGTATATTTGAATGATTTTAAAAAGTTTTCAGTCAGTTTTTTTTAATAATTTTCATGTTAATGGTTAGTTTTATTTGATTTGATATAATTATAATAATTTGGAATATGTGTACAAAATCTTCTTTTGTATGTGGTTGTTTGTGAAAATTTTTATACAAATCAGAATTAATATAAATTAAAAAACTACTTACATTGGTGTTTATTGGTTGAATCAATTAATGGTTTAATATATATATATACTGTTTTATTTGTCGTATTAACGGAAGTGGTATGTTCGCATATAATTTTTATTAAATTATGGTGGTGAGTTTCATATATTTTCTATTTAATACTTAGTGTATTGTGTTTTGATTAAATGTAGTTTTATAGAGAGTTTTTTGTTAATTCAATTGATGAGTAAAAATTTTACACTTAAAAATTTGAAATATTTCTATAGTAACTAGAAATCATATTCTATGGCTATATTGTATACAACTGTAGGCGTGTGGTTCCCAAAAATAAAAAAAAGGCTCATTGCTCATTGGATAAGACGTATTGTTTATGATTATCATAAACAAGTTGGGAATATTACATGTATTTTTTGCTCTGATGATGAAATATTGAGAATAAATAGTTATTATTTGAGTCACAATTATTACACCGATATTATCACTTTTGATTATTCTAAAAATAATACTGTTTCTGGTGATTTGTTTATTGCACCAAATGTAATAGAATACAATTCTAAAAAATATGGGGTCGATTATTTTAAAGAATTACATCGTGTTATTATTCACGGAATTTTACATTTGTGTGAATTCAATGATATTTCAGATAATGAATTAAAAATTATGAGAGAAAATGAAGATAAAGCCTTGGAGAAATTGAAATTATGATATTTAATTATGATGTAATTATTGTTGGTGCTGGGCATGCTGGTTGCGAAGCAGCATCTGCTGCTGCTAATTTGGGATCAAAATCACTTTTAATAACGATGGATATGAATAAAATTGCTCAAATGAGTTGCAATCCAGCTATAGGTGGAATAGCAAAAGGACAGATTGTTCGGGAAATAGATGCTTTGGGAGGACAAATGGGAATAGTTGCTGATCAAACATCTATTCAATTTCGCATGTTAAATCGTTCAAAAGGGCCTGCTGTGTGGAGCCCTCGTACTCAAAATGATCGTGTAAAATTTATTAGGAAATGGCTTGAAATATTGAATAGTATCCCAAATTTGTTTATTTGGCAAGATACTGTTACTAATTTAATTATAAAAAATGGCATTGCTATCGGAGTTAGAACAATTTTGAATATAGAATTCAGAGCTAAAGCAATTATACTAGCTGTTGGAACTTTTTTTAACGGACTTATGCATATAGGCAAAACTCAAATTAGCGGAGGAAGAATATCTGAACCATCTTCAATTGGTATTAGTGAACAATTAATTGAGTTAGGATTTAAAAAAAGTCGTATGAAAACAGGGACTCCAGTTCGAATAGATGGTCGTAGTGTAAACTTTTCTTTGATGGAAGAACAAAAAGGAGAAATGGACTTTCATAGATTTTCTTATTTGAATTCTATTCATCGTTCAGTGAAACAATCGAGTTGTTGGATTTTATATACTAATAGAGCTTGTCATGAAGAATTGAGAAAAGGATTAAGTGAAAGTCCATTATACAATGGACAAATTAAGGGTATTGGTCCTAGATATTGTCCAAGTATTGAAACAAAAATTGTTACTTTCCCATCTAAAGATCATCACTTATTATTTTTAGAACCAGAATCTGAAAATACGCAAGAATATTATTTAAATGGGTTTTCTTCTTCACTACCTTTTTCAATTCAGTTGTCAGCTTTACAAAAAATACCGGCATTTAAGAATGTACAAATATATCGTCCAGGTTATGCTATTGAATATGATTTTTTTTATCCAACACAATTAAATCATACATTGGAAACAAAACTAATAAAAAATCTGTTTTTTGCTGGGCAAATAAATGGTACCACTGGGTATGAAGAAGCTGGAGCTCAAGGTTTAATCGCAGGTATTAATGCTCATACTAATGTTCATAAAGACAAATCTTTTGTTTTAGCTAGAAACGAAGCTTACATAGGAGTTTTGATAGATGATTTAGTGACAAAAGGAGTAGATGAACCTTATCGTATGTTTACTTCACGTGCGGAATATAGGATATTATTACGTCAAGATAATGCAGATGTTCGTTTAACAGAAAAATCATACCACCAAATAGGGTTGGCAGACATTAACAGGTATAATTATTTGCTTAATAAAAAAAAATGGATAAATAATATTCTTACTTTTATTTATCAGCATTCTGTATCAGCTGATCAAATCAATTCTTCTTTGGAGTCATTTGGAGTAAGCCCTTTGCGAAATAGAGTAAAATTAAGTAATTTGATTTCACGTCCTCAGTTAACGATTAATATTATTTCTGCTTTTGTGCCTATTTTTCAGGAACAATTAGATAAAATTCCTAATCGTAAAGAAGAAATAATAGAAGAAGTGGAAATTTTAATAAAATATAATGGGTATATTGCTCGTGAAAAAATTGTTGCAGAAAAAATTAATCGTTTGGAGAATATAAAAATTCGTGGTAGAATGGATTATTCTACTGTACAGTCTCTTTCTGCAGAAGCGAAACAAAAATTGACAAATGTTGATCCGGAAACAATTGCCCAAGCAAGTCGCATACCTGGCATTTCACCAAATGATATCAATGTTCTGTTGATATTGTTAGGAAGATAAATTGAGTTGATATTTACAGTGGATTTGTTGCATAATAGGCTTTTTGAATTAAAAATATGTTTTATTTAATTTGAAATCATTATGATGTTACACAATTGCCAATTTTTGGTAAAAGTTTAGTACGAAGAAATCGTATTAATTTATTGTATTAAAAAATTATTTATAATCTTGATTAGTTATTTGTTTGTATTTTATCAAATAGTTGTATGTTTAATTCATTTTAATTAGTTGGTGGATTAATGTGAGTATTATTTTTAATATTAAATGGTTGTTAAAAATCAAAATATGCATTTATACAATCATGTAATTTTCGGATAAAGTTACAATTGTATTTAATCTAGATTAGTAAAAATTAAAATTGTTTCATTTAAGATGACCCTTTGTTATTTTGATATTATTAAAGTGTGAGACTCCATTTACACAGTGACATTTCCAATTTGTTAAAAAACAACATTATAATTTTTTTGTATGTAAAAGTATTTTTTGATATGTTTATCATACATACTTGAATATTTGTAAATATATTGGATTTGTTCATAAAAATATATTTTAACTTACTTAATATATTTTGTGTGTCTTTACTTTTTCTGAATTATATGTACATTAATTTATAATGTAAAAAATTAAGAATTTTATAACTTCCCACAACATTTTTTATATTTTTTATTACTACCACACGGGCATATATCATTTCTTCTTATAGTTTTTTCTGAGTGAAATTGCTCTGTTTTTTGTTGAATATTAGTATTTTTAGTTGTTTCTATTTCGGTTTGTTTATTTTTAATTAATTTATCTTTTATCGTTTTAAGACTATTATAATTAGTTTTTATTTCTATGGAAGATTTATTAACTTCCTGATTTTGTATATATACTTGTCCTCTCATTAATATAGAAACAGTTTTTTTATTTGTTGTGTCAATCATTTTTTTAAATAAGTTGAATGCTTCTAGTTTATATACTAATAAAGGGTCTTTATTTTCGTAACTTGCATTTTGAACGGAGTGACGCAATTCATCTATTTCTCTAAGATGTTCTTTCCATGCTTCATCTATAGAATAAAGCAAAATAGTTTTTTCAAATGATTTTATAAGGTTTTTAGATTTTGTATTATATGCTGTTTCTAAATGACAACTAATATTATATATTCTTTCACCATCTGTAATTGGAATTACAATATTTTGATACTTATTATGAGTTTCTTTATAGAAACGTTCAATAATTGGTTGGACATTTTGAACCATTCGTTCATTTTTTCGTTTAAAATTTTCAGTTGCTGAATTGAATATTATTTCGACTAAATCAAGAATTTTTGTTCTTTTAAATTCATCTTCATTAACAGGAAGTTCTATAGTTAATATTTTTTGTAGATCAGATTTTAAATTTTTATAACTGTTAGAATTAGAATAACATTCTATAATGTGACTAACTGTGTCATAGATTATATTTGAAATATATTCTGCAATTCGCTCTCCAATTAATGCGTGATAACGTCTTGTATAAATTATTTCTCTTTGAGAATTCATAACATCATCATATTCTAGTAATCTTTTACGAATTCCGAAATTATTTTCTTCTATTTTTTTTTGTGCTCGTTCAACAGCATTATTTAATAATTTTGCTTCTAAAACTTCACCTTCTTTAAATCCAATCTTATCCATTATTCTTACTATACGATCAGAAGCAAATAAACGCATCAAGTCATCTTCAAGAGAGATAAAAAAAATAGAAGAGCCAGGATCTCCTTGGCGACCAGAACGACCACGTAATTGTCTATCTATTCGTCGAGATTCATGTCTTTCTGTCCCAATAATTGCTAATCCTCCTGCTTTTTTTGCTTCTAGTGAGAGTTTTATGTCTGTACCACGTCCTGCCATATTAGTGGCAATTGTTACTGTATTTGTTTGACCAGCTTGAGCTATAATTTCAGCCTCTTTTTGATGAAGTTTAGCATTTAATACATTATGATGAATTTTATACATATCTAACATTCGACTCAATACTTCTGATATTTCTACTGAAGTTGTTCCAACTAAAACTGGGCGTCCTTGTTCTCTATAAGTAATGATTTCTTTAATTATTGCAGTATATTTTTCACGGACAGTTTTGTAAAGTTTATCGTCTTTATCATTTCTTACGATTGGCTTATTAGTTGGAATAACTACTATATCTAATTTGTAAATATCCCAGAATTCACCAGCTTCAGTTTCTGCTGTACCTGTCATGCCAGCTAATTTTCGATACATACGGAAATAATTTTGTAGAGTGATTGTGGCAAAAGTTTGTGTAGCTTCTCTAACTTTTACATGCTCTTTTGCTTCTATTGCTTGGTGTAATCCGTCAGAATAGCGTCTCCCTTCCATAATACGTCCTGTTTGTTCATCTACAATTAATACTTTGTTGTCAAGAACGATGTATTCATAATTTTTTTCAAATAAGCAGTAAGCTTTTAATAATTGATTGATTGTATGAACTCTTTCTGATTTTACGGAGTAATTTTGCATTAATTCATCTTTTTTAGATTGTTTTTCTTCTTTTGAAAGAGGTTCATTTTCAATTTTTGCAAATTTTGTTCCTAAATCTGGCAAAATAAAAAAATCTAGATCATTAGAATTTCCTGTTAGTATATCAATTCCTTTGTCAGTTAGTTCTATAGATTTATTTTTTTCATCAATTATAAAATATAATTCATCAGTTATAATATGCATTTCTCGATTTTGTTGCTGCATGTAGAATTCTTCAGTTTTTAGCATAGAGGCTTTTATTCCTGGCTCGCTTAAATATTTTATTAAAGCTTTATTTTTTGGCATTCCTTTGTAGGAACGAAATAATAACTTTAATCCTTTTTCACGTTGTTTTGAATTGCCTGATTTAATTAGTTTTTTAGCTTCTGTCAGCAAATTACTAGTTAATTTTTTTTGAATGTTTACTAAATTTTCAACTCGTTGACAATATGAACTGTATAATTGGTCTTCTATTTTATGTACAGGTCCTGAAATGATCAAAGGTGTACGAGCATCATCAATTAGTACAGAGTCAACTTCATCTATAATTGCGTAATTATGACTGCGTTGCACCAAATCATGAGGATTAGTTGCCATATTGTCTCGCAGATAATCAAATCCAAATTCATTGTTTGTTCCAAAAGTAATATCAGCCTCATAGGCTTTGCGACGTTCATTAGAGTTTGGAGTATGTTTGTCAATGCAATCTACTGAAAGGCCGTGAAACATGTATAAAGGGCCCATCCATTCAGAGTCTCGTTTAGATAAGTAATCATTTACTGTTACTACATGAACGCCATTGTGTGTCATTGCATTCAAAAATATAGGCAGTGTAGCTGCAAGAGTTTTACCTTCTCCTGTTGCCATTTCTGCTATATATCCTTTTATTTTTTTACTGATTTTGTGATCATCTGTTTCTTTTATATATTTTTTTTTATTATAGTTGTGGAGTACGATTCCACCAAATAATTGAACGTCATAGTGAACCATATCCCAAGTAATTTTGATTCCTCCGGCAATCCAATGATTACTGTAAACTGCTTTATTATTTTTGATTGACACAAAATTGTGAGATACAGCTAATTGGTGATCAAAATCAGTTGCAGTAACTTCAAGAGTTTCATTTTCAGCAAATCTACGAGCGGTGTCTTTTACTATGGCAAAAACTTCAGGAAGTATTTCATCTAGTGTTTCTTCCTGCCTATCTATAATGTCTTTTTCTATTTTATTTATATTAGCCCATACTTTTCCTCTATCTACTAATTTAAGAGATTCTACTGAAGATTTTAACTCATTTATTGTTTGTTTTTTTGTTTTTATTTTATTTTGGATAAATGTCATCAATTCTTGTGTTCGTTCTCTCAATTTGTCATTTGAATAACTTTTAACTACTGGATAAATTGATAGTATTTTTTGTACGTAAGGATCGATTTCTTTCAAATCACGTTTAGATTTATTTCCAAAAAGTCTAGATAAGATTTTATTTAAATTCATACATGTGGTTATTATAATGGTATTTGTAATAATGTTACTAAAATTGTACCTTTGTTTACAGTTATAGTTTTTTTGTATATATGTATCTTGATATTTAAAGTATTTAAATTTATCTTTAAAGTAAAATAAAAAAATTTTATGATGACAAATTAAGTTTTGTTAATTGATTTAGATTTAATTGTAAATTACATTGCATTCTAATAAATTTTTGAATGCTAAAACGTTATTTAGTATGGCTATAATGAATTTTGGAGGAGTAGAAGAAAAAGTTATTACACGTGAAGAGTTTCCATTAAAAAAAGCTAAAAAAATTTTAGCAAGTGAGACTATTGCTGTAATTGGGTATGGAATACAAGGTCCTGGTCAAGCATTGAATTTGCGTGATAATGGATTTAAAGTGATTATTGGCCAAAGAAAAGGTGGAGCAACATGGGGAAAAGCTGTAGATGATGGATGGGTGCCTGGGGATACTCTTTTTGAAATTGAAGAAGCGGTAAAGTATGGAACGGTAGTCATGTATCTTCTTTCTGATGCTGCTCAAATCGAGCTTTGGCCTAGGATACGTCCATATATTGAAAGCGGTAAAGCTTTATATTTTTCGCATGGTTTTGGAATTGTTTATAAAGAAAGAACAAATATTATTCCTTCTACAGATATTGATGTTATACTCGTTGCCCCAAAAGGGTCTGGGACGTCTCTTCGTCGAATGTTTCTTGATGGAAGGGGATTAAGTTCTAGTTATGCTGTTTTTCAAGACGCAACTGGGAAAGCTTTAGATAGGGTTATCGCATTAGGAATTGGAATAGGATCCGGGTATTTATTTGAAACTGATTTTAAACGTGAAGTATATTCGGATCTCACAGGCGAGCGTGGCACTTTAATGGGTGCAATTCAAGGGCTTCTTTTGGCTCAGTATGAGGTTTTGCGTGAAAATGGTCATAATCCAAGTGAAGCTTTTAATGAGACAGTAGAAGAATTAACGCAATCTTTAATGCCTTTGTTTGCCGAAAATGGGATGGATTGGATGTATGCTAATTGTTCTACTACTGCTCAAAGAGGAGCGCTAGATTGGATGGGTCCTTTTCATGATGCTACAAAGCCTGTGTTTGAGAAATTATACAGAGAAGTTGTGTCTGGAAATGAGGCTCAACGTTCTATTGATGCCAACTCTAAACCATTATATCGTGAGGGGTTATCTAAAGAGTTAAAATTTTTGCGTGAGAGCGAAATGTGGAAAACCGGTTCAGTTATTCGCAAGTTGCGTCCGGAAAATACAATTAATTCAAATTGTATTAAATAATAAATGTTTTAGCAAGAATGATATAACAATTGAATTTGTATCGTTTACTTTTTTAAGTGTCTAATAAGTTTACGCCTAGGTCGTTTTTTTTTTACAAAACTTAGATTTGTATCTAATGTTGAAAAATTTGTTGGTTGGAAGTTATTAGCTTGTTTTGTATTAAGTGTTCATTAATAATTTCTGATAAAAATTTTTCAGTGTAAACAATGTTTTGTCAATTTTTGTAAAATGATGGAATAATCAAATTTGTGTTAATTACATTTGAGTGTTGAAGTATATTTTTTATTAAATTGTTGTGATGTTGCCGAATTTGAAATGTTTTTTGTCGTGAACTTTTTGTATGTAACCAATTAATAATGTATTTGATTTGAGCGATCAAGAGATATTTAGACGTAATAGTTTAGAAGAATTAAAAAGTAAAGGAATTGACCCTTATCCTGCAGAAGAGTATCCTGTGACAAATTATTCTGTAGATATAAAAAAAATGTTTAAAGAAAGTGAACCAAGGTGGAATGTATCTGTAGCTGGGCGAATGATGAGACGACGGATTATGGGAAAGATTTCATTTGTAGAGCTTCAAGATTCTGTTGGTACGATACAACTTTATATCACTAGTGATGATTGTTGTTCGGATAGAAATGACGACTTTTATCATACTGTATTCAGAAAACTACTTGATATTGGTGATTTTATCGGTGTAAAAGGTTACGTTTTTTCTACTAAAACAGGAGAAGTGTCCATTCATGTTACAAGTTTGAAACTTCTTTCCAAAGCTTTGCGTCCAATCCCTATTGTTAAATGCAAAGGAGATGTAATTTATGATGCTTTTAATGATCCTGAATTACGTTATCGTCAGCGATATATTGATTTAATTGTTAATAAAGGTGTCAAGGATATTTTTTTTAAACGCACAAAGATTTTTGATTCTGTGCGTAAATTTCTTAATAAAAAAGGATATTTAGAAGTAGATACTCCTATTTTGCAAAATATACCTGGTGGAGCAACTGCCCGTCCATTTGTTACTCATTACAATGCATTAGGTGCACCATTTTATTTGCGGATTGCTAATGAATTATATTTGAAACGATTAATTATCGGTGGTTTTGATGGTGTATATGAGTTTTCTCGTAATTTTCGTAATGAAGGGATAGATAAAATACATAACCCTGAATTTACGGCGATGGAAGTTTATGTTTCGTATAAAGATTATAAGTGGATGATGAATTTTATTGAGCAAATGATTGAATTTATTTGCTTGAATGTTTTAGATAGTCTAAAAATAGATGTTGGTGGATGCATAATTAGCTTCAAATCTCCTTATAAGAGAATTACTATGATTGATGCAATCAAAGAAAATACAGGTATTGATATTTCAGGCATGGATGAAAATCAACTAAGAAATGTTTGTTATCAATTGAATATACTAGAAGTAGGAGATAAATCAATAAAAACTAGAAAACTTGTTGATGAAATTTTCAGTAAAAAATGTGAATGTAATTATATTCAGCCAACTTTTATTATTGATTATCCTAAAGATATGTCTCCACTTTGTAAAAGTCATAGAGATAATATTGAATTAACAGAGCGTTTTGAATTAATAGTAAATGGACTAGAGTTGGCAAATGCATATTCAGAATTAAACGATCCAATTGAACAGCGTAATCGTTTTGAAGACCAGTTAAAATTTTCGGGAAAATATGATGATGAATTATTTATAGATCAAGATTTTTTACGTGCACTAGAGTATGGTATGCCACCAACTTCAGGGATGGGAATTGGGATGGATCGTTTAGTAATGTTATTAACTGGTAATACTTCTATTCAGGAAGTTTTACTTTTTCCACATATGCGTTCGGAAAAATTAAAAGAATCAATTAATGGATAATACCTATAAAGTGGGTGTTTTTGGCGGTGGAAGTTGGGCAACAGCTATTTCCAAGATTATTTCTGATAAATATCATAGTTTTTATTGGTATATGCGTAGATCTGAACAAATAGAAGAGTTTAAAGAGTTAAAACATAATCCATTTTATTTGCCAAATGTAAAATTTGATATAGAACGTATATATTTTCATAGTAATATTAATGAAATTGTTGAAAAATGTGATATTTTATTTTTTGCTGTTCCTTCTCCATTTTTGAAAAAACATCTTCAAAATCTTTATTTACCATTGAAAGATAAATTTGTTGTATCAGCTATCAAAGGGATTGTTCCAAATGAAAATATATTAGTAAGTGATTATTTTATTAAATATTATGGTGTCTTGAATGATAACATTGCGGTATTGGGTGGACCTTGTCATGCTGAAGAAGTTTCTTTAGAACGATTATCCTATATTACAATAGGATGTACTAATAATAGATATGCTTTGATACTAGCGAAGCTACTTACTACAAAATATTCAAAAGTGACTATCAGCAAAGATATTTCTGGAATAGGGTATGCTTCTACATTGAAAAATGTATATGCTATTGCTGCCGGTATTTGTCATGGATTAAAGTACGGGGACAATTTTCGTGCAACACTTATTTCTAACGCGATGATGGAATTGAAACGTTTTGTTGAAATTATAAGTCCAATGTCGAGAAATTTATATGATTCAGCTTATTTAGGTGATTTATTGGTAACAGCTTATTCAAGATTTAGTCGTAACCAACTTTTTGGAACAATGGTTGGAAAGGGGTATTCTATTATTGCAGTTCAAATGGAAATGGGAATGATTGCTGAGGGTTATTTTGGAGCAAAATGTATTAAAGAGATAAATGATGAATACGGTATGAATATGCCTATACTTGATGCAGTTTATTCAATTTTATATGATGGGGAACCAGTAAAATTGGCAGTGAAACAACTATCAAAAATATTAGAGTAGAAATCTTAATAAAATTATGAAATTAGATATTGGTAATTCGTTAAAAATTCTTACAAAGGATTGTGTTTTTGCACAATCAAAAAAAGCTAAAGAATGTAATGAAATGTTGGAAACAGGAGGAGGTAAGGGTAGAGATTTTTTAGGTTGGCTTTCCCCATCTTCTATTACAAAAATTGATATGAATGATATTAAAGCTACTGCTTATAATTTTTGTATAAATTGTGAGGTAGTAGTTGTAATTGGTATTGGAGGTAGTTATTTGGGATCTAAAGCTGTTATTAGTGCTCTTTCAAATTCATTCGGTTATACGATTAATAAACGGCCGACAATTGTGTATGCTGGTTATAATATTAATGAGGATTATCTGTATGAATTGTTAGAATATTTAAAAAACAAAGTATTTGGCATTGTTAGTATTTCAAAATCTGGGGCTACAATTGAACCGGCATTATCTTTTCGTTTTTTAAAAAAATATTTGGAAAGTATTGATGGCAAAGAAAATGCAAAAAAACGAATTGTTGTTATAACAGATAAAGTTGATGGTCCCCTTCGTATGTTGGCTAATCAGGAGGGATATAAAACTTATGCTATTCCGAATAATATTGGTGGTAGATTTTCAGTTTTAACTCCAGCGGGTTTGTTGCCAATAGCGATAGCAGGGATTGATATTGACCAATTAATTAATGGTGCAGTTGATATGGAAAAAGAGACGTCAAGTAATATTCCTTTTGAAAAAAATTTATCTGAACTTTATGCAGTTGTTCGCAATGAATTGTACAAAATTGGGAAAAAAATAGAAATTCTTGTTAACTTTCACCCGAAATTATACTATGTTTCCGAATGGTGGAAACAGCTTTACGCTGAAAGTGAAGGTAAAGAGTTTAAAGGAATTTTTACTGCGGCTGTAAATTTTACTACTGATTTACATTCCATGGGACAATGGATTCAAGAATCTGAGAGGACTATTTTTGAAACAGTAATATCTATTGCAAATTCTAAACATAAATTAGAGGTTCCTTTAGATGAACAAAATTTTGATGAATTGAATTTTTTATCTGGAAAACGAGTGGATTATATTAATAAAATGGCAGAATTAGGAACACAGATTGCTCATGTAGATGGAGGTGTTCCGAATATTAGAATAGAGATCTCAGAATTAAATGAATATTGCTTGGGTCAGTTGTTGTATTTTTTTGAAAGGGCTTGTGGAATCAGTGGTTATCTACTTGGAGTTAATCCATTTAATCAGCCTGGAGTTGAAGCATATAAAAAAAACATGTTTAATTTATTAAAGAAATCTGGCTGTTGAATATTTAAATTTTATTAATTTCATTAATGCTTTTTGTTTGTTGTTAATTTATTTTGAATTGTGCTTAATAGTAAGGTTAGCAGTGTTATTTTTTGTAATTTTGATGGCAGTATGAAATACTTATTTATATTGTATTTCATAATTTTTTCTAAAAATGAGATTAAAATTTTCTTTTGAAGAAGCATATCAAGATTCACTTGATTATTTTTGTGGTGATAAATTTGCTGCAAAAATATTTGTAAGTAAGTATGCATTAAGAGATGCACAAGGCAATATTTATGAAAAAACTCCGGAAGATATGCATAGGAGATTGGCTAGAGAAATTGGAAGGATAGAAAAAAATTATCCAACTCCTATTACTGAAGAAACACTCTTTTATTTATTTGATAGATTTAAATATCTTATTCCTCAAGGAAGTCCAATGGCTGGAATAGGAAATAATTATCAGATAACTTCTTTATCTAATTGTTTTGTAATTGGGTTAGATGGGCATGCTGATTCGTATGGCGCTATTATTAAAATAGATGAAGAACAAGTACAATTGATGAAGCGTAGAGGTGGAGTTGGTCATGATTTATCTCATATACGTCCAGATGGATCTGTAGTTAGTAATTCTGCTTTAACATCTACTGGGATACTTCCATTCATGGAACGTTATTCGAATTCTACAAGAGAGGTAGCACAGGGAGGACGAAGAGGTGCTTTAATGTTATCCGTGTCAATAGAGCATCCAGATGCCGAATTGTTTATTGATGCGAAGATGAAGGAAAATAAAATAACAGGAGCAAATGTTTCTGTTAAAATTACAGATGAATTTATGAAAGCTGTGATTTCTAATAGTATGTTTACTCAACGATTTCCAGTTGAATCAAATGATCCAATTTATACGAGGGAAGTAAGAGCCAGGAATTTGTGGGAAAAAATTATTTATAATGCCTGGAAATCAGCTGAACCAGGAGTGTTATTTTGGGATACAATTTTAAAAGAATCAGTCCCTGATTGTTATGCTGATTTAGGATTTAGGACTATATCTACTAATCCATGTGGTGAGATACCTTTATGTTCATATGATAGTTGTAGGTTGCTTTCTATTAATTTATTTTCTTATGTTAATAATCCATTTACTGAAAAAGCTCAATTTGATTTTGAGTTATTTAAATCTCATGCGAAGATAGCTTTAAGGATTATGGACGATATTATTGATTTAGAGTTAGAAAAAATAGATAGTATTCTTACAAAAATAAATTTAGATCCTGAATTGTGTGATATAAAATGTACTGAAGAAAGATTATGGGGGAAAATTAGGCAAAAAACGGTACTTGGTAGGAGGGCAGGAGTTGGAATTACTGGAGAAGGTGATATGCTTGCGTCATTAGGATATTGTTATGGGTCTGAAGAGTCTATTTCTTTTGTAGAGCAGGTCCATAAGATTTTAGCTTTATCTGTTTATAGAAGTTCTGTAGATTTGGCAAAAGATCGTGGATCTTTTAAAATTTTTGATTTTAGAAGAGAAAAAAATAATCCGTTTATTAATCGTTTGAAAATAGCAGATCCACATTTATTTGAAGACATGTCAAAATATGGTCGTAGAAATATTGCTTGTCTTACTATCGCTCCTACTGGAACTACTTCTTTAATGACACAAACTACATCTGGTATTGAACCAGTATTTTTGCCAGTTTATAAACGTAGACGTAAAGTGAATCCATCTGATATGGCAGCAAACATATCTTTTATAGATGAGCTTGGAGATTCTTGGGAAGAATATACAATTTTTCATCATAAGTTTGCATATTGGATGAAGATTAAAGGGTATCCAATCAAAAAAGATTATACTCAAAAAGAGATTGATGATTTAATTTTAAGATCTCCTTATTATAAGGCTACTTCTAATGATATTGATTGGGTACAAAAGGTCAAAATGCAAGGACATATACAGAGATGGGTAGATCATTCTATTAGCGTTACAATAAATTTGCCAAGTGATACAAATTTGGATTTAGTTGGCAAACTATATATGGAAGCTTGGAAATTAGGATGTAAAGGATGTACAATATACAGATATGGGTCTCGTAATGGTATTTTAGTATCTGCATCAAAAAATGAAAAAGATTTAAAAAAAACTTTTTCATTGCCAGTTGTTGTTTCTAAACGGCCACGTAAATTGGAGGCTGATGTTGTGAGATTTCAAAATAATAAAGAAAAATGGATTGCATTTGTAGGACTTCTTGATAAGCGTCCTTATGAAATATTTACAGGTATTAATGATGAAGAAATAGGTATTTTTTTACCTAAAAATATTTTAAAAGGTATTGTTATTAAAAATATAGATGTAAATGGGAATAAACGTTATGATTTTCAATATGTTAATAAGAGAGGGTGTAAAACAACAATAGAAGGGCTTTCAACTAAATTCAATCCAGAATATTGGAATTATGCGAAATTAATTTCTGGAGTATTAAGATACGGAATGCCAGTAGAACAAGTTGTAGAGCTTGTACAGAGTTTACATTTCAATGATAGTTCTATTAATACTTGGAGAAATGGAGTTGAGAGAGCATTAAAAAAATATATAGGAATAGGTACTGAAATTAGTGGGAAGAAATGTCCAAATTGTGGACAGAAAAGTTTAATTTATCAAGAAGGATGTGTAAAATGTATTAGTTGTGGTAATTCTAGATGTGAATAGTAATTTTTAATAAAATTTTTGATATTTTACTTGATAATAAGTTTGAATTTTAGAAAGGTAATATGAAGCTTTTTATGTTACCTTTCTATCTGTATTTTTTAATGTTTATATAAATTTCAATATTAAACATATACTGTTTCCTATTTTTCAATAGGATAAAAACTATACATTACAACATGAAATAATGCTATGGTTCCCAAAATGATTGTTTTTATTTGTATTTGTCTTAACGCTATTTGACATTGTTGAATTGTAATTAGGGTAAGAAGAACAACAGAAATACTTATTCCTACAAGTGATAATGTTCTAAAGTCATTTTTATCAGTAGATATCAATTTGCTATTTTTAAATCCGTAGAACGCATATATGTCATACCCTACTAATATCCAAATAATCAGATTTATCCATGTATTAAATGATAAAAAAAACATCATAAAAATGCATGTGAGAATTCCTAGTATTGGAATGTAAGGGACTAAAGGTACGCGAAAAGTACGAGGGATATCTGGTAATTTTTTCCTAGTAATTAAGATTCCAAAACAGATTATAATAAAAACTGTTAAAGTTCCTATACTTGATAATTCACTGGCTATCCTTGCAGGTATAAAAAGAGCACATATACTAATAATTGTCATACACAGCAAATTACTCTTATATGGTGTACGATATTTGTAATGTATATGCGAAAATAGTTTTGGAAGTAATCCATCACAGCTTATAGAGTAGAAGATACGACTTTGCCCTAATAACATCACTAACATAACAGATATAAACCCTATTAGAATAGCTGGCATAATAGCATAACTTAATCCATGCCAGACTTTCATTTTACTAATAGCAACAGCTATTGGTGCTATTCCATCTTGGCCTTGAAAGTCCTTATAGTTTGCAACTCCTATCATAACAAGGGCAAAAAGTGTATATAATATTGTACATAAGACTAATGATCCCATAATTCCGATAGGAATATTACGCTGCGGATTTTTAGTCTCTTGTGCAGCAGTACTAACTGCATCAAAACCAACATAAGCAAAAAAAACTAAAGCAGCAGCACGAATAATTCCGCTAAATCCAAATTCACCCCATACACCAGTATTTCTAGGACAAAAAGGAACATAATTTTCTAAATTAATGGATTTACATCCTAAAATAATGAAGATAAGGACTATGGATACTTTTAAAAAAACAATTATAGTATTTAGTTTTGAACTACTTTCCGTTCCTCGGATTAATAGTAAACTTACTAAAATAATAATGAAAAAAGCTGGTAAATTAAAAATTCCACCTTCCCATGGACCTGATGTCCATTTATTTGAAATATGTATTGAAAATTGTTCTAAAAACATTACAAAATAACGACTCCAACTAATACTAACTGTAAGTGCTCCTACAGCGTATTCTAATACTAAATTCCATCCTATCACCCATGCTCCGATTTCACCTAAAGTAGCATAAGAGTATGAATACGCACTTCCAGCAACAGGTAACATTGATGCAAATTCAGCATAACATAACCCAGAAAAACAGCATCCAATTGCTGCGATTAAAAATGAAATAACAATAGAAGGCCCTGCATAGTTGCCAGCAGCAAGTCCAGTAATTGAAAATAATCCAGCGCCAATAATAGCTCCTAGCCCTAGTGCTATTAAACTTATTGGGCCAAAAGTTTTTTTTAACATGCCTTCTCCATTACATTTCTCGTTAGTTTTCACTTCATGAAGTAACGTAGAGATTTCTTTTGTTCTAAAAATACTCATTAAATTTGAAAATTTGGATTTGTATTCATAGCACGAACTATTAAGTGAATCAAATATAGGCATTTTTAATTTTAAAATTTTAATTAATCTAAAGATTTTTTATTTTACATTTATAGCCTTTGAATTAAATCAATGTTAATTTTATGGGGGTGGAAATTATGATAACTCAAGCGGTATTAGTTGGATTAGTTACTCATGAACAAAGTGAAGCGAAATTAAGTGAATATCTCGATGAATTAGAGTTTCTTGCAAAAACATTAGGAATACGATCAATAAAACGATTCACTCAACGATTAAATTGTTCAAATTCTGTTAGTTTTGTAGGGAAAGGTAAGTTGCAAGAAATTAAAAATTTTGTTGAGAATAAAAATAATAAAGTCGATGTTGTTATTTTTGATGATGAACTTAGCCCTAAGCAAATCAAGAATGTAGAAACTTTTCTAAAAATCAAAATAATGGATCGAACAGCATTGATTTTAGATATTTTTGCTTTTCGTGCAAAAACTGCTCATTCAAAAAAACAAGTAGAATTAGCTAAGTGTATATATATGCTTCCTCGTTTATCTCATTTATGGACACATCTTGAGAGACAAAGTGGTGGTGGAAGTGATGGCTTTAGAATGCGAGGTCCAGGAGAAAGTCAATTGGAAACAGATCGTAGAATTATTCTTAATAAAATTGTTCGCTTGAAAGATGACCTTAAAAAAATTAATAATCAAAAAGTTGTCCAAAGATATAATCGTAAACAGATGGTCCGTGTAGCTTTGGTTGGTTATACTAATGTTGGAAAATCTACGTTAATGAACGTATTAAGTAAATCTAGCGTTTTCGCTGAAAACAAATTATTTGCAACTTTAGATACTACAGTCCGTAAAGTAACTATTGATAGTTTAGTTTTTCTTCTTACTGATACAGTCGGTTTTGTGCGTAAATTACCTGTTGAATTGATAAAGTCATTTAAATCTACACTTGATGAGATACGTGAAGCAGATTTGTTGATACATATTGTGGATATTTCTCATTCATCATTTAAAGATCAATTTAAAGTAGTAATGCAAACTTTAAGAGAAATAAATAGAGAAGAAAAACCTTTAATTACTGTTTTTAACAAAATTGATTTGTTTTCAACGAAATTTCAAAGTGAAAATTTTTTAATTAAAAAAAGAATAGAAGATGTTTTATCAGGTGAATTGAATAAAATATGTATGAGTGAGTTTTATAAAGGTTATACATTTATTTCAGCGAAAACAAAGCAAAATATTTTAGAATTTAAACAAATGTTATATGATAAAATAAAGAAAATTTATAATCAACGTTTTTTCTTACTTCATGGATGTAGTAATCTTATATAATTAATTTTGAATTCAAGCAATTCAAAATTTAAGATATGAATAAGTTTGATTTGTTCATATCAATGATCATATGTAAAGAACTGAACCTATAAAATTTATGAGCAAGTGCAAAAATTATATTATTTAGAAAAGCTGTATTATTACAAAATTTCTGTATTTTGCTCATTATAAATTTACATTGAATTTGAAAATCTGTTATAGACTTAACGGTTGGAATCATTCTTTTATAAAATTTTTCTGAAAAAATTGTGAAGTGTGTCCTTTTTTTGATTTTATTAATTGTTCAGGAGTTCCTGTAAAGAGTATTTCTCCACCATTTTTGCCTCCGTCTGGCCCCATGTCTATTACATAGTCAGCAGATGTTATTACATCAAAGTTATGTTCTATAACAATTATAGTATTACCATTGTCAACTATTTGATTAATTATAAGTAGTAAAGTTTTTATATCTTCAAAATGTAATCCAGTAGTTGGTTCATCAAGAATATAGAGCGTCTTCCCAGTGTTTTGTTTAGATAATTCAGCAGCAAGTTTTATTCGTTGACTTTCTCCTCCTGATAATGTAGTAGATGCTTGACCTAAACAAATGTAACCTAATCCTATTTTTTGTAAAACTTTTAATTTGTTTTTTACTTTTGGAAAGTATTTAAAAAATTTTATTGCATGATCAATCGTCATATTTAGTATGTCAGCAATAGATTTTTTTTTTAATTTGACGTTTAGTATTTTTTGATTATATCTACTCCCTTTACATCTATCACAAATAATATATGTATCTGGCAAAAAATTCATTTTAATGATTTTATATCCACTTCCTTTACAAATTTCGCAATATCCATCTTTAACATTGAATGAAAAATGGCTGGATTTATATCCATTTATTTTTGATTCTGGAAGTTCAGCAAAAAGATTGCGTATATCAGAGAAAACATTAATATAAGTTGCTGGATTTGAACGAGTTGTTTTTCCAATAGATAATTGATTCACATCAATTATTTTATCTATATTCTCCAATCCTTCTATTGATTTGTAAGGTAATGGTGTTGTTAGTGAATTATATAATTTCTGGCTTATTATTGGTTGTAATGTCTTGTTAATTAAAGTTGATTTTCCACTGCCAGATACACCTGTTATGCAAATAAATTTGCCTAAAGGGAAAATGACATCTATGTTTTTTAAATTATTGCCATTTGCTCCTTTTAGAACAATAACTTTTCCATTCCCTTTTCTCCTTTTTGTTGTAAAAAATTTTATATTCTTAAAATAAGAAGCGGTTAAAGTATTCGTTTCTAACAATTTATTAAAAGTTCCTGAAAAAACAATTTCTCCTCCTAATTTTCCGGCTTTTGGACCTAAGTCTATGATGTGATCTGCATTCATGATCATTTCTTTATCATGTTCAATTACGATAACCGAGTTCCCTATATCTCGTAATTGTTTTAATGCTTGTATTAATGAAGTACTATCGCGTTGATGAAGACCAATACTTGGTTCATCTAATATATAAAGTACATTTGCTAACTGAGAACCAATTAATGTTATTAATTTAATTCGTTGATTTTCACCTGCTGATAATGAAATAGAAGTTCTATCAAGTGTAAGGTAACCCAATCCTAAATTTAATAAAAGTTTAATACGAGTTTGTATTTCTTTTAATATTTCTTCCGTTATTTTTTTTTTATTTAGATCAAATTTAATAGAATTACTCCAATTAAGTAATTCTTGAATTTCCATTGATGACAAATCAGCAATATTTTTTTTATTCAAAAAAAAATGAAGCGATTCTTTATTTAATCTCTGTCCATTGCATTCTGGACATTTTGATGTTTTAATAAATTGATTTGCCCATTTAGCCGCTGAGCAAGAGTATTTTTGTTCTTTTTGTATAAAAATATATTTACATATTCCTTCAAATCGATATAAGTAGTTATAGTGAATTGTATTTGAATTAGATATTTGATCTGTTGTTCCATTCATGATGTCATCAATTGCTTCTTTTGGAAAATCTTTCAAAGGAGTTTGTAAATTAATTTTATACTTGTTTAATATAATTTCTAATTGTTTAAAAATTCGTATTTTACGATATGTTCCTAAAGGTGCAATACCACCTTGATTAATACTTAATTCTGGATTTGGAATGATTAAATTTTTGTCTATTTCGTTTATTTCACCAATTCCTTTACACTTTGGACAAGCTCCATATGGAGAATTGAAAGAAAAATTATGTGGAGCAGGGTCTCTGTATGACAATCCTGTTGAAGGACATGATAAATGCTGATTAAAATAACTAATATTCCCAGATTTTGATTCTAATACCATTAGATCTCCATTTCCATTTTGTATTGTTGTATGTATACTATTTTTAATGCGTTTTCTGACTTTGTCAGTTATTATTAGTTTGTCTACAACTACTTCTATAGAGTGGTTTTGATAACGGTCAAGTTTTAAATCTGGAATAATTTTTTGTATTTTCCCATCAATTCTAATGTTTAAGAATCCTTTTTTGGTCAATTGTTCAAATAATTCTTTGTGATGACCTTTTTTATTTTTAATTATAGGGAATAGCAAGTATATTTTCATGCTTTTATAACGATTCATGATCAAATTTAAAATTTGTGGTTCAGTGTATTTAATCATTTTTTCACCGCTTATATAAGAATAAGCTTCGCTAGCTCTAGAAAAGAGCAGGCGTAGATAATCATAAATTTCGGTTATCGTGCCAACTGTTGAGCGTATATTCTTATTTATTGCATTTTGTTCAATAGCGATTGCTGGGATTAATCCTGTAATATAATCTACATCTGGTCGTTCTAAATTTGGAAGATAATGTAGAATGTGTGTTGGGAATGTGCTTATGTATTGTCGTTGTCCTTCTATAAAAATAGTATCGAAAGCCAGTGAAGATTTGCCACTACCACTTACTCCTGTAATAACTGTGATACGATTATGTGGAATAGCCACATTTATATTTTTTAAATTGTGTACACGAGCACCTATTACGTTAATATATGACATCGGCTTATTTTTTCTAGTAAATAACTTTTTTTCTTGCCAAGAGTGTGTTTTGAATTAATGATATAATTGTCATTGGACCAACTCCTCCAGGAACAGGGGAAATGTATGAACACTTTTGAGCAACTTCTTCAAAAAGTACATCACCTTTTAGTTGAAATCCAGACTTATTTTTCATACTATAAACACGTGTTATCCCTACATCAATTACAACAGCACCATATTTGACCATGTCTCCTTTTAAAAATTCTGGAACACCGATTGCACTTACAATTATGTCTGCTTTCAAACAATGCTTCTTGATATTTATTGTTTTATTATGACAAATTGTTAGTGTACAATTGCCTGGATATGTTTTTTGTGCCAGTAAATTGGCAATTGGTTTTCCTACAATATTACTTCTTCCTAAGATTACACAATGTTTTCCAATTGTTTCAATTTTGTACCTTTTTAATAATTCAAAAATGCCTTTTGGTGTTGCAGGTACAAAGCATGGAAGTCCGATAACCATTCGCCCAACATTAATAGGATGAAATCCATCAACATCTTTTTTGTAACTAATTGATTCTATAATTTTTTGTTCAGAAATATGTTTTGGTAACGGAAGTTGGATGATGAATCCATCTATATTTTCGTCTTTATTTAAATCATTAACAGTAGCCAATAATTTTGATTCTGTGACAGAATTTTCATAGTGAATGAGTGTGCATTGAACACCAACTTCTTTACAAATTTTAATTTTATTCGTCACATATGTTTCACTGCTACTATTATTTCCAACTAGTACAACAGCCAAGTGTGGCGGGGCTCCTCCTTTGTTAGTAATTTGTTTTATTTCTTCGATAATTTCTAATTTAATTTGTTTTGCAGTAGCGCGTCCATCTATAAGTATCATAATAAATTTTTAGTTATGTTTTGTATTTTTAGTTTAGTTTTATTGATAGCAATAATTAAGATTTTAAACAACTTATTTCTGTAGTAGCACAACAAATATAAACGAATTAATCTGATCGAAATTAACAAATTTTTACATTGATCAGACTAAAAATTGTTTTTTATTAATTTGTTTTGAATGTTAATTTTTACAAAAAAATATTTTATAAATTAGAATTCTAATACTTATTGCAATTTTAAAAAATATGTAATTGTGTTAACATTCAAAAGTTGAATTTTGCTTAAAATAACTGAAATAGCTATTCAGTCATTTTAAATCATAGATGGAGCATAGATAATTAGAAATTTTAGTAATTAAAACTGATTTAAAAATATTTAAATCCAATATTAAAATACAATTATGAATTGTAACATTTTAATTGTAAGAAACATGCAAGTTATAAATGACTTATTATCGTAATATTTACGTTCTAAACGTTTTTTATAAAAATACCTAAGTACCATAAATTATAACTAGTGTTATTAAAAATTGATAGTAGTTTAATGTATACAATTGTTGTAATTACAATCTGTAATTAATCAAATTATATACCGAAATTAGTATAATAAATTATAGTAAGTTAAGTACTTATTTGGTTTTTAAAAATTAAAATGTATATTAAAAATATTTAAAACAACTAAAATGCATTTTAGTGTGTAAGTTTGTTTATCGATTTTATTAATTATAAAGTTTTAACAAAACTACTTTGTTATAAGTTAAGATAGAAAACTAAGCTGCTTAAGCTATTTTAAACTTATGATTAGATATATTTGTGGCAATTTGATAATTTCATATTTAAAGAGCTTTTAATACTTATTTTGATTGTTTTTATGTTTGATTTATTGTGAATATTGCTGGATTCGAACCAGCGACCTTTGCCCTGTCAAGGCAGTGCTCTTAACCATCTGAGCTAAATATTCTTGTTGTAGTTTAATGAAACATGCTTGCAAACATAAGAAAAATTGATATTTTTACGAATTTTTATAATTAAATGATAATTATTATTTAACTGTATCTATTGTACAGCAAGCGTTTAAGATATAAGTCGGTGAGTTATGCCTTAAATTAATTAAATGTCAATATGGCATGCTTGAAAAACAAATATATTTTTGTTTTTAGTTTAAATACTAAAATTTAAAATAAAATCAAATTGTAAAAAATTAACATATTAATTTCGTTACATGTGATGGAGGGAATATTCATGATTGTAAAATCAGTGTATTTTTCTTAAAAAATTTGTTTTTAAATTTTTATATATTCTGTTAGTACAGATCAAGTAGCTTACTACATTTTTTGATAAAAATGTTATTTTTAATGTGAAACTAATTATAGTTAGGTGTGAAATGTTAGTGATATTGATTAATCGGCTATCAGAGGTATATTATTATGATTAGTAATTATGTTTGGAAGTAATAAAACTGCTATGGTATAATAATGTTTAAAATAGCGTAACTATAAAATTGTAATTTTATAGTTTGTAATAAGTTTTACTTAAGAATTAAGATTAACTATTGCAAAATTGTAGTAAATTTTCGTCATCGAGTATGAGGTTAATAACATTACCAGCAGAATGGGTTCGTCAAAGTGGAATTATACTTGCATTCCCTCACATGAATAGTGATTGGAATCATATTTTTAGTGAAGTTGTGCCTTGTTTTGTGTCTATTGTGAAGGAAATTATTAAAAGAGAACAGTTGATTATTTTGTGTTTTTCAATTAAAGAAGTGAAATTTGCACTTGGAAGTGTTGATTATTCTAAAATAATTTTTTGCAAACTCACTTTTAATGATGTTTGGGTTCGTGATTATGGTCCTTTGTTTATTTCTGTTGATGATAGATTGTGTATTTTGGATTTTAATTTTAATGGATGGGGGTTGAAATTTCCTGCAAATCATGATAATCAGATAGTTCGTCGTTTATATGAAAAGAAAATTTTTTCATCATTGGTTGATTATAAAAAAATAAATATGGTTCTTGAGGGAGGTAGTATTGAAAGTGATGGAAATGGTTCTATTTTAACTACTAGTCGTTGTCTGTTGTCAATAAATAGGAATGAATTTATGACTAAATCTGAATTAGAACACGCTTTTAATTTTTTATTTGGAATTAAAAGAGTGCTATGGTTACATAATGGGTATCTTGCTGGCGACGATACAGATGCTCATATAGATACATTAGCTAGATTTTGTGACAGGGAAACTATTGTATATGTGCAATGTACAAATAAAAATGATGAACATTTTGAAGAACTTTCATTGATGGAAGCAGAATTAATGAGTTTTAAAACTTTAGAAGGTAAGCCGTATAAATTGATCCCTCTGCCAATGGCAGAGGCTGTTTTTTATAAAGGAGAACGTTTGCCTGCTACTTACGCTAATTTTTTAATAATAAATGATGTAGTTTTGATGCCTATTTATGATTCATATTTAGATGAACTAGCAAAAACATCTTTACAAAAAGCTTTTTTTGGTAGAAATATTATTGGGATAAATTGTTTGCCATTAATTAAACAACATGGAAGTTTGCATTGTTTAGCTATGCAAATACCGGAAAATTTTATTCTATTGATGGGTGGAAGAGAAATAGTTTAATTATTTTTGTTGATGCGATCAACAAAAATAAGATTGGGATTAGTACAGCAGTCAAATACTGATAATATTAGATTAAATGTAGATAAATTAGTCGCAAATATTGAATGGTGTGCTTCTAAAGAAGCTCAGTTAATTGTATTACCTGAATTACATAATAGTTTATACTTCTGTCAAACAGAGAATATAAAAAATTTTGACATAAGCGAAAGTATTCCTGGGTATTCTACTAAGTTGTTCGGTAATTTAGCTAAAAAATTTGGGGTTATTTTAATTTTATCACTCTTTGAAAAGAGAACGTTTGGTATTTATCATAATACAGCGGTTGTTATTGAAAAAAATGGTAGTATTGCCGGGAAATATAGAAAAATGCATATTCCAGATGACCCTTCTTATTATGAAAAGTTTTATTTTACTCCTGGTGATTTGGGGTTTCAAGTTATACGAACGTCTATCGGAAATCTTGGAATATTGCTATGTTGGGATCAGTGGTATCCTGAAGCCGCGCGTTTGATGGCATTAGCTGGAGCAGACATTTTAATTTATCCTACAGCTATTGGTCATTTTGTTTCTGATACAAATGAAGAGAAAAAAAAACAAAAAAATGCATGGATAATTTCTCAGCAAGCGCATGCTATTCACAATGGATTATTTGTTACAGCTGTTAATCGTGTTGGATATGAAGTAGATCATTCTAATAGATATGATGATGGAATTTTATTTTGGGGAAGTAGCTTTATTTGTGATCCACAAGGAGAAATTATTGACAAGGCTTCTGATATTCGAGAAGAGAATATAATCGTCGATATAAATTTTAATAAACAAAAAAAAATTCGTTGTACATGGCCTTTTTTAAGAGATCGGCGTATTGATGCTTATCAAAATTTGATTTGTCGATTTATTGATTAGAATAATTTATGTGATTAAAAATAAATTTAGCACTATGAAATTAGGGTCAAGATTGTCATCTATATTCAAAAATATTCCAAATAAATACTATAATCCACAAAATGAATTTGAATACTCATTATTAACTCGTCGAGAAAAATTACCTGTTAAAATTTATAAGTCGGAGGAAGAAGTTTCCATATATGTATGCAAAGAGATAGTTACAACAATAAAAGAAAAGCAAGCATTGTCTAATCAATTAGTAATTGCCATACAGAGCGGATATTACTTACAATCAATTTATAAAGAATTAGTGCGTATGCACATTGAAGAAAGATTAAGTTTTCGAAATGTTATACTTTTTAATATATATGAATATTATCCATTACAACCATATTCAGACAGTAGTTTTAGTTTTTTAAAAAAAAATTTGATAGATCATATAGATATTCCTATCGGGCAAATATATACTCCAAATGGCCAAATGAATAAAAAGTGTATTATAAATCATTGTCGTAATTATGAAAAAATTATTGCAAAATATGGAGGTATAGATTTTATGTTATTAGGGCTAGGGAAAAGTGGTAATATTGGAATTAACATGTCTGGAGCTGACACTAATTCTTTTACTCGGATGGTTGTGTTGGATGCCCCTTCAAGAGAAGAGGCTGCTAGTAGTATTTTTGGGACAGTTAGCAATGTTCCTGTTGGTGCTATAACTATGGGATTAGCTACTATTATGAAATCAAAACGGATAATAATAGTTGCATTTGGAGAGGAAAAATCGAACAGTATTTATAATGTTGTTGAAAATAGTGAAGCTAGTACTATTAACACCTGTCTTTATGAACATCAAAATCTTTGTTTTTATATAGATAGATTGGCTGCTAACAAGTTGACTCGTATCAATCAACCATGGGTACTTGATACTTGTGAGTGGGATGATAAACTAATACGGCGTGCTATTATACAATTATGTCAAAAAACTGGAAAACCTATTTTAAAGCTTACTAATAAAGATTATCAAAATAATCATTTGGAAGAATTACTTTCACGTTATAGTTCGGCTTATAATGTAAATATTCGTGTTTTTAATGATTTGCAGCATACAATTACTGGATGGCCTGGAGGCAAGCCTAATGTTGATGATATTAATCGCCCTGAAAAATCTCTTCCTTATCCTAAAAAAATTGTAATATTTAGTCCACATCCTGATGATGATGTTATTTCTATGGGTGGAACATTTCGTCGTTTACTTGAGCAAAATCATGATGTATATGTAGCTTACGAAACATCTGGTAATATTGCTGTAAATGATGATGATGTGTTTAGGTACGTTTGTTTTCTTAAAGATATATTGTTGAAATATGATCCGAATAATATTGTTTTGAAAAACAAATATAATGATATTCTTTACTGTCTTTTACATAAAAAAAAAGAAGTGAATGTAATGGAGATCAAAGATATTCTTTTTATAAAGACATGTATTCGGCGCCAAGAAGCTATTGGAGCTTGTCGATATATGGGATTAGATACAAATAAAATTTGTTTTTTAAATTTGCCATTTTATGAAACAGGACAGATAAGGAAAAATTTTTTTTCAAAAAAAGATATAGAAATAGTTAAGAATTATTTATGTAAATTGCAGCCTGATCGAATATTTGTTGCCAGTGATTTTATAGATCCTCATGGGACTCATAAAATGTGCTTTGATTTAATATTAGTGGCTATTAATGAATTAAACGGAGAAAAATGGTTAAATAATTGTCGAATTTGGATGTATCGTGGAGCCTGGCAAGAATGGCAAATAGAAGATATAGAAATGGCTGTGCCAATTTCACCTGAAGAGTTGCGAAGTAAAAGGAATGCAATTCTCAGACATCAGTCTCAAATGGAAGGCGCGTTATTTTTTGGTAATGATGAACGTTTATTTTGGCAACGTAGTGAAGACAGAAATCATACTACTGCAGAATTATACAAACAATTAGGGTTAGCAGATTATGAAGCAATAGAAGCTTTTGTAGAATACAAATTAGTATAAATCATGAGATTAGTTATTAAGCCTGATTATTTATCTATTTCAAAGTGGCTAAGTGATTATGTTGTTGAAAAAATTCTTCAATCTAATAAGATTAAAGATAAATTTTTTGTTTTAGGACTTCCTACTGGTTCGTCATCTTTAGGAATGTATAATTGTTTAATTAAGCATTACCAAAATAAAGTTATATCGTTTAAAAATGTAGTGACATTTAATATGGATGAATATATTGGATTGCCAAAGGAACATCCTGAAAGTTATCATTCTTTTATGTGGAAAAATTTTTTTAATCATGTTGATATTCTTCCTGAAAACGTTAATATACTTGATGGGAATGCTGTTGATCTAGATATTGAATGCGAAATTTTTGAAAAAAAAATAAAGAAAGTTTGTGGAATAGACATTTTTATTGGAGGAATTGGTATTAATGGGCATATTGCATTTAATGAGCCAGGGTCATCGTTTAGTTCTCGCACTCGCATAAAAACATTAACTCAAGATACAATCATATCTAATTCTCGATTTTTCGAAAATAATATTCAAAAAGTTCCTAAACAAGTTCTTACAGTTGGTATTGGAACAATACTAGATTCCGAAGAAGTATTAATTATTATTAGTGGTCATAATAAAGCTAGGATATTATCTCAGGTTATTGAAGGGTCAGTTTCACAAATGTATCCTGTTACCGCTTTGCAGTTACATAAAAAAAGTGTTATTGTTTGTGATGAAGCTGCTACAGCAGAATTGAAAGTTGGAACATATAGGTATTTTAAAGAACTAGAATGATATAAAATTATGAATTAAAGTTTTTAATTTAGTTCATATTTTTTGAAAAAGTAGCGTTTGAATGCGTAATATTCACTATAGGAAATTTATGTTTAAAAATGTTGTGTTGTATAAGTATTTTTTTGTGGTGGTAGTTGAAAAATAAATTTCCAATTATTCTGTTAAGAAATAGTTATTATTTAGTATGATAATTTTAGCATTTTGAGTTTATTATTAGTAATAAAGTTTTGTTTTTATGTAAAAAATTTTTTTTTTGTGTTTTTAACAAATAATATATCGTTGTATTAATCTATGTAATATAAAATAATTGTGTGCTGCTGTCATTTTATATTCTTTATGGTTGTATAATTTAATGAGCTAATGTTTTATAATGAATTCAGGCACTAATTTTTCAAAAAAAAAGTGATTGAATTCAATGTTAGTAGTTATTTTTGGGTTGTTTTTAAATTAATTAAAATAATTTTTATGACTTATGTTAATAAAAAAAAACCACTTATATTTATTACTAATGATGATGGAATTTATGCAAAGGGATTAAATGAGCTTGTAAAAGGAATTCGTGATCTTGGTGAGATCATAGTTATTGCTCCTGACGGTTATCGATCAGGAATGTCGGGTGCTATTACTTCTTTAAATCCAATTCGTTTAGAGTTACTGAAAAAAGAAGAAAATTTATCGATTTACAGCTGTTCAGGTACACCTGTAGATTGTGTCAAATTAGGAATTAATGCTATTTTAAGTAGAAAGCCTGATTTATTAATTGCTGGGATTAACCATGGTTCAAATTCTGCTTTATGTGTTATTTATTCTGGAACTATTGGAGCCACATTGGAAGGGTGTGTTATAGGTATTCCTTCTATCGGTGTATCATTAACAGATCATTCTCCTAATGCAGATTTTAGACATGCTGTAAAATATGGGAAATTAATGGCTGAGCGGATATTATCTGAAGGATTACCTAGTGGTATTTGCTTAAATTTGAATATTCCTGGAATTACTGATGTGAAAGGATTGAAAATTTGTACGCAAACTAAAGGAATTTGGAAGGAAGAAATTAAAAAATTGAAAGATCCTTATGATAGAGTTATTTATTGGCTGAGTGGAGAATTTAGTAGTGAAGAACCTGAAAATAGTTGCTGCGATGAGTGGGCGTTATCTAATGGATATGCTGCATTAGTTCCTTTGCAAATAGATATGACAGCATATCGTTTTTATGAATCATTGAAAAAAAAGTGGGAATTATATACGTAATTAATCTTTTTAAACCATTTTTATTAGAAAAATCATTATATACTTATCCAAGTATGTTTAGTTATACGTAATTTTTTAATCTTTTATTTTGGCATTTATTAAGTTTTTTGATTTTAAAATTGACTAAGTGACAAAATATCCTTGGAGGTATTTGTTTTACTAAGTGATTGATAATGATGTTTTATGTATAAATAATATGTGCGTTGATTTCATGATAGTGTAGCTAATAAAATATTAAATTTTAATATTTAGTAATTGTATTTTATATACAAATTGTTTAATATTCGCAATTAATTTATGTTAATATAAATTGACTTAAATGTTATTGATTAGTGAATTTCATTTTGCAACATACAAACGCTAAAACTAATGCACGTGCTGGTTTGATCATTACAGAGCATGGTGTTATTGAAACTCCAATTTTTATCCCGGTAGGTACTAAAGGAGTTGTTAAAGCAGTACACATTAGTGAATTAGAGAAAGATATTTACGCAAAAATTATTTTAAGCAATACATATCATCTTTATTTGCGGCCCGGCATTGAAATATTGGAAAGATCAGGTGGATTACATAATTTCAGTGGATGGAAATATCCAATTTTAACAGACAGTGGTGGATTTCAATTGTTTTCTTTATCTAGTAATTGTAAAATTAAACAAGAAGGAGTTGAATTTCGTTCTCATATTGATGGTTCAAAACATTTTTTTAGTCCTGAAAAAATAATAGATGTTCAACGAAGTATTGGAGCTGATATTATAATGGCATTTGATGAATGTATTCCTAGTAATACTAATTATGAGTATGCAAAAAAATCGCTAACATTAACTGAAAATTGGTTAGATCGTTGTTTGTATAGATTTGCTAGAACAAAGAATAAGTACGGTTATTCACAATCTTTATTTCCTATTGTTCATGGTTGTATATATAAAGATTTACGTGTAAAATCAGCAGAGTATGTTGCGTCAAAGATGGCTGAAGGAAATGCAATTGGAGGATTATCTATGGGAGAGACGAAAGAAAAAATGTATGAAATAATTGAAATAGTAAATTCTATTTTGCCAAAAGATAAACCTCGTTACTTGATGGGAGTTGGTACACCTGAAAATATTTTAGAAGGAATAGAGCGAGGGATAGATATGTTCGATTGTATAATGCCAACACGTAATGGTCGTAATGGTCAATTGTTTACAAAAATGGGAGTTATAAATATAAAAAATAAAAAATGGGCAACTGATTTTTCTCCTATAGAAATTAAAAGTGAATTGAATATTGATAAAATATATACAAAGGCTTATTTACATCATCTTTTTTTTTCAAATGAAATATTAGCTTTGCAAATTTCTTCAATCCATAATTTAGCTTTTTATCTTTGGTTAGTAAAAGAAGCGCGCAAACATATTATTATTGAAAAATTTTCAACTTGGAAACAAAAAATGTTAATAAATATTCAAAATAAATTATAGATATTTTGTTTTTAGTATAATTTTTGTTACGTATGAATTTTCAATTCTACTTTATAGAAAAAATATTTTATGGCTAAAATTTTATTTTTTGAAATTTTTTAATAAATCTAAATTAATTACATTGTTATTTTTTGTTTTGATTGTTTTTATGTATTCTTTTTTACAAATGTTTATGAAAATAGAAGTAATTCACGCAAAAATTAAATTTTAGGGAATAACAGATTATACACTATCTACATTTTATGTTTATTTTTATGTGTGTGTGAAATTAAATAAAATAAATTATGTGAATTTTATATTTTTTGTGTTTTATTTAATCGTTGTAGTGTTTATGAATTTTAGTTTTTGTATTAAAACAGTTACAACTGTAGTCAAAAAGTTAGGTGAATTGATTAAAATTTGAAATTTTTATTTACTTTTAATTTTGTTGAATTTTTTTTTAAATATTCAGTAAATAATGTTATCTATTAGTCTAATTTGCTCAACATGTACAGCAATACATCCAACAATGTGTTTTGAATCATCCCAATTGGTTATAGATTTCAATGTAGTTCCATCTACTATATCAAAATACTCAACTCTGAAATTTGGGACGCTATTAATTTTGTTTATTACTATTTGTTTCAATATATAAATAGGGAAGTATTTTTTTTCTTTTTTGCTTTCTGACAAAGTGTTGAAAATTATTTTTGCATTTTCCCTTTGATTTGGAGTTAGGTAAATATTTCTACTGCTTAGAGCTAACCCATCTTTGTCTCGGACAACAGGATGGGAAATTATTTCAATATTTAAATTCAATTGTTTGACTAATTCACGAATAATTACTAATTGTTGAAAATCTTTTTCACCAAAATAGGCGCGATTAGGTTTTATAATTTCAAAAAAACGACTTAATACTTGTGCTACTCCGTTAAAGTGTCCTGGGCGAAATTTGCCTTCCATGGTAGTTTTTAAGTTCCCAAACTTAAATTGTCTAGTGTCTGGGTTAGGGTAAATTTCTTTTACTGTAGGTGCAAAAACAAAATGATTGTTTGTTTCTTGTATAAGAAGTCTACAGTCTGCTTCCAATGTTCGTGGATAGTTTAACAAATCATTTTCATTATTGAATTGAGTAGGATTAACAAAAATGCTAACTATAGAAATGTTATTTTCTACCACTGATTGTTTAACTAGTTCAATGTGTCCTTTGTGTAAAGCTCCCATTGTAGGCACGAATCCAATTGATTTTTTTTGTTTTTTTATTTTTAATATTTCTGTTTGTAGTTCAAAATTTGTTTTAATTATTTTCATATATTTTAATGAATGATTATTGATAATAACTTTCCAGTATATAAAATACTCAGTTTTTATATAAAAAATTCATATAACAAAGTTATATGAGTTATGTGAGATTTTTTTATCTTTATGTTGAGTTTGTGGGGTGGATATATGAATCAAAAGAAAATTTTATTTATTACGACTGAGATGTCACCTTTTCTTCCAAGAACTGAGATGTCCATTCTTGTCAAGAAACTTTCCCAGGGAATTTTGGGACATGGAAAAGAAGTTAGAAGTTTTATGCCTAAATTTGGCATTATTAATGAGAGAAGATATCAGTTACACGAAGTAATTCGTTTTTCTGGGATAAATCTTGTTATTGGTGGATTAAATTATTCGTTGTTTATAAAAGTCGCTCCGATTCCATTTTCCCGTATACAAGTTTATTTTGTATATAGTAAAGAATTATTCCAAGAAAAAAATATTTTGCATGATAATATGGGGAATGAATTGTTAGATAATGATGAGAAAGTTGTGTTTTTTACTCGTGGAGTAATAGAAACTGTAAAAAGATTGGGATGGTCTCCTGATTTAATTCATTGTCATGGATGGATGTCTGCATTGGTTCCTCTTTATGTAAAAAAACATTATAGTATAGATCCTGCTTTTTGTAATACAAAAGTTGTGTATTCTGTATATAATGATGTCTTTCAAAGACCTTTTGAAAATAGTTTTTTAGAAAGAATAGACATGGAAAGGATTACAGTAAGTGATATTAAAAATATTAAAAATAGAGTAGATTTTGTAGCATTGACCAAGTTGGCTATTGATTTTTCAGATGGACTTATTCAATCAAGTATTGAAATTCATCCTGAGGTAGAACAATATATAAAGCAAATAGCAGAAGTTCCTTTTCTCAGTTACCAATCTGAAGATATATGTATAGATGCGTATAATAATTTTTATGACCAAATATTAAACATTAGTAGCAATTAGATAGTTTTGATTTGCATTTGAAAGTTGAAAAATAAAGTTTTTACTTATTAAGTAATATTTATTTTGATAAATTTTTGATTCTTTGTAGTAAAGTCGGGTGTGAGTAACGCCATAGAATCACTAGTTTATGTGGATTAAGATTATTCAAAGATTTAACAGATAATTTCTTTAGTCCGTTTATTAGATTTTCTTTAAGTCCAAAACTTGCAGCATATTCATCCGCTTTGTATTCGTTTTTACGTGAAAAGAATAGAAAAAGTAATCCAATAAATTCTGAAATAGGTGTAAATAAAAAAGAAAAACCTATTAATCCTAAGTGGAAAGAAGGAATTTCTCCACCAAGTGCTATAGTTAACGATGAATTGTTAATGAATAAAGACAATACATAAAATGTTATCCCCATAGTTATTAATGAGCCTGTTATGGAATATAAAATATGTTTTTTTTTATAATGACCTATTTCATGTGCCAATACAGATACAATTTCTTCTGTATTTAATTCTTTAATCAAAGTATCGTAAAAAACAATTCGTTTTTTACTTCCTATTCCAGTGAAGTAAGCATTCCCTTTTGTACTTCTTTTAGACCCATCTATTACATAAATATTGCTTAATTTAAATTCAGTTTTTTTTGTAAAAAGCTCAATAGCACTACGTAAATCCCCATTATCTAAAGGAATTTGTTTGTTAAATAATGGAACAATCCATTCAGAATAAAATAAACTTATTAAGATTGAAAATGTACTAACGATTCCCCATGATAAAATCCAAAAGTATTTATTTGTGTGTTGATATATATAAATAATGATAAATAAAATTAATCCCCCTACTATGATATTTAAAATCATATTTTTTAACCAATCAGATATAAAAAGTTTTTTAGTAGTTTTGTTAAATCCAAATTTTGATTCAATTACGAAAGTTATATACCAATTAAATGGAAAATTTATTATTGTTATTATTAGAATAATAAATTCTAAGAATATTACAGATAGTAAAATTGTGTTTTGAATATATATTCTTAGCATTGTATCTAGATATCCAAAAGATCTTGTAAATAAAATTATCATTATAATTATAAATGAAAAACTTTTGGAAATTAATTTAAAATAACTGTTTTCTTTTTGATATAATTGTTGTTTAGTGTAAGAGTCCGAATTATAAATATATTGTAGTTGTTTTGGAATTTGTTGACTCATTTGTTTCCGATCCAGATAATTTAAAATTTGGTCCCAACCAAAATCAAATATCACAGCAGAGATAATTATATAAAAGTAAATGTTATAATAATACATATGCTTATTTAATTAATAGTCAAATATTTACTCGCGTAAAAGGCAGAACATTTATTGAACAAAATGTTCTGCTTAAAAATTTAAAGTAACCGGTTATTGCAACCATAGCAGCATTATCAGTAGTAAAAGTGATAGATGGAATATGTATTCTCCAATTGTATTTTTTTGCATATTCTTTGAACACTTTTTGAAGATATGAATTAGAAGAAACACCTCCAGCAATAGCGACTTCTTTAATATTTAAATCGACAGTAGCTTTGTATAATTTATTCATTAAAATACTAATAATAGTTGCTTGCAAAGAAGCACTTAAATCATGCTTATTTTCTTCTATGAAATGAGAATTTTTTTTCAATTCGTTTTTTAAAAAATATAGAAATGAAGTTTTAAATCCACTAAAACTGTAATTATACTTGTCCAGTAATGGTTTATTAAATTTAAATGCATTTGGATTGCCTTTTTTAGCTAATAAATCAATTATTGGACCACCTGGATAAGGCAAACCCATAACTCTAGCACATTTGTCAAATGCCTCCCCAGCAGCATCATCAATAGTTTGTCCAATTATTTTCATTTCATTTATAGATTTTACCAAAACAATATTGGAATTTCCTCCAGAGACTAATAAACATAAAAATGGAAATTGAGGGTGATAATATTTTTTTTTATTTTGCTTAATGAAGTGAACTAAAATGTGAGCTTGTAGATGGTTTACTTCAATTATTGGAATGTTTAGAGCAATAGATAGTCCTTTAGAAAAAGAAATTCCTACTAAAAGTGAGCCTAATAGTCCTGGTCCGCATGTAAAAGCTATTGCCGATAAATCCTTTTTTCGTATGTTTGCTTGTTTTATTGCTTCATCTACAACTGGGATAATGTTTTGTTGATGTGCTCTTGATGCAAGCTCTGGTACTACACCTCCGTAAAGTTTATGTATCTTTTGGTTGGCAATAATGTTAGATAAAATTACACCATCTCTAATAATTGCTGCAGAAGTATCGTCACAAGACGATTCTATTCCTAATATTGTTACTTGTGATTTCATAATTTAATTTAGTTTGAGAACAGCTAAAAATGCTTTTTGTGGGATTTCTACATTTCCTATTTGTTTCATTCTTTTTTTCCCTTCTTTTTGTTTTTCAATAAGTTTGCGTTTTCGGGTAATATCACCTCCATAACATTTAGCAGTTACATCTTTGCGGACTGCTTTAACAGTTTCTCGTGCAATAATTTTTGTCCCAATACTCGCTTGAATAGCAACATCAAATTGTTGACGTGGAATTAATTTTTTCAACTTTTCGCATGTTTTACGTCCAAAATTAATTGCATTGTTGATATTAGTAAGCATTGATAGAGCATCTAATGGTTCTCCGTTAAGAAGGATATTTAATTTAATAAGTTTAGAATGGCGATAGTCATGCATATGGTAATCAAATGATGCATAGCCTTTGGAAATACTTTTCAGCTTGTCATAAAAATCGATAACAATTTCGCTTAATGGTAGATCATAAATAATTTCAATACGTGTGCAGGAAATGTAATTTTGTTTAATCAAAACTCCGCGTTTATTTAAGCATAAAGTCATAATTGGTCCAATGTAATTGATATTTGTTATAATAGAAGCACGAATAAATGGTTCTTCTATGTGGTCTATTAGGTTTGATTCTGGGAATCCAGCTGGATTATGAACTTCTTTATAATTGCCGTGTTTGTCATATACTTTGTATGATACATTTGGAACTGTAGTAATTACGTTTATATTAAATTCTCTATTTAATCTTTCTTGAATTATTTCCATATGAAGTAACCCAAGAAATCCACAACGGAATCCAAATCCAAGAGCAGTAGAAGATTCTGGTTGAAAAGTTAATGAAGCGTCATTCAATTGTAGCTTTTCAAGAGATGAACGAAGGGTATCAACGTTTTCAATTCCTATTGGGTAAATTCCAGCAAAAACTATGGGTTTTACTTCTTCGAATCCATCGATGGCTAAAGAACAAGGGCGTTCTACATGAGTGATTGTATCTCCAACTTTTATTTCTTTTGAAGTTTTAATTCCGGAAACAATATATCCAACATTTCCACAAGTTATTTTTTCACATGGAACCATTTTCATTTTTAAAATACCAATCTCATCTATTTCACATTTTTTGCCTGTAGATACAAATTTTATTTGATCTCCTTTTTTTAAATAACCATTAATGATTTTGAAATAAATAATAATTCCACGGAAAGGATTGAATACAGAATCAAAAATTAACGCTTGTAATGGAGCTTTTGTATCGCCTTTAGGAGCTGGAATTTTTTCTATTATAGTATCCAATAAATTAAGGATTCCTTCACCTGTCTTACTGCTAATATGTAAAATATCAGTTTTACTACATCCTAGTAATGACATAATTTGATCTTCAGTTTCTTCTATCATAGCATTTGGCAAATCAATTTTGTTCAAAATAGGTATAATTTCCAAATCATTCTCTAATGCCATATATAGATTGGATATAGTTTGAGCTTGAATTCCTTGTGTTGCATCTACAATTAACAATGCTCCTTCACATGATGCTATAGATCTTGATACTTCATAAGAAAAATCCACATGACCTGGAGTATCTATCAAATTAAGTATGTATTCTTCTTTTTTGTAGTTATGCTGTATTTGAATTGCATGGCTTTTGATCGTAATGCCTCGTTCTCGCTCTAAATCCATATTATCCAATACTTGTTCTTGTATAATTTTCCCTTCTATAGTTTTTGTATATTCTAATAAACGATCAGCAAGAGTACTTTTGCCATGATCAATGTGTGCGATAGTGCAAAAATTTCGAATATGCCCTACACTATAATTAAATGATTCCATTGTAAATGCCTGATTTATAAATCAAATAAAAACTTTAAAGTGTGGTTAATGATTTAAATGATTATTTGGTGACAAATTTAGGATACACCGAGACAAATATATTAACATTTTTTCTGAAAAAAATTAACTAGTTCATCAGTAGTGATGGCAAATTGAGTGTTGTCATGCATGTTTTTGAGAGATATTTTATCTTCAACTAGTTCATTAGTTCCAACAATAGCGACAAAAGGTATTTGGTTATTGTTTGCATAAGATAATTGTTTTTTTATTTTAACTGCATCAGGGTATAACTCAGTATTAATGTTTGATTTTCTGAGAATAGACAAAATAGGTAGTATACGATTTACTTCTTTTTCTCCAAAGTTAACAAATAAAATTTGTGTATGTGATGATGCATTATGTTTGTTGTAAAGATTTAATTGATTGAGAATGTCGAAAATTCTGTCTGCTCCAAAAGAAATCCCAACCCCAGATAAATTTGGCAATCCAAAAATATCAGTCAAACTGTCGTATCTTCCTCCTCCTAAAATGCTTCCAATTGGTGCGTCTAAACATTTTACTTCGAAAATAGTACCTGTATAATAGTTCAATCCACGTACTAATGTTAAGTCAAATTCTATTGTGTTTTGAATAGAATCAAGATGAAGTTTGTTGAAAATTGTTTCAATTTCTTGTAGACCATCTAGTCCAATTTTTGAAATGCTAAATTTTTTTTTTAAAACTGATATTTTATCTTGATTAGATCCATTAAATGAAAAAATAGATTGTAATTTGTTTATGGATTGATTAGATATACCTTTTTTAATAAGTTCTTTATTTACTTTATAAAATCCAATTTTGTCCAATTTATCTATAATTACCGCAATATCTGAAATTTTATTTTCTTCCCCAATAATTTTGGCAATTCCGTTTAGTATTTTACGATTATTTATTTTAATTGAAATATTAATTGATAGTTTATGAAAAACTTCGTCAATGATTTTGATGAGTTCTATTTCATTTAGTAATGAAGTACTGCCAATAATATCTGCATCACATTGAACAAATTCTCTATATCTACCTCTTTGTGGACGATCAGCTCTCCAAACTGGTTGAATTTGAAATCTTCTAAAAGGGAATGAAATCTCATTTCTATGCATTGCAACAAAACGAGCTAATGGGACAGTCAAATCATATCTTAGTCCCTTTTCAGAAATTTGGGGAATTAATTTAGAAAGGTTGCAATTATTCCAATTAACTGATTTTATTTTTGTAATAAAATTTCCAGAGTTAATTATTTTAAAGATCAATTTATCACTTTCTTTTCCATATTTACCCAATAAAATAGAAAGACTTTCTAAAGCTGGAGTTTCAATTTGTTTAAAACCGTGTAGATAAAAAATATTTCGTATTGTATCAAAAATATAATTTCGTTTATCCATTTCGTTCGGCGTAAAATCTCTTGTTCCTTTGAGAGTAAATGGTTTTTGCATACATATTTAAAAATAAAAATTTTTCATGAATATTTAATAAGACTTAATAGTATTTAATATGACTCATTAATTTTAATTATAAAATCGTTTTTGATTTATTAGTATAAATGATTTTTGAATTTTGTATCAAAATCTGAGTAAGATATAGAATTATAATGAATTTTAGTAACTTGCCTCTAAATTAATTAGATTATGGATTTCATAAATCAATAATAATTTAAGCGTTACATATGGTACATGATAAAGATAAAATCATACAAGTTGATATAGAGGAACAAATGAAGAATACGTATATTGATTATTCAATGTCTGTTATTGTTTCTCGTGCATTGCCTGATGTAAGAGATGGGTTAAAACCAGTACATCGCAGAATATTATTTGGTATGAATGAATTGGGTAATTACTCAAATAAACCTTACAAAAAATCTGCAAGAACTGTTGGTGATGTGTTAGGAAAGTATCATCCACATGGAGATAATTCTATTTATTTTTCTTTAGTTCGCATGGCACAGCATTGGTCATTACGTTATCCTTTGATAGATGGACAGGGAAATTTTGGTTCAATAGATGGTGATGCTCCTGCTGCTATGCGTTATACAGAATCTCGATTGAGTCATTTGGCAGAAGAGATGTTACGAGATATTGACGAAAATACAGTTGATTTTGATCTTAATTTTGATGATACGTTAAAAGAACCTGTTATTCTACCTTCTCGTATTCCTAATTTATTAATAAATGGGGCTTCTGGCATTGCCGTTGGTATGGCAACTAATATGCCTCCGCATAACATTACCGAATGTATAGATGGGATCATTTCATATATTGATACAAAAGGAGAAATTGATGTTGATGGGTTAATAAAATATATTAAAGCTCCTGATTTTCCAACAGGTGCAACTATTTACGGGTATCAAGGAGTCAAAGATGTTTTTGAAACTGGCAGAGGTAAAATTTTATTGAGGGGGAAAACCAATATAGAGACGCATAATGGGAAAGAAAAAATTATTATTAGCGAAATCCCTTATTTAGTGAATAAAAAAGAACTAATAGAGCATATTGTTGATTTGATTAATGAAAAGAAACTAGATGGAATCTATCACATAAATGATGAATCTGATAGAGAAGGAATGCGTATTGTAATAAATGTAAAAAAGGATTTTAATTCAAATGTGCTCTTAAATAAGTTGTACAAACTTACTGCATTAGAGTCTTCTTTTAATGTTAATAATATTGCTTTAGTGAAAGGCAGACCAAAAATTTTAAATTTAAAGGAATTGATATGTTGTTTTGTAGAACATAGGATAGAAATAGTGACTCGACGTACAACATATAATTTATCTAAGGCAGAAAAACAATTAAATGTTGTTAATGGTTTAATAATTGCTTCTAACTATATTGATGAAGTTGTTCACATTATTCGTTTTTCGCAAAATTCAACGGAGGCAATAAATCGATTAATGGATCGTTTCCATTTGATTGAAATACAGGCACGTGCTATTGTTGAAATGCGCTTAAGGCAACTTACTGCTTTAGAGCTAAACAGACTTCATGAAGAACTTAATAATTTAAAAAAAATGATTATTTCTTGGAAAGAAATTCTTTCTGATAGAAATATTTTAATGAAAGTTATTAAGGATGAATTAGTAGAAGTAAAAAATAAATTTGGTGATACAAGAAAAACTGATATTGTTTACTCTACTGAGGATATGAATCCTGAAGATTTTTATACAGATGAAGAAATGATTATTACCATCTCGCATTTAGGATATATTAAAAGGACTCCTTTGGCGGATTTTAAATCTCAAAATCGAGGAGGTGTTGGTGTAAAAAGTTCTGAAATTCGCGATGAGGATTTTATTGAGTACGTTTATGCTGCAAACATGCATGCTACAATGTTGTTTTTTACTCAGAACGGAAAATGCCATTGGTTAAAGGTTTATCAACTTCCTGGAGGTACAAAAATTTCTAAGGGACGTGCCATTCAAAATTTGTTAAATATTGATATGAATGATAAAGTTAATGCTTTTATTCGTGTGAAATATTTAGATGATAAAAATTTTGTTGAGTCGCATTATTTGATTTTTTGCACGAAAAAAGGAATTATAAAAAAAACTCCACTAAAGGTTTATTCTCGTCCTCGTCCAAATGGTATAAATGCAATTACTACAAATAGTGATGACGAAGTAATAGAAGTAAAAATTACTGATGGTGATAATGAAATCATCATAGCTAGCAAAAAAGGACGTGCATTACGTTTTAATGAATCTAAAGTTAGAAGTATGGGTCGTTTAGCTTCTGGTGTAAAAAGTATGATACTTGACCCTATAGACGACGAAGTAATAGGCATGATTGCTATTCAGGATAAAGAAAAAGAAAATGTGTTGGTTGTTTCAGAAAGGGGGTATGGGAAGCGCTCAAGGATAAATGATTATCCAGTTACTAATCGTCGAGGAAAAGGTGTTAAAACATTGAATGTTACTGAAAAAACTGGATTTTTAGTAAGTATTAAGAACGTATCTGAAAATAATGATGTAATGATTATTAATAAATCTGGAGTTGCAATTCGCATGAAAATTTCTGATTTAAATATTAAAGGAAGAGCAACACAAGGGGTTCGACTTATTAATCTTGAAAAAAGATGTGATAAAATTGCTTCTGTTTGCAAAATAGTATTAGAAGATATTTAGCGCAGTAGTAAAAGTTCGAAAAGTTCAATATGCTGAAAAATATGAACGAAGTAATAAAATTAAATTTTCAAAATTTAAAAGAATGGAATCTGTTGTTCTTAAATATATTGTAAAAATATCATTATTGGTGAAATATTATTAAGTATATTGTTTATGTTTTTAGTTTTTGATTTATTTGTTCAATAAAGTTTAGAAAAATTTTTTCTCCCAATCTATTTTTTGAAGATGTAGTAAAAATAGGAGGAAGTTTTTCCAAATCTTTTGATAAAATTTTTTGATAAATATAAATATTCTCCTTTAATTGTTTCCACGATAATTTGTCTATTTTAGTAAATACGATACTGAATGGTATACTATTTTCTCCTAATTCATTAATGAATGTTATATCATTTTTTTGAGGATTATGTCGACAATCTATTAATACGAAAAGGCAGATTAATTCTTTTCGTTGATGTAAATAATCATTAATAATTTTTTGAATAATTTTGCGCTTTTGTTTACATGTTTTTGTATATCCATAACCTGGTAAATCAACCAGATACCATTCACTATTGATTAAAAAATGGTTAATAGACTGTGTTTTCCCTGGCATTGATGATGTTAATGCAAGATTTTTTTTTCTTGTCAGCATATTGATAAGAGAAGATTTTCCTACATTGCTACGTCCAATTAGAGCATATTCTGGATATCCATCTTGTGGACATTTGTTGATGCTTATATTACTGGCAACAAATGTTGCTTTCTTGATATTCATAGATAGTTTTGGTTGCAATTAAATTTTAATTTTTTAATTTTTAAGTAATTTAATTCATTCTAACATATGATATTAACAATTTAGTAAATTTGTTTCGCATAAATTTAAATAGTTAGTATAACTATTGTTTAGTTTATGTCAAGTTTTTCAATTATATATTTTTATATGTTGATAAACAAGATAATATGTTAATTAGAATAATTAACATATTTAATAACTTATTTGTAAAAATCGTATAGAAATTAATATGGCTATTTTGTTTTTTAGATAAAAACTTATACCTTTATCAGACGTTGGCGGCGTTTTTTTGAGCTTATAACCATTGTCTGGTTGTTGCTTTTTTTACGTTTTGGGAATATAAATCAAGCCGATGAATTTTATGTTAGGCATTAAAAAATTTGTGATTATACGCTATTAATTTTATTAAAATTAGTATTTTGGATGGCACATCCTAAGCGGAGAACTGGAAAATCTAGAAGAGACAAGAGGAGGACGCATTGTAAATCTGTAATACCACAAATAGCTCTAGATTATGTGACAAATGAATATCATTTATTGCATAGAGCGCATTGGCATGAAGGGAAATTATATTATAGAGGCAAAATACTTTTCGATAAAACATCTGTTGGTGGCGTTTAGGTATTTGTTTGATTTATAATCATTTAGTATTTTATTTTGAGAGTTTAAGTTAAAAAATATTTTTATGATAAATTTTCATTTTTAACTCTGGTGATTGTTAACTTATGAATAAAATTCGTGCAGTAATAACAGCAATAGGTGGGTATGTTCCTGAATATAGATTAACCAATGAAGAGGTGGCTACTATGGTGAATACTAGTGATGAATGGATAACTAAAAGAATAGGAATCAAAGAAAGGAGAATACTTAAATCAGAAGAAGGGAAGGGAATTACTTATTTGGCGATGAAAGCAATAGATGATTTAAAAAGTCGATGTAGCTTTGATCCGCTTAAAATAGATGCCGTTTTTTTTGCTACAGCCACTCCTGATTATTTGTTTCCAAATTCTGCTAGTTTGGTTGCACATAAAACTGGGATGATTAATGCATTTGGGTTTGACATGGAAGCAGCGTGTAGTGGATTCATATACGCTTTAGAAATTGCTCAAAGTTGCATTGTTTCTGGTAAACATAGAAAAATAATGGTAATTGCGGGAGATGTTTTATCAACACTTATAGATTATACAGATCGTAACACTTCTCCTATATTTGGTGATGGTTGCGGTTGTGCTTTGGTAGAATCCACTACGGATGATTTAGGTTTAATTGATTCTATTATGCGTTGTGATGGTAGTATCCCTGAAAGTTTACACGTGTATGGAGGAGGGGCTGTTAATCCTACTACTCATGAAACAGTAAATAATAAATTACATTATATTTGGCAGGATGGCAAAGTAGTTTTTAGGCACGCAGTTTCAAACATGTCAAATACTTGTCAAAAATTAATTAAAAAAAATAATCTATCAGAAAAAGAAATAGATTGGATAGTTCCTCATCAAGCAAATTTACGTATTATAGACGCAGTCGTCAATTCGTTAGGAGTTTCTCGGGAAAAAGTAATGATTAATATAGAAAAATATGGGAATACAGGATCTGCGAGTATACCTCTTTGTTTATGGGAATGGGAGTCTAGACTGCATAAAGGAGACAAATTGATTCTCACTGCTTTTGGTGCCGGATTTACATGGGGAGCCACTTACTTAAAGTGGGGTTATAATTAAAATTGATTTATATTTATATTGTTAATTTGTTGTAATTATTGTTGTTTTTTTTTGTAAAATTTACACATATCAATTATTCAGATCTTGTTGTAGTAAATTTTGATTAAGAAGGAAAGCGTATGAATTTAGTTATAATTAAGAAAAACAAAGTTGCATTTGGATGTTATAAATGGTGATTTTTAGAATGTGGTGTACGTTTCTATATCGTGTATTTTTTATTTAGTTAAATGAATTATATGCTTGGTTGTATTGAAATAAGTAGTATTATGTTAGTTTAGTGATGGAGTAATTTTTTATTAAAAATATTTTTATTTATTTGCAATGCAATATTACATCTTATGTTATTGTATTTTTCTGGTAAAATAAAAATGCGATATATCTACTTTTTTCTTCGTTTGTTTTTTCAATTTGTAATTTTGTTCAATTAGAATAAAAATGTTTCTACATGAACTACATTTAGTGACAATTTTTTAGTGTTTTAAGGAGAGATGGCAGAGTGGTCGATTGCGGCGGTCTTGAAAACCGTTGAACTGAATGGTTCCTGGGGTTCGAATCCCTATCTCTCCGCATATATAATGTTTTTAGACATATTGATATTCACTAAATAATATAAAATTAATGATTTCAAATCAAGACAATATGTTGATTTTGTGTATTTGTTTTTAGTATGACAATTTAATTATATAAGTATATACATAAACTTTTAGTTTAAAACTATTTAGTTATGATTAGTAATTTTTTTTGAGTAAAAATCGTTTTTGATTTATTAAATTTTGAATTTTTGATATTAAAATTTAAACTATAGATGTAATTATTTTTGGGTTTGACATATTAAACTGAATTGAAAATGGTTTTATTGGTTTAAAATCTATAATTGTTTTAAAGTGTTATTGTAAACTGTAATAACATAAATATATATATCATTTTATGAATACGTTTATAAATGCTAAAGATTTGGGAAATTTAAACGTTGCTTTAAAAGAGGCTTTAAGAATAAAAAAAGATCGTTTTTCTTACAAAGATCTTGGAAGAGATAAAACTCTATTAATGGTGTTTTTTAATTCTAGTTTGAGAACACGTTTAAGTACTCAAAAAGCAGCTATGAATTTAGGAATGAATACAATGATATTAGATATTAATGCTGGAACATGGAAATTAGAAACTGAAAGAGGAGTTGTTATGGATGCTGATAAACCTGAGCATATATTAGAAGCTATCCCAGTAATGGGTTGTTATTGCGATATAATAGGAGTACGTTCGTTTGCTAAACTTGAAAATAAATCAGATGATTATAGTGAAAATATTCTTAAACAATTTGTACAATATTCTGGGAAACCTGTTTTTAGTATGGAAGGAGCAACTACTCATCCTCTTCAATCTTTTGCTGATTTAATTACTATTGAAGAATTTAAGACAAATTCTTGTCCTAAAGTGGTTTTGTCATGGGTTCCTCATCCAAAATCTTTACCTCAAGCTGTCCCAAATTCATTTGCAGATTTCATGAATGAAGCAAATATAAATTTAGTAATTACTCATCCAGAAGGATATGAATTAGATCCTAAATTTGTTCGTAAAGCACCAGTAGAGTATGATCAAATGAAAGCATTTCGTGGTGCAGATTTTGTTTATGCCAAAAATTGGTCTGCATTTAAAGATGCATATTATGGTCAAATTTTGAGTGAAGATCATAGTTGGACAATAGATATTGCAAAAATGAATTTAACAAACAATGCAAAATTTATGCATTGTTTACCAGTACGAAGAAATATAGTTGTTACAGATGAAGTGATTGAAAGCTCTCGATCTATTGTAATTCAAGAAGCTGCTAATAGAGAAATATCATCTCAAACAATACTCAAACGGATGTTGGAAACATTTAAAACATAATATAATTTTTTAAAAATTATATTATGTTTTAAATGTTTAAGTAGTAATATATTTTGTACAATATTTTAATGGAAAACTTATTTATAAATAATAGGGTATGCAATCCATTGATTTTTACATTGTGTTTTGTAACAATGATTTTTCACAAATATTTTAATTAAAATATTTATTATGAAAATCAATATTAAATTTTCTATTATTACGGTTACGCTTAATGCTTCTAAGTTGTTGGAAAAAACTATACAAAGTATTGTTTTTCAGTCTATTCCACTAACTTCTAATATTGAGTATATCATTATTGATGGAAAATCAACAGATGGGACTTTAAATATTATAAAAAAATATGAATTATATATTAATCAATGGATAAGTGAGTTAGACGATGGTATTTATGATGCAATGAATAAAGGATTGAAGTTGGCTACTGGTGATTATGTTTGGTTTATTAATGCTGGAGATTCGATTTATTCTAAAAGAACTATTCAAAAAATAGTTGATAAATTGGATGAAAATCACCTTCCAGATATAATTTATGGAGAAACAGAAATCGTAAATTCAGAAGGATTTTTTTTGGGGCCACGTCATTTGAAAGTCCCAAAAATGTTGACATGGCGAAATTTTTGTATGGGCATGTTAGTTTGCCATCAATCTTTTTTAGTTAAACAAAGCATAGTGACTCTTTATAATGTTCAGTATAGATTTGCATCTGATTATGATTGGTGTATTCGATGCATGAAAAAATCTAATTTTATTTATAATTCGTGTTTAACATTGTCATGTTTTTTAAAATTTGGAGTTAGTACAATTAATAGAAAGAAATCTTTAAAAGAGCGTTACCGAATTATGTGTAATAATTACGGAATAGTGTTTACTTTGGTTTGTCATTTTTGGTTTGCTATTAGATTTTTATATTGTAAAATATTTATTAAGAAAAAATATTTATTTATCTAATTTTATGCATTTCTCTATAAAGAATGGGTTAGTCCATGTTGGAGCTATAATTGTTTTTTTAGTATTAGTGTTTGTTTATTTTGCGCCAAGTGTTTTAAATGAAAAGATGATAAAACAGGTAGACATGCAAAAAGCTGTTGGTATGGCTACTGATGTAGATGAATATTATAAAAAAACAGGTATTATATCTACATGGTCTGGCACGATGTTTTCTGGTATGCCATCATATCAAACTCGTTTTTATAGAAACTCGCCTAATTATTTAAATTATTTAGAAAAACCAATTAAAATTATTGATTACACAGGGGCTAGTATGATACTTACAGCTCTTATTTGTTTTTATATTCTAATGTGTACAATAGGTGTAAAAAAATGGATTGCTATTACAGGTGCAGTTGCTTTTGCTTTTTCGTCTTACAATTTTATTGTAATAGCTGTAGGGCATATTACAAAAATGTATGTTATTGCTTACATGCCACTTACAATTAGTGGCATAGTGCTTTTTTTTAAAAAAAATTGGCTTTGGGGAATTGTTTTTTTTGTATTGGGAATTTGTTTTTCTATTATAAATAATCATATACAGATTACTTATTATTTGATTCTTTTTTGTGTTTTTTTTTCAATTGGATTAATAATTAATAAATTTCGAAAAAAGGAATATTCATTTATTCTTAAAATTAGTTTGATAATAATGCTTTCAATTGCTTGTTCTATTTTGCCTTCTTTAGAAAATCTACATATTGATTATGAGTTATCTCGTGAAAGTACACGTAGTGGATCCGAATTGAGAATTTCTAAAAAAAATAAAAAACAATCTTCTGGATTAGATATAAATTATGCTTTTTTATGGAGCTATGGACGATGTGAGTTGTTTACTTTATTAATTCCAAATATTTATGGTGGATCTTCTGTAGAAGTTTTAGATAAAAATTCACATTTTTATAAAACTTATAAATCTTTAGGTGGGAAGTTATGTGATACTATTCAAGCCCCAACTTATTGGGGAGAACAACCATTTACATCTGGTCCAGTTTATTTTGGAGCAATTGTGTGTTTCCTTTTTATTTTGGGAATATTTGTAATTGAAAATTCTGCTAAATGGTGGATACTACTAACTAGTCTTTTTTTTATTTTTATGTCTCTAGGAAAGAATTTTATGTTATTAAATGAATTTTTATTTTATCATTTGCCAATGTATAATAAATTCCGTACCCCTTCGATGTCGTTGGTTATCCCTAGTATTGTTTTTCCGTTTATTGGGTTTTATGGGTTATCACAAATATTGGATGAAAAAGTGTGTACAAAACGAATAAAAAAATCATTAGTCTGGTCTTTTTCTATTGTTGGTGGCATATGTTTGTTAATTTGGATAATGCCAACTGTTTTTTTTAAATTTACTTCTTCAGTAGATACTCAATATTTGTCCACATGGCCTATTCAATTGATTAATGCTTTAATTGCAGACAGGGTATTATTAGCATCGCATGATGCTTTTCGTTCTTTTAGTTTTGTATTATTGGCAAGTATTTTAGTATATTTTTTTCTTAAATTGAAAAATAAAAAAACAGGATTAGTTCTTGTTAGTGTTGGAATATTTATTTTGGTTACTATTGATATGTGGGGAATAAATAAACGTTATCTTAATGACAGATCTTTTGTTAATAAAAAGTTTGATGAATCATATAAAAAAACAGAAGCAGATAAATTTATCTTAAGAGACACTTCATTGTCTTATCGTGTGTTAAATCTAAGTGTAGATACATTTAATGAAACAAACACATCATTTTTTCACAAATCAATCGGAGGATATCATGCTGCAAAGTTAAGAAGGTATCAAGAGTTGATAGATCATTATATTTCGAGCGAAATAGGCATGATAAAATTGTCATTTAGAACAATTTCTTCTTTTTATGAATTGCAACAAAATGTATTTAAAAATATTCATATATTAAACATGTTAAATACAAAATATATTATTTTTAATCCTGATAAAGCACCTCTTGTTAATTCATATGCTTGCGGAAATGTGTGGTTTGTAAATAAGTACATATATGTAAATAATGCTGATCAAGAAATAAAAACTCTAAATAATATAGATCCGTTTCAAACAGCAGTAATAAATAAGAATTTTTCTAAATTGATTAAAATAAAAAATCATGTTTATGATTCAACAGATTTTATTCAGTTAGTTGAGTATAACCCAAATTATTTAAAATATATGTCATCTACAATTTCTGATAGAATAGCTGTATTTTCCGAGATTTATTATAAAAATGGATGGAAATCATTTATAGATGGGATCCAAACTGATCATTTTTGCGCAAATTGGGTATTACGATCAATGTGTATACCATCTGGAGATCATATAATTGAATTTCGTTTTGAACCAGATAAACATAATTTATTAGCAAAAATAAGCTCAGTTTCTTCTTTGTGTATTTTATTAGGATTTATAGGAATAATATCTTACAAATTAAAAAGAAAATATCGTTTCATGATGATGAAGTAATTTTTTAGATGTGACTCCGGCAGGGATCAAACCTGCGACTTTCAGAATCGGAATCTGATGTTCTATTCACTGAACTACGGAGCCTGTAATTTATTTTAATAAGTGTTTATGTTACCAAACAATAGGAGTTTGCCCTGTATTAAACAAATAATCATTAGTTTTACTAAAAGGTTTACTTCCAAAAAAACCTTTATATGCAGAGAGAGGAGATGGGTGAGTTGATTTAATTACAAAATTTTTGTGAATTTGGATAAGCGATTCTTTTCTTTTTGCATAAGACCCCCATAATATAAATACAACATGCTGTTTCAATTTTGCTATCGTATTAATAACTGCGTCAGTAAATTTCTCCCATCCTTTTTGTTGATGTGATCCTGCTTTATAAGCTTGGACAGTTAAAGTAGTATTAAGTAGTAATACTCCTTGTTTTGCCCATCGTTCTAAATTCCCTGAAATTGGTGTAACAATCCCTAAATCAGTTTTTATTTCCTTATAAATATTTTGTAACGATGGTGGTAATAAAACCCCGTCATTAACTGAAAAACATAATCCATTAGCCTGATTAGGTTTATTATATGGATCTTGACCTAAAATAACCACTCTGATTTTGTCAAAAGGTGTTTTATTAAAAGCATTGAAAATCTCGTTCCCTTTTGGGCAAATTATTTTTGACGCGTATTCATTTTTTATAAAGTGGACTAATTGCTTAAAATAAAATTTTTCAAATTCAGGAGCTAAATATTTTTTCCATGATTGTTCAATTTTTACATTCATATGATTGAATAGAGTTTTTTGATTTAATTTTTTATTACGAAGTACCCATAAAAATACCACTTTTTGTATACTTTAGATCTTTTAGTATAGAAGAATTAGCAGCTATTGTAAAATAATAAGATTTAAATGGTCCAATTGGAATAATATTAATTGCCATTGTCCAACAGTGCATTTTTCTAGAAATGTAGTATGATGTGTCAGTAAATTGATTATTGTTAAAATTGTAGTTTGTATTAAAATTTATGCTCCAATTTTTAGTTGGATTAATACATCCTGATATATTTAACATTTGATTGATTTGATAAAAGTATTCCATTTTAGATTTGTTAAATGCATTTGTATTGTATGCTAAAGAAAATGAGTAATTAAAATTCAAATCCCATGAAATATTCATCAAAATATAACCGTCTTCATCATGTGTAGGATATTTCACTTTTTGTGAAAGATTTTTTTGGTGGTTGATATTTTTTTTATCTAAAAATATATTATTATTATTTACATTGTTTTTTTTTAACAAATTTTTGTTATCATTTTTATTAAACCAATTTTTGACTATTTCATTATTTAAATTACAAGAAAAAGAAGTGTTTGCAGATTTTAGTCGTCCGATATTTTTATTTGCACTGAAACGTAGTGTATTAATTTTTATACCTTTTTTGTTGTAAATGTAAGGATCGAATATTCCTTGTATTTCTATTATATGCTGTCTTAATTTAAAACGAGCTGATGTGCTAATATCTGACCAATTTATAGAATCTACTGAGTAATTATAACTAACTGATAACTTTAAGTTATCAATTAAACTGATTTTATTTACATAATTTGTATTAATTGTCGTGTATTTTAGTTCTAAATTATTATTTAGACTCAAGTCTATAATTTTTGATTTCCCTATTTTAGGCACTCCCCAAAGATTATTTGAAAAAGGAGAATATATTGTGTCATGGTTATTTGTATGAATTTTTTCGTAAAGTTTATATTTACTATTACTATAGTCTGGTGAACTATTTAAACTAATAGTTGGATTTAAGATATGTCTGAATTGAATTTTTTTTATCCATTTATTAATAATATGTAGATTGAATATGCCATATAGCTTTGTATTAGCTATAGTATTGATGTTATAAGTACATATACGGTAAAATCCATGAATAGTATCAGTAGGCATAAGTTTTTGATTTTCTAAATCATATTTTTGATTTATGCGGCTGAAATACCACAGTTCAGTATAATTAACAGATTGGGTTACAATTATATGTTTGAATAGATTAAATGAAATATTTGTTGGTATATCATGTTTTATTCCACTTTTACAGTCTTTAATTGTGTTTTTTTTAAAAAAATCATATTCTTTAATCCCTTGAATAGCATTCGATACTATCATACTATAATTTATATAAATATTTTCATACCATTTTGGAGTATTTGTTTGCATATATTTTTTGAATGGATAAATATTTCGCATAGTTAAAATTAAATTTGGGAAAATTACATCTAATGTTGAATTTTTATGTATTTGGTTGATAGATGTATTTATATTGATAGAAAAGGGGCTATCAAAAAAGTTGTATCTATAATTAATGCTAGATAATTGAGAATTATTAGTGTGTTGTTGTTCTGAATATAAAGTATTTAAATCGTTTTTATTGTATGAATTTGTTGAAAGATTGACACTAGCAGATAGAGTACTAAATGGATTTGCTTTTGGGTCCTGATTATGTGTCCAACTTAAATTGGCATCTTTTGATGGAGAAAAATTTTTAGCCAATTTTTCTCCAGTAGTTGTATATCTGTAATTTATTTGAATATTTCCTGACGATTTGTATCTTTTTTTATAAGTGGAATTAGCGTTTAATCCCCAAGAACCTTTTGAAAAAAAACTTCCTGTTACAGATAAATCTAAATAATCATTAATAGCAAAATAATATCCTCCATTTTGAAAAGAGAACCCTCGTGTCATTTCATCTCCATAACTTGGCATAATAATCCCTGATGCATAATTACTTTTTTGAGAAAAAAAACAAAAAGGCAGAACAATAGGTAAAGGAATTCCTTCAAGTACTAAATAAGTAGGTCCAGTTATAATTTTTTTTTGTGGTTGTATTTTAGCTTTAGTTATTTGGAAATAAAAATGTGGAGGGTCTTCATTGCAAGTTGTATAGCGTCCATTTTTTATATAAAGATCATTATTTGGCATTTTTTTTGCTTTGATAGCCGTCATATACCATTCATTTTGTTTGGTGAAAACATCGTTTATGAACATTTTTTTTGTTTTAAAGTTGTAACAAATTTTTTTTATCTTGTACTGAGTTTTCCCATCTTCAAAAATTGGTGCCCCAATTTCATTTCCAATAGAATCTAATGCAAAAGTTGCTAAAACGGTATTTTTATTGGCATCTATCTCAATGTAGTCACTACTTAAATTTAAATTTTTGTATTGTATAGAACTTTCTCCGAACATGTAAATTTTGTTTTCATTTTTCAACGTTATGATTATAGAATCCTTAGCAGAGTAATGAACAGGTGCATTAATAATATGTTCATTGGTTGTTGTTAGCTTACTAACTGTAGTAAGCTTATCATTTGTTGATACTGTGTCTGGATACAATTTAACTACATTAAAAATAAAAAATGAAAATAGTAGTGTAAATATTTTAATGTTATTAATACTCATCCTAAAAATAATTTTAGCATATTTTCAAATCTAGAAACAGAGTCATTACCGTGTTTTGATAGTATTTTTTTTATTTGGTCTACTGTTTTCAATTTGTATAATTGAGTTTTTGAATAAAATTTATCTGCAAAACAAATTAATTTTTCTTCTAATGTTTCTGGAATAAAATTACTATGAGGAATAGGAATATTGTTTTGTATTATATCTTTTATTGTTAGTCCAGATCCTATATGTCTTTCACAGATTAGAGCATGTTTGTGAAAGTTTTCTTTTAAAAGAATTTTAGCTCCTAAATAACCATGACATATGTATGGATGAATACCTAAGCATTGTATATTTGGAGCATTAGTTAGATAAATTCCGATGTCGTGTAATAGGGATGCCTCTAGGATGAATGGCTTGTTAATTTCCCATTCAGAATGCATTTTAACTATTTCAAGTGCTTTATTAGCTACTAATAAGCTGTGTGTAATCAGAATGTTATAAAGTTTACTTTTGTATTTATAGTGTTTTTTTATAATGTCCATGGCTTCCATAGTACTACAAAAATAAAAACTAAAAGTTAGAACTAAAATCAAAATCTTAATAAAACTTGATTATTTGTGAAAATAAAATGCAAAAATGTTGTTTTTAAAGTATAAAAATCTATACATTTACTGAGTGTAATTTTTTAATATACATAAAATGATCATGATATGAAAGTGGGTATTCATCCAATTAATTATCGTCATGTTGTTTTTAAAGACATATCAAATGGTGATGTGTTTCTTACAAAAAGCACTGTTAGTACAAAGGAAATAGTTGAAATAGATGGTGTCACTTATCCTTTGGTTAAGTTAGAAATTTCTGATACTTCTCATCCTTTCTATACTGGTAAACAAAAATTAGTTGATACGGCTGGTCGCGTTGATAAGTTTATGAATCGTTATAAAAATAGAAAATCGTAATCAAATAAATGCATTTATTTGGTTTAATGTTTGTTGTATTTTTTAGTGTTGAATCGTTACATCTAGAGTTCGGATTTTGTTGAAATCAAAGAATGTATGTGCTGTGAACAACATTTAATTTTTGTGTTGGTTGTACTTTAAATAATTGAAGATTGTTATTCGTTCATTATATTTTGATATTGTATGGTTATTAGAAAATAACGACAGAAAGTAGGTTGTATTTGATTGTAATGATATGTTATGGTTTTTTGATTAGTTTATTAGTATAAGATTTCAGACTAAAGTTTTTGATTTTCTATTGTCATATAGAATGTAGAAAAATATTTTTAAAGTATAGTTTGTTAGTTTGTGTTGTGTGTATTTAGAATTCTAAAGTAGTTTGTTTATATTTTTGATAATCAGTTAGATTTTGTTTTTGAGTTTTGTATTGAATTTATGACAGTATTAAAAACGAGGTGTAAGACGATTTTGGCGGATTTGCAAACACCTGTTAGTATTTATTTAAAAATAAGGGATATTTTCCCTGAATCAGTGTTATTAGAATCTTCAGATTTTCATGGAAGTGAAAATTCCGCTTCTTTTGTAGCTTTTAATGCAATAGCACATTTTAGAATAAAAGATGGAGAAATGAAAATTGATTATCCACATCAATCGATGTGTAAAAGTGTTACGAATGTTTCATCGTCTGTTGTTGAACAATTAAATCAATTTATTCATTCTTTTAAAGTTGAAAATAATAAAAATGAAGAAGTAGTTAAGTATAATGGATTTTTTGGGTATACTGCGTATGATGCTGTAAAGTATTTTGAAGATATTGATGTTGGAGTAAATGAAGTCATTGCCAAAAATATTCCTGACATGATTTATGTTTTTTATCGCTACATTCTTGTTATAAATCATTTAAAAAATGAAATGACTATTTTGGAGAATATAATTGAAGGTGAAGAAAGTCAAATAGATGATATATTGGCTATTTTGAATAATCGTAATTATGCGTCATACAATTTTATTACTAAAGGAAATGAAACTTCTACTATTACTGATGATTTTTATAAAAATATGGTTTGCAGCGGAATTAAACATTGTCAAAGAGGAGATGTATTTCAAGTAGTACTTTCTCGTTGTTTTTCCCAAGCTTTTCTTGGTGATGATTTCAAAGTGTACCGTGCTTTGCGTTCAATAAATCCTTCTCCGTATTTGTTTTATTTTGATTTTGGATCATTTCGTATTTTTGGTTCTAGTCCTGAAACTCATTGTAGAATAATTAAAAATCAAGCTTATATAGACCCAATTGCAGGAACTTTTCTTCGTTCTGGAGATGATGAAAGTGATAGAAAACTTGCGCAAGATCTATTGAAAGATTCAAAAGAGAATGCCGAACATGTAATGCTAGTAGATTTGGCGCGTAATGATTTAAGTAAAAATACTTTTGGTGTACATTTAGATTTTTATAAAAAAGTACAGTACTATTCTCATGTAATTCATTTAGCTTCTAGAGTTGTTGGAAATGTAAAAAATGGCAGCAATACTATAAAGATATATACTGATACTTTCCCAGCAGGAACTCTTTCTGGAGCTCCTAAAATTAGGGCAATGGAGTTGATACGCGATATAGAACCACATAAACGAGGAGTTTATGGTGGATGTATTGGATACATAGGATTGAACGGAGATTTAAATCAGGCAATCACTATTCGTTCTTTTGTTAGTAAAAACAATGTGTTATATTATCAAGCTGGAGCTGGTATTGTTTCTCAATCTAATGAAGAATCTGAATTAAGAGAAGTTAATAATAAATTAAAAGCTTTAAAGGCAGCTATTAACGTAGCTGAAAGAATTTTGAATTAATAGCAAGAACAAGTTTACTAGTTTTTAGTATAAAAATATTTTTTGTAGAAAATATTTTTGTAGTGAATTGGTTTTATAAAATTTATAAAAAATTATATTATTATATTTAGGAATTGATGTATATTCTGCTTGTAAATATGTGGTAGTTGGTGAGAAAAAATAATCTAAAATATTCAATAATATCATCAAAATAAAAATATTAATATTTAATATTTTTAATATAATCATAATTGAATTTTAATACGTTTTTATAATTGAAATTTCAAATATTAAATCAAAAGGCATGTTTAATAAAAGTTTAGAAAATCAATAATTACAGTAGGTATTTTGGTTGAAAAAAATTAATTACTAATTGTAGTGGATATTTTATGCGTAAATGCTGTTGTTGTATAATTGGTATCTAATCTAGAAATAATTAAAATTCAGTGTTAAATGTAATATGAGCTGAAATTGTGTTTATTGTATGTTTGAATATTGAAATGAAATTTAGTTTTATGTTAGTGTTAGGTATATTTTTGATTGTTAGGTGCAGTAGTTATTATTTGTTATAGTAAAAGCATTGTATAGTGTGGTTGACTGTAAATTTTGTGTTATTTTTAATTGTTTGAAGTAATAGTTAATAATTTTTGATTTAAGTATTGAAATCGAAAATTAGAGTAAATTAAACACAATTATAAAAGCTTATGGAGTTAAATTTTGAAAAACTTGGTGGGTTGATTCCAGCTATTATACAGGATAATGAAACAAATAAAGTATTAATGCTTGGATTTATGAATGAAGATTCATATAAACAAACGATAAAAACAGGGCTAGTTACTTTTTTTAGTCGCACAAAAAAATGTCTATGGATTAAAGGTGAGACTAGTGGAAATACATTGCAATTGGTTAGTATAAAATCTGATTGTGATAGTGATACGTTATTAATTAAAGTTGTTCCAGCAGGGAAAGTTTGTCATGTTGGTAACGATACTTGTTTTGGAGAAAAAAATGAAGAAACTATTTTGTTTTTGAATGTATTGCAGAATTTTATTGAAAGTCGTTGTTTAGAAATGCCTGAAATGTCCTACAGTACGATGTTGTTTAACAAAGGTGTAAATTATATCTCTCAGAAAGTTGGAGAAGAAGCAGTTGAAGCAATAATTGAAGCAATTAATGGAACGGATGAGCGCTTTATTTATGAAGCATCTGATTTAATATATCATCTTATTGTTTTATTGGTAAGTAAAGGATTAAAAATTGAAAATTTAGTAAAAGAATTAAAAAAACGACATAAAAAAAATAGCTGAAAATTTCATTAAAGTAAAAATTTAGAAGCTTTTAATTATATATGGCATGGCTGAAACATTAGTTTATTACAAAAATGTTAAAATTGAAATTAAAAAAAATCTTATCCTTCACAACGTGAATTTTGAGCAAAAAAATGGGGAATTTGTTTATATAATTGGAGAAACTGGTTCAGGTAAGAGTTCATTTTTAAGGACTTTGTATTGTGATTTGCCTATTAATAATGGAGAAGCGTGTATTTGTAATTATAATTTGATAAAAATTAAAAAAAAACAAATACCGATGTTACGTAGAAAAATTGGTATTCTTTCTCAAGATTTAAAGTTGTTGGTTGATCGTTCTGTGAACGATAATTTAAAGTTCATATTGAAATCTTTAGGGTGGAGAAGCATTGATGTCATAAATGATCATATACTAGAAGTGTTAGATCAAGTTGAAATTGCAAATAAAGGATGTAAAATGCCAAATGAATTATCAATTGGAGAACAACAACAAGTTGCAATTGCGCGTGCTTTATTAAATTCACCAGAAATAATTCTTGTAGACGAACCGACTGGGAATTTAGATGAAAAGGCTGGTGAAAAAATTGTTCGACTATTGCACAATGTTAAAAATAAAGGGACAGCAGTTGTAATGGCTACTCATAATTATCGATTAATAAAGGAATTCCCAGCTAAAATAAAGAAATGTGAAAATGGATTTTTTTTTGATTATCAATTTTAAAATTGATTAAATAATGAAAGATTTTCGAATAAAAAAAATGTTGGAGTTGCAAACTCCATATTATATTTATAATATGAAAGTTTTAAAAGAAACGTTACAAACTGTTGCTATAGAAGCTAATAAATATGGATACTATGTTCACTATGCAATTAAAGCGAATGCAAACATTCAAATACTTTCTATTGTTCAAGAGATGGGATTTGGCGTTGATTGTGTTAGTGGTGGTGAAATTTCTGCCGCTATTGATGCAGGATTTTCTGCAGAAAAAATTGTTTTTGCAGGTGTTGGGAAAGCTGATTGGGAAATTAATCTTGCTTTAGAGCACGATATTTTTTGTTTTAATGTAGAATCTATTCCCGAGTTAAAAGTAATTAATTATTTAGCTCATTTAAATGGGAAAATTGCAAAAATTGCCATACGTGTTAATCCTGAAATAAATGTTTATACGCATCATCATATTACAACTGGTAGAAAAGAAAATAAATTTGGGATTAATTTAGACCAGTTGGATGATGTTATTGATATAATATTTATGCTGTCTTCAGTACAATTAGTTGGATTACATTTTCATATTGGTTCTCAAATTACAGATATGGTTCCATTTAAATTGTTATGTAAACAAGCAAATGAAATTCAGAAAAAATTTATTCGACGAAACATTGATCTGAAACACATTAATTTTGGAGGTGGATTAGGAATTAATTATGAAAATCCAGATGAATTTTCTATTCCAAATTTTCAAGAATATTTTGATGTGTTTAATACTTATTTTTTTGCTTTAAATAATCAAAAAATTCATTTTGAATTAGGGCGTTCTATTGTTGGGCAATGTGGAAGTTTAATTTCCAAAGTTCTTTATGTTAAAGAAGGTAGTGTAAAAAAATTTGTAATTTTAGATGCTGGATTTACAGAGTTGATTAGACCTGCTTTTTATGAAGCATATCATGTTATTGAAAATTTGACTTCAAACGAATTTGCTGATGTATATGATATAGTAGGTCCAATATGTGAATCGTCAGATTGTTTTGCGAAACAAAGAATTTTAAAAAAAACTCATAGAGGAGATATTGTAGCTATTCGTTCTGCAGGTGCTTATGGAGAAGTTATGTCTTCTCAATATAACTGTCGTAGGCTGCCAAAGTCTTATTTTTTTTAATCAATAAATATTATTTTTTTCTTTTTATGTAAAAATTTAATTGTATTAAAGAATTTATTTATTATTTCTGTTTTATCTTGCATACGATAATGTTATTTATATATAATTTAAAATTGGTAAAAAAATTTTTCATAAAAAATGAAAGAAAATAGTATTGATTCTTTTGAAAAAATTTATCAATCTTTATCTGATTTGCACGGAAATATACATATATTGGAGGCTACTATTCCAATTGAGCGGCAAAAAGCGTTTTTTAGTTATGCTGAAATAGTAAAAAATAGTAAAGATAAAGATGGAAGTATTGATGAGTATATAAGAAAAATAAATTCAGAATCAATTCCTTTGGAGGATAAAAAACATGCTATAGTTTTCCTTTCTGTTTCAGCGGATATTAAAGCGTTTAGGGCATTGGAAAGATATAGTCAAAATCCACAAAAAGAATTAAATGATTGGACATTATTAGCTTTATTACAAGCAAGAATGATTCTTGAAAATGAATTTTCTGATGAAAGGCAAATTTTCATTTCTACTGGATTAGGAGGGAAAGGTGATAAGTTTCGTTTTTTTGCTTTTTTTAAAGCTAATGAATTAAAGCCTTTTTCTGATTATCAAAAGGATTTAATTTTAAAAGAAATGACTTATTTTTTTAAAAAATATCATGGTCAGATAGAAAAAATAGAAATAAAAAATAATTATTTCACTTTATTGTTTTTGTCTGGATTTGAGATGGTTAGAGATATAATAAATAATTCCGTTGAAGAGTGTAATAAATACGGAAATTTTATAAATAATGATTTTGTAGTTACCAATATGAGAATTTTCGACGGTAAAGATATCCAAAAAGAATTACAAAAGAATGAAGAGTAAAAAATGATAACTATGATTTATGTAAGAGTTGTTTTTTATTATGTTTTGTTTATGAAAAATATTTGAAATACATTACATGTAATTCAAAATGTTTTTTTTCATAAAAGTATAAAAATTAAAAAGGAATATAGGACTTTTGGTAAAACATGTAGAGTTGTTTTGCTTAGTACTAACATAAAAATTGTATGTACAAAAAAAATTATTAAAAGTAAATAATTTATTATAAATGGTTTTATTTTTAGTTGTATAGCATAAATTAATTTTTACAAAATTTTAACTATAATATTGGTTCGCAAAATGTTGATAGATGGTTTGGTGATTTGATATATGGTTCATTCTTTGTGTTAATATTTAAATTTTCATTTAAAAAACTTTGAATTTGTGCTATTAATTTTAATTAAATATGTAATAGTATATAGTAATGTTGCCTTTGTGTTAATAGTTTGAAATTAAAAATTAAACATTTTTGAATTGGGTAGAAAAATTAATTTTTAATTAAGGCTAGTAAAAATAAAAATGTAGATTGATTGAAAATGTAATTATGCTTTTTGGAAAACATTTCTTATTTGTAGTATATAAATTCTCGTCGTATAAATAAAAAAATTAAAGTGTGTTTTAATTGTTTTAAAAATTTAAAAGTAAGTGATAGTTATATTTATTTAAAAATTTTTGGATAAAATGTATATGTTTTAAACATTTTAGTGAATATAAATGTTTTTATAAATAGTTTTTGTTAAGTAAATGATAGTATTAAAATGTGTGAATTAATGGTAATATTTCAAATAATTTATATGTTTTATTTTTTAAAATTGTTTGGTATATGGATTTTATAAAAAGACGTATTTGTGGATTATGGATTATAAAACCAAACATAATTTTTGATGAAAGAGGTTATTCATTGGAATGTTACAAAAAATGTGAGTTTGAACAGTATATTGGTGAAATTAATTTTGTTCAAGAGAATCTGTCTCGTTCTTTTTATTGTGTTTTACGTGGAATGCATTATCAAAAAGGCAATAATGCTCAAGCTAAGTTGGTAAGTGTATTAGACGGAATAATACAAGATGTAGCTGTAGATCTTAGAAAAAATTCTAGTTCATTTGGTGAATATGAATTAGTTGAATTGTCTGATAAGAATAGATTGCAATTTTTTATTCCTAGGGGATTTGCTCATGGGTTTTTAGTATTGAGTAATGTGGCTGTTGTTTCGTATAAAGTAGATAATGTATATTGTCCAAATTCTGAAATGACATTATATGCTGGAGATAAAGATTTGAATATTTCATGGGCTAAAGGTCATTCATTTTGGAAGCAATCTAATAAAGATTGCTTAGGTAAGTCGTTGAAAGAAATTGAAAAACAATTATGAAAGGTATTATTTTAGCCGGTGGAAGTGCAACAAGGCTATTCCCATCATCTAAATCTATATCTAAACAAATTATGCCAGTATATGATAAGCCTATGATTTATTATTCATTATCTACTTTGATGCTTGCTAAAATAAGAGAAGTATTAATTATTTCTACTCCTCGTGATCTGACTACATTTAAACAATTATTAGGAAGAGGAGATGACTTTGGAATGAGATTTGAATATGTAGTTCAAAATGTACCAAATGGTTTAGCACAGGCATTTATTTTAGGGGAAAAGTTTATTGGAGACGATCATGTTTGTCTTGTATTGGGGGACAATATCTTTTATGGGCATGGGTTTTCCAGAATTTTACATAAAGTTCAGTTACAAATTGAAGGGGCTTACATTTTTGGTTATTATACAAAAATGAATAAAGCTTATGGTGTAGTTAGTTTTGATTCAATTGGAAATGTGTTATCTATAGAAGAAAAACCAACTTATCCACAATCTTATTATGTTATTCCTGGGTTATATTTTTATGATAATTCAGTTATTGAGAAATCAAAAAGATTAAAATTGTCAATACGCGGAGAATATGAAATAACTGATCTTAATAATATTTATTTAAATGAAAAAAAACTAAAAGTTTTTCTGTTTGGGCGTGGGTTCGTATGGTTAGATGCTGGAAATTCTGATAGTTTACTAGATGCTGCTTGTTTTGTTGAAACTATTCAAAAAAAACAAGGGTTTTATATTGCTTGTATTGAAGAAATTGCATGGCGAAATGGATGGATAGATAATGAAAAATTAAAGCAATTAGGTAAATCGATGTGTAAAACAGAGTATGGTAGATATATTTTGTCTTTATTTAATTAAATAATGTAAAAGATTGTTATATATGTGTTTTGTTAAATTGAATTTAGTTAAACAATTAATTAAATTAATATTTACTTTATTGATGAAATGATATGAAAATGCGTGTTGGATTTGGTTGTGATGTACATCCGTTTGCAGTTGGTCGTTGTTTGCGCTTAGGAGGTGTAATTATACCTTATGAAAAAGGATTAGATGGTCATTCAGATGCTGATATACTCATTCATGCTCTTTGTGACGCTTTGCTAGGTGCGTCGAATATTGGTGATATTGGAACAATATTCCCAAGTACGAGTAAAAAATTAAAAAATATTGATAGTAAAATTTTATTGTGTCAAACAATGTCTCTTATTCGATCTGAAAATTATGAATTGAACAATGCTGATATTACTATTGGGGCCGAACAACCTAATCTTAATCCTTTTATTAATAAAATGAAAATTTGTCTTGCTGAAATTATGCAAACAGATAAAAAAAATATTTCTATTAAGGCTACTACTTATGAAAAGATGGGATTTGTTGGCAGGAAAGAGGGCTTGATAGCTTTTGCTACTGTATTAATAAATCAGAAATAATATTCATGATATAAAAAATAAATATAAATACATTATTATATACAGATTAGTTTACGGATAAGAAATTGTTCCATATGGAGTTTTAATAATTAGTTCTGTTTGCATAGATTTTTCTACTAATCCAATGACTCTTGCGTCGATATTAAATGATTTGGAAATTTCTATTATTTTATGTGAGTATTGTGAAGGAATGTATATTTCTATGCGATGTCCCATGTTGAAAACTTGGTACATTTCCCTCCACTTAGTGGAAGATTGCTGTTGGATTAATTGAAATAATGGAGGTAAAGGGAATAGATTATTTTTAATAATTCTTAATTTTTTTATAAAACGTAATACTTTTGTTTGTCCTCCACCAGATAGGTGTATCATTCCATGTACATAAGGACGCAACTCACATAAAATTTTTTTTATTACAGGAGCGTAAGTACGTGTAGGAGAAAGTATTAATTTCCCTATGTTAATTTCTAAATTTTCAATTTTATCTGTTAATTTTTTTCTCCCGGAATAAATTAATTCTTTTGGAAGTTCAGAGTCATAACTTTCTGGATATTTCTTAGCTAAGAAATTGATAAAAATATCATGTTTTGCTGATGTTAGTCCATTGCTTCCAATTCCACTATTATATTCATTTTCATAAGTTGCTTTGCCGTATGAGCTTAGTCCTACAATTACATCTCCATCCTGAATATTTGCATTATCAATTATATCTATTTTTTTCATTCTGCAAACAACTGTGCTATCTACAATAATTGTTCTTACTAAATCACCTATATCAGCTGTTTCTCCTCCAGTTGGATAAATATTTATTTTTAAATCACTCAATTTTTTGCAGAACTCATTTATTCCTTCAATTATTGAAGAAATAATATCCTTTGGGATTAGTCTCTTATTTCTCCCAATGGTTGATGATAATAAAATATTATCTGTAGCTCCAACACAAAGCAAATCGTCTATATTCATTACTGCTGAATCTTGTGCGATTCCTTTCCATACAGAAATATCACCTGTTTCTTTCCAATATAAATAAGCAATTGATGATTTACTGCCTGCACCATCAGCATGCATAACATTACAATAATTTGGATCTCCTCCTAAAAAATCCGGAATAATTTTACAAAACGGTTTTCGAAATAATCCTTTATCCATGCTTTTTATAGCATAAAAAATGTCTTCTTTTTCGGTTGAGACACCTCTTTGCAAATAACGATGCATACTACTTATTTATTTTGTACAAATATAGTAAAATATATGTACTACTATATGAATTAACAGTTATGATATTTAAAAAAAAAAAAATTGATTTGAAATATATTGTTGTTTACTTTAAAAAGTTTAAGTGTATTAATAGTTATAACTATTAATGAAAAATAAAAAACTAGTCTAATTATTTATTGGTAGATTTGTGTATAGTTATAATAAAATTTTTGATTTTGTTTTAAATAAGTAAATAAAAAATTTTTTTGATGATTTTTTAAAAACTGATATATGTATTTATAGTAATAAATACTGATTAATCTATATAAATATTTTGATTGAACAAAGTAGTAAATCAAAATTGATTCCAGTTTTCATTGAAAAATATAACCATTAATTTGTATTTTGCACGACTATTCTTTAAGAATTGAACTAAACACATATGTGTGAAAATTATATAATAATTATATAAAAATGTAAATGTTAGTTTATATTTAATTATTATTTAGATCAATAATTTTTATTAAGTGAAATATAATAATATATAGTTAAAATATTTTAGTTTTTTAGTTCTTGTACTTTTGTACAATTCACTGTAGATACGGATTGTATATTTTTTCTTCTTCAATGGATGAAGATTGACCGTGTCCTGGAAATATTTTAGTACTATTTGGTAAAGTTAATATTTTGCTTTTAATGGCCGTAGTCAATGTTTTTTTATTACCATTCCATAGGTCAGTTCTCCCAATACTATGATAAAATAAAGCATCTCCTGTGAATATACAATTATTTTTTTTACAATAAAATGATAAACTGCCTGGAGAATGACCAGCGGTTAATAATGCTTCAAGTATAGTATTTCCAAATGAAATAGTATCTTTTTCATTAATATGATGCATAGTTGATATTGGATGATAATCAATTTGAAATTTAAAAAAATCAGCTTGTGTTTTTAAATCTGGTATAATTTCTTCGTATATATGATATTTTGATTTTAATCCATATGTTTTATAAATAAAATAATTACCTAATACATGGTCAAAGTGTAAATGAGTATTAATTAAGTATTTCACTTGTAAATTGTTAGAGTCTATAAAATTTTGTAGTTTCATACATTCTTTCTCTGTGTAGGCTCCGCAGTCTATGATGATCGCTTCTTTAGTTTCGTCATAAATTATGTATGTGTTTACCTTAACTGGGTTAAATTTAAATAATTTGATTTGCATTTTAATTAGTATATATATATATATTTGTACTCAAAAATATAGAAAAATATTTTCTGCTGTTAATATATTTATGTAATTAAGTATTTATTTACGTAAATATTTTTGAAATAAGCATGTAAAAATTTTAATATTTGTATAAAAAGTTATTATGGTTTTCCATAAATGAGAATATTATTCTAATTCAAAAATTATATTTTGAATTAAAGATTTTTTGTTAAATTGTTTAGCCTTCGCTTTGTAGTATATTTTGTCATGCTTGATTTTAGTTCTTTATACAAAATATTCCGTTTTTATGGATGATTTATTATAAAATTGTTAATTTGAAATGATATTATTGATTCAATGTGATTTTATCAATTTGTAAGCTCAAAATTTTAATTTGAGTATTTAATTATACTTATAAGTATTTTGATGAATTTGAATTAATACAATTCATAGATTTGAAATATATTTTCCACAATAAATTGAAATACAAAGCATTTATATTCTTAATATTTATGAATTTTATAGTTTGAAACTATGATTTATATAGATTTTTATAAATTTGCGACCGATTTTCTAATCGAAATCACTAAGTCATAAATAAAATGTAATTTTTGATTACGTAATTAACGTTTTATAAAACTTTTGTAAAAAATATAAACTTTCCATTTTTTTATTTTATCAGCAAATACTTAAAAATAAGTATAGAAGAAATGAGTCAAATAACGTTTTCACATATTATTGTTTGCTAGTGCATACATTAATAAAAAAATATAATAAAGCATTCAAATATTATGTGAAATTCGCATCTGATATTTATTAGATTATGTTTACTTATATGCAATAATGCCATTTAACAGCTGATTTATAATAAGTTAGATTTTTTATATTCAGGGTTCTTTCTACATCAAAAAATTAACTTTAGTTTTTAACTGATTTTATTTTTAGTTTTTTAACTTTAATGCTATGCTTTAATTGAAATTTTAATTAAGTTAATGTAAAATTATTTATAAATAAAATAGAGAACACTTTAACTTTAATTTAGTTAATCATTTGATATTTAGTATTGTATTATACAATTTTTTATTTTGAAGTACTTCTATAGCTTTATTGATAGTGGAATCATTTTGAAGTTTGTAAAGAATCTGTCCTTTACTAAAGTAGTATTGTTTAATGATGTGCATTGCTAAGTGTTTGATTATTTGTGACTTATAAAAATCTAAATCATAAATTAAATTAGAATTAAGTTTAGTTTCTAATGCTTGAAATTCATGACTAACTTTATCATAATACCCCTCAGATTTAACAATGTTTTTTAAAGAGTTTACTACTTTTTTACTTTTTTGTTTAAAATTTAAATTTTGTTGTGTATCTGTTTTAATGAATTTTTTGAATTCATCGTAGATATTCTTTTTTAAAAGAAATTTTAGTGGGGATATTATTTTATGGTTGTTTATTTTCCATTGAACAGCAAAATCAAAAAATGTAAAATTTGTTTCCATATAGTAAACAATTGCTGGAATTTTCTCTTCTTTTATTATAATATCAGGTAAGATCCCTTTACCTCCAATAACTGGACGATTATGATCTGTATAGTATACGTTAACGAGTTTATTCGGAGTCTGATATGTAATTTTTTCTTCTTTTTCGTTTTTGTGAGAACAATTAATTGATTGAATACAACGACCACTAGGAATGTAGTATTTAGCAGTTGTTAACTTTAATTGAGTGCCATAAGGCAATTGATAAGTAGATTGTACTGTTCCTTTCCCATATGTATTAGTCCCTACAATAATTCCTCTATCTGTATCTTGAATTGCTCCTGAAAGAATTTCTGACGCAGATGCAGAATTTTCGTTGACTAATATGACTAAAGGCAAATCTGGTTCGATTGGTGATTCAGTTGTATAAAAAGTTTTATAAACCTGTTTATTCTTTCCTTTTATAATAAGAAGTAATTTTTTTTTAGGCAGAAAAAAATTTAGTATTTCTAAACATTCAGTTATAATTCCACCTCCATTGTTACGAATATCAAATATCAGAGCTTTAATTGGATGATTTTTTTTAAAAAAAATCAAAACTTTTTTTATATCTAAAGCACTTTGAGCACTAAAAGATGAAAGGCAGATATATCCTATTTCATTTTTTAGTATGCCATAATAAGTGACTGGATTAATGCGAATATGTTTCCTTTTGATTATTGTTTCTTTAGGTTTACTCCAACATGATCGTTTATATTTTAATTTTATATTAGTATTTGGTTGCCCTTGTAATTGTTTGCTTACAAACGATGTAGTTTTTCCATTTATATCTTTTTGATTTATTGATAAAATTTCATCTCCTGGAATTACTCCGGCTAAACTAGCTGGCATTTTTTCGTATGTGTCTGAGACAACTATTTTATCATTTTTTATTGAAACAGATGCTCCGATTCCTCCATACTGTCCTGTTGTTTGAAATCTAAAATCAGATGAATTTTCTTTTGAGATGTACTCTGTATATTGATCTAATTGTTTTAATGTGCAAGAAATATTATTTTTCATTATATTTTCAATGTTCAATGTGTCAACATAATATAAATTTAATTTATTTAATAATGAATTAAATATATCTAAGTATTTAGATAAAATGAAATATTGTTGTTCTGATAGTTGAGACAATGCTTTTGATTGACAAATGTAAACTAATGGGATAATAACAATAATAAGCCGTATAAATTTCATAAATCAAATATGGGAAAATTCATCCATTACGATTACAAATATATTGTTTAATTAAGAAAATAAATTTACATTTATTTTCTGGGATATGTAAATTCTTCCTTAGCTCAGTTGGTTAGAGCATCTGACTGTTAATCAGAGGGTCCTTGGTTCAAGTCCAAGAGGAAGAGCAAGTAATTTAGTCTAATGAAATGATTTGCTTGAGTTTGATTTTAATCTTTTGATAATAGTTTTAGTTGCGTAGTAAAAAATTGATGTTGTATTAATATTTAAATTCTTAGTAATTGAATTGTTATATTTAATTTTGTGTAGAAAAAATGTAGTGATATTATTGTGAATATATTAAAGTAGGTATTTGATGATTTTGTGATAAAAAACTAGTTTTTATCTTTAAATTATTTTAAATTTTCAGAAATATTATAAAAATTTCTTTCTTGAGAATTCCTAGTTATTAATTCTCCTATAAATCCTGTAAGGAACAATTGAGTCCCTATAACCATACTTGCAATTGCAATATGAAAGTAAGGTGTATTGGTGATGAGTGGTGATGTTGTTTTTTTTATGAGTGAGTAGTATTTTGTTCCACCTACAATCAGTATAGAAACAAACCCAATAATAAACATAATACTCCCAATTAGACCAAAAAAATGCATAGGTTTTTTGCTGAATTTGGATAAAAACCATAGCGTAAATAGATCCAAGTAACCATTTGTAAAACGACTTAATCCGAATTTAGTTCGTCCATATTTTCTTGCTTGGTGTTGAACCACTTTTTCTCCTATTTTGTTAAATCCTGCGTTTTTAACTAAAAAAGGAATCCAGCGATGCATATCATTATAAATTTCAATATGTTTGATTACAAGAGCATCATAAGCTTTTAATCCGCAATTAAAATCATGTAATTTTATTCCCGAAAAAGTTCGTGCAATAATATTGAATATCTTTGTAGATAGTATTTTGTTTATAGGATCGTATCTTTTTTTTTTCCATCCAGATACCATATGATATTTTTTTTTTTTTATCATGTAAAAAAGTTCTGGAATTTCATATGGGCTGTCTTGCAAATCAGCATCCATTGTAATTATAACGTCCCCCACTGTTTTCTGAAAGGCTGATTGTAAAGCGGCAGATTTTCCATAATTTTGTTGGAAACGAATTCCTTTTACTGTCTTTTTATACTTTGCATGCAATATTTTAATAATTTTCCATGAATTATCTGTACTTCCATCATCTACGAAAATAATTTCATAAGAGAATTTTTCTTTTCGCATAACTTTATCTATCCACTCATATAACTCTAAGAGAGATTTTTCTTCATTTAGTAATGGTATAACTATTGATATATCCATTTCAATACTTTCGAAATTTTATACAAACACAATGGATTAAAGTTAAAAAAAATAATTATATTTATTACGTCTTGGAATTGTTGTTGAAAGAAAAAATTTTTTTATTTATGTATTTAAAATTAGAAGATAAGAAAAAAATTTTTGCGGAATGTGGGTTCTCTGACATTGACACTGGCTCTACAGAAGTGCAAATAGCATTACTTTCGTACCGTGTTTTGCATTTAACTGAGCATTTAAAATCAAATAAAAAGGATCATAGAACAGAAAGAGCTTTAAAAATGTTAGTGGGGAAGCGTAGTCGCTTATTGATTTTTTTGAAAAAACATAATGTTGAACGGTATTGTTTTATTACTGATAAATTTGGGTTGAAAAGATAATTTTTTTTGAGATTTTGAGTAATGGAAACAAAATTTTGATAGTGCCTGGATGGATATATTTGTTTGCAATTGTGTGTTGCCGTATTCTGTACTATCAGCATTACCATGTTGAGGCACTTTCTTCCTAATTTTTGTATTTAAAACTCATGTAAGGATTTAAATGTAAAGTATTGTATACTTTTATATATACTACTTTAGTTAGTATATAGTATAGTTTTTAAAAAAAATTATCTTTTGAAAAAAAATCTAAAAATATCCATTCCATTGGCATAAATTGATATAGCTAAAATTAGGCTCATGCCTATAATTTGAGTGAGTATGATAAATTTCTCATTTGGTCGATGTCCGGTTATCATTTCATAAATGATAAAAGCTATGTATCCACCATCGAGTGCTGGTATAGGCAAAAAATTCATTACACCTAGCATAATAGACAAAAAAGCTGTCATGCTCCAAAAATTTAACCAATCCCATTTTCCTTGGAAAAGATTTCCAACAGTACCAAGTCCACTAATATTTTTTAAGCATGATTTATTAAACAATAGTTTTAAATTTAAAATGTAGAAAGAAAGTTTTCTAACTCCTAGTGAAAATCCAACAGGGATAGCTTGCATGATAGTACATTTATTTTTTATGATTGGCAAATGAGTGTTAGAAACAATACCTATTTTCCCATTAGAATCTACATGTACTTGAATTTTTAATTTTTTATATGATCTTATAATTCCAAATTTTACATTTGAATTTTTATATTTTAATAATTCAAATGCTAATTCATTCAATGAATTTATTTTTGTTTCATTAATTGATATAATTTTGTCTCCTATTTTTAACCCTGCTTTTTTTGCATTACCTTTTGTTATTAGACTATCTATGCGAGAAGATTGATAATCAGAAAATATAGCATGGTCAGATGCGAATTGTGATTTAAAATTTTTAGGCAAAATTATTTTTTTCTTTTTACCTATCCTATTTACAATTACAACTTTAGAGTCAATTACACGAAATAAATCTAAGTCATCGTAGCGTGTTAATGATTTTTTATCAGCTTCAAGTATAATATCTCCGTCTTGAAATCCTGCTTTATGAGCAAGTTCACTAAAAAAAAGTGGAGTTTTATATATTGGAATATAATTATCTCCTTCTTTGAATGCTAGCACTGAATAAATAAAAAAAGCAAAAATAAAATTCATTAATATGCCTCCTGCTATAATTAGTAGACGATTCCATGTTGGTTTAGTTCGAAATTCCCATGAATTTTGTTTTTTTTTTAAAAAATCCAGGTCCATACTTTCATCTATCATTCCAGAAATTTTTACATATCCACCTAAAGGTATCCATCCTATACCGAATTCAGTTCCGTTTTTTTTAAATTTATATTTAAATAAAGAAAACCATGGATTAAAAAATAGGTAAAACTTTTCCACTTTCACTCCGAAAATTTTTGCGAATAGAAAATGTCCACATTCGTGTGTAATTATTAGTATTGATAAACTTATTATTAATTGCAATGCTTTTATTAAAATTATTTCCATAATTTACGCAAATTGTTTTATTATTTCTAAAGTCATTATTCTTGTTACGTTGTTTGTTTCTATTAAATCTTCATATGTTGGAGAGCCAATAAATGTTGGTAATTGCATTGATTTTTCAATTATTTTGCTCATCGTTGTAAATTTTATTTTTTCTTGTAAAAACGCATCAACTACTACTTCATTAGCAGCATTAAGGATGCAAGGCATATTCCCCCCTTGCCGAATAGCTTCAAAAGCCAAATTTAAATTAGGGAATCGGATTGTATCCACTTCTTCAAAGGTTAAATGATTGTATTTAGTAAAATCTAACTGATTAAAATTTGAATTCAATCTTTCTGGATAAGTTAAAGCAAATTGTATTGGCAAATGCATGTTAGGGATCCCCAATTGGGCTTTAATAGATGTATCCTTAAATTGTACCATAGAATGAATAATAGATTGTGGATGTATTAATATTTGAATTTGCTTAGAATTTACACCAAACAGCCATTTTGCTTCTATTACTTCGAATCCTTTATTCATTAAAGTAGCTGAGTCTATAGTTGTTTTTTCACCCATTAACCAGTTTGGATGTCTCAATGCTTCTTTTTTTGAAATGTATTTTAGTTTCTCTAAAGGGAATGTACGGAAAGGGCCTCCTGAAGCTGTTAAAATAATACGATCTATTGTATCATTTTTTTCTCCAATCAAGCATTGAAAAATTGCTGAATGTTCTGAATCTATAGGCAAAATCGTTGTGTTATAGTCCTTTGCTAATTTAGTGATCAATTCACCTGCAAGAACTAAAGTTTCTTTATTTGCCAAGGCGATAGTTTTTTTTGCTTTAATAGCATTAATAATTGGTTTTAATCCTGCGTAACCAACAATAGCTATTAGTACAATATCAACATGTTTAGATCCTATTACCTGTAAAATTGCATCTGTTCCTGAAAACACTTTGATAGGAAAGTTTTTTAGTCCATTTTTGAGTTGTTTGTATTTTGACTCATTCGCAATAATAACTATTTCAGGCAAAAATTCACGTGCTTGTTTAATAAGTAATTCAACATTATTTTTTGCATAAAGAACGTATACTTTTAATATTTTAGATTGTTTTCGAATTATATCTAATGTTTGCGTCCCTATTGACCCAGTAGACCCTAATAAGGCAATTTGTTTCATTTTTAATATTAATTATTGATTGTATCATAATAATTTTTATATTTTTTCAACAATACAAATATAATTTTTGAAATTAAAAAATTATTAATTTAAAGTATTACAAAATCACGTTTGATAAGTTACGTAATGTTTTGTACTTTACACAAATTTTTAATCGCTGAGTGTTATGTTAGAATCTAATATTTTTATTAAAGGTGCGAAAGTTAATAATCTTAAAAATATTGATATAAAAATTCCTCATAATAAGCTTATTACAATCTCAGGATTATCTGGTTCTGGGAAGTCATCATTAGCTTTTGGTACTTTGTATGCAGAAGGGCAAAGCCGTTATATAGAGACTATGGCTCCTTATATCCGTCAATTTCTTGGCAAGAAAAATAAGCCTAAAGTAGATTTTATTAAAAGATTGCCTCCAACTATTGCTGTAGTTCAAAAAACAAATAACTATAATCTGCGTAGTACTATAGCTACTTCTACTAAAATTTATAATTATATGTGTGTTTTGTTTTCTAAGATCGGGAATATCATTTCTCCAATTAGTGGGAATGTAGTACGCAAACATAACATAAACGATTTGTTAAATGAGATGTCACGTTATCCAAATGGAACACGTGTTGTTTTGCTATCCAAAATAATTTCAACTTCATCTGTTAAATTGCGGGTAAAATTGAATGATTTAATGCATGAAGGTTTTTCTAGAGTCGAAATCAATAATGAAATTTATAATATTAGAGAACTGCTTGAAAGTAATAAGATATTGAATAATGTTTACTTACTAATAGATAGGGTAATTACTGGTAATCATGAAGCAATTTCTCATTTTTCTAATTCTATAGAAACTGCTTTTTTAAAAGGTGACGGAAGTTGTATCCTTCGTTTTTATACTGAACAAAGTATTATTTCAAAGGAATTTTCACAAAGATTTAAGTCTGATGGAATTGAATTTGAAGAACCTTCTGAATTAATATTTAATTTTAATAACCCAATAGGGGCTTGTCCGTTTTGCGGAGGGCTTGGAATAATTTTAAGGTTATCAGAAAAATTAATTATTCCAGATCCTACTTTATCTGTCTATGATGATGCAGTAGCTTGTTGGAAAGATCACAAAATGAATAAATGGAAACAAGATTTTATCAAAAAATCTTTTCAATATAATTTTCCTATTAATTGTCCTTACCATAAATTGACACAAAAAGAAAAAAAAATACTATGGCTAGGTAATGAAACGTTGTATGGGATTGAAACATTTTTTAAATATGTAGAAAAAAAATCACATAAAGCACGGTATAAAATTATACATATTCGTTATACAGAAAAAAGCATTTGTCCAAAGTGTAAAGGTCGACGGTTAAAGCCCCAAGCTTTATACGTAAAAGTAGGAAATAAAAGTATTAGTGATTTAATGGTTATGAATATTGCTGAGGTTAATTTATTTTTGAAAAATTTAAAATTAATTAATTGTGATACACAGATAATAAAAAGATTGTTGATTGAAATTATGGTTCGATTACAGTTTTTGATTGATGTTGGATTAGGGTATTTAACTTTGGGAAAATCTTCTTCAACATTGTCTTCTGGCGAAAATTCCCGTATTAATTTGGTAGTAGCACTTGTCAACAATCTTGTTGGTGTCCTATATATTTTGGATGAACCGAGTATTGGACTACATTGTAAAGATGTGACTTTACTGATTAAAGTTTTAAAAAAATTACAAATATTGGGTAATACAGTTATATTAGTAGAAAATGATGAAACATTTATTCGTTTGTCAGACTATATTGTGGATATTGGACCAAAAGCAGGGATATATGGAGGAAAAATAACTTATCAAGGAGAAGTTGCAAAACTAGATATGGGTTCTAATAGTTATACAATTCGTTATTTGACTAAACAGGAAGTAATTGAAATTCCTTTACATCGTAGAAAATGTGACAATTTTATTTGCATAAAAAATGTTCATAGAAATAATTTAAAAGGATTTGATGCGTATTTTCCGTTGAATCTTATAACTGTAGTAACAGGAGTAAGTGGATCTGGAAAATCATCTTTAGTTCGTGATGAACTTTATAAAAAAGTAAAAAAATATTGTGATAGTGGTGAAAAAGATGAGAATGTTTTAGGTGATTTGTATTCTGTAAAACATGTTAAATTTATAGATCAAAGTCATGTTAGAATATCTAAGCGTTCTAATTTAGTGACTTATACTAAAGCTTTTGATGAAATACGAAAATTGTTTGCTGAACAACCTTTGTCAAAGCAATTGCGTTTTACTTCATCATCATTCTCACTTAATATAGAAGGAGGTAGATGCAAAGAATGTAAAGGAGAAGGACTAATCAAAGTGAAGATGCAATTTATGCCTGACGTGGTTTTAGAATGCGAATTCTGTCGAGGTAAAAAGTTTAGTGAAAATATTTTGAATGTGAAATATCATAATAAAAATATTTATGATATTCTTAATATGACTGTTGATGAGGCATTTTTTTTTTTTAAAAAACAAGAATACAATACTATTGTAGATAAAATTATTTGTAGATTAGAACCTTTACGTGAAGTAGGCTTAGGTTATATTGAACTTGGACAAAGTTCTGATACATTTTCTCGTGGAGAAAATCAACGATTAAAACTTGCTTGTTATATTTTTGATAAAAAACTAAAATCGACTTTATTTATTTTTGATGAACCTACTGTTGGGCTTCATTTTTATGATATTAAGAAATTAATATACATTTTTAATGTATTAATTGCTCATGGGAGTACAGTTATTATTGTAGAACATAATATGGATATTATAAAAATTGCAGATCATATCATCGATTTAGGACCTGATGGAGGAGAGAATGGTGGAAATTTGATTGCTGTTGGAACTCCAGAAGAAATCATTAAGAATAGCAATTCTGTTACAGGGAAGTTTTTAAAAGTAAAATTAAAAGAAAATGACGGCTTTGATTAAATCTTTAAGGGGTTTTGTTCCTCATTTTGGTGAAAATTTGTATTTAGCAGATAATGCAGTAATTATTGGCAATGTAACTATAGGAAACGATTGTAGCATTTGGTTTAATGCTGTATTAAGAGGCGATGTAAATGCTATCTATATTGGAAATAGGGTAAATATTCAAGATGGTTCGATTATTCATACACTTTATGGAGAATCAGTAACTGAAATTGCTGATGATGTAAGTATCGGGCATAATGCAGTTATTCATGGAGCTAAAATTGAAAGTGGAGTTTTAATAGGTATAGGTGCAGTAGTATTAGATCACGTTTTAGTTGGTGAGGGTTCATTAGTTGCTGCAGGCTCTATTGTTCTTAGCGGCACGAAAATAGAAAAAGGAAGTATTTATGGTGGCATACCAGCTAAATTTATAAAAAAGATAGGAACAGAATATACAAATATAGTTAATCATAAAATTGCCAAAAATTACTTGATGTATGCAAAATGGTATAAAGAATGATTAATTATTTATGAATAAATGCAATTTGCGTAGTGGAACAAAAATTATAAATTTTTAATTTTTGTTGTTAGTAAAAATTAAAATTAAATGATGTTTGGATTTTATTAGAGTAAAATATTTTTATACATACGTTATAAAAATATTTTAAAAATTGGTAGGGTAATATAATAATAAAATATTGTAACATGTTGCGTTATATTGATTTTAAGTTTTTGTTCTCAATTACAATGTAATCATTGACTAACATTTTATGTATAAAAAATAATTAAAACAATTAAAATTAAAAATTATTGTAGAAAATTACAAAATTTCCAGTTGAACATGTGAAGTGTAGAAAAATTCCTCCAGAGATACAAATTTTGTAATCAATGTGTAAATAGCAATTATCAAATATTATGAAGTATATATTTACAACTTAAGATTTTATAAAAAATATATTCAGATTCTAATTTTAAATTGCCTTTTGATGCACTATATCATTAAAACAATTTTCAAATTGTATTTTTAATCATTAAAATAAAATAAAAATAATATTTTGATTGAATTTATATTGAATATTTTAGTTGGTTTTATAAAAAATGTATTTTATGCTTTTACATTACTTAACACAAATAAGACTTTTTAAAATTTTTACATTAATACTTTAATTGCTTTTTTAATTCTTGTTATAGTTTCTTCTTTTCCAAGCATTTCAATAATATAAAAAATATTTGGACCTTTTGCAGCACCAACTAATGATAATCTGCAGGCATTCATAATTTTACTTGTATGATAATTTTTGTTAGCTATCCAAGTTTTTATTGCTTTTTCTAAAATTTTTGAAGAAAAATTTGAAATTGATGTTAATAAAGTGCACAACTCTGTTAATTGTATGGAACTTTCTATTTTCCAGTGTTTTTGGACAGAATGTTTTTCATATCTAATTGGAGCAATAAAAAAAAAATCGGATTCAATCCAAAAATCTTTAATAAAATTCACTCGATTTTTGACCATTCTGACTATTTTGGCTATTCTATCAAAGTTTTGGTTTTCAAGTTTATTAGCATAGTGATGAAGAAATAATTTTGCTATATCTTCGTCAGATTTTTGTTGAATATATTGATGATTAAACCATTTGGCTTTCTGGTAGTCAAATTTAATACCATTTCTACTACATTTATCTAAAGAAAATAATGTTGATAATTCGTTGATAGAAAAAATTTCTTGGTTATTATTAGGTGTCCAACCTAATAAAGCTAAAAAATTGATAAGTGCTTCTGGCAAATACCCAATCTCACGATATCCAGAAATATGTTCTTTAGTTTTATGATCTATCCATTGTAAAGGAAAGATAGGAAATTCTGATTGTTTACTATCTCGTTTATTTAATTTCCCTTTTCCATTTGGGTTTAGTAATAATGGCAAGTGAGCAAATATTGGAATTGTTTGCTCCCACCCTAAATATTGATAGATGATAATATGGAGCGGAGTTGATGGCAACCATTCTTCACCTCTAATAACATGAGTAATTTTCATTAAATGATCATCTATAACAGATGCTAGATGGTATGTTGGAAGATTATTTGATGATTTATAGATCACTTTATCGTCTAAAGTTGAAGAGTTAATATTTATTTTATTTCGTATTAAATCGTTTATTACAATTGTTTGTCCAGGGGTAACTTTAATTCGTATTACGTATTGATCGTTATTAGAAATTCTTTTTTTTGTTTCTTTTTTAGATAGTGTTAATGAGTTAATCATATTCATTCTTGTTGAAGCATCATATTGAAAATTTGGAATATTATGGCGTTTATGTTCTAAATCTTCGTATGTATCAAAAGCAATATAAGCCAAATTTTTACTTAGTAATTTATCTATATATTCCCTATATATAGCTTTTCGTTCAGATTGTCTGTAAGGTCCATAATTTCCGTTACAATGTGGCCCTTCATCAAAGGTAATTTTAAGCCATTTGAATGTTTCAATAATATATTTTTCTGCTTCAGAAACAAAACGGGCAGAATCTGTATCATCAATTCGTAAAATAAAGCTCCCATGATATTTTTTAGCAAATAAATAATTGTACAAAGCAGTTCTCACCCCTCCAATATGCAATGGGCCTGTAGGACTAGGAGCAAAACGAACACGTACTTTCATAAAAGTTGTTACACTTATAAAAAATAATCAAGCAAATATATAGTATTGTATACTATATATTGGAATTTATTTTTTGTTTTTAGTAAAAAAAAATTAAATTCGAGTGAAATTTGTAATTTCACTTTTTGGTTAAGATTAATCTAAAATTTAATTAGTAGTTGTTTGATGAATATTTTATTAGATGTACCTGTCACATCCGGGAACTCGTATAGTGGGTTAATATTAATTGTTTTGATATTTGTAATCATGTATTTTTTTATGATTCGTCCACAGCAAAAACAAAAGAAAAAAATAGAGAAACAAAGGGAAGGACTGAAAGTTGGAGATAAAGTGATAATTTCTAGTGGTATACATGGGAATATAAAGGAAATCAATGAAATGTTTTATATGATAGAAATTTCCGAAAATGTAAAAATTAAAGTAGATAAACTTTCTGTATTTGCTGTAGTTGATAGTAATGAGTGTGTATCAAAAAAATAAAACAGATTATTTTAATGTGATTGTTAAAAATTAACAAAATATGTTTTTATAATTAATCTAAAATGTATCTGTGTTTACAATGTTTTGAAATATCAAAGATGAATGAAAATATTGGGGATAACTGGGGGTATTGGATGCGGCAAATCAGTTGTTGTTAAAGTTTTGAAAACTATGGGGATCCCTGTTTATGATAGTGATGATGCATCTGAGAAATTGATTAATTTATCTCAAAATATAAAGAAAAAGTTATCCGAAAAATTCGGTTCAGTAATTTATAATGGGAATGTATTGAACAAATTAATTTTTTCTTCGTTGATTTTTAGTCATTCACGCTATTTGTCGTTTGTTAATTCTGTGATTCATCCCGAGGTGTTGCGTGATTTTTTTGATTGGAAAATGAAACAAGAAGGAAAATTATTTGTTGGAATTGAAACAGCAATTTTGTTTGAATCTGGATTTGATAAATTGGTTGATATAATAATTAATGTTTTTACTCCTCTTAATATAAGAGTTCGACGCTTGAAAGTAGAAAGAAAATTGGATAAAAGTGCTATTTTTAGTAGGATAAATAGTCAATTAACTGACAAAGAAAGACTCTTCAGGTCAAATTATACGCTTGTTAATGATGATAAATATCCTATATTACCTCAAATAGAAAATTTATTTTCAATATTGGGATCTTAATTGACAAGTGTCTTATAAAATTAATGTATTGAATAAACATCATTATCAAATTAATTTATAATTATAAATAATTGATAAGTTATTTTTTTAATTTAATTTCTATTTACATCGGCTAGTGTTTTTTGTTTAATTATTATACTGATTATTGTGTAGGTTAATTTTTATGTATATATATAAAGCTAATTTAAATAGTTAATGTTGTATTAAAAGTGTTACATTTTATACATTGATTTAAATTTATTTTAATCGTAAATTTAAAATCAAGGTGTGTTTTTATAATTCAAAATGTACTTGAGTTGTGTTCAGATATTTATAATCTGATTTTTAAATTTTGTCTTTTATATAAACCAATAAAATTTCTAGTGTAATTGAAAATTATTCTGATGACAAATATTATATCATTTAGATAAGTTATTGTATATTCAATTGTGCAATTAGATCGTGTTTTTATTATCATGAATTTGAAATTCACTTAAGTTTTATTGTAAAATTCAATGTATTGAATTAATAAATTATTAAATAAGATTTTTTGAAACTATATAAGTAAATTTAAATTCTAATTTAAATACTTTAGTAATGACAGCCGCAGAAATTCATCAAATTAAGCAGCGATTTGGTATTGTTGGCAATAATTCTTTACTTAATTGTGAAATAGAAAAGGCTTTGTTAATTGCACCAGTTGATTTGACAGTATTGATTATGGGAGAGAGTGGAGTTGGAAAAGAAGTTTTCCCGCAAATTATACATCAAAACAGCATGCGAAAACATGGCCCTTATATTGTTGTTAATTGTGGTGCAATTCCAGAAGGAACTATTGATTCTGAATTATTTGGTCATGAAAAAGGTTCGTTTACTGGAGCATTTGCAGAAAGAAAGGGTTATTTTGAAGTGGTAAATAAAGGGACAATATTTTTAGATGAAGTTGGTGAATTGCCTATGGCTACTCAATCTCGTTTATTACGTGTGCTTGAGTACGGTGAATTTATTAAAGTTGGGTCGTCTAAAGTAAAAAAAACAGATGTTCGTATTGTTGCTGCAACTAATGTTGATTTACTGAAAGCGATTAGAAATGGCAAATTTAGGGAAGATTTGTATTATCGTTTGAATACTATTCCTATTAAAATTCCTCCTCTTCGTGAAAGACAGGATGATATTTATTTATTGTTTCGTAAGTTTGCAAGTAGTTTTGCAGAAAAATGTAGAATGCCTTCAATACATTTAACAGAAGAAGCTAAAAATATACTAATAAGATATCGTTGGGCAGGAAATATTCGAGAATTAAAAAATATTACTGAACGAATATCTATTTTTGAACAAGAAAGGAAAATAGATGCAGATCAATTAAAGACTTACCTTGTTTCTTCTGATATTGAGCAACTACCTGCAATTGTTTCTGCTGATCTCAATTTAAAATCGTTTGCTAATGAACGTGAAATTTTGTATCAAGTTTTATTTGATATGCGTAGAGAAATTAATGAGTTAAAAAAAAATATTTCTGAATTATTACAAAATAAAATAAATAATAAGTGTCAATCAGATAATCAATTGTCTGGAGAAACTAATTATTCTCCATTAGTAAGTGAAAAAAATTGTATTACTGTGTTGCAAAAAGATTTTAGAGATCAATACATTGATGATGATGATGATGGTTTTGAGTTTAAAAGAAATGAACGAATTTCATCTTTAGAGGAGGTAGAGAAGGCGATGATAATAAAAGTTCTAAAAAAAAACAAAGGGAATCGTCGTAATGCTGCTCAAGAATTGGGAATATCAGAAAGAACGTTGTATAGGAAAATCAAAGAATATGGAATGGATTAAATTTCAAATTTTTATTGCATAGTTGAATTGAAAATAAGATTAATTAAATTTTTATTTTGTTATAAATTTATAATACACAATTAATAATTGTAATTCCGTTCGGAAACGATACATTTTTACGGTTTTAAAATTCTTATTCTTATTGTTAAGAATAAGAATTTTAGATTAATTGATCAATATATATAAATGTTTTGTATAAAATATAAATTAAATAGTATACGTTGTATTTTTGTTTTTTTCAACTTGTTTTTGTTTTCAGCATGTTCTTTTTACTATTCTTTTCAAGGTAGTAGATTGAATTATAATTTGTTAAAAACAATTACAATTCATGATTTTAAAAATAGTACTGCATTTGTTTATCCTAAACTTTCTCAAATATTTGAACAAAGTTTAACTAATAGATTTGTTGAACAAACGAATTTGAATCTTGTTATGAATAATGGGGATATTGAAATTGAAGGGGAAATTACCAAATATGATGTAAAAAATATAGCCGTAAATGATGACGATAATTTTGCTTTTCAAGCAAAATTAAGTATTGAAATCAAAGTTAAATATATTAATCACAAAGAGCCCAATTGTAATGTAGAACAAAGTTTTTTAGTATCTCGAATGTGTGATGTTAATTGTTTTTATAATGTACAAGATATTCTTGTACACGAAATTGTTAATGAACTAATAGATATGATTTATAATGCAACAGTAGCGAAATGGTAAATTAATATTTAAAAAGTTTATTTTGAATGAAATAAATTTTGAATACTTATGTATATATTCAAAATTTATTTATATTTGCACGCAGAATGTCAAGGGTTCAAGTCCCTTATTCTCCACAGTTTGTATATTTGATAATAAGTTCTTTGACATATTGGTAAAGCGATAATTAAAATATTGGAAGATTTTGTTGTTATTAATTTAATTGTGGAATTATGCTAAAAATTTATTGTTTAGTTAGTTTTTAGTATTAGAGTTTCTGTAATAAAATGTAACAAAAATTTGACAATGTATTTTTTATTAAAAAAGTAAAGAAGATTAAAGATAAGTGAATTAAGGGCAGACGGTGGATGCCTTGGTTCTCGGAGGCGAAGAAGGACGTGATAAGCTGCGAAAAGCTGGGGTTAGGTGCAAATAACTGATTGATCCTCAGATATCCGAATGGGGTAACCTGTCGAGATTAAATACTCGACATTCTGAAAAGGAGGCAAACCTAGGGAACTGAAACATCTAAGTACCTAGAGGAAAAGAAAACAATAGTGATTACGTTAGTAGTGGCGAGCGAAATCGTAACAGCCTAAACTGGCTGTGTTTAGGCACAGCCAGGGTTGTAGGACTACAATTATTATGGTAAGATATTGCTAAAGTAGAAGTATTTGGAAAAATACACCATAGAGGGTGATAGTCCCGTATACGACTTGGCGAAGAAACCTAGTAGTATCCTGAGTAGTGCGGGACACGAGAAATCCTGTATGAATCTGCGGGGACCATCCCGTAAGGCTAAATACTCCCGAGAAACCGATAGTGAACTAGTACCGTGAGGGAAAGGTGAAAAGAACCTTGAATAAAGGAGTGAAATAGACTCTGAAACCGTCTGCTTACAAGCGGTCGGAGCATGTTTATACATGTGACGGCGTGCCTTTTGCATAATGAACCTACGAGTTATTTTTGTTGGCAAGGTTAAGTATCTAAGGTATGTAGCCGAAGCGAAAGCGAGTCTGAATAGGGCGGTATAGTCAGCAGAAATAGACGCGAAACCGAGTGATCTACCCTTGAGCAGATTGAAGATTAGGTAATACTAATTGGAGGATCGAACCGGTAAATGTTGAAAAATTTTCGGATGACTTAAGGGTAGGGGTGAAAGGCTAATCAAAACTCGGAGATAGCTCGTACTCCCCGAAATGCATTTAGGTGCAGCCTTGATAAGATTTTTGTATGAGGTAGAGCTACTGATTAGATGCGAGGGTTTCATCACCTATCAAGTCTAGGTAAACTCCGAATGCGTACAAAAAAAGATCAGGAGTGAGGGCATGGGTGCTAAGGTCCATGTCCGAGAGGAGAAGAATCCAGACCATCGACTAAGGTCCCGAAATATATGCTTAGTTGAATTTAACGAAGTTTAGTTACAGAGACAGCTAGGATGTTGGCTTGGAAGCAGCCATTCATTTAAAGAGTGCGTAACAGCTCACTAGTCGAGTGATTGAGCGTGGATAATAATCGGGCATAAGTATATTACCGAAGTTGTGGAATTGTAGTTTTTAATTATAATTGGTAGGGGAGCATTCCAATTGCGTAGAAGGTATTGGGTGACTGATGTTGGAGCGATTGGAAGAGCAAATGTAGGTATAAGTAACGATAATACAGGCGAGAAACCTGTACGCCGAAAGATCAAGGGTTCCTGATCAACGTTAATCGGATCAGGGTAAGTCGAGGCCTAAGGGTAATCCGAAAGGAGATACTGAATGGAAGAACCGGTTAATATTCCGGTACTACCTAAATGAGGGAAGTGGTGACGAAAGAGTGAAACTTCGGCCAACTGACGGAATAGTTGGTTAAAGGGTGTAGATGTAGATTGTAGTAGGCAAATCCGCTATAAGAGTCGAACCTGATAGTACCGTGAGTGCTTGCACGAATGGATAAGGAGGTAAACATATTTCCAAGAAAAACCGCTACTGCTAATTGTTTAGGTACTCGTACTGTAAACCAACACAGGTGATTGGGTAGAATATACTAAGGCGCTCGAGTGATTCATGGTTAAGGAATTAGGCAAAATAGTCCTGTAACTTCGGAAGAAAGGACGCCTACTGAAAAGTAGGTCGCAGAGAATAGGAGAAGGCGACTGTTTAACAAAAACACATGGCTGTGCGAAATTGAAAGATGAAG
>AP017913.1:240000-774998 GCA_002091395.1 Candidatus Azobacteroides pseudotrichonymphae
TTTTAAAAGGAAATTCACATATATTGTAGAAGTAAGAATTTTTATTCGATTATTTCTACTGGATCAAGGTAATTATTAATCTATGTATGTTGTAATTAAGTAAATTAATAATAAAATAATGTATGTAAAAATTACCATTTCCCATTATGTACTTTCTCCCATTGTATTTCCATTTTTTTATGATGTTTAATCTCTTTTATTTTATTCCCAATCGAAATAATGCATTCTACGCATAAGTGAGAAGGAATATTTAATAAATCTTTTATATATTGTTCTGAATCATAATTGTTTGTTGTTTTTCGTTCTCTAATATGGACCCAACAACTTCCTAAATTTAAATTTTCTGACTGAAGTTGAATATATGTAGCTGCAATTGTAGCATCTTCAATGTGTGCTTCGCTACATAGAGGGTCAATTAGAACTATTACAGCCAAATTACATTTTGAAATAAATGCTGCACCGTGAGATTTACAAGCAGATATGTTTTTTAACATCATTTTATCTTCAATTAGTATAAATTGCCATGCTTGACTATTTTTTGATGTTGGAGCCATTAGTGCAGTTTCCATAATTTGTTTTATTACAGAATGTGATATTTTTTCTTCTGTATTATATTCTCTTATACTTCTTCTTTTTAAGATTAATTCTGTAAAATGATTCATAGTTTTAATTTTAATTTAGTTACTAAACTTAGTGTATCCAGAGCAATCATAAGTTCTTCATCAGTAGGAATAACAATCACGTTAGTTTTTGAATCAATAGTGCTAATTATAATTTCTTTTCCTTTGGTATAATTGGCTGTTTTGTCTATTTTTATTCCCATAAACTCTAATTCATCGCAGGCTGTTTGACGAATTTCAGATTGATTTTCACCTACACCTCCAGTAAAAACTAAAATATCTACACCTCCAAGTGCTGCAGCGTAAGCACCTATATATTTTTTAATTTTGTAAGTATAAATACTTAAAGCTAATATGGCTCTTTTATTTTTTTTTTTGATAGCATCACTTATTTCTCTCATGTCAGAAGATATTCCAGAAGTTCCCAAAACACCACTGCATTTATTTATAATTGTAGATATAGATGATGACCCAACATTTTCTTTTTCCATAATATAAGTGAGTATTCCTGCATCTATATCACCACATCGAGTTCCCATTAACAATCCTTCTACTGGCGTCATTCCCATAGAAGTATCAACAGACATGCCATTTTTTATTGCTGTAATAGAAGCTCCGTTTCCTATATGGCAAGTAATTATTCGTTGTTTTTTATAAGGCATATTAAGAATTTCACATGATCTCTTTGAGACGTAACGATGGCTTGTTCCATGAAACCCATAACGACGAATAGCGTACTTTTTGTATAGAGAATATGGCAATCCGTACATATATGCAAAATCAGGCATTGTTTGGTGAAAAGCTGTATCAAAAACACCTACTTGCGGGATTGAAGGCATTAGTTCTTTTATAGCGTATATGCCACTTAAATTTGGAGGGTTGTGTAAAGGAGCTAAGTCAATACAATCTGTAATTTTTTTTATAACTTCATCATTTATTAATACACTTGAATTAAATTTCTCGCCTCCGTGTACTATACGATGACCTACTGCATCTATTTCAGAAAGAGATCGAATACATCCATATTTTTTGCTTGTAATAGCCCCTAAAATATATTCAATTCCTGCACGGTGCTCCAATATTTCTCCTTCAAGTATAACTTCATCTTCATTTGGTAAAAATAATTTTAGAAATGAACCAGTCAATCCAATCTTTTCAACACTTCCTCGTGCTGTTATAGATTTAGTTTTCATATCTAATAATTTGTATTTAATAGACGAGCTTCCGCAGTTTAAAACTAATATGTTCATATGGTTGATTTAATTACTTCATAAGAATTGAAGAGATAATTATTTTTATATTATTGTTTCGAGCAAAAAGTATTCAGTAAATTACTGATGATTTGTAAAAGTATGTTTTTACAGAAGCGGAAGCGACGAGATTCGAACTCGTGGTACAATTACTTGTACGACAGTTTAGCAAACTGTTGGTTTCATCCTCTCACCCACACTTCCGTAATTTATAAATTTAGAAAAACTATTCTTTGTATTCAAAATAAAAATAAAAATTTCTAAACAGCTTTTAATATTTAGTTAGAAATATTAAAAGCATTTCTTTAAGATTACTTTTACTGGAGTAAATACAGCTATAATTTAAGATTATTGTATAGCAATAATCTTAAATTATATAATTTTATACCAAAATATATTTTATTTGCCCTAGTGTTGATATTTTTATTACATATCTAAATATCAATTTTAAGTAAAATTTGTTACGCATAAATACATTTACATGTTTATTCCAATATTACTGATGTTATTTTACAAATAAAGTATTTTATTTTTATATCCTGAAATGATTATGATAGAGATTTGAATATTGTTTTTTAATCATTAAAAATTGTTAATTTTATCTGTAAGGGATGGTTTTGGTTCCTTTTTTTGGATGTGTTTGTCAAAATTTGGATTTTAATACACTTAAAATGTGTATTTTACCAAAACTATTTATTATAGATAGATAATAATAGTGGACTAAGGATCATTGTTTCAAGTGTATTTACAATTAAAATTGTTGTTTTATTTGGTTGTACAAAAGTTTATTTTTTAATATTTCTTATTCTGTATTTGTAACGAATTGTTAATTTTAATATATTAATGTTCTAATGTTTTTTATTTTTTTTACATTTGTAAATGTTTGAACTATAAAGTTGATTTGAAATTTTTGTATTAAAAATAAGTGTAGTTTGATTTTTTATTATATATAATATTAGGTTGTAATTGTTATTTATGTTAATAATTCTAGTGATTCAATAATTTTTATTGTTTTTTTGGATAGTGAATTTTATATTTTTTACTTGTAGTATTAATTACTATATCATTGAAAGTCGAGATCATAATTTTGGTGTAAAAAAATTTTTTAATAAACGCTTTACTGCTAGTTATGATATGATAAGAGTTGTTTCACTTTTATTTTTTAATTTTAAAAATTAATTTTATCGTGAGAATATTTACGCATTTTTAGGTAACTTTACTCGCAAGTAAGTAGTTGTTTTTTACATCTCTATTATTCTGGGTATAACGAAATTTATTATTGATGTGTGTTGTATTTTCGTAAAAATTATTAGTTGCAAGTTTAGTATGTTAATTAACAGGATTTTCCCTGTGCTTGGGTGCTATTGTGTGAATAATTTAATTCATGGTGTTATTTAGATTATTTTAATCAAATAGAACACTGATAGAATTTTCAAATTTGTTAATTGATGATAAAAAATAAAGAAACTATGGAGGCATATAAAGCAGATAATATCCAAGTATTAGAAGGATTGGATGCTGTTCGTAAACGCCCTGCAATGTATATTGGTGATACTAGTCAAAAAGGATTACATCATTTAGTATATGAGGTGATAGATAATTCAATAGATGAAGCTTTAGCTGGTTATTGCAAAAATATAAAAGTGGTTATTAATGAAGATAATTCGATTGAAGTTAGTGACGATGGAAGAGGTATCCCAGTTGATTACCACTTTAAAGAAAAAAAATCTGCATTAGAAGTTGTTCTTACTGTTTTACATGCAGGAGGAAAATTTGATAGAAATTCTTATAAAGTTTCTGGTGGATTGCATGGAGTTGGTGTTTCTTGTGTAAATGCATTATCAACTTATTTGAAGGCAGAAATTAGACGTGACGGGAAAATATATACTCAAGAATTTTCATATGGAAAAGCTTTAAGTGAATTAAAAATAATTGGTGAAACAGAAGATAGAGGGACAACTATAATTTTTAAACCTGATAATTCTATATTTGTTGTTACAGAGTATAAATATGATATTTTAGCAGGTCGTTTAAGAGAGCTTTCTTTTCTTAATCCAGGTATAAAATTATCATTGATTGATAAGCGTGTTGTTATTTCAGACAATATGTTCAAACATGAAGTTTTTTACTCATCGAATGGATTGAGCGAGTTCGTTAGGTTTGTTGATGCTGCTAAAGAATCATTGATTGGTAATGATATTATTCATTTTTTTTCTGAAAAACATGGTGTTATTGTTGAGATGGCGATGACTTATAATACCTCTTACAATGAAAGTATTTCTTCTTATGTAAATAATATTAATACTGTGGAACATGGAACACATGTGGCAGGATTTCGGCGCGCACTAACTCGTACATTGAAAAAATATGTTTTAGAATCAAAATTACATGAAAAAGCGAAAATTGAAGTTAGTTCAGATGATTTTCGTGAGGGATTGACAGCGATTATATCTATTAAATTGCAAGACCCTCAATTTGAAGGTCAAACTAAAACCAAATTGGGGAATAGTGAGGTGATTGGAATTGTAGATCATTTTGTAGGAGAAGGATTAAATAATTACATGGAAGAGCATCCAAGAGAAGCTAAAATTATTCTTGATAAAATAATTTTAGCAGCAACTGCACGTCATGCTGCTCGCAATGCTCGAGAAATGGTTCATCGAAAATCTCTTTTAATTGGATCCGGTGGTGGGTTGCCAGGTAAGTTGGCTGATTGTTCAAATAAAAATCCTGAAGAATGTGAAATATTTCTTGTAGAAGGTGATTCTGCTGGAGGAACAGCTAAGCAAGGCCGTGAGCGAAGATATCAGGCAATTCTCCCATTGAGGGGTAAAATTTTGAATGTAGAGAAAGCTATGCCGCATAAAATATTAGAAAATACTGAGATTCGTAATATTTTCATTGCTTTAGGTGTTACTATTGGGACATATGAAGATAGTAAAGAATTGAATATGGAAAAATTAAGGTATCACAAGATAGTTATTATGACAGATGCTGATGTTGATGGAAGTCATATCACAACATTAATTCTTACGTTTTTTTTTAGATATATGCGCTCAATGATTGAGCGTGGTTATGTTTATATAGCTACTCCACCACTTTATTTTTTAAAAAAAGGAGGAGTAGAGGAATACTGCTGGACAGATCAACAGCGTAAGATATTCATAGATAGATACGCACAAGGAGATGAAAAACAAGTTCGTACGCAGAGATATAAAGGGTTAGGAGAAATGAATGCTCAACAGTTATGGGATACTACTATGAATCCTGACTCTCGCACATTAAGACAAGTTACTATTGAAAATTCAGCATCAGCAGATCGTATATTCGCTATTCTTATGGGAGGGGATGTTTCTCCACGTCGTGAATTTATTGAAAAAAATGCAACTTATGCGAATATTGATGTTTGAGTATAATATATAGTTTCATATAAATATGTTGTTTTTGTTGATGTGGATAAAAACAATGGCTGTTATTTGTTACATTGTAGTAGTTTTTTGATTTTTTCTTTGTCTTTTTCAAGTTGTTTTTTTAACTCTTGAAGATTATCAAACTTAATATTATGACGAATAAATAATATAAATTCTATTTGAATTTTTTTGCCGTAAATAATTTTATTAAAATTAAAAATATTTGTTTCAATCCTTTTTTCTTGCCCAAAACAGATGGTTGGCCGTTTTCCTATATAAGTCATTCCAATATATTTTTTGTTATCAATAAATATATAACTTGCATATACTCCTTCGCAGGGAATAATTTTTTCTTTATTTAAAACAGAAATATTAGCAGTAGGGAATTCAATAATTCTCCCTAGTTGATTTCCTTTTATCACTCTTCCGTTCAAATAATAATTATAAGCCAATCTATGTGCAGCCTCTTCAACTTTTCCTTTTAAAAGTAATTTTCGAATAGCAGTAGAGCTACTATATATATTTTTTTCAGGTAATTTTTTTATTTGTCTCACTTTTATTCCACAAATTTTCCCATATTCTACATATTGTTTGTATCCTGATATTCTTCCTCTACCAAATTTATTGTCATATCCTACTAATAGTTCTCTTACTTGTAATTGTTTGTATAGTGTTCGCTGAATAAAATCTTTTGCAGTTGTCTCTGAAAATGGTTTAGTAAACTTAATAATATAGCAATAATCAATTCCAGTAGAAGATAATTGTTTGATTTTTTCTTTAAAAGTATTAAGTAAAAAAATATGGCATTTTTTTTTTAGTATCTTTTGTGGATGAACTGAGAATGTAATAATTGCAGTTTTCAATTTTGATTTTTGTGCATACTTTTTTAATCTACTAATGAGGTAACGATGTCCTAGATGTACTCCATCAAAAAAACCAATAGAAGCAGAAGTTTTTGTTTCTATTAGAGAAAAATCACGTATAATTTTCATTATTGTTGTAATTTTTTTTTGAATTCATATGACGCTCTTACATCTTAATTTTTTTACATATCAAGTAGAATAGAGATCCAAGTATTAAACAATATATATATGGGTTTATTGCTGAATTTAAATTTTGTGGGATACAAAATTTAAATAATAAAAATAACAATAATAGTATTGAGTTACACCAATGATAATTTTTTATCCAATAAAAAGATTTTTTAAAAAAATATCCAATAAAACCAATAAAATGAAAAGGATGTAACCAAAATAAATTCCAGTTATGATGTACACAAGGATTATGAGAGAATAATACAAAAAATATGACTATTGACCCAACAATTGCAATTAAAAAAAATAAAATTGCAAAACAAATTTTTGCAATTTTATTTACAATAAAAAGATTTTTTGATTTTTGATTTTTATGAATTTGTATTGTTACAATACTTATTATTATTCCATATAAACAAAAAATTAGCCAGCTGACATTTATTGGTAAACAGAAAAAAGATGGATGAATATATTTTCTGCAATTTGATTGTAAAATTTTGTTAGATGAAATAACAATGGATTCGTTAGAACTATAAATTGAACTACCTAATATTTTTTTTAGTTGCATGGGGAGGAACAATTCTTCTCGTTTACATAAAGGTTTGTCTCCTTCACTTCCTATTATTAAATCAATTCCAAAAGATACCCAAGGATATGGATAACTATAAGAATGAATTAATTGACGTACAGTATTTGAATTACTACTGTTAGAACTGTTCAGTGTGTCACCTATTGTTTTTTCAATTATATCTCGTATGCGAGTTGTGCAGTTGTTTTTTAAAAAATTATAACAATATGCTCTATTAACTGGTAGTAAATTAAGAGAAAGTATTTTACAAATACTTTCTCTATTTTTAGGTGTTAGTAACAAAATTTGTTCTATTACAGTTGTATTCATTAAATAATAATTTTGGATGAATTGATTATAATCAGTTGTACTAAGAAAATAATCAGTTTCTCCTTTTATGAAGTGATATAAAAAATTAGTGGAATAAAAATCAAAAGTTCCCCAACTTAAAACAATATCTATGTTATGTTTCGAATTGTGAATTCGTAGAGCACTATGTCCATAAATAGTATATATTTCGTTATTATATGGAACAATAGTAAGTAAACTTATTTGTAAGTTGTTTGCTTCTGTAGCTTTAATTGTAATGAATTTTGATATTAATAAAATGAGCAAAATGAAACGTACCATTAATCTTAAATTCATAATTGTTAATATATTGTTATATTAATTTGTGAAATTAAACACATCGCATATACTTTTTGTAAGTGTGTAGAAAAAGATTTTTTATAAAAAAAGTAAATTTTATGAATATAGTTATTGATCAAGGGAATACATTATTTAAAATAGGAGTGCTAGATGGCAGAAAAATAATAAAAATTTTTTATATAAAAAATTTAAAGAAAAAACTTGTACTTTCGATTTTAGAATCTTATCAATTTGAAACAGGTATATTGTGTAGTACGAAAGTTTTTCCATCTTTTCTATTGTCTTTATTAAGAAAGATACCTTGTTTTTATGAATTTGAGAGTATTTTATCTTTACCTCTTTTTATAGAGTATAAAACACCAAAAACTTTAGGGAAGGACAGATTGGCAGCATCAGTAGGAGCTTGGAATCAAAAGCCTAATAATAATTTGTTGATAATTGATATTGGCACAGCAATTACAATCGATTTTGTTAGTAAAGATGGAATATATAAGGGAGGGAATATTTCACCAGGACCTATTATGAGATTGAATGCCTTACATAATTTTACTGAATTATTACCACAAATAAGTCAAAAAGGAGACATTCCGTTACGAGGATATAATACAGAGACAGCTATTAGAAGTGGAGTTATGGAAGGTATAGTGCATGAATTAAAATCATATATAGAAAAATATAAAAAAGAAGAAAATGCTATAGTTTTTTTAACTGGAAGTGATATTTCTTATTTTAAAAATCGGTTGAAAGATATTGTATTTGTAGATAAATATCTAGTGATTAAGGGCTTGAATGAGATATTGATTTATCAAAAATCAAAGATTAAATACAAGATAAAATAATTGTGAGCTATTTTTTTATATTGTAACAGCAGGTAATATTTTTTTACAAAAAATGGTATAATTATTGCGTACTACTTAAAAAGTAGTTTACCAAAATTTATCCAATCATAAAATGAAATTAAATTATAAAGAGTTTTTTATCAAATGTACTTTATCTTAGCATATTATTAGTGAATAAAATAATTTTTTGATTGAAAAATATTAATATTTGGTGAATTTTGTAAAAATTATTTCAATTTAAAAATCAAAATTTATATTTATTTATTGAGTAATGATATTGTATGGAAGTGATTTTATGTATACTTGTCAAGTGTATATTAAAAATCTTGATTAAAATCTTATAAACTTTACTTGGTTACCTTTTTAGTTGCATATTTTATAAAAATTGTGGTACAAAAAAATATAAGAATTTTTCTTTTTGTATTTTGTTTTAGTGTATTGTCTTGCAGTGATAATACGTTAAAGACAAATGTTAGTGTAAAAAATTATGATTTGCCAATATTACATGGGGAAAATATTTCGTCTTTTATATCAAATTCTGGTGTTACGCTTTATAGATTGAAGACTAAAATTTGGAATGTTTACGTTGATGGAGTATTTTCTTATTGGAGTTTTCCTAAAGGTGTTTTTCTAGAGAAATTTGATTCTTTTTCCCGTATTAATGGGTATATAAAATCTGATACTGCTTATTTTTTTGAAAAAACTGGACAGTGGCAGTTAATAGGGAATGTATATATGCAGAATTCATTTGGAGAAACGTTTGAAACTTCCGAATTATTTTATAATCAACGAATTCCATCGGATTCTATAGGAGCTGTTTATACTGATCAGAGCATAAAAATAAATAAAAAAGATAAAATAATTTTTTCTCAAGGGATGAAAGCTAATTCTTTTATGACTGAATATATATTTTATAATAATAGTTTTAAGATTACATTTGATGAAAAAAAATAAAATAGTGTAGAAATGTTTTTTGTTTTTGATAATTTAATTTAATAAGGTAATAATGAAAAAAAAAATTGCTGTGCTTTTTGATTTAGATGGAGTAATTATTGATACAGAATCGCAGTACAACTCTTTTTGGAGTGAAATTGGAGAAAAATACAATGTAAAAATAAAAAATTTTGGACAACTAGTTCAAGGAACAAGGGTTCCAGATACTATAACAAAATATTTCTCTCATTTGTCAGATAAAGAACAAAGAGAAATAGAGAATCAAAATTACATATTTTATACACAAATGAAAATAGATCCTATTCCAGGTGTGTTAGATTTTATTTATGAATTAAAAAATACAGATGTGCCTATTGGACTAGTAACTAGTTCAAATAATGAAAAACTTGCATCACTTTTTCAAAAATTGTATATAAAACATTTATTTGATACTATTGTTTCCGCTGATCGTATTAGTATTGGAAAACCTAATCCAATGTGTTATTTGCAAGCAGCGCGAGATTTAAATATAAATCCTAAAAATTGTGTTGTATTTGAAGATTCGTATAATGGTATTAAAGCAGGGAATGATGCTGGCATGCTAGTAATTGGATTATCGACAACTCTTTCAAATGAAAGTATTAAAGACGATTGTTCAAAAGTAATTCCTAATTTTTTAAATTTTAATTTTCAATTTTTAAATGACTTAATATCACTAGAAAGAAATTTAAATTAGGGGATTTTTAATTTAATTGATTATAAAAAATTTTTATGTATTGTCTGTTTCGTATAAAATAGTTGTAAATTGTTTTATACATTGTTTTTTATATTTAGTACCCAGAGCCGGGATCGAACCGGCATAGAAATAAAATCTACTGGTGTTTGAGACCAGCGCGTCTACCAATTCCGCCATCTGGGCATTTTTAAATGGCAAAGTTAGGTACATTTTTTTATAAAAAAAATTGTGTCTAGTTTATTTTTTAATTAACTTATTCTCTTGAAATGAAGACTATTAATCAGATACAAGATGAAATAATTGAAGAATTTTCTACTTTTGATGAATGGTTTGATAGATATGCATTACTTATTGAAATGGCCAATGATGCTCCATTGTTGGATGTTCGATACAAAACAGTTAGCAACTTGATAAATGCTTGTCAAAGTCGTGTATGGTTACAAGCTGACTGTGTTGATAATAAAGTAATTTATCAAGGAGAAAGTGACGCTTTGATTGTAAAAGGAATTATTTCTTTGTTAATTAAAGCTCTTTCAAATCATAGTCCAGATGAAATTCTTTCTGCAAACCTGTATTTTATAGATTCTATTGGTTTAAGGGAGCACCTTTCTCCAACTAGGTCAAATGGATTGGTTGCAATGTTGAAGCAGATGAAATTATATGCTTTAGTTTTTAAAAAAGGGTTATTAAAAAATGAGAAAATTAAAGATTACTGAACTAAATCGTATTAGTAAAGAAGATTTTAAGAAAGTAAAAAAAATTCCTTTGGTTGTAATTTTAGATAATATACGTAGTCTTAATAATATTGGATCTATTTTCCGTACATGTGATGCTTTTCGTATAGAAACCATCTATTTATGTGGAATTACTGCAATTCCTCCAAATACTAAAATTCATAAAACAGCGTTAGGCTCTGAAGATTCAGTTGATTGGAGGTATTCTTCTAGCACTTTGCATATTGTTAATAAACTTCGGCATGACGGTTATTTTGTTATAGCTATAGAGCAAGCAAAAAACAGTATTTTACTTGATAAATTTCAATCAAAATATCTTAGACAAGCTATTGTATTTGGAAATGAAATATATGGAGTAGATCAAAATGTTATGAATCAATGTGATACATGTGTTGAAGTACCTCAATTTGGGACAAAACATTCGTTAAATGTGTCTGTGACTGCAGGAATTATAGTTTGGGAGATTGCAAAAAAACATTTTAATGAGATAAAATGATTAAAATATAATATTTAATAATATTCAAACGTATTAATTAATTGAAAATTACGAAAGCATTTCATGTTTGTACATATATATTGATGTTGTCACTTGTATCAATTTTTTAAAAAAATAAATTAGAATTAAAATATTTAAAATTTAAAGTTACAAAACGATTTTTACAGTTTATAGTAATTTTAATTAAAGCATATTAAAATGTCATTAAAAACAATTGGGTTAATTGATTTGTTTATAAAGTATTTATTTGTTATATATGAAGATACGATTGCGTAGTAGAGAAAGTACTTATGGACGAAAAATGGCTGGAGCACGTGCTTTATGGAAGGCTAATGGAATGAAAGATGAACAATTTAACAGACCTATTATTGCAATAGTTAATTCTTTTACTCAGTTTGTGCCTGGGCATATGCATTTACATGAAATAGGCCAATTTGTAAAATCAGAAATAGAAAAACAAGGATGTTTTGCTGCAGAATTCAATACAATAGCTATTGATGACGGCATTGCAATGGGGCATAGTGGCATGTTATATTCTTTACCTGCACGTGATTTAATAGCAGACAGTGTAGAATACATGATACAGGCACACAAAGCTGATGCTATGATTTGTATTAGTAATTGTGATAAAATTACTCCTGGAATGTTGATGGCGTCTATGAGATTAAATATTCCAACTATTTTTGTATCTGGAGGACCTATGGAAGCTGGACATTTAAATGGTCGTAATTTGGATTTAATTGATGCAATTACTCAAAGTTCAAAATTTTCTGTTAGTAATGAGCAAATTTATCAGGTGGAATTGAATGCTTGTCCAACGTGTGGATCATGTTCTGGAATGTTTACTGCAAATTCTATGAATTGTTTAAATGAAGCAATTGGGTTAGCATTGCCTGGGAATGGGACTATTGTATCAACTCATATTCGTCGTAAACAAATTTTTTCAGATGCTGCTCAATTAATAGTAAAAAACGCTTATAAATATTACCAAGATGGAGATGAAAGTGTTCTTCCTTTAAATATAGCTACTCGTGAAGCATTTTTAAATGCGATGACTTTAGATATTGCCATGGGTGGATCAACTAATACAGTTTTACATTTGTTGGCTATTGCTTATGAAGCTGGAGTAAATTTTACATTGCAAGATATTGATGAACTTTCTAGGATAACACCTTGTCTTTGCAAGGTTTCTCCTAATACTGATAAGTATTACATTCAAGATGTAAATCGTGCTGGTGGTGTTATTAGTATCTTATCTGAATTACATAAAGGGAAATTAATAAAAACTTCTGCTAATAGGGTTGATGGATTGACTTTAGGAGAAGCTATTAATAAATACTGCATTTGCAGTATCAATGTCACAGAAGAAGCAATAAACAAATATAAATCTGCTCCAGGAAATACATTTAATTTTATTATGGCATCTCAACAAAATGATTATAGTACTTTAGATATTGACCGAATGAATGGATGTATTCGTAGTATAACTCATGCTTATAGTTCAGATGGAGGATTAGCTGTATTGAAGGGAAATATTGCTATAGATGGATGTGTAGTAAAAACTGCTGGAGTAGATGAAAATATTTTTATATTCCGTGGATTTGCTAGAGTATTTAACTCTCAAGAGTCAGCTTGTGAAGAAATTTTAAAAGGCAAAATTTCTCCAGGTGATATAGTTGTAATTATTTATGAAGGTCCAAAAGGTGGTCCCGGAATGCAAGAAATGCTTTATCCTACTTCTTATATTAAATCTAGTAATTTAGGTAAAAAGTGCGCTCTAATTACCGATGGACGTTTTTCTGGTGGAACTTCTGGCCTATCTATTGGTCATATATCACCTGAGGCTGCCGTTGGTGGAAACATTGCATTGGTTAGAAATAATGATATAATATATATTAATATTCATGAAAGAACAATAAATGTATTAGTATCAAAAGAAGAATTAGAAGAAAGGAGAAAAGAAGAATTAAAACGTGGAAGTGAAGCATTTACACCATTGAATCGTAGAAGAACTGTTTCTAAAGCGCTAATTGCCTATTCATCGATGGTTAGTTCTGCTGATAAAGGTGCTGTACGGGTTACATAATTTTTAATATTCCAAAATTAACCAATGTTTAGTGTTAATATTTTACAGTAATTATTGTACATATAAAAATTAATAATTAAGTAAAAGTTATTAATATATCAAAAAATTAAATTTATATTAAGCGCACTGTTATTAACAGTGCTAAAGTAATTTAAAATTTTTTCTAAAAAATTATCTATTTTTCCTTCTAAGTTGTTGTTGCATTAATTTTTGTCGTCTTTGTTGCATTTTTTCCAAACGTGTTATAAAATTAGGTTTGTTTTTAACAAGTTTTATTTTCTTTTTATTTTCTTCTAATTTATTAAGTAATTTAGTTTCATCAACTAGTATACGAAAAATAATTGTTTGTGCAATAGTTATTAATGTAGAAATCAAGTAGTAATAGTTTAATCCTGCAGGATATGAATTGAGGAAAAAAAACATTACAATTGGCATAAGATACATCAGCCACTTTGAATTTGAAAATTGTTCTTGCTCAGTATTTTGTTGGTACATTGTATATTTAGTGTTTAATATAGTAGCTAATGACATTAATAAACAAAATAAACTAATATGATTATCTAAAAATTTGGAAATGAAATAAATATTATTGTTCCAATGTATTATTGAATCATAGGTAGATAAGTCATCTGCCCATAAAAAAAAATGATGCCTTAAACTTATAGAAGAAGGGAAAAATGTGAATAAAGCAATTAGAAATGGCATTTGCAGTAACATTGGTAAACATCCTGTCATTGGATTAACACCCACTTGACGGTATAATTCCATTGTTTTTTGTTGTCTAGTCAATGCATTTTCTCTTCCTTGATATTTAGAGTTAATAGTTTCTATTTGTGGTCTTAGGACTCGTATCTTTGCTGAGGATATAAAAGATTTATATGTTAGTGGGAAAAGTGCAAATTTAATAATTAATGTCAGGAGAAAAATTGCTAACCCTAGTGTAATTTTCAACTTACTTGTTAGCCAATCAAATAAAGGTATAATTAAATATTTATTAATCGAACGAAAAAGATTCCATCCTAATGGAACAAGTTTTTCTAATTCGAAATTTTGATTTTTTAGTTTTGTTTTATCATAATTTTTTAATAATGTATAGTCATTTGGACCAAAATAAAAATTAAATTTTAATTGCTTTAAATCGTTATATGAAACATCTGTTGATGTATTATATTCTTTTATGTATTGTTTATCTACTAAATATTTTGAGTATAATTTTGTTGATTCAAAATTATTTTGAGTAATAAATACAGAAGAAAAAAATTGATCTTTATATCCTATCCATTGTAATTTATTTGAAATATTTTTGATATCATCTTTAGTTTCACATAGTTGTTTTACATCACCAGCTAAAAATCTATAAGTCAATCTAGCATAGCGTTCTTCAAATTTTCGACATTTCTCCTGTTGTCGTATTTTTTGTGCCCATTGAATATTTAATAAATGCATGCATGGAGAAAGTTTTGTTTTAATGTTGCTAGAATTAAAACAAAAATCTACCATATAATCATTAGGATGCATAGTGTACATGAAATCTATATATCTATTTGCTCCTAAATTTAATCGTAAAATAGCTTGTAACTTTGATTTTGTAATTATTTCAAAATAAAAATTATTAGAATTAATTACTTGGCCATTATCAGAAATAAAAGTTATATTAAATACAGACTCATTTCTTTTGAATAAATATAATGGTTCTTTTTTGTAATTAGTATATTTTTTTAATTTCACTGAACAAATATACCCACCTTTGTTACTTATTTTAATTTCCATTAAAGAATTTTGAATAACTGTAAATTTTTCAGTTACATGTTGTGTTAAATTTTTAAAATTATCGTGACCGTTTTTTTGATTAGTTTGTTTTGTAGATTCATAAATGTTTTTTGTTTTATTTGACAATGATTCCATTTTAATAGTGTGGTTAGTATTTTCTTTTTGAGTTAAGTAGTTGTTCAGATAAGGATACCCAAACAGTACTAAAAAAATAAGTATAAATCCAACAGTATTATTTTTATTCATTTTTGATCAATTTTCACACATGTAAAATCTTGTTTATTGAAGAAATAGATGCTTCTATAAAACTTATAAATAAAGGATTTGGTTTAACTATTGTACTTTGGTATTCTGGATGGAATTGTGTTCCTATGTACCAATTTAAGTTAGGAATTTCTATTATTTCTACTAAATTAGTATCTGGGTTAATACCAGTGCATTTCATTCCTTTTTTTTCAAATAAATTTTTATATGTAATATTAAATTCATAGCGATGACGGTGACGTTCTTTTATTATGTTAGTTTTATATGCTTTTATGGCTTTTGAGTTTTTTTCTAGTTGGCATTCATAAGTTCCTAGTCGCATAGAGCCACCTACAACTGTTAGGTGTTTTTGTTTTTCCATTAAATCTATTACTTTTTCCGAAGTTGTTTGATCTATTTCGGTAGAATTTGCATCAGTTAATCCTAGTACATTTCGAGCAAATTCAATAATCATACACTGCATCCCCAAGCAAATACCAAAAGTTGGTTTATTTTTTTCTCGTGCATATTTTAATGCTATAAGTTTTCCTTCAATTCCGCGCTTGCCGAATCCTGGGGCAATTATGATTCCATTTATATTTTTTAAATGACTAATTACATTGTATTCATTAATTTTTTCAGAATGAATAAGAATCAAATTCAATTTATGTTTGTGAAAAGTTGCTGCTTGTAATAACGATTCGCTAATAGATTTATAAGCATCTGGCAAATCAGCGTATTTGCCCACAATTCCTATTGTCACTGTTTGTTTTGCTGATTTCATTTTTTTTATAAAATTCTCCCAATGAGTTATATCTGATTCAATGTTATTAGTTATGTGCATTTTATTTAAAATGATTTCATCTAGCGCTTGTTTTTTTAATATAATTGGAACTTCGTAGATACTAGGAACATCATATGACTGAATAACAGAACTTTCATCAACATTGCAAAATAATGCTACCTTGCGGCAAATGTTTCTATCTAGTTCTTTTTCTGTACGGAGAACAAGAATATTTGGTTGAATTCCTTGTTCTTGAAGAGATTTAACAGAATGTTGAGTTGGTTTTGTTTTTACTTCTTTAGATGCAACTATGTAAGGAACGTATGTTAAATGAATACATAAACAATTTTCAACTAATTCCCATACCAATTGACGTACACTTTCTAAAAATGGCAGTGATTCAATATCTCCTACTGTTCCTCCAATCTCTATAATTATAAAATCATAGTCTCCTTTTTTTCCTAATATCATTATATTATGTTTGATTTCATCTGTAATATGTGGAATAACTTGAACAGTTTTTCCAAGAAAATTTCCTTTACGCTCTTTATTTATTACATTTTGATAAATGCGGCCAGCAGTAACATTGTTTGCTTTACTTGTCAAAATATTTAAAAAACGTTCATAGTGTCCTAAATCTAAATCTGTTTCACAACCATCACTTGTTACATAGCACTCTCCATGCTCATAAGGGTTAAGTGTCCCAGGATCAATATTTATGTAGGGGTCAAATTTTTGTATTGTGACTTTGTATCCTCTTCCTTGCAGGAGTTTTCCTATAGATGCTGCAACAATTCCTTTCCCTAAAGATGAAACAACCCCACCTGTAACGAAAATATATTTTGTAAACATTTGTTTATTTTTTTTTTTACAAAAAATACCAGATTAAAAATTAATTATAATATAGTCCAGTTTATTTTTTATTATCTTAATTGTAAAGTGTCACCTTCTACAAGAAGGTAGTTAAATGATTTTTTATTGAGATTATAAAGAGTTTTCATACGTACACCATGTAGTTGAGATATCTTATGCATGGATTCACCACGTTTTACAACATGTTTAAAATACGGAATCTTTGCTTTTTTTTTTTTTTTTCTAGATAAATGATATCACCATTACATAAACGAAAATTCCGAGAGATCTCGTTGTATCTAATTAAGTTTTCATAACGTATTCCTACATCTTCAGCAATTTGTTTACAACTATCTTTTTTCTTAGCAATAATATACAACAATCCATTATAACTCTTGTAAGGAATACGATTACCACATATACATGAGCAGTTCTTTGTATTTTTTTTAGTGTTTGGATCACTGTCTTCATCAAAAAGGTAAAGATTGTAATCCTCTATTAGTTTGATTAGTTTACAAGCATAAAATTTATCTGAAGCATAACCACACTTTTGTAATTCATTTGCCCATCCTACATAATCTTTCGAATTTAGTGTAAATAATGAAGCATACCGATTTTTATGTAAAAAATCTGAGTAGTCATAAAATGAATCACTTGCTTTTTCATATTTTCTAAAACATTCATTTTGTTCATCATCAGAATAATAATAACATTCACCTTCCCAATCTGAATGACATTTAATTCCAAAATGGTTATTAGTTTCCTTAGTTAGTTTACTTTTCCCAGCGTTGCTTTCTAATAAGCTCTGAGATAAAGTAATACTGGCCGGAATTTCATATTTATACATTATTTCAATAGCTAGCGGACAATAAGCACCTATATAGTCCAAATAATCTTGTTTAGATGCTTTGAGCTGATAAAAAATTAATATATAAAAAAAAAACAATAAAATTTTTGATTTTCTTAACAAATTTATAATGATACTTTCTCATATCTAAATATCTATTTTAGTACACTAACTAATTTAGTATGGACCAAATTGTTAAACAAGTTTAAGAAATTTGAAAAACATGAAAAACTAAAATTTATAGACTAACATCACAATACTCTGATGCTAATTATATTAGCATCAGAGTATTGTGATGTTTTTATAGAATTTCTCTCCAATGTAAAAAAATGCAAACAATACCTATAATAGTATTTAAAGTTGACACTTTAGAATTTTAATTAACTGAAATAACGATAATACAATCCTTCAAATACTTGACCATGCCTAGCCTCATCTTTTGCCATTTCATGAATAGTATCGTGAACGGCATCCGCATTATGCTGTTTTGCTAAAGTAGCGATGCGTTTTTTATCTGCACAAGCATTTGACTCAGCATTCATTCTTTTTTCCAAATTAGTCTTTGTGTCCCAAACCATTTCTCCTAATAATTCTGCGAGTTTTGCAGCATGATCAGCTTCTTCTAAAGCTATACGATTGTATGCCTCAGCAATCTCTGGAAATCCTTCGCGATCAGCTTGACGGCCCATTGCTAAGTACATGCCAACTTCGGAACACTCCCCTGTAAAATGAGCTTTTAATCCGTTTAAGACTTCGATATTACTTCCATTAGCACTTCCTATATGATGCTCGTCTACAAATTTTAGTTTTTCATGTTTTTCAAATTTCTTAAACTTGTTTTGTGGCTGTCCACATTGTTGACACAAATTTGGAGCCTGTTCTCCCTCATGGATGTAACCACAAACAACGCAAATCCACTTTGTTTTCATTTAATTTTTCGACTTAAATAATTAAAACTTTGGTTCAAAAGTAAGTAATATATATTAAAAAATCAAATCTTGTTTTTGTTTTAACTATTATTGAAATGTTTTTTAAAAATTTTTACAAAAAATCTTGGATATATTAAAAAGTTTTTAGCATATGCAAATTTTTTAATGTTTATGCTTAGTTGTATAGTTAAGTTTAAGTATGTAAAAATTTACAATTTTAAATAAAGTTATTCAACTTAACTTTTTTATTTTAATTTGTTGATCATTACATCAAAATTTGATTTGTATTGATTCTGTTGTAAATTTTTTTTTTAATTATTTTAGAGTGAATAAAAATGTTTTTAAAAAATATTTATAATAATTTTATATGTTATTGTTTTTTATTTGATGCTTTAATTGGTACGTCTGTTCCAGATAATAAATCGCCAGAATATCTGTTTAGTTACAAAACTAATTTTTATTTTAAAATTAATTCTTGGCAATATTTTTTAGAAAAAAAATTACATTTTAAAATATTTTAAATGTATTGTTAGTTATAGTAGTGATTATGCTAAGTAATATTATAATTAAGTAATATTATAAATTGAGATGATTTGTAATCAATTAAAATTTTTACTAATCTTTTTACATTTTTAAGTTGTAAATCGTAGGATTTTTATCAGAAATAAAGTTGAATTTTGTAATTCAAAACCAGATAAATTTTTGAAAAACTAAATGATGAATAATTTAAAATTATGAAATTTCCCATACGTCTCCAGACATTAAAAAATCGTTTAGAGTTCTTTCTGTTTTTGTAGTTTTTATTTTTTGAATTTGTTTTTCAACTTCAATGTCATATACTTGAGATTCTACATTGCGGATAATTCCTAGTGCTAAAGGAAGTTCATCTCCATCCATCAAAGCTAATTTTAAATGTAAGTTCGGATCAGTAGTTGTTTCGTCATGCACTAAAACATCATTCAATGTATAACCGTTTTCCCCGATAGTTGCAACTTTTAAATTAAATCCATCCAATACAATCCCTTTGTTATTTTTTTCTCCAAATATCATTTTTTCTCCATGATGTAAAAATATAGTTTTATTTAGTCGATTGCTGTTACTAATAATATCATTATTAATTCCATTATTAAAAATTACGCAGTTCAGAATAAATTCAATTACTGAAGTTCCTTTGTGATGAGCAGCTTCAATTAACAATTTTGATGAATTTTCTATATTAGAATCAAGTGTGCGAGCAAAAAAACATCCACGAGCTCCAATTACTAGTTCAGCTGGTCTAAATGGATTTTCTATTGTTCCATAAGGTGAAGATTTAGAAATAAATCCGCGATTTGAAGTCGGAGAGTATTGCCCTTTAGTTAAACCGTATATTTTATTATTCATCAATAAAATATTGATATCTACGTTACGGCGAATAGTATGAATAAAATGATTTCCTCCAATTGCTAAACAATCGCCATCTCCAGTTGCTAGCCAAACTGACAAATTTGGATTTGCTACTTTTACTCCAGTTGCAACAGCTGCACCACGCCCATGTATAGTATGAAATCCATAGGTATTCATGTAATAAGGCAATCGAGATGAGCATCCAATGCCAGAGATGACAACTATATTGTGTGGAGCTATTTCCAATGTAGCCATTGCTTTATGAAGACTACTTAATATTCCATAATTACCACATCCAGGGCACCAACATATTTGTTGAGAATTTTTGAAATCAGATACTTTGTATGTCATAAAATTGAATCTTATTTGATTTTTTTAAATCTATACATTATTGATCAATTATTGTTTGCTTATAAATTGATTAATTAATGTATAGATTAATTTTTATATTAAAACTAAAGCAATTGTTTTATTTTTTCTACTAGGTGAGTAACATTAATAGGTTGACCGTCTATTTGATTGTATTGATATGTCTGAAATCCATTTATTTTAGAACGTAAATAATTTGCTAATTGTCCTAAATTCTGTTCAACTACTAATATTTTTTTGTATTTATTAATAATTTTTTCTACGTTTAACGGTAGTGGGCAAATAAAATTTAAATGTATAAGAGCTACTTCTAAGTTAGATTTGTGAATTTGTGTAATTGCTTCCAACAGATGCCCATAAGTTCCTCCCCATCCAATAATCAATAAATTTGCATTTATATCTCCTATTATTTTTTGTAATGGGATATATTTGGCAATTTTATCTATTTTTGATTGACGAATTTTTACCATTTTTTGATGATTTAGAGCATCAATTGAAATGGCACTTGTATTGCAATTCTTTTCTAATCCTCCAATTCGATGTGAGAAGCCTTCTTTGCCTGGCAAGGCCCAATATCTAACATCATTTACAGGGTTTCGATAATACGGATGCCAATTTTTCTTTATATTTTCTGTTACATAAGGTGGTTTAATGTTTGGGTATTCATCAATGTTAGGTATGCGCCATGCACTACTTCCATTTGCAATATATCCATCTGTTAGCAGTATGACTGGAGTAAGATGTTCTATGGCAAGTTTGCAAGCCCAAAATGCCATATTAAAACAATTTGTTGGTGAAACAGCTGATATGACTACAACAGGAGATTCCCCATTTCGGCCATATAAGGCTTGCATTAAATCTGATTGTTCACTTTTAGTAGGTAATCCTGTAGAAGGACCACACCTTTGTACATCTATTATTACTAATGGTATCTCAGCCATTACTGCTAACCCAATTGCTTCTCCTTTCAGAGCTAACCCTGGCCCTGAAGTAGTTGTTACTGATAAATTACCAGCAAAAGATGCTCCTATAGCAATACAAGCACTTGCAATTTCATCTTCAGCTTGCATAGTTTTTATATTTAATTCTTTACGAGCAGCGAGTTCTTGCATAATGTCTGTTGCCGGAGTTATTGGGTATGAAGCTAGAAATAATGGTAAACTAGATTTTTCTGATGCAGCTATTAATCCATAAGCAGTTGCTTTGTTTCCATCTATATTAGTGTAATATCCGTTTTTATGACTAGTAGCTTCTATTCGATAAGTTGCAATTGAATTATGTGTGTTATGTCCATAATTGTATCCAGCGAGAAGTGTGTTTTTTATATCGTATAGTACATCACTATTTTTTTTTAATTTTTTGTATAAAAATTTTTCTGCGATTTCTATGGGATGATTTAACAACCAACAAACTAATCCAAGAGCAAAAATATTTCGATTTTTTGTAGCTTGTTTATTATCGCGTTTCAAACAACTTCTACACATTTGCAATATTGGAGCAGCGATAATTTGTACAGAATTCAATTCTAATTCTTTGAATGGATTGTCAGTACTAAATGAAGCTTTTTGCAAATCAGATAACCCAAATGAATCTTTATCTATAATAATTACAGAATCAGAATATAAAAATTTTGCATTTACTTTTAATGCAGCTGGATTCATTGCAATTAATATATTTGCCTTATTGCCAGGAGTATACACATTTGATCCAATTTGTACTTGATATCCTGAAACTCCGGAAAGACTTCCTCGAGGGGATCGTATTTCGGTTGGAAAATCTGGGAGTGTAGTAATTTCGTTACCCAAGTATGCAGACAAATTAGAAAAAATGCTTCCGACTAGTTGCATCCCATCACCTGAGTCTCCAGAGAAACGAATGACTACATTTTTTAATTCTTTAATTTTAATTTCATTCATACATCAATTTTATTTTTTGTACTAAATATTTTACAATGTCGTTATCAGTCATTTTGTCTACATGACAGATAACAGATGCTTGGTTATAAAATAGTTCTCGCTCTAATAAATTGTTACTAACAAAACATTCTATTTCTTCTGAGTTTTTATTTTTGATTAGTGGACGAATGTGTTTTTTATTAATCAAACGTTCTGTTAATAGTTTTGTACTAATTTTTAAATAAACTGTTATTCCTGAAATATTCATTAGTTTCATATTTTGAAAAAAACAAGGAGTTCCTCCTCCAGTTGAAATAACCATGTTTTTTTTGTGTTTAGCAATTTTTTGAAGAGTATTTTGTTCTATTTTTCTAAATTCTTTTTCTCCTTTTTCTTCAAAAATATCAATTATTTTTTTTTGATAATAATTTTCTATGAGAAGATCTGTATCAACAAAAGGCAAATTTAATTTTCTTGCTAAATTATTCCCAATAGTAGTCTTTCCAACACACATATAACCAGTCAAAAATATCTTTTTTGTCATAATGCTAAAGTCTATAAAAATAGAGTTTTCTTTTAAAGAATTATAGTATTGTTTTATTAAATCATTCTAAAGTATTAGAAATTTTAGCTAAAAAATATATAATTTCAATTAAAAAAGTAAAATAAATATTGTTACACTTAATGCATAATTTTTTATTAAAGTATGAAAGACATTTTTAGTATAAAAAATAAGGTAGCAGTTATCACAGGTGGAGGTGGTGTTTTGGGCGGAGATATTGCAAAAAATCTTTTAAAAGCTGGTGCCAAAATTGTGATACTTGATATTCGTAAAGAAAATTTAGACAATAAAATTTCTGAATTCAAGTTAATTGGAAGAGAAATTATTGGATTCGTTTGTAATGTTTTAAGTTTAAAGAATCTTAATGAAATTGCTATGAAAATTGTAAAAAAATGGGGGAGAATAGATATTTTAGTGAATTGTGCTGGTGGAAATGTTCCAGGAGCTACACTCTCTTGTGATCAAACAATTTTTGATATGAAAATTGAAGATTGGGAAAAAGTTATTGCTTTGAATCAAAATGGGACTGTTTATCCTTGTTTAATTTTCGGTAAAGTGATGTCTGAGCAAAAGGAAGGAAGTATTGTTAATATTTCTTCTATGGCGACTTATAGTGCAATAACTCGTGTGCCGGGATATTCAGTTGCTAAGATGGGGATTAATATATTTACTCAATGGTTGGCTAGTGAATTGGCAAATAAATTTGGAGATGGAATTCGTGTTAATGCTATTGCTCCTGGATTTTTTATTGGAGATCAGAATCGTGCTGTATTGATTAATTCTGATGGAACATTGACGAGAAGGAGTAAAAAAATTTTAGAAAAAACTCCAATGGGAAGGTTTGGGAATATTAGCGAATTGAGTGGTGTCGTACAATTTTTATGTTCACAGGCAGCTGGATTTATAACAGGTGTCATTTTGCCTGTCGATGGCGGGTTTAGCTCATTTAGCGGTGTTTAGTGATTTAATTTTATTAAAATCAAAATATTATTTGTATACGTCGCGTAAAATAATTAAAAAAGTTTGGTTTATTACAGAAACGATGTGATCATTTTTATTGTCTTTAATTTTTTTGTTTTAATATTTTAACAATTCCCAGTAATAGTGGCGTAAAAATCAGAATTATAATTAATAAATCAAAGTGTGTTTTTATAAATTTAAATTGTCCAAAAAAATATCCAGTATACAAAAATACTGTAACCCAAAGAATTCCACCTAATATATTGCAGATTAAAAAATGAGTATAATTCATTTTTATTATTCCTGCTACAAATGGAGCAAATGTTCTTATTATTGGTATAAAACGTGAAAAAATTATGGTTTTACCACCGTATTTTCTGTAGAAATTATATGTGCTTTTTAAAAACATAAACTTGTAATTACATGATAGGAAGATTTTTTGACCAAAAAATCTTCCTATCATGTAATTACAAGTGTTTCCCAAAATAGCAGCAAAAGAAATAAGTAAAAGTATATTATTAACATTAAGACTCAAAGTATTTTTAGCAGCCAATACACCTGTTGCAAATATTAAAGAATCACCTGGAAGAAATGGAATAATCACTAATCCTGTTTCACAAAAAATAGTTATGAACAAAATTAAGTACACACATATACCGTATTGTTTAATCAATTCATCTAGATGATTATCAATATGTGTAATAAAATTAAAAAATAACATTTGTTCGAATTATTTTAATTTACTACAATGTTTTGAAATAATAGCAAAATCTAATTGTCGTTTTTTTGTACTACTGCGTACAATTTTTACTCGTAAAGAATCACCTAGGCGATAAATATGTTTTTTTGTTTTCCCTATTAATCTGTAAGATTTCTTATCTAACTTGTAAAAATCGTCATTAAGATACCGCATCGGAATTAATCCTTCACATCCATTTTCATTTAATTCCACATACAATCCCCATTCTGTCACTCCTGTTATTAAGCCATCAAATATATCACCTATTTTGTTAGACATAAATTCCACTTGTTTAGCTTTAATAGACGCTCTTTCTGCTTTAATAGCAATTGTTTCTTGTTCAGAACAATGGATGCAAAGTTTTTCTAATGATGGTTTATGAACAAAATATTTTCCATTTAAATATTTTTCTAATAATCTATGAACTATCATATCTGGATAACGGCGAATAGGCGATGTGAAATGAGTGTAATATTTAAATGATAATCCATAATGTCCAATGTTTTTTGTTGTATAGACAGCTTTTGCCATTGCTTGTAAAGCAATGGTTTCAATCAAATTCTGTTCTTTTGTACCTTTTGATTTTTCAAGTATACAATTGAAATTTTTCACCATTTTATTTTTCAATATGTCAATATTAAATTTATATCCTAAATTTTTAACAAATTGCGCAAAACTTTCTATTTTTTCTTTGTTTGGTACATCATGTACTCTATAAATAAATGTTTTAGATTTTTGTTTTTCAGAAATTTTTCCAATCATTTCAGCAACTGTTTTATTAGCTAAAAGCATAAACTCTTCTACTAATTGATTGGCTTCTATATTTTTTTTAAAAAAAATATTTAAAGGTTTCCCTTTATTGTCCAAATCAAATTGAATTTCTTTTTGTGTAAAATTAATAGAACCGTTTAAAAATCGTTTTTTTCGCAAAATTTTTGCTAAGTGATTTAAAATTAGAATAGAATTGTTTATGTTACTATTATTAGGAATAGGAAGTTTTTCTATTATTTTTTGTACTTCTTCATAAGTAAAGCGATTGTGAGAACGAATAATTGTTCGTCTAATGCGATAACTTTTAATTTTAGCTTTTTTGTCCATTTCAAAAATTATAGAAAAACACAATTTATCTTCATTTGGCCGTATTGAACAAATTTTATTACATAATAATTCTGGGAGCATTGGTATAACTTTGTCTACTAAATATATTGAAGTGCCTCTTTTTAGAGCTTCCTTATCGATACTACTATTGGGTTTTACATAATGTGTTACGTCAGCTATATGTATGCCTATTTCATAAAAATTGCTAGGTAATTTTTTGATAGATAAAGCGTCATCAAAGTCTTCTGCATTATCTGGATCAATTGTAAAAGTAAGCGTTTTTCGAAAATCCTCACGCTTGATAATTTCTGTATGAGTGATATGACCTGTGATTTTTTGTGCTGCTTTTTCTGCTTCTTTTGGATATTTATATGGCAAATTGTATTCATCCTGTATTGTTTGTACTATCATTATTTTTAATATTATTCAACTGATATTTCGTTTTTAATTTGTTTTAGTTTAATCTTTTCTCTTAACTTGAGGATTCTTAAACAATGTTATTAGTGACTATTAAATTTATTGGTTTGTAAAACTATTTATATTTGATAGTTAATTTTTTGTAATTTATTTGTTCTTGTGTTAAAAAATTGCTGACATTTTGCTGTAATTTTTAATTCCAGAATTTTTATTCAATTTTTTATTTATATCGCTGGATGAGCTGGTTGACTTATAGATGTCATGTACAATAAACTCTAACTAAATTAAGAAAATTAAATTATTTATAAAAAGATTGAGGCATAAGTTGATGTAAATATTTATTTTTTTTGTATGTGTTATTGATAATCGTTTTATAGTTATGTAATGTTTTAGTTAATCTATACTTGAGTTTATTCGTTTTAAAAAAAATTGCAATTTTTTTTAAAATTTATATGTGATGTTTATTTAGATTGTTATCTTATAAATTTGTACGATACAGACTTGATGGTTTGTATCGTGGTTTTTGTTTCATTTTGTAATTTAAATAATTTTGAAATTATACAATTTAATATGTTTTAGTATATTTACATTGTAGGTATTTTTTGTTGATTATTGTTATTTATGTGTTTGTGTATTTTCGAAAATTGAAATTAAAAATTATTTAGTTAATGATTTTCATTAATAATCGATGCGTAAAATTTACTTTTTAAAGTATAAAATTTAAACACTGAAGTTATTTGTGCATAATTTAAAAATCAAATTTTACTAAAATATTGAAAAATTGGTATTTTATATGAATTTTATTATGGTGCGTAAATTTTCTTTTTTTTTATTAATTTTTGTTATCCTTCAATTCAAACGAGTTTATTGTTCTGAATCAATTACATGTAAACAACAAAATATACAACAAGAAGAGCGTTATTTTCATCGTATAATTAAGCTAAGAGAAACTTTATATCCAATTTCAAAAAAATATAAAATAAGAGGTGAAAAAATTTTGGATTTTAATCCAAAATTATCAATTAATACGTCTCTTGTTGGAAATATTATTCCGATTCTGATTGATAAAATTACACCTATTAAAAGTGATACTAACAAATTGAGTGAGAAACGTATGCTTAATGTTGTTTTGTTATTGCCATTTGGGGTTAAAGATGGGACATTTAAAGATGTTGTTGGTAGATGCGCATTAGAATATTATGAAGGATTATTAATAGCTCTAAAACATATTAAAGAAATTGGCATTTCGGTTAGTTTGAAAGTTTTTGATGTTGGGTTAGGTGTTGAGTTGTTGCAAAACATATTTGATAACGCTTTAATTAAGAACACAGATTTAGTTATTGGTGGATTAACAGGGGAACAAATTGAATTGATTTCAGCTTTTAGTGATAAATATGGGGTTCCATATGTTATTCCTTTCCATTTTAATGGTGATAGTTTATTATTTTCTGATAATACATATCAAGTTAGTATTCCAAAATTATATCTATATGATAAAATTTCTACAATTTTTTGTAATGAATATAATGATGCCAATATTGTTTTTTATATTCCAAATTCTTTTGGTAATAAAATAGATTTTATATATGCTATTCAAAAAAAATTACTAACAAAGAAAATAACTTACAAAGTTATTACTGATGAGAATCCAAGTTATTCTGACATAATTGCGTTGTTAGATAATAGTAAAAAAAATATATTTGTTCTTTTTGATGATAGATGCCATTTTTTGTCAAAAATAATTTCTCTTTTGAAAAAAATAAAAGATACGAATCATAGTCTTTTTATTTCTCTTTTTGGATATCCAATTTGGCAAAATTATTGGATTGAGTATGCTGATTATTTTTTTCATTTAAATATTACTTTTTACAGTATTTTTTATGCTAATCCTATTTTACATGAAGTTCAATCTTTTTGTGATAATTATAAATATTGGTATTCTAAAAAAATGATGGATCATTATCCAAAATATGGAATGCTTGGATACGATACTGCAATGTTCTTTATACAATTACTTAATAAGTATGGTGCTTCTCTTGCTGAGAATCTTGATAAATTTAAATATTCTGGTATTCAAAACAGGTTTCATTTTGAAAAAATAAATGATCGTTGTGGATTTGTTAATACCGGATTTTTTTTAATAAAATTTGACGAAGATTATGTTATCAGCTTTGATTTTGTTGAATGATGTGTGAAATTTGTATTTCAAAATTCTAATTTTTGTTGCGCATAAAAGAAATGTTTGTATGTGTAGTCTACTTTTTTGAATTGATAATTAAATTTTTTAAATGTAGTTGTATTTTGTTAAAATGATTTTTTTTGATAAAAAGAATAAAAGTAGAATAGTTGTACTTGGTGCGAGTGAAAGTGGAACAGGAGCGGCTGTTTTAGCGAAAAAAAATGGAATTGATGTATTTGTTTCTGATATGTATGTGATTAAAAATTCATACAAAAATATTTTAAAAAAATATAAAATTTTATATGAAGAAAAATGGCATAGTGAAAATAAAATTTTGAATGCTGATGAAATAATTAAAAGTCCAGGTATTCCTGATACAGCTTCTATAATTGGGAAAATAAAAGAACATAATATACCAATTATTTCTGAAATAGAATTTGCATGGCGTTATACAAAAGCCAAAACTATTTGTGTTACTGGGACTAATGGAAAATCTACAACAGCTATGCTTATTTATCATATTTTAAATTCAGCGAAATTTAGCGTTGCGCTCGTAGGAAATATAGGGAAAAGTTTTGCATTGTGTGTTGCAGAGAATGATTATGATTATTATGTAATTGAATTAAGTAGTTTTCAACTAGACAATATGTATTGTTTCAAGGCAGATATAGCTATATTACTAAATATTACTTCGGATCACTTAGATCGCTATGAATATGAAATGAAAAATTATGTAGACTCAAAGATGCGCATTATTCAAAATCAAACAAAAGATGATATTTTTATTTATTCTAACGATGATTTAGTAATCATCCATGAAATTAAAAAAAAATGTCCAGTAGCAGCTTTATATCCTTTTTCGTATAAAAAAAAACGTTTGACAAAAGCTTATATGGAGAGTGATTTTATAAAAATAGATACTCATAATAATGAATTTATTATTAATAAACGATATATAACTTTGCAAGGGAAACATAATTTATACAATTTTCTTGCTGCTGCTATGACAGCAAAATTGTTGAATGTAAGTAATAAAATACTTAAAAATTCATTTTTAAATTTTAAAACAGTTGAACATCGTATGGAAAAAGTAATTAGCATAGGAAATGTAGACTACATTAATGATTCTAAATCCACTAATGTTAATTCTTGTTTATATGCTTTACAGAGTCTAAAAACACCAATTGTTTTAATTCTTGGAGGAATAGACAAGGGTAATGATTATTCGGCAATAAAAAAAATAGTAATAAAAAAATGTAAAGCTTTAATTTTTTTGGGTCTCAATAATTTTGGCCTTCACAGTTTTTTTGATAAAAAAATAAATACTATACACGATGCTACTTCTATGCAAGAAGCTGTTAAATATGCATCTGAACTAGCTCAAAATGGAGATACAGTATTGCTTTCACCTTGTTGTTCTAGTTTTGATTTATTTAAAAATTATGAAGATAGAGGCAACCAGTTTAAAAAGTGTGTTTATAATCTTGTTCCATAAAATTTAAATAAATTGTTTGTTATGAAATTTTTTATGAAAATATGTAAAGGAGATCAAGTGATATGGACTATATTTTTATTTTTATCATCTGTTTCTATTGTAGAAGTGTATAGTTCTACAGTAGCTTTAATTTCTGATTATGATTATTTAGGCTCAGTTTTTCGACATATGATATTTTTATTAATAGGATGGGTACTAGTATTAATAATACATTCCATTAATCCTAAATATTTTAAACTATTTGGATTGATTTTGCCAATTGCATTTGTAATGTTGTTAATACCTAGATTTATGAATAATTATATTAATAGTTCATATCGTTGGATTAGCATAGTAGGAATTTCATTTCAACCTTCTGAGTTTGCCAAACTAAGTTTAATAACATTTATTTCTTTTTTACTTAGTAAAAGAAATGATAATAATGAAAATAAAATTTTTTATTTGATACTTATATCTGCAACTATTGTTTGTGTAACTATTTTTATAGATAATGCTTCTACAGCAATTATATTATTCATAGTAGTTTATTTGATGATGTTTATAGGTCAAATTTCTGTTAGAAGATTACTAATATTTGGTAGTTTAATTATTTGTTTTTTAGTAATTGTTTTTTACAATATAATGTATACTAATGATAATTTTTTAGTTAAAATCTCTCCACGTATTACTACGTGGAAAGCTCGTTTTATGTCTTTTAAAAAAAAAAATAATGTAAATAATTTGAATTTTTCAATAATTGGTGATAATTATCAAACAGTTCATTCAAATATTGCTATTATTAATGGGAGTTTTTTTGGCAGAGGTATTGGTAATAGTCTAGAAAAGAGTATACTTCCACAGTCTTTTTCTGATTTTATATACTCAATTATTATTGAAGAATCAGGATTAGTTGGAGGTTTTATAGTTATTTTTTCTTATATAGTTTTTTTTGTAAGGTCTGGGTTAATAGCTAATCAATCTAACAATTTTTTTTGTAAGTTCATTGTGATTGGAGTTGCTTTGTTGATAGTAATACAGGCATTAGTTAACATGGCAGTAGCTGTTAATCTTATTCCAGTTACAGGTCAAACATTACCATTAATTAGTCGAGGTGGAACTTCTACACTTGTTAATTGTATTTATTTTGGAATTGTATTAAGCGTAAGTCACTATAGTCAAAATCCAAGTTTAAGTAATAAATTCAATTAATAAATAGTTGTATGGTCATATTTTTTGTGAGTTTGTCAAAAACAATTCCTACATATTTGTATAATTTGTTATTAATTCTACATTTTTGAACAAATTTCTTTAAAAGAAATTAATTTATTACTAGTTAATATTATAAATGTAAATTACAATTATAAATTAGTGTGTGTCAGTGTTTTAAATTGTGTTAAAAATAGCATTTTGAATGCTTACGGCATAAAATTTGTATCAACTGTAATTTGTTATTGCTTTCGTGTGTTTTGTCTTTTGTTTCGGATTTGCATGTGGTTTGTTCTGAGATTCACAGTTTGTTATACTAAAAAATTTTAGAAACATTAATTTAATGTATTTTTTAAGTTATGAGAAAAATTGCTATTTATGGTAAGGGCGGGATTGGCAAATCAACTACTACTCAGAATACTGTTGCTGGTTTAGCGGAAATTGGACGTAAAATAATGGTTGTGGGTTGTGATCCAAAAGCTGATTCAACACGATTATTATTACATGGGTTAGCACAGAGAACTGTTTTAGATACTCTTCGTGATGAAGGTGAAGATCTTGATTTGGATGATGTAATGAAAGTTGGGTTTAAAAATACAAGTTGTGTTGAATCTGGGGGCCCGGAACCTGGGGTTGGTTGTGCAGGGCGTGGCATAATTACCTCTATTAATCTATTAGAACAATTAGGGGCTTATGATGATGATAAACAACTGGATTATGTGTTTTATGATGTGTTAGGAGATGTAGTATGTGGTGGCTTTGCTATGCCTATTCGTGATGGGAAAGCTGAGGAGGTGTATATTGTTTGTTCTGGAGAGATGATGGCTATGTACGCTGCAAATAATATCTGTAAGTCGATTCATAAATTTGGAAAAGTTGGAGCAGTTCGATTGGGTGGATTAATATGTAATTCTAGAAAAGTTGATAATGAATCAAAGATGATAGAAGAGTTTGCTAAAAAATTAGGAACTCAAATGGTGCATTTTGTACCTAGAGATAATGTTGTACAACACGCTGAAATTAATCGTAGAACTGTTATTGATTATATGCCTGATCATGCTCAAGCAGATGAGTATCGTACTCTTGCCTCTAAAATAGATAATAATACCATGTTTGTTGTACCAACTCCACTTTCTATACAAGAGTTGGAGGATTTGCTTGTTAGTTTTGACATTATGAATTGATTGTTTTTGAAGTATGTTTTGATTAAAAATATAATTATTGTAAGTATGTTATTGATAAGAGCTATTGTACGTCCAGAGAAATCTCCGATTGTAATGAAAGATTTGTTTAATGCTGGATTTCCTGCAGTAACAAAATTGTCTGTTTTTGGACGAGGGAAACAACGTGGGCTTAAGGTTGGGAATGTTACTTATGATGAGTTGCCAAAAGATTTGTTGATTATTGCAATTCAGGAAAAGGATAAAGATTTTGCTATAGAAACTATTATTAATGCTGCACGATCTAAACCAAATGGGCAAGCTGGTGATGGTAAAATTTTTGTAACGAATATTGAAGAATCGTACACTATATCAAGAGCTAAAAGAGATTAATTTATGAAGTTAATATTAGCAATTATAAGAGTAGATAAAATGGGCGAAACTAAACAAGCATTAGGAGATGTTGGATTGCCATCGTTTACGGTAATGCCTGTTTTAGGTAGAGGGAGTGGGTGTGGAAGTTTAAAAAAAAATGAAAAAATAACATCTGATTTTGGTGAAGACATTTTGTATAAAGTGCCACGCTTAAAATCGAAGCGGATGATAACATTAGTTGTTACTGATGTGAAAAAGAAGTTGGCAATTGAGACTATTATTAAAGTAAATCACACTGCTAAAAGTGGTGATGGTAAAATTTTTGTTATAAACACTCTTGATTCTTTTACGATTCAAACTGGTGTTTCTGGAGATGTTTCTTTGGATTGAATTTCTGATATATATTAACTTATAAAAACTAAAAATTGAAGAAATAAATGGTTGTCAAAAAAGATAAAACTGAATTAGGTGATCGTCTTGTTCATGAATTGCAAGAATTCCGTGAGGTGATAATTGCAAAATATCCTAAAAAAGTTGCTAAGAAGAGAGCAAAATCTATTGTAGTTAATAATCCAGATAACCCACCAGAAATACAAGCAAATGTGCGAACAATTCCAGGCATTATTACTCAAAGAGGTTGTACTTATGCTGGTTGTAAAGGAGTTGTATTAGGACCTACGCGCGATATTGTGAATATTACGCATGGACCTATTGGGTGCGGTTTTTATTCATGGCTAACAAGGCGTAATCAAACGTTGCCAATTGATGAAAATGATTCAAATTTTATTACGTATTGTTTTTCTACTGATATGCAGGATTCGAATATTGTGTTTGGGGGAGAGGAAAAATTAAAACAAGCTATACGTGAAGCATATGAGTTATTTAGGCCTCATACGATCGCCATATTTTCTACTTGTCCAGTTGGATTAATTGGAGATGATGTGCATCGTGTAGCAAAGCATATGATGGAAGAAATAGGAGGTGGAATTAATATTTTTGGATTTTCGTGTGAAGGTTATCGTGGAGTTTCTCAATCAGCTGGGCATCATATTGCTAATAATGGGTTATTTAAAAATTTGATTGGTAGGGATGATAGTGTAAATGGTTCGTTGGAATATCGTGTTAATCTTTTGGGTGAATATAATATAGGTGGAGATGCTTTTGAATTGGAGCGCATTTTTGAAAAATGTGGAATCAATCTAATTGCTACTTTTAGTGGAAATTCAACTATTAAAAAGTTTGAAAATGCACATACTGCAGATCTTAACATGGTAATGTGTCATCGGTCTATAAATTATGTTGCTGAAATGATGGAAACGGCGTTTGGCATACCTTGGATTAAAGTTCAGCCTATTGGAGCTCGGTCTACTATAAAAATGTTACGTAGAGTGGCACAGTATTTTGGCAGTAAAAAACTTATTGACAGAGTAGAAAAAATTATTACAGAAGAAATGATTGAAGTAGATAAAGCTTGTAAAGATGCTCGTAAATTTACGGTTGGAAAATTAGCAATGCTTTTTGTTGGAGGGTCACGTGCACATCATTACCAAGATTTATTTGAAGAGTTGGGGATGGTTACTATTGCAGCTGGTTATGAATTTGGCCATAGAGATGATTATGAAGGTCGTCGTGTGATTCCAAATATCAAAATTGATGCTGATAGTCGTAATATTGAGGAAATAGTTGTAACCAAGGATTCTACTCGCTATAAACCTCGTAAAACAGAAAAAGAATTAAATGAATTGAAGGTGAATGGGTTGGAGTTAGGTGAATACGATGGCATGATGAAACAAATGGGGAAAGGCACATTAGTAATAGATGATCTTAGTCATTACGAAATGGATAAATTGATTGAAAAATATCATCCAGATGTTTTTTGTGCTGGTATTAAAGAAAAATTTTGTGTACAAAAAATGGGAATTCCTCTGAAACAACTTCATAATTATGATTCAGGTGGCCCTTATGCTGGTTTTAAAGGAGCAATTAATTTTTATCAAGATATTGCAATGTTAGTGAATACTTCTATTTGGAAAGAATTAAAAGCTCCGTGGGAGGGTGATGCATTTATAGAAGCAACTTTTGTGTGTTGAAAATAAAAATTTTTAATTATAAGAATAAGTCATGTTATTACGCCATACAACAGAAAAAGAAATAGATAGGAAAGCCTTAACTATTAATCCTGTTAAAACTTGTCAACCAATTGGAGCTATGTATGCTGCTCTTGGGGTACATAGATGTCTGCCGCATAGTCATGGATCACAGGGCTGTTGTTCTTATCATCGTAGTATGCTTACTCGTCATTTTAAAGAACCAATATTATCTAGCACTAGTTCCTTTTCAGAAGGAGCATCTGTTTTTGGAGGCTCTTCAAATCTTATAAGTGCTATTGATACTATATTTACAGTGTATGATCCTGATGTTATCGCCGTACATACTACTTGTTTATCTGAAACAATAGGTGATGATATGGCACAAATTATTTCTAAAGCAAAAGAAGAAGAGAAGATTCCAAAAAATAAAACTGTTATTTATTGTAATACACCTAGCTATATTGGAACACATATTACAGGATATTCTAATCAGTTATCCGCTTTTGTTAATTTTTTTTCTATTTCTACTCCTAAAAAAAGGAATGTAGTTAATTTGGTTGCTGGTTGGATGGAACCATCTGATATGAGAGAAATTAAACGTATATCTCGTATAATGGAGGCTCGTACTATTTTATTCCCAGATATGTCTGATGTTTTGGATACTCCATTAAATGGAAAGTTTGAAATGTATCCATCTGGAGGAGCAACAATACAGGAAATTACAGCAATAGGTGATAGTAAATTTACGATTGGATTAGGAGCATATTCTACAGAAAATGCTTGTGTAAAATTGGAAAATAAATGTAAAGTTCGTTTTGAAATTGTAGAAATTCCGATAGGTCTGAAAGCAACAGATCGTTTTGTTATTTCGCTTAGTCGTCATGCTAATGTGCCTATCCCTGATATTTTGACAGAAGAGCGAGGTCGATTGGTTGATTTAATAGCTGATAATTCTAAATATTTTTATAAGAAAAGAGTAGCACTTTTTGGAGATCCAGATACGTTGATTCCATTAATCGAGTTTTTGCTTACTTTAGATATGAAGCCAGTTTATGTTGTGACAGGAACTGCTGGAAATCATTTTAATAGATCTATGCAGGAACTATTATCAGAAAAAGTTTCGGAAGCTAAATATAAAAGTGGGGAGTGTGCTGATATGTTTCAGCTACATCAATGGATTAAACAAAAATCAGTAGATTTGTTAATTGGGAATACTTATGGTAAATATATCGCTCGAGATGAAAATATTCCGTTTGTGCGTTTTGGATTTCCAGTTACAGATCGGCCTGGAAATAATTATTTTCCACACGTAGGATACGTTGGAGCTAGTAATTTAGTTATTAAAATTTTAGAAAAGATATTAGATCATAAAGATAGAACTTGTCATGAATCAAAAGTTGAATTTCAAATGTAGAGAGTATGGTTGTTTATGTTTTTACAAAAACGTAGAAGACAAATTTTTGTCAATGGTGTAGATTCTTTTGATTTAATTGGTGGAATTCCTAGTTTGGCTGGTTCTGTAAGTCAGCGTGCGTGTTCTTTTTGTGGTGCTCGGGTAGTTCTTTATCCAATAACAGATGCTTTGCATGTTGTCCATGGACCTATTGGATGTGCTGCTTATACATGGGATATACGTGGTTCTATGTCATCTGGATCTGAGTTATATCGAAACAGTTTTTCTACTGATTTAAGAGAAAAACATATTGTGTTTGGAGGTGAAGAACGACTTTATATAACTCTTATGGAGTTAATTAATCAATATTCGCCTAGTGCGGTTTTTGTTTATTCTACTTGCATCGTAGGAGTAATTGGAGATGATATTCAGTCAGTATGTTCAGAAGTAAATAAAATAAAATGTATTCCTGTTATTCCTGTTATGGTAGAAGGATTTTTAGGAACTAAAAAAGATGGATACAAAATTGCTTGTGATGCTATTATGAATTTAATTGGAACAGATGCGACAAAAAAACTATCACTATACAATATTAACATATTAGGTGATTTTAATTTGGCTGGTGAACTTTGGATATTGGCTGGTTATTATAAAAAAATAGGTATTCAGGTGTTATCTTCTGTAACTGGAGATGGGAAAGTAAAGGACATTCAAAATGCTCATAGAGCTGCATTGAACGTTGTTCAATGTTCTGGATCTATGATGCGTTTGGCAAAAAAAATGAAAGAGAAATATAATATTCCATTTATTAAAGTTTCTTATTTTGGGGTCGAAGACATGTCTATTGCATTGTATGATGTAGCTAATTTTTTTCAAGATGAAAAATTAGTGGAAAATGCACGTGTTTTAGTAAAAAATGAGTTAAAAAATTTACTTCCTTCACTTGAGTTCTATCGAAGAGCCTTGTTTAAAACAAAAGCTGCTATTTACGTTGGAGGAGCATTTAAAGCTATTTCTTTAGTAAAAGCTTTAAAGTTAATAGGTGTGAAAGTCGTGATTGTAGGAACACAAACTGGTAATGTTGATGATTATAAATTATTAAAATCTATTTGTGATGATGGATGTATAATTGTAGATGATTCTAATCCTGTCGAATTATCTGAATTTATAAAACTAACTAAAGCTAATCTTTTTATAGGTGGCGTAAAAGAAAGAGCTATAGCCTATAAATTAGGGCTTGGTTTTTGTGATCATAATCATGAACGTAAGCTTGCTCTTGCTGGTTACGAAGGCATGGCAAATTTTGCTAAAGAGGTATATGAAACTGTTAATAGTCCAGTTTGGCAATTTGTTCGTCAATATAAAGTGTTATGAAAAAAATAATAGTTCAAATTTATATTGATAATATTGTATGATAATGTATAGCAGTTATCATGAAAATTCTTTCTCAATAAAAGAAACTAGAGGGACTTGTAATGCATGTAAGCAATGTTCTCCATTAGGAGCATGTGTAGTTTTTTTAGGTATAGAAAATACTCTTCCTATGTTACATGGATCACAAGGTTGTGCTACTTATATTCGTCGTTATTTGATTAGTCATTTCCGAGAACCAGTAGATATTGCCTCTTCTAATTTTAGTGAAGAAACAACTATTTTTGGAGGTGAAAAAAACTTTAATACTAGTCTAGATAATATTATAATTCAGTATCATCCAAAAATAATTGCTGTAGCAAGTACTTGTTTGAGTGAAACTATTGGAGAAGATATCAAACGTTTTATTTATGAATATAAAAATTTACATAAAAAAAATAAAAAATTGCCTGAAATAATTTTTACTTCTACTCCAAGTTATAAGGGGACGCATTATAGTGGATTCCATGAGGCAGTTTATTCAGTTGTTGAATCATTGGCAAATGAAGGAGGAAATTGTGATAATCATATTAATTTATTTAGCAATTTTATTTCACCTGAAGATATTCGTCATTTAAAAGAGATAGTTGCTGATTTTGGTATAAGAGCTATGATTTTTCCTGATTATTCCGATACTCTCGATGGAGCGTTATGGGATACTTATCAAAGGATCCCTCCTGGTGGAACTTCAATAAATGATTTAAAAAATAGTGCTCTTGCTTCTTCCTCTATTGAATTAGGTTATGTACTAAATTTAGATGTTAACAGTTCAAGATTGAAGACTAATTTTTTATCTCAATCAGCAGGTGAATATCTTAAAACAAAATTTGGAATAAACCTTTATCGTATTGGATTGCCGGTTGGGATTCGTGAAACCGATATTTTTTTTCAGTTACTATCTTCAATTTCTTTAGCTAAATCTGTTCCTGAAAAATATGAAAAACAACGAGGACGCTTGATCGACTTATATATAGATGGACATAAGTATGTATTTGGGAAAAGAGTTATTATTTATGGAGAAGAAGATTTAGTTGTTTCTTTAGCTTCTTTTGTTGTTGAAGTTGGCATGAAGCCTTTGTTATGTGTTACAGGAGGTGAAAGTGGAAAATTTAAAAATATTCTTCAATGTGTGCTTTCTAATTCGTTTTCTAATGAAATAATTATTAAGCAGGGTGCAACTTTTGAACAAATGGAAAATATTATTATTAATTCTGAAATTCAACCTGATTTAATGATTGGTAACAGTAAAGGATACTATATTGCTCGCAAGTTGAAAATCCCGTTAATTCGTGTAGGCTTTCCAATACACGATCGAATTGGTGCTTATCACAATAAACTATTGTGTTATGAAGGAACTATTTCATTGTTCGAGCAAATTGTAAATGCTTTACTAGAGAAAAAACAACACAACTCATCGATGGGATATAAATATATGTAATTTTCAAATATAATATTGCGAAATGGATAATCATCCTTGTTTTAATATTGAAGTTAAAGATAAATATGCAAGAGTACATTTGCCTATTGCTTCTAAATGTAATGTTCAATGTAATTATTGTAATCGACGTTATGATTGTTGTAATGAAAATAGACCTGGTGTAAGCAGTATGTTATTGTCTCCTAAACAAGCATTATATTATCTCAAAGTCTTGTCAAAAAAAATGCCAAATATTAGTGTAGTAGGTATTGCTGGTCCCGGTGATCCTTTTGCTGAACCTGAAATAACAATGGAAACAATATGCTTAGTAAAAGAAAAATTTCCTGGGAAAAATATATGTATTTCAACCAATGGATTAAATTTATTTCCTTATATAGATAATTTAGCAGAGAATGGGTTATCTCATCTCACAATAACAATTAATTCTATTAAATCTAAAACTTTAGCTAAGTTATATCGTTGGATACGGTATAACAAAAAAGTTTACAGAATGGAAATAGGTGGAGAAATTTTATTAGAACAGCAATTAAAATCTCTCAAGCGAGCGAGAGAAAATCGTATTTTTGTAAAAATTAATACAGTAATTTGTCCTGGAATTAATGATTGTGAAGTAGAAGAGATTGCAAAAAAAGTTTCGTCTTTTGGTGCAAATATGATGAATTGTATACCATTATATCCAATTGAAAATACAGAATTTGCTTCTTTATCTATGCCTTCAAAAGATGATATGAAAAAAATAAAATTAATTATCTCACAATATATTCCTACAATGAGCCATTGTGTTGGTTGCCGAGCAGACGCTGCTGGATTATTAGGGCATAATAATACTGAAACAAAAAATTTTATTGAACAGGTTTCTTTATTTACTAGAATTTTTAGTAAAAAACGTAATCGTGTAGCAGTTGCTACAAATGAAGGCCTATTAGTAAATTTACATTTGGGAGAAGCAAGAGAGGTATATATTTTTGAACAATCTATAAATGGATATTCTTTTGTAGAGAAACGTCCTACGCCACCGAAAGGTAGTGGGGTAAATAGATGGGAAGAATTGGCTAACAAAATTCTTGTGGATTGTCAAGCTATTTTAGTTGCTGAAATAGGTGAAAATCCTATGAAAATAATAACTCAAAATGGTATTTGTGTTATTCAAATGAATGGGTTAATTGAGACAGGATTAGATGTAGTGTACCTTAGGAGAAAACTCTAACAAATGAAATTTTATTGTAAGTTTTATTGTTAAGCTAATGAAGTTTTAGGTGTTGTAATGAGATAATAATTAAAAGAGAAAATACATATAAAATTTTATATATGTTCTTAGTTAATTGACTCAATTGTAAGAACTAATTTTTTATTAATATTGGATTTAATGTTCATTAATTTTTTTTTAAAAAAAATATATTTATCAATTCGTCTAATTTTAAATTAATTTTTTATGAAAAATCCTAATTATACTATTTTAGTTTGCAATTCTTACAGAATTACAGGAAGTTCACAAGGTTTTTGTAGTAAAAATGGTGCTGTATCTTTATTAGAATATCTTACTGAAGAGTGTTCTGATCGTGGAATAGATGCAGTTGTTACAACAACTGCTTGTTTGAATCTTTGTAGTCAAGGTCCAATTGTAGTAATTCAACCAAATAACTATTGGTATGGCGGAGTAACTGCAGATAAAGTAGATATAATTCTTGATTATTTAGAGAAAGGAGAACCTGTGAAAAAATTTCTTATTGAATGAAAAAAATAAAGTGTGATTTATTTGTTATAATTTAATGATAACTGTTCATTAAAAACAAGAAATGTTGTGTTGAAGATATTTTTATAATTTGGTGAATATGTGTAAAATGTTGTTTGTAGTGTCTGTCATTGGAAAATTGTTTAAATGTACCTGGATTCATAATATTTAGAAAATAAAGTAATAATTAGACTTTTGTCTATAGTAGGTATTATTATTCAATTTTTATGTATAGTAATTATGTTTCATTTCTAAAATTATATAGAAAAAAGTATCTGTTTATTTTATTTATTATCGATTTAATTTTTTAAAAATTTTTGAAAACGTTGTACTATTACTAAAAAATCTGGATAATATTTTTCTTCTATTTTTAAATTTTGTTTAGAAAAAAAATTTAAAATATATTGTAAAAAAATGATGTCTTTTTTTATGTATTCTAGTACAGAAATATATTGATCATGATTTAAACTATTGTACCATTTTAAATTTTTTAACAATGTTTCTGCAAGTATTTTATAAAGTTTGTTAGCTCTTTTTATATCACCTATTTGTGAATAGGCATTTGCTAAAAGGTAAGTAGAAGGGTAATCATAAGGTACATTATAAGACGGTATTACTTTTAAACATTTATCCAGTACTTTTTTTGCACGTATAAAATCTTTTTCTTCTACTAATTTTGTAGCTAATTGTCCAAATATGGCACGAAAAATTCGTGCCATTCGTATTATATTTTCATCTAAATAAAGATTTTGTTGTTCCAAGTTTCCCCAACGATATTTATTCATGACAACATCATACATGATGTCAGTGTCAATTGGCTGATATTTATGGGCTTCAAATGGAACAATTCTGTAAATTATACCGTCGCAGCGAAGGTATGGGAAAAGTCTAAGGTATTTATCTGAATTTACAGTTGCAGCATAATAAATCGGGCGTGACCAATTTTTGTTATTTTTTAATATCTCTAATATCATTATTTCATCTTTTGTTAAGTATTTTTTTTCATTAGTAGTTACATCATTATCTGTTTTATTTTGTTTATTTCCAAAATCTATAATAAGATTGTGAGGAATCCATTTTGAATTCTTAGATTTTACTACTCCTGATTTTACTACTGCTGCTGAGTCGATTGGTATGATTATTTTGTCAGTAGGAATATTATCCAATTCAAGATTATATTTTGCAATGAATTTATCTTCTATATTTTTTGATCTTATGCGATACAACGCTTCATCTATTTTTATAGGATTCTTTTGTTCATTGAAAATATAGACAATATCGTGTTCACCTTGCGTATATTCATGTTTTTCCCACTTAATTGGAAGTGGCTTAGATTCATATGCTTGTTGTTTCATTTGGTTAATATACCAGTCAGTTTGTAAATAACTTAAATTACATACACGAATGTCTTTACGTAATCCTTCAACTTCTTGTATATACCATAAAGGGAAAGTATCGTTATCTCCATTTGTGAAAATGATCGCATTTTGTTCGCATGCAGATAAATAATTCATAGCAAAATCTCTGACAACCAATCTTTTTGATCTGTCGTGGTCATCCCATGTTTGACTTCCCATTTGTATTGGAATAAGTAAACATATAACAGTTCCAAAAAATGCTGCTATAGTATTTGAAAATTTAAAAGATTTTAACCAATTGATAATCCCAGCAGTTCCAAAACCTATCCAGATACAAAATGCATAAAATGAACCAGCGTATGCATAATCCCTTTCACGTGGTTGGAAAGGAGTTTGATTCAGGTAAACAGCTATTGCAAGTCCAGTCATAAAAAATAGCACAAAAATAGTTAAAAATTGATTTACTCCTTTTTTTTTGAAATGAATTTGGAATATAATGCCTACTATACCAAGTAATAATGGTAACATATAAAATTTATTATGCCCTTTATTTTTAGCAATGCTATCAGGCATATTATTTTGTGAACCTAAACGAAATTGATCTAAAAATTTGATTCCTGTGATCCAATTCCCATTAGAGATTTCCCCATACCCTTGGATATCATTTTGTTTTCCACAGAAATTCCATAAGAAGTAACGTAAGTACATAAAATTACATTGATAGTTTAAGAAATATCTTAAATTTTCTAAAAATGTTGGTTTAAGTACAAATTTTATTCCTTGCGGAGTAAATATTTTGACACGAGTTCCCTTAAATTTTGACCATTCTTTATATCCTTGTATGTGTTGCGGTGATGAGCTGTACATTCTAGGAAATAATGTACATAATTTGCTTAAGTATACATAAGTTTTTTTTCGTCCTGATACGTAGTATCTATCTCTTTCTGATGGATTTTTTTTATTGATTTGTGACCAAATAGCTCCTTTATCTTTTACTTCAGCTTCAAATATATTCCCTTTTCGTTTATATTTTAGTTCTGAAGCGAATGTTTGTCCGTATATCAGAGGGGTTTCTCCATACTGTTCACGAGTTAAATAAGCTTTTAATGTAAATATATTGTTTGGTGAATTTTGATTCATTGGTGTATTGGATATAGACCGTATAACAATAAGTGCATATGATGAATAGCCAATAGTCATAACTAATAAGCTAATTAATATTGTATTTAATGTAATTAAATCGATTTTTTTTGATAAAAAAATGAAAAAAGATATAGCAATTATTATAAAAATGTCTAATACTAAATTATTGCTAATGAATGGTATTCCTAATAAAACGACTGATGCTATAAAAGCTATTTTCCCTTTTTTAATATTTTTTGGATTATTCATAATTTCCCAAATTGACCAAAATAAAATACTAAATAGAAAAATTAGATAGAAAATAACACCAGAATTGTATGGCAACTTAAGTATGTTGACAAAAAACAATTCAAACCATCCACAAATGTCCACAATTCCTGGAATTAGCCCGTAAAGAATAAGTGCTACTATTCCAATGGAAATGATTAAAGCTGTAATTGTTTTTCTTAACGTAGAATTAGGATTTTTTTTAAAAAAATAAACTAATGTAATGCACGGAATGCAGAGTAAATTTAGTAAATGAATAGCAATAGATATTCCAGTTAAATAAGCGATTAATATCAGTAAATGATTTGAATTTGGTTCATCAGCGATATCTTCCCATTTTAAAATTAACCAGAAACTAATTGCAGTCATAAAAGAAGAAAAAGCATATACTTCTCCTTCTACAGCCGAAAACCAAAACGTATCAGAAAAAGTATAAGCCAATGCTCCTGTAGCTCCTGCACCCATGATAGTGACCAATTGGGCAATATTTATACTTTTAACATTGCTGTTTAAAATAATTTTTCTAACAAGACGTGTTATAGTCCAAAAAAGGAATAAAATAACTAGAGCACTAAAAACAGCAGATAGAGCATTCAAAACCAATGCAACTTTTGAAGGAGAAGATGCAAGATGAGAAACAATGTTACCTATCAACATAAAAATTGGAGCTCCAGGTGGGTGCCCAACTTCTAATTTATATGCTGATGTAATAAATTCACTACAGTCCCAAAAACTTGCCGTTGGTTCGATAGTCATTAAATAAACAGTTGCTGCAATAGCGAATATTATAAATCCTAATATATTATTTATGATTTTATATTTTTTTATTTCCATCTTTGATCTTTTAATTATAATTTAATTTATAACGTTCGAAAATATTTATTGTAATATAATTACACAAAAATAATAAAAAATTATTTTTAGCTTTCTTAATATTTATGAAGTTTGCGAATGTAATGCATTATATATAAAATATATTATTCATATTAAATTTCATTTATGAAAATAGTTGGGGTACTTTCTGATACTCATGCGTGTTGGGATAATAAATTTATTTTCTATTTTTCTAATTGTGACGAAATATGGCATGCTGGGGATATTGGTAGTGAACTTGTATTAAGTCGGTTGCAACAGTTTAAAACTATAAGAGCTGTTTATGGAAATATAGATGGGTATGTTCTTAAAATTATTTGTCCGAAAATATTACGGTTTAGAATAGAAAATGTTAATGTTTTATTAACTCATATTGGAGGTTACCCTGGTAATTATGATTTTAAAATACGTAATGAACTTTATAAGAATACTCCTGACATTTTTGTTTGTGGTCATTCACATATTTTGAAAATTGTATACGATGAAAAATTAGGAGTGTTGTGTTTAAATCCAGGGGCTTCTGGCAAGTATGGTGTTCATAAAATGCGTACTTTGCTACGATTTGTTATTAATGGAAATCAAATTAATAATATTGAAATTATAGAATTGAATTAGTATGTTGCTACATATACTTAGTAACTTAAGTGGATTTTATTAATGAGTAAATTAATAAATGGCAATGAAACAAAAAAATGAAAATGTAAGTTTGATGTAACCTAATTGAAGATTAATTTCTAATTAATTTTAATTAGTTAATATTTTATTTAAAGTTGTTTAAGATAATAGAGACACGCTAATAAAACAATTAACTATTTTTATTATTTGATATTAGTTTGAATTGTTATTTATGAATAATTGTATAATCCTGCTAAGACATTTTTACAAAATGTTTGTGAAGTAGTAGACTAAATTTAGTTATTATAATAATCATCTCTTGAACTCTATTTGAAATTGAATTTTCCCATTTAAAAGAAAATCTACAATTTGCTTAGCTGCAGCTATTCCTGCGTTATTATTTGCTTCTATTGTTTGAGCTCCAATTTTTTTTCGAGTTGAGAAATAGCGTTTTGGAAATTTAATTTTTAATTCTTCATCATTATCAGGCATTATATCTGTTATATATTTAACATTTTGATAATTCTCCATCCACTTCATTAAGTCTTCTTCATCAATTATTTCTTTTCTAGAAGTATTTATTAAAATAGCGTCTTTTTGCATCATTTCTAGCAAACGATAATTGATAGAACGATCAGTCGCTGATGTAGCTGGAATATGTAGTGATATATACTGACATGTTTTGTATAATTCTTCCTTTGAATCAGATATATTTATATTTTTTTTAAAAATTTCTTCTGTATAGAATGTATCATATACATATATATCCATTTCAAATCCTTTAGCAATTCGTGCAACATTTTTACCTACATTCCCGTAGCCATGTATGCCTAATTTTTTCCCCTTAAGTTCTATTCCACTATTTCCATCATAAAAATTTCTAGATGCATTTACCATCATTCCTAATGTTAATTCAGCCACTGCATTGGCATTTTGCCCTGGTGTGTTCATTACAACTATATTACGAGCTGTTGTAGATGTTAGATCTATATTATCTGTACCAGCACCAGCTCTTACTATGACTTTTAATTTTTTTGCAGAAACTAGAATTTCATTTGTTATTAAATCACTTCTAACAATGATAGCATCTACATCTTTTACTGCATTCAATACTTGAGATTCACTATGATATTTTTCTAATATAATTGTTTCTAGTGAAGCACTATTAATGATTTTATTTATATTTTCGATTGCTTTTTGTGCAAAAGGTTTCTTTGTAAGAATTAATACTTTCATAGAGTGTTTTGTTGTTTTTTTAATTATTGTGTATTACAAAATCTAAAGATAGATAATACAGTTTAAAATTTATCGTGAAAAGGTTCCAAAAAATGTTTTATTTTTGGAAAAATGTTTTAGCAATTTAGTTTTTTAATTATAGTCAAGCTTAATAGTTTTAATTTGTTATGTTTTATTACCATGTTCCAGTCCTCTTAAAAGAGAGTGTAGAAGGATTAAATGTTTGTGATGGTGGTGTCTATGTTGATGCAACTTTTGGTTGTGGTGGTCATTCAAAAAAAATACTAAGTGAGTTAAATAATGAAGGCCATTTATATGGATTTGATCAAGATGAGTATAGCGAAAAAAATATTATTTATGATAAAAAATTTACCTTTGTAAGAGGTAATTTTCGTTACCTTATTCATTTTATGGATTGGTACAATGTAAAAAAAATAAATGGACTAATAGTGGATTTGGGAGTTTCTTCAGTACATTTTGACGATTATAAAAGAGGGTTTTCGTTTCGCTTTGTTGGGATGTTGGATATGCGAATGAATCAAAGAAGTGGGCAGACTGCTTCTGATATTTTAAATACTTATTCGGAAAAACAATTAAATAACGTATTTCGATTGTATGGAGAATTAAAAAATTCACATTTTATTGCATATGCAGTTGTTAAAGCTAGGAGGTTAAAAAAAATATATACTATACAGGATTTTTTGAATATTATTAACCCTTTTATAATTGTAAAAACAAAAAAAAAACAACTATCTCAAATTTTTCAAGCTCTGAGAATAGAGGTAAATAAAGAGTTGGATTCTTTGAAAGAATTGCTTATTCAAGCAAAAGATCTATTAAAATTGAATGGAAGAATTGTGGTTATAACGTATCATTCCTTGGAAGACCGTTTAGTTAAAACTTTTTTTAAAACAGGCAATTTTGATGGGAAAATTGATAAAGATTTTTATGGTAATGTGTCTTCTACATTTAAAATTATCAATCGCAAAGTGATTATTCCATGTAATGAAGAAATAATGAAAAATCCGAGATCAAGAAGTGCTAAATTAAGAATTGCAGAAAAAATTTAAAATTATATTATGATGAAAATGACAGAACAAGAAAAAAAAAGTATAAAATATAATTTTAAACGAATTATTTCAGGTGATATTTTAGGAGAAGATTTTTTTTTTAAACAATTCAAGTTGCATATACTGTTAGTAGTGTTGATGTTATTTTTTATTAACAATAAGTATTCTTTATCGAATAAATTATTAGAAATGGAATATCTAAAAAAAAATTTGATTTACGTTAGTGATAAAAACTTGGATCTTTTGACAGAGTTAGTTCCGTATTCTCGTTTATCTAAAATTGAAAAATTATTAGAATTTAAAAAAATGAAGTTTTCTTATAAAATTCAAATTTACGAATTACATAAATAAATCTAAAGTATGGATGAAAATCAATCTATAGATAAGAGAATAAAAGATTGTTATGCCTTTTTAGTATTTGTTGTTATTATATTTTTTGTTTTTATATTTGGAAAAGCATGTGTTATTTCAATTTTTTATGGTAAATATTTTGGAAATATTGGTAATAAGCAATTTATTTCTACTGACTTAAAAATATTTCCAAAACGTGGCAATATTTATTCTTCTGAACATGAGTTAATGGCAACTTCTAAATCAGAGTATCGTTTGTTTGTAGATTTTCTCGCAGAAGGTATTAAAGTAGATACTTTGAAAAAATATGTAGGAACTATTTCTGTAGAATTGAACAAAATGTTTCCTGAAAAATCAGCAGATCAATATAGAATTCATATTATGAAAGGATGGAATATTCGTTATAAAAAAAATCGAAGATACCGTCTATTAGATCAAGATGTGAGTTATTTACAAATGGAAAAAATAAAACGAATGCCTTTTTTTAACAAAGGGAGCAATAAATCAGGGTTGTATTGTAAATTATTCTTGAAGAGAGTGAATCCATATGGAACATTGGCTTTACGAACAATTGGAGATGTTTATGGTGAATTAGGGAAAGGTGGTAAAAATGGACTTGAAAAGTACTATGATAATTTTTTATGTGGGCGATACGGATCGATTATGCGGAAAAAAATACATGGAAGATGTGTTGATATGTATAATTCAATTCCTATTTCTGGCAGAGATATTGTGACTACTATTAATGTTAAGATGCAAGACATTGTAGAAAAAAATTTATTAGATAATTTGAAAAAATTTAAAGCTGAATTTGGCTCAGTAGTATTAATGGAGGTTGCTACAGGAGAAGTTAAAGCTATTGCTAATCTAAAGTATATTGGCAAAAATACTTGGAAAGAAGTTCAAAACTACGCAGTTTCTGACTTAGGAGAGCCAGGATCTACTTTTAAAGTAGTTTCTATGATGGTTGCAATTGAAGATGGGTTAGTTCGTGCGGAAGATTCAGTGGATACAGATGATGGGAAGGTAATGATTTGTGGAAAACTATTAACAGATCATAATGCTAATCGTGGAGGATATGGGAAAATTACAGCTTCGCAAAGTATTCGTTATTCATCTAACATTGGGGTAGCTAAGTTAATTCAAAAAGCTTATGGTAATAATCCTGGTAAATATGTAGATGGCATTTATAGAATAGGATTTTGTAAAGATATGAAATTAGAAATCCCTGGTGCTGGTATTCCAAGAATTCGTCATCCAAAAATAAAAAAATCAAAAGAATATTGGTCAAATTCTACATTGCCATGGATGTCATTTGGTTATGAAACACAAATTCCACCTATTTATATCCTATCTTTTTTTAATGCAATTGCTAATAATGGAAAATTGATTAAGCCAATTTTTGTAAAAAAAATTGTATGCAAGAAGAAAATTTTGTATAAAAAAACGCAAGTAATAAATAATAAAATATGTTCCACTTCTACATTAGTTATTATTCGTAAAATGTTGAATGATGTTGTGAATAAATTAGATGGAACTGGAGCTTCTGCTCATTCTGATAATGTTAGTATTTCTGGTAAAACTGGAACAATTCGGATTTCAAAAGGTGCAGAAGGATATAATTCATATGGAATATCACACCAAGTATCATTTTGTGGATATTTTCCGTCAGAAAGACCACAATATTCTTGTATTGTAGTTATGTGGAAACCTCATTGTGGCATCCCTTCTGGTGGAAATATGTGTGGTCCTGTTTTTAAAAATATTGCAGAAGAAATGTATGCAAAAAAATTTGTTTCTAATATAGAATCAATTTCATTAGATACAATACATCCCTTTCTGCCATTTTTCAAAAATGGCAGAAAGGGATGTATTGTACAAATCTTAAAAAGATTGCAAATTCCTAATGTAAACATAAATAATAAAGGATATGACAAATTGTCTATTTGTACTATTAAAAATAATAGTATGGTTGTTTTTTTAAAAAATCAAAATGGGATTTTTACGAAAATTCCTGATGTTAGAGGAATGGGAGCTAAAGATGCAGTTTTTACTTTGGAGAGTGTTGGATTTAAAGTAAATCTTTTTGGAAGAGGAACGGTTAGTACACAATCTATTTTACCAGGAATTAGTAACAAAAAAAACAAAATTATTTCATTGTATTTAAAATGACTTATGAAGTTAATATTTAAAGGAGAAAAGTTTGATTTGAATGGATTTCATTCAGATTCTCGTAAAATTAAAAAAGGTGATTTGTTTGTTGCTGTTGTTGGTTCACAAGTAGATGGACACAATTATATAGAAAAATCAATTAAAAATGGAGCAAAAATAATTATTTGCCAAACTTTACCTGTAATTATTCGTTCAAATATAACTTATATTCAAGTTAAAGATAGTATTGAAATTTTAGGACAAATAGCTTCCATTTGGAATGGAGAACCTTCAAAAAAATTACATTTGATTGGAGTTACTGGGACAAATGGTAAAACAACAATTGTTACTTTATTGTATGAAATTTTTAAAAAATTAGGCTATAAAGTAGGGTTAATTTCTACAATTTGTAATTGTATTAATAATCGAATACTTAAGACTACGCACACTACTCCTGATGCAATAGTATTAAATAATTTATTATCTCAAATGGTTTCTGAAGAGTGCAAATACGTTTTTATGGAAATAAGTTCCCATGCTATAGAACAAAAAAGAATTGCTGGGTTATATTTTAGAGGCGGCATTTTTACAAATCTTACACGAGATCATTTGGATTATCATAAAACGTTTGATGTTTATCGAAACACAAAAAAAAAATTTTTTGATCTACTTCCCGTAGATTCTTTTGCTTTGATTAATAAAGATGATAAAAATGGAACATTTATGGTACAGAATACAAAAGCATTTAAACAATTTTATTCTTTTCAATCTTTAGCTGATTTTAAAGGAAAAGTTTTAGAGTTACATTTTGATGGTACATTAATGGCTATTAATAATAAAGAATTTTTCACTTTGCTTATAGGTAAGTTTAATGCTTATAATGTTTTAGCTGTTTATGGGGCAACTGTTTTATTAGGACATAGTCCAGATAAAATACTACTTTTATTAAGTATGCTTCACCCTATTTTGGGGCGTTTTGAAATTTTACATACTTCCACAAATTTTATTATTGTTATAGATTATGCACATACTCCAGATGCTTTAGTTAACGTATTAGATACTATTAATGAGGTTTTGAACGGGAGAGGGAAAATTATAACTGTGTTTGGTTGTGGTGGAGATCGTGATAAGGGGAAGCGTCCAATTATGGCAAAAAAAGCTGTGCAACTTAGTCAAAATGTTATTTTAACTTCAGATAATCCACGTTTTGAAGAACCAAATGATATTATTAGAGACATGATATATGGATTAAATAATAATCAATTAAAAAAAATTTTATGTATTGTCGATAGAGAACAAGCTATTCAAACTGCTTGTTTGCTGGCTAAACCTAATGATGTAGTATTAATTGCTGGTAAAGGGCATGAAAATTATCAAGAAATAAAAGGATTTAAGAATCATTTTAATGATAAAGAAATTTTGATGAAAATATCTAATTTAAGAATTATAAACTGAACTATATGTTATATGATTTGTTCCGTTTCCTTAGTCATTTGGATATGCCAGGCGCAAAAATATTTCAATATATTTCTTTTCGCTCAATTTTATCTTTGATTTTATCTTTGATCATTTCTATACTCAGTGGGCAAAAAATAATTAATGCTTTAGAAAAGTATGAAATAATGGAAATTGTTCGTGACCTTGAATTGGATGGACAAAATTTGAAAAAAAAAATACCTACTATGGGTGGAATTATTATTATTGCAGCAATTTTAATTCCAGTTTTATTATTAGCTCGTCTTTCTAATATATATATATTATTGATGGTGTTTAGTACCATTTGGCTAGGAATTGTTGGGTTAATTGATGATTATATTAAAACAGTTTGTAAGAATAAAAAAGGATTATCATGGAAAATAAAAATACTAGCTCAAAGTTTATTGGGCTTAGTAGTTGGTTTAAGTATTTATTTATCTCCTGATGCTGTAATATATAAGAGTACAAAGATTTATCAACAGAGCAATGATTTTTTTTATATTTTTCTACCATTAAAATCTACTCAAACTACTGTTCCATTTTTGAAAAATAATAATTTTGACTATCGAATTTTGGCCAAATTATTATCTACTAATCACACAAAAGTTGTATGGATACTTTTTGTTTTAGTTGCTATTTTTATTGTAGTAGCTTTATCTAATGGAGCAAATTTGACTGATGGATTAGACGGATTAACAGCTGGAAATTCTACTATGATCGGTGTTGTATTAGGTATTTTTGCTTATGTATCTGCACATTCAAGATATGCTATTTATCTAAATATTATGTATATCCCAGGTTGTGAAGAATTAACAATTTTTGCTGGTGCTTTTGTTGGTGCATGTATGGGATTTTTGTGGTATAACTCTTTTCCTGCTCAAATTTTTATGGGTGATACTGGGTCACTTACTTTGGGTGGAGCTATCGCAGTATTTGCCATTATTATTCATAAAGAGTTGTTATTACCTATTTTAGGTGGAATATTTTTCATAGAGAGTTTTTCAGTTTTGATACAAGTAGTCTATTTTAGATATTCAAAAATGAGAACAGGTGTAGGTAAAAGGATATTCAAAATGACACCTATTCATCATCATTTTCAAAAAGGGCATGCTATGGAAGGAGTCATTATCCAAAAACCATTGAATTCAATTCCAGAATCTAAAATTGTAATTCGTTTTTGGATAATAGCAATTTTATTGTCTGTGTTAACATTAATAACATTAAAGCTTAGGTAATATTGTATTAATTAAAAGTTAAGTTCTATATATTTTCAATATTATTAAGTTGTTAATTAGATTATGTGATTTTATTTTGAAAATTTAATTCTTTTGAAAAGTATTTATACAAGTAGAAAATATTTTCTAGTTTTTATTATATTAGAAATATGATACGACTATTATAATTGATATTATATCTTAATAATTATTTAATAATAGATTGATTATTAAATAATTAAATTAATTTTTGTATTTAAGTAATATCATTGTACATCTTACACTGTTTTGTAATATTAATATAATGTTACTTGTAGTTTAATGATAAATAAAACGAGTGATATGAAGTTTTTGTTAAAAAATATATTATGGTATATGATTATATAGAATATTATATAAATACTATAATTACCAATAACAATTTTAGTTGAAATACGATATTGATAAATTTTTAAAAAATTTGAGTTTTGACTAATTGTGTTATACTGTGGATATTTGTTTTTGTAAATTTATAAAAAATGATTTCTTGATAAAGGAGTATTAACTTCTGATAATTTGAGTTAATCTTTTGTTACGTGTGTAAAATTGCTTTTTAGTCATTATGCTACTTGTAGAATTTTGTTATAATTAGTTGAATATTATTTTTAATTAAATTATTATAGTAATTGATTTTCATTCATGTTTGTAGAACATTTCAATTATCTCTCTTTTTAGTATTTTCAAAAATATCTTTTACTTTTAATAATGTTAGCCATATGTATTTATATGTTGAATACTAGCCTAATGTGTGAACATAAGATGAAAACTTTTTGTTTTATTTATTAGATAGTAAATTTAATAAGATAAAAGGCATATGAGAAAATCTAAAATTTTTATTGATATTTAATTGGTTTTTCGAAAAAATTGAAATGTGGAACTATTATTTAATGATTTTTTGAATTTTATTTTGAAATAAAATCAGTATACTAGTGTAATTTTTGTACTGCTAAAATAATTTAGATGAAGAAATATAATTTATTAAAAAATAAATTAAATAAAAATGAGTAAATACTTGGCAGAAAGGATGCGACCTAAATCTCTTGATGATTTTTTAGGTCAAAAACATTTGGTTGGTGAAGGAAATGTTTTAAGAAAAATGATAGAAATGAGACATATATATCCATTTATTCTATGGGGGCCTTCTGGGGTTGGGAAAACAACTTTAGTACAAATTATTTCTAAACATGTAAATATTCCGTTTTTAACTTTAAGTGCTGTTGATTCTGGTATAAATGATATAAAAAAGGTTGTTAGCTCTGCTAACAACCTTCATTTATTTAATAATGTTCGACCTATTCTTTTTATTGATGAAATCCATCGATACAATAAAATTCAGCAAAATTTTCTTCTAACTATTTTAGAAAAAGAAATTATTACTTTGATTGGTACAACTACTGAAAACCCTTCTTTTGAAATCATTAATCCGTTACTTTCTCGTTGTCATGTTTACGTATTAGACAATTTGAGCGATAAAGATCTTCTTATATTAATGTATAAAGCTTTAAAAGAAGATATACAATTGCAGAATTATATAATAAAAGTAAAAGAAACTACAACTTTGCTACGTTTTGCTGATGGCGATGCTCGTAAACTGTTGAATATATTAGAATTAGTTATTGAAACAGAAAAAAATGGGAAAGAAAAAGTCATCACTATCACCGATTCTATGATTAGAAATTATTTACAAAAGAGTTTTACAGCGTATAGTAAAAAAAGTCAGGTTCATTATGATATTATTTCAGCTTTTATTAAATCTATCAGGGGAAGTGATCCAGATGCTGCTATTTATTGGTTAGCAAGGATGTTGATAGGAGGTGAAGATCCAAAATTTATTGCTCGACGTTTAGTTATTTCTGCTTCAGAAGATATTGGCCTTTCTAATCCTAATGCTTTGTTATTGGCAAACGCTTGTTTTGATTCTGTTAGTAAAGTTGGAATGCCTGAAAGTAGAATTATTTTAGCTGAAACAACTATTTATTTAGCAACTTGTCCTAAAAGTAATTCTGCTTATGAAGCGATAGAAACTGCTTTAAAAGAAGTCGCTTGTTCTGGAAATATTTCTGTCCCTTTACACTTAAGGAATGCACCAAATCAATTAATGAAAGATTTAGATTATGGTAAAAATTACAAATGCTGTCATCATTATAAAAATGATCATATTCAACAGATTTTTTTGCCTCAAAAGATCAAAAACAAAAAATTCTGGGTTTCTAAAAAAAATTTGCAGGAATTAAAAATGCAAAAATATATAGATTTAAAGAACCAAATTATTTAGTAAAATAATAGTTTAAACGCTTCTTCCACTTTTTTTACTGGATTAATAGTAATATTTAGTTTTTTTAAATTGGCATCTTTATAATTATTCTCTGGTATTATTATTTTTTGAAATCCAAGTTTTTCAGCCTCAAATACTCTTGATTCTATCCGATTTACAAATCGAATTTCTCCTGATAATCCAACTTCTCCACACAAGCATACTTTTCGTTTAATAGGGACATTTAAATTTGATGAAAGAATAGCAGATATTACCGATAAATCAATTGCTGGATCATTAATTTTTAATCCACCAGCAATATTTAAAAATACATCCTTTTGGCACAATTTGAATCCAACTTTTTTTTCTAAAACAGCTAGTAACATGTTCATTCGGCGTATATCAAATCCTGTAGTATTCCTTTGTGGAATTCCATATACAGAAGTACTTACTAATGCTTGTATTTCAATTAAAAATGGTCTAGCACCTTCAATAATTGCAGCAATTGTTATTCCACTTAATTCTTCATAATTTTGAGTTAATAATAATTCAGATAGACTATTAATTTCATGTAATCCATTTGGTTTCATCTCGTAAATACCAAGTTCTGCAGTGCTTCCGAAACGATTTTTTATATTTCGTAATATACGATATATGTAATTTTGATCTCCTTCAAATTGTAGAACTACATCTACGATATGTTCTAGTATTTTAGGACCTGCAATATTACCTTCTTTATTTATATGTCCAATAAGAAAAAAAGGAATATTAGTTTTTTTAGCAAATTTAAGCAAAATTGAAGCTATTTCTCTAATTTGAGATATAGTTCCAGATCCAGATTCAATTTGTTCTGTAAAAAGTGTTTGAATAGAATCAATTACAACTATATTAGGTTGTACACAATTGATATGATTTAGTATTTGTTTTAAATTAGTTTCGCACAAAATAAAACAACTTTCATTTTTTATATTTAATCTTTCTGCTCGTAGTTTTAATTGTTTAGCACTCTCTTCTCCTGATATATACAATGTCTTATATTTCAATTTTAGTATTGTTTGTAATATTAAAGTAGATTTACCAATTCCCGGTTCTCCTCCAATCAAAACTAGTGACCCAGAAACTAAACCGCCTCCTAAAACACGATTGAATTCTTTGTCGATTACGTCTATTCGAAGTTCCTTATCTGTTTGAATACTTTTTAACAATAATGGATTAGATTTTACTGTTTCAACATTGAATAATTTTGGTGAAAATAAATTAACGATAGGTTTATCAGTGATAATTTCTTCTTTATAAGTATTCCATTTGTGACAAATGGGACATTTTCCTATCCATTTGTGAAAATTATTTCCACATTGTGAACAAACAAAATGAGTTTTTATTTTTGTCCTCATTACAATTTTTCAATTTCATAAAGAAGTTTTCCGTTAATGCTTATTTTGATTTTATTTCCTCAAATGTTTCAATAATATCACCAACTTTAATATCATTAAAGTTATAAATATTTAATCCACATTCATAACCTTGTGTTACTTCTTTTACATTCTCTTTATACCGTTTTAACGAAGCTAATTCTCCAGTATAAATTATAGCTCCATTTCTTATTAAATGAATTTTATCTTCTCGTTTAATTCTTCCTTCCTTAACTATGCATCCAGCTACAGATCCAATTTTATTTAGTTTGTAAATTTCATGTATCTCTACAGTAGCTGTAATTTTTTCTTTAATTTTTGGAGCAAGCATACCACTTATAGCATTCTTTAGTTCTTCTATTGCATTATAAATGATCGAGTATAAACGAATATCTACTCCTTCCTTTTCTGCTAATTTTCGTGCTGATTGTGATGGGCGTATTTGAAATCCAATAATAAATGCATTTGATGCTGCTGCTAAAATAACGTCTGATTCTGATATTTGTCCGACTCCTTTGTGGATAATATTTACTTGGACTTGTTCTGTAGAAAGTCTAATTAATGAATCTGAAAGAGCTTCTATAGAGCCATCTACATCCCCTTTAACGATTATATTTAGTTGCTGAAAATTTCCTGCAGAAATACGGCGACTAATATCATCCAACGTCAATAATTTTTGAGTTCGTAATCCTTGTTCACGTTGTAATTGTATCCGTTTTGTTGCTATTTCTCGTGCTTCTTGTTCAGTTTCCATTACTTGAAAAATATCACCAGCTTGAGGAGCTCCATTTAATCCTAAAATTAATATTGCTTCAGATGGGCCAGCTTCATTTATCTTTTGATTTTTTTCATTAAACAATGCTTTTATACGGCCAAAATATGTCCCTGCTAAAATAATATTTCCTAATTTTATAGTGCCATTTTGCACTAAAATAGTCACTACATAACCACGTCCTTTATCTAAAGATGATTCTATCACTGAACCGGTAGCTTTTCTTTTTGGATTAGCTTTTAAATCTAGTAATTCTGCTTCTAATAAAACTTTTTCTAAAAGTTCTTTTATTCCATTCCCATTTTTTGCAGAAATATCTTGTGATTGATATTTTCCTCCCCAGTCTTCTATTAAATAGTTCATAGAAGAAAGTGCTTCTTTTATTTTTTCAGGGTTTGCTCCAGATTTATCAATTTTATTAATTGCAAACACGATAGGAACTTCGGCAGCTGCAGCATGATTGATTGCTTCTATTGTTTGAGGCATTACATTGTCATCCGCTGCGATTATAATAATGACGATATCTGTTACTTTAGCTCCACGAGCTCGCATAGCGGTAAATACTTCATGGCCAGGAGTATCCAAAAAAGTAATTTTGCGACCATTTTTTAATTTCACGTGATATGCTCCAATGTGCTGAGTAATGCCTCCTGATTCACTAGAAATAATGTTACTATTACGGATATTATCAAGTAGAGACGTTTTTCCATGGTCTACATGTCCCATTATAGTTATAATTGGTGGGCGAGGTACTGATTGTTCTTGATCTCCATCATCATTGATGTCATTAACAATTTTTTCACTTACATACTCCGTTCTGTATCCGAATTCATCAGCAACAATATCAATTGTTTCAGTATCTAAACGCTGATTGATAGAAACCATAATACCAATTGACATACAGGTAGAAATAACCTGAACTACAGGAATATTCATCATATTTGCTAAATCATTCGCAGTAACAAATTCTGTTAGTTTAATTACTTTATTCTCTTGTTCTTTTAGTTTACTTTGTTCATTACGTTGTTGTGATAATATATCTCGTTTTTCTTTTCGATATTTTGTTCCTTTTTTTAAACTGCTTTCAGATAACTTTGCCAAAGTTTTTTTGACTTGTTTCTGAATATCATCTTTATTTATTTTACTATTAAAAGTTGTTGATTTATTAGAGTTAGTATATTTATTTTTTTTCTTAGAATGTATTGAAACATTTTGATTAATATCTATCCTTCTGTGTTTAATACGATTTCTTTTTTTCTTTTTTGTAACTTCAATACCTACTTGTTGTAAAGGATGAATCAGTTTTTCTCTTGTATCAGTTTTGAGTGTTTCGCAACTTGCCATGTTAGTTGTTTTTTTGTTTTTTACCCATTTTTGTTTTTCATCTTTTGGTTTTCGATTGGTGCGAATAAAATTATTAATAGTTGTCAAATCAATTTTTCCAGTAATAGTAAAATTGATTTTCTGTTTCGTAGAATTTTGCAACCGAAAAATATTTTCTTTTCTATTACTATCGTAGTTTGGAGTATCTTCTTCAATTGATTTTTTTTCAACTGAAGATTTTTTTACTTTATAAGAGTGTTTACTCATGTCAAGAGTGTCAATCTCAAATTGTCTTTTTTTAATTTCTTCTTTTTTGAATAAAAAAAATGGTTCTGTTTTTTTTATTTGTATTGACTCATTATTGTTAACTATTTTTGTGTGATTCTTTTCTTTCAAGTAAAAGCTCTCTGTATCATTTTTTTTTGACTCAAGGTTTAATTTTAAGTTCTTATCTTTATTAAATTCTTTGTTAAGCATTTCATATTCTTCATTACTGATTTTTGTATTTGGATTTTCTTCTGGAGAATATCCTTTGCTGTGTAGAAATTTAACTATAGTTGAAAGTCCTACATTTAGATATTTTGTTACCTTGTTCAGCCTAATTGACATAATATATTATTCTTTATTTTTCAAATTCAGATCTAAATATTTTTAAAATTTCATCAACTGTATTTTCTTCTAAATCAGCCTGTTCAGCTATTTCTTCTTTAGTTTTTTCCAAAACATTCTTTGCTGTATAACAACCAATATTTTTTAATGCTCCTATTATCCAATCTTCTATTTCGTCTGAAAATTCATCTATATAGATATCTTCGTCATCATTTTCTTCTTCTTTGAAGACATCAATTGTATATCCTGTTAGGATACTAGCTAATTTAATATTTAATCCATTTTTCCCTATGGCCAATGAGACTTCTTCTGGACGAAGAAAAGCTTCTGCTTTTTTAAATTTTTCATAAATTTTAATAGAAGAAATTTTAGCAGGACTTAATGCTCTTTGGATAAATAAAGATATATTTGATGTATAGTTGATTACATCTATATTCTCGTTGCGTAATTCACGTACTATACTGTGAATACGCATTCCTTTCATTCCTACACATGCTCCTACTGGATCAATGCGTTCATCGTATGATTCAACAGCTATTTTAGCTCTTTCACCAGGAATGCGAGCTATGCATTTAATAAAAATTAACCCATCTTGAATTTCTGGAACTTCTAATTCAAACAATCGTTGCATAAATAAATTAGATGTACGAGAAAGAATAATTTTTGGATTATTATTAAAGTTGTCAACTTTAATCACTATTGCGCGACAAGTTTCGTTTTTACGGAAAAAATCACTAGGAATTTGTTCATATTTTGGAAGTATTAGTTCATTTCCTTCATCGTCTAATATAAGCATTTCTTTTTTCCAAACTTGGTAAACTTCTCCTGTAACAATATGTCCTATTTTATCTTTATATTTATTATAAATGTAGTTATTTTGTAGTTCTAATATTTTGGAAGTCAATGTTTGACGAATATTTAAGATTGTGCGTCTTCCAAAAGAAGCAAAGTTTATTGCGTCGCTTATTTCTTCACCTATTTCATAATCTGAATCTATTTGCTTTGCTTCTGTTAATGCTATTTGTGAATTAGAATCCTCTAATTTGTTGTCTTGTACAACTTCTCTGTTTCTCCAAATTTCAAAATCACCTTTATCTGGGTTGATAATAATATTATAATTTTTGTCTGAACCAAACACTTTGCTAATTGCACTTCGAAATGTTTCTTCTAATACACTAATTAATGTCGTTTTATCTATATTTTTACTTGCCTTAAAATTTGCAAACATTTCAATCATATTTAAGTCTATTTCTTTTTTCTTCATAAGTGTTTGAAACTTGAATAATAACCGTACTTCAAATCTTAATATTGCCTTAATATTGCTATTTCAATGATAAAGGTGTTCATTTATTTTAAACCACTTTGAAAAAATACATTTTATAAATTTATTATGTATTTTGATTCACTACGAAACGAGTGTACTACTTTAGTGATGAACATTGGCTTGCCATAAAGTTAAGTATTCTAAAATTAAAATTAGTTATACTAAAGAAATTAATTTAACTTAATGTCAAATATTTAAGGTATGTTTTATTTTAATATAAGTGTTTTTAATTAGCTCTAATTCTGTTTAGATAATCTTTTAAATAAAGAATTCAAAAAAGATATTGCTGATATTTAAATTTACAATGTTTATTAAAAATTTTATGTGTTATAAATAATTTTTTCAAAAATTTAAAAACTGTTCAAACAATTTTTAATAAGTGTATTTTTACATTGGCATAGAGTGTTTATTTGAAATTATAATATTCACTGAAGATCGATAAGTATTAGTTTTTTCTAAAACTATATTTAAAAAATCAAAGAATAAAATTTTATATCAATTGGAAAATTTGTGTACCTCCACCGGGAGTTGAACCCGGATTTAAAGTTTAGGAAACTTTCGTTCTATCCATTGAACTATAGAGGCAAGTATATTTAATAAAAGCAATACTTTTAATTTGGTACAAATTCAATTAAGAATTTCATGTAAAATTTCTATAGCTTTTGTTTTCAACGAACTATTTAAATGTAAGCTATAATATTCTAGAATTTTATTAGTAATTTTCATTCGTTCGTGTCTATTAAATCGAAATTTAAACATGTTTTTGTAATTCATTCGTAATAATTTGACAAATACTGAGCTTTCATTTGACAACAAAAAATGTGAATGTAAAGGTTTTTGTAGCACAAAGACTCCATTTTGCATATCAAAATACATTCCTTCTATATAGTTTGTCTTATCAGGATAAAATCCCAAAAATAAGCTTAAACGAATCATAAATGCTAAATGAAAGTTAGCATAATTTTGGTCTATTAATTCAAGAAATTGAATAGATTGGACAATATAATTGAATAAATGTTTATCTGATTGTCTATTTTTTATTACACTACTAATAAATCCAGCTAAAAAGATGCATATAGTGCTTTTTATCGGATTATTTAGAATAGAAACTAACGGAATGTAAATTTTTGCTTCTCTGATATATTGTATTTTTCGCAAATCGCGATGTTCTACTTCTAATTTTAGTATAGATAATGGTTGAAAAAGCGATTTTTCGTTTTTACCATTCTTTATTTTATCTGTTAAGTACGGTATAATCCCAAATTTTTCAGTAAAAATATATGAAATTGAATAATTATAGTTGCAATCAACATTGTGTAGTATAATGGCCTTTGTTTTGTGTAACATTTTCAACAAACAATTAATTTAATGATCGATTTCAATGAAAAACAAATGACATTTTGATAGTTTGAAAATAAATATTAACTTTAGAATGGTCTGTATGTTAAGTATGGTCCATTCGTCTATTGGTTAGGACACAAGATTTTCATTCTTGAAAGAGGGGTTCGATTCCCCTATGGACTACTGATTTAGTTGTGTTATGTGTGAAATTTATTTGTGTTGCTAACGTTTACAATATTCGGTTTTGATTATACTTTGGAGTCACTCAATAAGTTTGAAAATTCATGTATTGTGCAATTTTGTAATTCGCTACATCAAAACCCATCTGTGAAGTTACAAAATATTAATCAAATTTTAAATAAAAATTTATAATAGTTTTCATACGTTTAAGAGCAATTTACTGAATTTGTTATCATAATGATTTATGAGATTTATTTGTTTTTATTTACCTAGTATTTTTTATGTGTTTTTACGATCTTAACAATTTGTGTGTTGTCATTGACGAAATTACAATTTTTATTAATTAGTTGCGTGATAAATAATTAATTGTTAGATTAAAGGATTAAAATTGTTTGATTTTTTGTACAATTTTTGCTTTTTATTTAATTTTTTAAATTAAACTCAATTTTGATACAATTTTGATGAAGATTGTTTATTAAAATGGTTTCTGTGGTGTCTATATTAATTAGTCATTATACTTTGCAAAAGAAGTATTGTTTTTTAATTAAAAAAACTGACGACTTTAAACTAAAATGATTTTTATGCTGTAATAATTTATTTTTCTCGTATAAAAATGTTTATAGGAGTTCCTGTTAGTTTCCAATTTTTTCGTATTTGATTTTCTAGAAATTGTTTGTAAGTAGATTTAACCCATTGTGGAAGATTACAAAAAAAAACGAAACTTGGTATTTTTGTATTAGCAAGTTGTGTAATATATTTTATACGTACTATTTTCCCTTTGTTAATAGGAGGTGGTGTTTGCGATATAATTGGAAGTAAAATTTTATCTAATTGATGTGTAGGTATTTTTGTTTTACAGATGTCATATGTGTCTTTAGCAGTTTGTAATATTTTGTATATTCTCTGTTTTGTTGTTGTTGAAGAAAAAATAATAGGGACGTCTGTGAAAGGGGCTATCCGTTGACGTATATTCACTTCAAAAAAATGCATACTTTTTGAGTTTTTATTTTTTATTAAATCCCATTTATTAACTACTATTACTATTCCTTTTTTGTTTTTTTGTATTAAAGAAAAAATGCTAATGTCCTGAGATTCGATTCCTCTAGTTGCATCAATCATCAAAATACAGACATCTGAATTTTCAATAGAACGAATAGATCTTACAATAGAGTAATATTCAGAATTTTTTTTCGTTTTTTTTTTTCTGATTCCTGCAGTGTCAACTAAATAAAATTTTAATCCAAATTTGTCATAAAGCGTGTAAGTAGAGTCTCGTGTTGTCCCTGCAATATTTGTGACAATGCTTCGTTCTTCGTCTATAAGAGCATTAATAAGTGAAGATTTTCCAACGTTAGGTCTTCCAACAATCGCAATAGCAGGAATTGCGATTGTTAAGTTATTATCAATCTTTGATGTGAATTTAGTAGTTTTAGAAATAATATGATCCAGTAGTTCACCTGTTCCCATCCCGTTAATTGATGATACATTGTAAGCTTCGCCTAATCCAAGTGCGTAAAATTCATCTGATTGAGGATAAAGTTTGTAGTTGTCAGCTTTGTTAGCGACAAGAACGATTGGTTTACTTTCTTTTCGTAGTAAGGTTGTTATTTGTTGATCTAAGTATGTTATACCCTTTGTTATATCGACTAAAAATAAAATTATATCTGCATCTTTAATAGCAATTCGAATCTGTGTATTAATTTCTTTTATAAAAAAATCATCCGAACGTAACATCCATCCACCTGTATCGATAATAGAAAACTCTTGTCCACACCACTCAACTTTTCCATACTGGCGATCTCTGGTTGTCCCTTCTTCTTCATCTACAATGGCTTGATGGGTTTGTGTCAATCGATTGAATAAAGTTGATTTTCCAACATTTGGACGACCAATAATTACTACTATGTTATTCATAAGTATGTATTGATAATAAAGAAATATATCGTACTTTTTGCAAAAGTGCTTTTTTTATTATAAACTTAAAAATTTTTTTAATGTAAATTTTTTCTAATGTCTGTATTAGACAATTATTAATGAAAGCAGTTGAAATAGATCACAATTCAGGATTTTGTTATGGTGTAAGAAAATCTATTGAAAAAATAGAGGAAGAGCTTATAAACAATAATGATGACTTGTATTGTTTGGGTGATATTATTCATAATACACTTGAGATGGATCGACTAAGGAGAATGGGATTGAAAATAATTGAGCATGATGAATTAAGAAGAGTATGTAACAAAAAAGTCTTATTTCGTACTCATGGTGAACCCCCATCAACTTATGAAATAGCTAATCAAAATAATATTCATGTTATAGATACAACCTGCCCAACAATTTTGAGACTAAAAAAAAAATTCAAGTGATACATAAATATTCTTGTATAAAAGATTCTCAAATTTTGATATTTGGAGATCGTAACCATGCTGAAATGGCTACTCTTGTTGGACAAACAAATGGAAGGGCGATTGTTATTACTTCTAAAAATGATCTACAACAAGTAAATTTTAGTAAAAAAATTTATTTATTCTCGCAGACAACTATGTCTGTGAATGATTTTAAAAAAATTATTATGGAAATAAAAAACAGAATGGTTTCTTCTATAATGTTTTTCCCATTTAATACAATTTGTCGACAAATACTTAATCGATTACATAATCTTTGTAAGTTTGCTTCGCAGCATAATCTTATCTTATTTGTGGCTGGAGAGAAAAGTTCTAATGGAAGAGTATTACTAAATGAATGTAAAAGAATTAACCCAAACACTTATTTTGTATCAAATGAAAATGATATTCAGTCTAAATGGATTGATGGTATGGAATCAATTGGGATCTGTGGATCTACTTCTACCCCTAAATGGTTAATGGAAAAGGTTGCATTGTCGTTAATTTCGTATTATTGAGAAAATTCATTTCTGTATGAAATTATTTAATGTTGAAATTTTTAGTGTATTATTTTTGCTATTTGAATTCAATATTTAGATTTAGTAAACTATTGAATTCAATTTTTGTTAACAAAATTATTTAACGATAATTTAAAATTATATAATTTTTTCAAAAAAATGCATATATTTACGTTGTGATATTGATATATGTTTATATTTACTCTAGCAATAATTTATTTTAGACGTTTGGTTGGAATATGTCAAAAATTTGTCAAATCACTGATAAGAGAGTGATAATTGGGAATAGTGTTGCACACTCTAATCATAAAACAAAGAGAAAGTTTAATATTAATTTTTCTTATAAAAGGTTGTATTGGGCTGAAAAAGATTGTTGGATAAATATTGGGGTTTCCTCTAGTGGATTACGCACAATAAACAAAATTGGATTAAATGAGGCCATAAAAAAATCTAAACAAAAAGTGATTACTTTATCAGTAGAAAATGACAAAAAAAGTAAAAGGAAATAGGGTCCAAGTGATTTTGGAATGTACGGAGCATAAAGAAAGTGGTCTAGCAGGAACTTCTCGTTACATTACTACCAAGAATAGAAAAAACACAACGGAGAGATTAGAACTTAGAAAGTTTAATCCAATTCTGAAGAGAGTTACTGTCCACAAAGAAATAAAATAAAATTAAAGCGTGAAGTATGGCAAAAAAATCTGTTGCAGGGTATCGTGAAAAAATTGGAGGTAAATTGTACTCAAAAGTAATTAAGATGTTTAAATCGACCGAAACTGGATCTTACATTTTTAAAGAAAAAATGGTTCTCAACGAGAGTGTAAACGATTTTTTTGAAAATGATAATTAAAAAATAAGTTGGTTTAATTCTTTGCATAGTGATCTGCATAGTGTTAAGTGGTTGTTTTTGTGTTTAGTAGATTACATTTATTGTGTTTCTATGGGAATTTTTGATTTTCTTTCTAATTCTAACTTTAGAGATGAAAAAAAATTTTTGTCTAAAAGCTTGTCGAAAACTAGAAGAAGTTTTTTTGATAAACTAGCAAGGTTTGTTATTGGTGAATCTAAGATAAGTGATGGTATTATTGATAGTTTGGAAGAAATACTGATAACTTCTGATGTGGGTGTGGAGACAACTTTGAAAATCATTAAGCGGGTAGAAAGTAAAGTATTACAGTGTAAATGTATCGATCCAAACAAGGTAGTAGTTTTTCTTAAAGAAGAAATTGTTTCTATATTTCAAGATAGTGTTACGGAGAATAGTGAGAATTTTTTGCCTTTTCATGGTATAAAACCATATATTATAATGGTTGTTGGGGTTAATGGTGTAGGAAAAACAACTACTGTTGCGAAGTTAGCTTATTTTTTCAAGAAAAAGGGGGCGAAAGTTTTTTTGGGTGCTGCTGATACATTTCGAGCTGCTGCTGTTGAACAGTTGGTTCTCTGGAATGAACGCATAGGTGCTTCTCTTGTAAAACGTAATATGGGTGTTGCTCCTTCTTCTGTAGCGTATGCCACGTTGACATCAGCTGTTACTAATGACGCTGATGTGGTTATTATTGATACAGCAGGTCGTCTTCATAATAAAATTAATTTGATGAACGAGTTAGCTAGTATAAAAAATGCTATGAAAAAAGTAATTTTTAATGCTCCTCACGAAATATTATTAACATTGGATGCTTCGATTGGACAAAATGCATATAACCAGGCACTTGGGTTTTCTAAAGCAACTGAAATAACAGCTTTGGCAATTACTAAATTAGATGGGACGGCTAGAGGTGGAGTAGTTATAGGCATTTCAGATCAGTTAAAAGTACCTGTAAAGTATATTGGAATCGGAGAAGGATTATGTGATTTACAAATCTTTAGAGGCAAAGAATTTGTTGATTCATTATTTGAAAATATAATAACAGTTCAATAAACTTTTAATTTTATACGAAAAAGCAATTATAGAATTTATTTTAATGTTGTTTATTAAAATAATTTTATTAAAATAATTTTGTTGAAAAATGTTACAATGCATGAATGGTTTTGTACTTTTGTTTAAGTATTAATTGAATTAATTTTTTATTGAAAAATTGCATTATTGTACATATAAGTTTTATTAAAAATTTTTAATAAAGTTGAGTTTCTTCTTGGTATTTATTATATACCCTTAATAATTTTTAATTTAATATTGTTTCGAATATTTTTAATAGTTAGTAAAAAGTTTAATATTATTAATAATGTATGTAAAGTTATATTTTGTTTTTAGTAACAACTCAATTTTTATATACATTGTCTAATTATTTTTTTTAAGCGAGGTGTCATTTTATAATGTGATTGTGTTAATATTTTATGTTTTCTAAAAATAGAATAAATCCTACTATTCTCGAGGTCAATCTTAGTGCTTTAGTAAGCAATTTCAATTATTTTCGTTCTATATTAAATCCTAGCACAAGAATTATTTGTGTAGTTAAAGCTAATGCTTACGGAATGGGAGCATATAGATTATCGAAGACTTTGCAAAATAATGGAGTCAGTGCTTTAGCAGTAGCTTATATAGGTGAAGGAATTTTTCTTCGTGAAAAAGGAATTTATTTACCAATATTTGTGATGAATGTAGAAAAATATTCTTTACATGAAATATTTAAGTATAATCTTTCACCTTGTATATATGATAAAAATATACTTGACTTAATTATTATTGAGGCCAGGAAACAAAATATTTTAAACTATCCAATCCATTTAAAAATAGATACTGGGATGCATCGTTTAGGTTTTTGTTCTGAGTGCATTCCAAGTTTAATTAATATTCTTAAGAATCAAAATAATGTTTTTGTTCAGTCAGTGTTTTCTCATCTTGCAGCAACTAATAATCCAATTTTTGATGATTTTACTAATAAACAAATAAAATTGTTTATTTGTTTATCTAAACAATTGGAACAGTCACTTAAGTATTCATTTCAACGACATATTCTTAATTCTGTAGGAATAGAACGTTTTCCTAATGCCCAATTTGATATGGTACGTTTGGGGATTGGGTTGTATGGAATTTATACTACCACCTTATGTAAAAAAATAGCAGAAAAAACAAAATATTCTATAAAACCTGTTGCTGTACTCAAAGCTCGAATACTTCAAATAAAAAAATTAAAAAAAGGGGAGACTGTTGGGTATAATTGTAATGGAGTATTAAATAGAAATTCATATATTGCTTGTATCTCTATTGGTTATGCTGATGGATTAAATCGCCGATTTAGTAATCAGTGTGGGAGTGTTTTTATACATGGTCATTCATGCCATATTATTGGAGATATTTGTATGGATACTTGTATGGTTGATATTACTGACATTAAAAATATAGAAGTAATGGAAGGCGATGAAGTTGAAATTTTCGGAGAAAATATAATGATTGAGTCTTTGGCCAAAAAACTTCAAACTGTTCCTTATGAAGTATTGACTTCTGTTTCTAATACGGTAAAGCGAGTATATGTCGAAAATTAGTTATTCATTACCTTTTGATTTTCATTCTTTTTTCAATTCAAAGCCAATATTTCTTGCACCAATGGAAGCTATTACTAACGTTACTTTTCGATCATTTTGTAAATCATTTGGAGCAGATATGGTTTATACGGAGTTTATTTCGGCAAATGCTTTGGTACGACATGCTAAAAAAGCACATGAAAAATTGAAAATTGTTGATATTGAACGACCTGTTTCGGTACAAATTTATGGAAATGATCAAGATGAGATAATTGAAGCTGCTCAAATTTGTGAAGAAATACATCCTGATTTTTTAGATTTAAATTTTGGATGTCCAGTGAAGAAAATAGTAAAAAAAGGTGCTGGTTCTGGAATTCTTTGTGACCCTAAAAAAATGATTGAAATAACAAAACATGTTGTTCGTTCTGTAAATATTTCTGTGACAGTAAAAACTCGTATTGGATGGGATGAAAGTAGTAAAATTATTGTTGATTTAGCAGAAAGATTACAGGATACAGGAATTGCTTTATTGACTATTCATGGAAGAACTCGTTCACAGATGTATACAGGCATATCTGATTGGAATTTAATTAGTGATGTAAAAAATAATCCACGTATGTATATTCCAATTTGTGGTAATGGAGATATTAAATCTCCACAACAATGTAAACAAGCATTTGACCGTTATGGAATAGATGCAATTATGATAGGTAGAGCAGCAATAGGTGCTCCTTGGCTTTTTCGAGAAATAAAATATTATTTACAGCATGGCAATTGTGAAAGTAAAAAGCCATTTGAATACTATTTATCTATTTTAAAACAATTTTTTTTACAAAATATATATCAATTAGGGGAAAGACGAGGCATTCTAAATAATAGAAGGCATATTGTTTTAAGTCCTATATTCAAAAAAATACCTAATTTTAAATCAAAAAAGACAGCAATGCTTAAAGCATCAACAGTGTCTTCATTGATTGATGTAATAGATAATATTTTTTAGATATAATCTGTAATTTTACTATGAGATCACAAATTAATTTATTTTCTATATAATATCTATTAAAATTGATATGTGTTAAAATATAATATAAAATGTAATTAATGAAAGAAGTTGATTTTTATAGTATGATGGGAAATAATAATTGATTTTATTGAAAATAAACGGTTATAATTGTGAATGTCTATTTACTGATAAATAATTGTATGGTGATTTAAGATAATATTTTTATCTTTGTATCTGAGTTGATATTTTTTGCATAGTTGTGTTATACGATAGCGTACTTGATATGTTTCACAACTTATTTCTTTCGTGATGGTGTATCTGTATGATTATGTAGTAATATGTTCTGGGTTGAATGTGATTGCAAATTGATGTTTAATGTAGAAAATTTTTGATGAATTTGATTAAATTTTTTATTATATCTTTTCTTGTTGCGTTGTCTTTTTTTATTTTTTCAGTAGATGTGCGTGCTGAAGATCTTTTGATTAATAATAATAATAAGAAGCAAGATTTTGTAAACAAAAATATAAATGTAAAAAATTTGACTTCTAGTGTGTTTAATCCTACTTTTAATAGTTTTATTTTTTTAAAAAAAAATCAAGAAAATGAATTACCTGCATCTGAATTATATGAAGAAAGTTGGAATACTAATTTTTTAAAAGCATACTCAAATATTACTGTTCCTGATTCATTTTCTATAGATGTTTCAGGATTTGTGGTCCCAATTAGTGGAAAAGTAACTTCTCCTTATGGATTTCGTAAAAACCATTTTCATTATGGAATTGATATTAAACTTAAGGAAGGTGATACTATACGTGCAGCATTTGATGGTAAGGTAAGAGTAATGAAGTTTGATCACAAAGGATATGGGTATTTTCTCGTATTGAGACATTATAATGGGTTGGAAACCGTTTATGGTCATCTTTCTGAATTTCTAGTGACTCAAAATGGAAATGTAAAGGCTGGACAGCCAATAGCTTTGGGTGGTATAACAGGACATTCTTGTGGAGCACATCTTCATTTTGAGTTTCGTTTTTTAGGTGATGCTATTAATCCAGCTGAGATAATTTATTTGGATGGATTATCTTTGAAGGATAACAAATTTGTTTACATAAAAAATAAATATGAGAATCAGTGTCATTTTGAAATGTCATCATTGAAAAATAGCAAATCTTAGTATAACTGAAACTTTGTGTTAAAAATATACTAGTGTGATAAATAGATATAATAGCAGTTTTAGATTTCAATGAATCATTGATAAAGTCTGTTTATTGTTTTGACGATGTTTAAGGTGACTCGTGAAGTTCATTTTTTATTAATAAATTTATTTCTTCTGTCCATAGTGTTGCTATTGCATCGCTTGGCATTCGCCAACTGCTTCGTGGTGATAATCCTATTGACCCTATTTTAGGGCCATCTGGTATGCAATTTCTTTTGAATTGACTTTCAAAAAATCTCTTATAAAATATTTTCATCCATTTTAGAATTGTATTGTTTGTATATATACTAAAAAAAGCATGTTTTGCTAGAAAATATATTTTTTTTGGACTGAATCCATAACGTAGAGTATGGTACATAAAAAAATCGTGTAATTCGTATGGACCAATTATATCTTCAGTAAGATGAGTTATTCTTTTTTTATTGTTTGTTGGCAACAATTCTGGACTAATAGGAGTGTTAATAATATTTGATAATATAATTTTATCAAATTCGCTTGATTGTGTATTTGCCACCCATTTAATTAAATGCCTGATTAAAGTCTTAGGTAGCCCTGTATTTATTCCGTACATTGACATATGATCTCCGTTGTAAGTAGTCCATCCCAATGCTAATTCTGACATGTTACTCGTTCCTATTACAATGCCTTCTAATTGATTTGCTAAATCCATTAAAATTTGGGTGCGTTCTCGTGCTTGTGCGTTCTCATAAGTTACATCATATACATTGGTATCATGACCAATGTCTTTAAAATGTTGTGTACAAGCTGTGGTAATATCAATTTTTTTGGAATTTATATCAAGAGATTTCATTAAAGACCAGGCATTTTGGTATGTTTTCTGTGAAGTTCCTATTCCTGGCATAGTTATTCCATAAATCATTTTTCTAGATAAATTTAGTTTATCTATTGTTTTAATACAAACTAATAAAGCCAAAGTAGAGTCAAGTCCGCCAGATATTCCAATAATTAAAGATTTAGCATTTGTATGTATTATTCTTTTTGCTAACCCAAATATTTGGATTGAAAAAATTTCTTTGCAGTTTTCATTATATTTTTTTGATGATGGGATAAATGGAGCAGAATTTATAATTCGTTCTAGTTTAGATAAATTTGGACTTAAATTTTGTTTAATAATTATATGTTTATACTTATTAGATGTGGATTTCCCAATAAAACTTGTATTTTTTCTTCTTTCTGAATTCAATAAATCTATATCAATTTCGCAAATTAACAATTGTTCATGTAGATGAAATCTTTTTGCTTCCATTAATAGTTTGCCATTTTCATAAATATAAGCATTGCCAGAATATACTAAATTGCTAGTAGATTCACCATAATTTGATGATGAGTATGCATAAGCTACATGACAACGTGCTGATTGTTGAGCAATTAAAGATTTTATATAGCGCTGTTTTCCTACTAGTTCATTGCTAGCTGAGAGGTTGAAAATTAATTGAGCACCAGCTATGGCATGACTGGAAGAAGGTGGAATGACTGCCCAAAGGTCTTCGCAAATTTCAGTGGAAAATTTTATTGATCCTGAACCAAAGCTAAATAATAAATTTTGACCAAAAGGAATAGTATTGTTAGCATAAGTAATAACTGTATGTTCATCATCAATATATGGTTCAAACCATCGTTTTTCATAGAATTCGCAATAATTAGGAAGATACATTTTGGGGACGATTCCTTTTATTTCACCATTTTGACAAATAACAGCACAATTATACAATTTAGAATTGTATTCTACAGGAGTGCCAACAATGAAGCAAATTGGCATTTTTTTTGTTTTATCTAATAATTTTAATAAAGCTTCTTTTGTTCCTTCAATTAGTGCTTTTTGTAAAAATAAATCTTCACAAGTATATGATGAAATAGATAGTTCAGGGAAACAGACAATTTTAACTTTTCTGTTATTGGCTTCAATTACAAGTTTTGCTATTTGTTGAATATTGAAATTACAATCAGCAACTTTTAATTGTGGGATTGACACTGCTATTTTTAAAAATCCAAAATTTTCCATTTTTTATTTTTTTACTGATATTTGATTTTTAAGTGGATAAGCGTACATTTCTAATATTTTTTCTTTTAAAAAAAAAATATCTTTATTCTTCAACTTTATTTTATTTAATTGCTGATTCAAGTATTTTTTAAAAATTTTTAAATCGTTATTTGTGTACTTTTTAATAAAACAATTTTTTTTACCAAAAAGTTTTTCGTAAGCAATATAATTAATTGGGAAAAATTTGTAATTCAAAAATATTTCTTTATCAATCATGCGAGCTAATGTTGGCACTAGTTTGTCTTCAGTTTGTTTAATATTTGCGTTTTTCAATTCTAGTAATAAAGAATTAATTGATTTTCCTAATTGAATGTGAACATTTCCTTTATATCCTAATAATCCAGTTTTCATACTTATAAAATCGTCTTTTTGTATTTTTTTAAATTTAGGATTATCTCGTTTTTGTTGTGCCTCTTTAGCTTTCAAAAAATCACATGGGTCGTATTCATAAGATATAGAAACTGGAATCAAATTCAACTCTTTAATATTCTCTTCTGGAGAGATTGTATTATCATTTCTGATAAGCATTTTCAAAATTGATTCTTGTGTTCTATCATCAGAGTTTTTAGCTCGACCTTCTCGTTGTGCGATCCAAAGAGATTCTTTTTTCTCATTAATAATAAAGTGAATATATTTGGAGAGATGTGTAGTTACGTTTAGTAGTTGGTGAAAATCTGGAGTGCGTTTGACAATAAAACTTTTATTTAATCGTACTATATCTTCAATCCATTGATATATTAATAAGTTATCTCCAATAGCTATTTCTACTGTTTCATAGTTCTTTTTAACAAGAAAAATACAAAGTATACTTGCATCTAGCAATATATCTCTATGGTTAGAGATAAATGTGTAAGATTTATTTTTTTCTAAAGTTTCTATACCGTAACTACTTATATTTTTTGTTGTTCTATTAATTAGATCACTAATAGTTTTTATAATAACGTTATGTTGAAATTCTTTTATTGTTTTACAATTTTTCATTATAATTTTTATTTCATCCCATTTTTTTTGAGGGAAAAAATTTTTTACTATTTGTTTAAAGTGTAAATTTTCCATTAGACGATTAATTGTTGGTACAACATCTTCATCACAATAAGCTCGTATATCATCAAATTCATTCACCATGTAGGTAATATTTTATGTAAATTCTATAATATCTGTTAATATTTCTTTAAGTGTTAGTCCAGCAGCATCTATTTGTTGAGGTATAAAACTTCTTTCAGTCATCCCAGGAATAGTATTTATTTCTAACATTTTTATTTCTTTTTCTGGAGTAATAATGTAATCTACACGAATAATTCCTTTTGCTTCTATATAATCATAAATACGTGTTGTTAATGTTTGTATTTTATTAGTAATTTTTTTAGAAAGACGTGCCGGGGTAATTTCTTCTGATTTATCGTAATTATATTTAGCATCAAAATCAAAAAAATCATTTTTACTTATTATTTCTGTAATTGGGAAAATTATTTGTTTGTTTTTTGTTTTATAACATCCACACGTAACTTCTATCCCATATATTGAACTTTCAATGAGTACTTCTGTACAATTATCAAAAGCAGTAGAAATTGCTAACGGCAATTGATTTATATTTATCACTTTTGTTACGCCTATACTTGATCCACCTCTATTTGGTTTTACAAATAAAGGAAGCCCTAATTTAGCAATTATTGTTTTGAACAGTAGTTGATCTCCTTTTTTTATAAAAATAGACTTTGCTGTTTTTATTCCGATTTTTTTTAAAAAATTATTACAATAATACTTATTAAATGTAAGTGAAGATGCAAAAAGTCCACAGCATGAATATGGAATGTTTAACATATCTAAATAACCTTGTAATAAACCATCTTCCCCTGGTGTTCCATGAATAGTGATGTACGCAAAATCGAATTTAATTTTTTCATAATTATAAACAAAACTAAAATCATTTTTATCAATAAAGAGTTCAGTTTTATCTTTATACTGTACAATCCATTTACTTTTTGTTAGCAAAACAATATATGGATTGTATTTTATTTTATCTATAGACGAATAAATTTTTTCCATACTCTTTAAAGAAATCATATACTCTGCAGAATAGCCACCGCAAATTATTGCAATATTTTTCATTTTAAATTATTTATATTTTTTTTGAAAAGTTTCTCCATTTTTTTATGAGTAGTTCTATATCCTTTGGCAAAGGGCTTTTTAGAGAAATTTTTTTATATGTTTTAGGGTGAGTAAATTTTAGTGTTACTGCATGCAAAGCATGACGTGGACATGCTATAAAACAATTTTGAATAAACTGTTTATATTTTGTATTATTATTTCCTTTTAATATTTTATTGCCTCCATAACATTTATCATTAAATAATATATGACCTACATATTTCATATGTACACGAATTTGATGCGTACGTCCAGTTTCCAGTTTACATTCGATCAAAGTTGTATACCCAAATCGTTCTAATACTCTGTAATGTGTAATTGCTTGTTTCCCATAGTTTTTATTTGGGAAAGTTGTCATTGATACTCTATTATGTATATTACGTCCGATATTACATTTAATAGTTCCTTTTTCTTTTTTAACATCACCCCAAACTAATGCCAAATATATTCTTTGTGCAGTTTTTTTAAAAAATTGCATACTCAAATTTGTTTTAGCATTAAAATTTTTAGCAATTATTAATAAACCAGAGGTATTTTTATCCATTCTATGAACTAATCCTAATCTATTATCTATACTACCCAAAACAGATAGTGTTTTATCATTAGTTGACATGTAATGCCAAGCAATAGCATTGATTAGTGTTCCAGTATAATTTCCATTTCCTGGATGCACAACTAGCCCTGCTGGCTTATCAATTGCCATTATATAACTATCTTCATAAATAATATTTAATGGAATATTTTCTGGAATAATTTTTAAATCTTTACTTTCATCGGTATTAATTATAAAAATAGAGATTTCATCTCTGTATTTTATTTTGTAACTCGATTTTACCGGACAATTATTTGCAAGAATATAGCCTAAATTACTCATTTGTTGAATATAATTACGAGAAACATTTATAATTTTGTTAGTTAAAAATTTATCTACTCGTAATAATTCATCTTCTTTATTTACTACAACTTTAATGTGTTTATATGATTCGTTTTTCATAAGATTTTTCAGATAATTGATTAATAGGAGAATGTTTATATCATTTAAAATATTTTAATCTAAAATAAAAATTCTTCCGATCTACTATCTATATCTGATATACTGTCACTGTCCATTGAAAATGGTTTTTCATTGTCACCTGAACTTACCAAAATAATTAATGTAGTACTAGCTGTTATACGGTCTCCTGCATTTAATTTGTTTCCATTTTTAGTTTCTAATCCTACAACTAAATTTTTATGCGGTCCACATTCTGTTCGTATTTGTACATTCTTAAATCCAATAGATTGTAGTAATAATTGTGCTTCCTGATGAGGTATGTATTTTATTTCTGGAATAGATAATAGCGGTTGGTTAATAGAGTTTATTGTAAGGTAAATTGTTCTATTGGGCTTTACTTTAGTTCCTGCAGGTGGTATAGTTTCCAAAATACTTCCAGGAGTATTTTCAGGGATAAAAACAGAATCTATTATACTGTAGTGTAATTTTTTTTTTTTTAGAATATTTTCTACTGTTTTTACTTGAAATCCTATTATATTGGGAATTTTTACATATTGTCCATGTTGTGTATAAATTTCTAAATATTTCGCGACTGAAATAATAATAGAAAAAGAAAATAACAGTATCAGTCCACATTTAACGTAATATTTCGAAAATATACTCATACTATAATTAAATATTAAACAGTAAAATCTGAAAAACGAATCTAAGATTAGTTTTTTAAATTCTTTTGTTTCCAGATTTTTTATTTTATTTTATTTTGTTATACTCATCAGATATAGTTAATCTTTTTCTATTTTTCGCTCTACGCGAAGATAATATTCTGCGCCCATTAGTAGTTTTCATTCGACTACGAAATCCATGTTTATTTTTTCTTTTTTTATTAGATGGCTGGTATGTTCGCTTCATAAAAATTTTTTAGTATACTTAAACTTTTCGGAGATGTTTTAAAAGTAAAATTATTTTTTGAAATGGCCAAAAAATATATTAATAGTCTGAATTTGTTAGAGCTAGCTTGTTTAGCTAATTCTGGCTAGTTCAGTTTGATATTTTAGATTTTGTTGATCTAATTGTTGTTTTAATAAAATGTTTTGTGGGTTTTCTAGAGTAGGATCGGAGTTTAATATTTTAATTGCTAAATTGCGAGCACGAATTAATATTTGTTCGTCTTGAGAAAGATTCGCTATTTTCATGTGTAATATATAGCCGCTTTGTTTAGTTCCATCTATGCTGCCTGAACCACGAAGTTTTAAATCTTCTTCTGCAATAACAAATCCATTATTAATTTTAGTTATTACATTAAGTCGTTTATAAGCATTATTTGATAATTTTGAAGGTGTTACTAAAAAACATAATGATTGTTCACTACTGCGTCCTACTCTTCCTCTTAATTGGTGTAATTGTGATAATCCAAATCGATCTGCATTTTCAATAATTATAATTGAAGCATTCGGTATATTTATTCCAACTTCTATAACAGAAGTTGCAACCATTATTTGCGTAGAACCTGAAATAAATTTTTTTATTTCTGTGTTTTTTTCTTCCTGTTTCATTTTCCCATGAATCATACAAATATTGTATTCAGGAAATATATTTTTTATAGTATTAAACCCTTCTTTTACATTGTTTAAATCAATTTTTTCACTATTTTCAATAATAGGGTAAACAATATATATTTGCTTGCCTATTTGTAATTGTTTTCTAATAAAATTGTATAATTCATGTTTTTTTTTTTCATAAATATGAAAAGTTTTTACTGGTTTCCTTCCATATGGAAGTTCATCTATTATAGATATGTTTAAATCTCCATAAATTGTCATTGCTAGTGTACGAGGAATTGGAGTTGCAGTCATAACTAGTATATGTGGAGAAATTTTGTTTTTATCCCATAATTTAGATCTCTGTATTACTCCAAAACGGTGTTGTTCGTCTATTACAACCAATCCTAAATTGTCAAATTTAACTTTGTCTTCAATTAGTGTATGTGTTCCAATTAAAATTTGTATTTCTCCGTTTTTTAATTTTTGTAAAATTTCTTCTCGATTTTTTCTCTTTGTAGATCCGGTAAGCAAAGCTACTTTTATGTTTAAGTTTTTTACCAAGTGACTAATAGATTCGTAATGTTGTAGTGCTAAAATTTCCGTTGGAACCATAATTGAACCTTGAAATCCATTATCTATTGCTAAAAGAATAGATAGTAATGCTACCAAAGTTTTTCCACTTCCAACGTCTCCCTGTAATAGACGGTTCATTTGTTTCCCTTTGTTTGTGTCATGTCTAATTTCTCGAATTACTTTTTTTTGTGCATTAGTAAGCTCAAAAGGAAGATTTTTTTTGTAAAAATTATTAAAATAGTTTCCTACTCTTTTAAAAAAAAAACCACTAAGATGTTTTTCTCTATTTTTTGTAACAGATAAAATGTTTAGTTGTAGATAAAAAAGTTCTTCAAATTTTAAACGATATTTTGCTTTTTCTAATAAGTCATTAGATTTTGGGAAATGAATATTTCGAATTGCTTCATCTAAGTTTATTAAATTATAGTCGTTTATAATTTCGTTATTTAGTGTTTCTTGTATTTTAGTACTGTCTAATATTTGTATAATAATTTGTTTTATAGCGTGAGAGTGCAAAGTGACTTTTTTCATTTTTTCTGTTGTATTGTATTGTCCGTGTATTCCAAGCTTTTTTTCATGAAATTTATTTTTTAGTTCTAATTTTGGATGAATAATTGTAATTTGTTTTTTAAACAAATTTTGTTTGCCGAACAAAATATATTCTATTCCTATTTTATATAAATATGGAATATGTGAAAATTTTTTGAACCAAATCAATTTTATGTTTCCTGTATTGTCATTAAAAATAGCAGTTAATCGTTTAGAATTTCCTTTTCCTTCATATTTATAATGGAGTATTTTCCCTTTTAATTGAATATAAGTCGTTTTATTTTTAATATCACTTATTTTGAAAATTTTACTTCTGTCTATATACTTGTATGGAAAGTAATAAATCATGTCTTTAAGAGAAATTACGTTAATTTCTCTTCTAAGAATTTCGGCTTTTTGTGATCCAATGCCATGTAAATGTGTTATTTTTATATGATTTATTTCCATAGAGAAGTAATTAGTGTTTCTGCAATTATTAAATCAATTGATGTAGTTATTTTTATATTTCTTTTACTCCCTTTAATCATTATTGGAATGCATGTTTTTTTTGGTTTCACTACAGAAATGTCGTCAGTAAAATGACAAGAAAACGCTGTTGTTTTATAAGCATTGATCACTATATCAGATAAAAAAACTTGTGGGGTTTGAACTAAAAAAAAATTGGATCGATTTGCTAATATAGTACTTTTGTATTTTTTTTGTACTAAAGTGTCTGTTACAGGAATCGCCGGATAAACTGCCTGTGCTTTTTTTGCGATTTTAAAAGCGTTTGTAATCAGTTTTTTACTAGTTAACGGACGAACTCCATCATGTATTGCCACTAAACATTTTTTTTTTACTAAAAATAATCCGTTTTTTACAGAATAAAATCGGTTTATTCCTCCTTCAACTATGTGGTGATCTATTTTGAAATTATATTGTTTGCAAAGATAATGCCAATATGTTTTTCGCTCTTTTGATAACACTAATATAATGTATATTTCAGGATCATAATGGTAAAACGCTTCGATTGTATGCATTAATACAGGTTTCCCATTTAGTAAAAGAAATTGTTTAGGAATTGTTGTTTTCATTCGTACACCTTTTCCACCTGCTACTATAATAACATATTTTTTCACAATTTTTATTAAAATTTTTATAAAGACATTTTTAATATTAAAATTAAAATGAAAATGAAAATATGAAAAACTATTAATTATATCTGCATATAATTTTTAAAATTCAAAATAAAAAACAAATTATTAACAAATAATTGTATGAGTTTTAAAATGTACTTACATTATAAGTTCAATTATATTTTACATCAGTTCGAATTTATAGTTCTAATTCTATTATCTATATTTTAATAATTGTATATCTTTAATGAAAAGAAAGATTTGATGTTTTTATTTTGAATTTTAAAAATTTTGTTAAAAAATTATACAAAGCGACATAATTAATTTTCATTAAGATGAAAATTAAAGATATAGAGTAGAATTTACTTATTAAATCTTGAATATTTTATATTATGAGTGTAATTTTTGTTCCATTGTAGTAGTAAAAATAAAAATATTAAAAATGTAACTATTCAAATTATGTACAATATTATTGTACGTATGCTGTATTAAGCAAAATATGTTTTAAAGTATTTTACATTATTTTTAACGTTGTGTTAATTTATTCAAAAATCAAGTTTTTTTGAAAAAAATTAAGGCAATAGTTATTTTTTAATAGATAGATATTGCGTTTATAGTAAAGAGAGTTAAAGAATATCACAAACAAAAAATGTTAATAAATTTTAAATTTAACAATAAAAAATTATGATTTTAAAATGATTTTTCAGTGTATACTAAATTTAATTTTTTGTTGAGAATTAAAATATATATTCGTTGATTTAATCAGAAATCTAAAAGTTATGAGTGCAAGTAATCAATATTTTAATTTTCAAATTAATTTTGATTACTATTAATATTCAAGGTGTTTTTATGAAAATTATTTGTACTACATAAACTTTTTAGTTTGTGATAATTATTTAATAACAAAATGGGAAAATTTTAAAATTAAAATAACATCATATTAATGATTACGATAAAGATTAAAATTTCATTGATCTTAGAAAATGTTAAAACACATATATTTTATAGTAAATTAAGTAAATAAGTGAATGTTAATTTTAAATTGAAAAATATTAAAATTTTTATTTTGTTGATTTTGATGTATGGTAAATATTACAAATTTTTGAAAAAATTTGATTAGTAGTTCTTTTTCTATAGTAAATTATGATTTGCTTTTCAATATTTGTTGTGAAAAAATATTATTTGTTATAATTGTCGTTTTATTGCTATGTTAACACATGCTTTTTAGAAACATCATCTTAATATTAAGTATAGATTTTTTATCGTTTGGTTCAAATATTATATTATTTAATATTGGGGTGATGTGTTGATGTGTTAAATGAATCTACACTCATTATTATGATATTAATAATTTATGTTTTAATTGAGTTTGTTATTAAATTTAATGTGATGGCTGGGGCATGTAACTAATCAAAATTTTTGTTATAAATCTAAAATAATAGTTGCTAATTTGTGATTTAAGATGTGAAATAAAAACATAAATTTTTGATTTCACTTTATTATGTGTCAGGGATTATATAATTAGTTAAATTGAAGTTTGTGATTTTTAGTTTTGAGTGTTTATAAAATGATTGTAATGTAATGTTGATTTGTGAATTGTAGAGAAATCAAATGTTTACTTATGTTATAAGTTAGATTGCGTTATTAAAGTATTAATCCCATTTCAATAGATAATATTGTTATAATTTTTTAATGTAAAAAATATAAAATAAGATTCTTTTGAAGAAATTTGTTGATTTACTTAAGAATTTTGATTTTTGTTTTTAGATTAAATGATGATTTATATGGGAGTAAATTTCGTCATAAATTAATGATATTGAAAATGTATGGCAATGAGGAAATGGAAAATAGAGGATTCACTAGAATTATATAATATACATGGTTGGGGGTTGAATTATTTTTCTATTAATAAGGAAGGGCATATTATAGTTTCTCCAAAAAAAAATTGTATACCAGTCGATTTAAAAGAATTGATAGATAAGTTATATTTGCGCAATATAGAAGCTCCTTTGTTAATACGATTTTCAGATATATTGGATAATCGAATTGAAAAAATTTCTGCATGCTTTAAACTTTCTGCTAAAGAGTATGCTTACAAAGCACAAAGTTTTATAATTTATCCTATTAAAGTTAATCAAATGCGCCAAGTAGTAGAAGAAATTGTTAATTATGGTAAAAAATTCAATATTGGATTAGAAGTTGGTTCTAAACCAGAATTGCATGCTGTGTTAGCAATTAATACTTGTCCTAATTCTTTGATTATCTGTAACGGGTATAAAGATAAAAATTATATACGCTTGGCGTTGTTAGCACAAAAAATTGGGAAAAATATTTTTATAGTTATAGAAAAATTAAATGAGTTAAAGTTAGTTTCTGAATTAGTAAAAAAAATAAATATTCGTCCTAATATTGGAATACGAATTAAACTTACAAGTGATGGGAGTGGGAAATGGGAAGAATCAGGAGGTGATGGAAGTAAATTTGGTCTTTCGTCTAGTGAATTATTGGAAGCCAATGATTTTATAATAAAAAACAATTTGGTTGATTGTATAAAATTGATTCACTTCCATATTGGAAGCCAGATTACTAAGATTCGTAGAATAAAAAATGCGTTACGTGAAGCTTCACAATTTTATGTTCAGCTAAGAAATTTAGGGTATAATATTGAATTTGTAGATATTGGAGGTGGATTGGGTGTAGATTATGACGGAACTCGTAATGATCATTGTGGAAATTCAATGAATTATTCTATACAGGAGTATGTTAATGATTCGATTTCTACCTTGGTTGATGTTTGCGTTAAAAATCAAATTCCACAACCTAATATTATTGCAGAATGTGGCAGATCTCTTACTGCGCATCATTCTGTTTTAGTATTTCAAGTATTAGAAACTGCAACACTTCCAGAATGGAAAGAAGATGATAAACTTCCTGAAAATGCTCATGAATTAGTACAAGAATTGTATATACTATGGGATAGAATGAATTATCAAAGGTTAATAGAAATTTGGCATGATGCTCAACAAATACGAGAAGAATCACTTGATTTATTTAATTTGGGAATGTTAGATCTTATGACTCGTGCACAAGTAGAGAAATTATATTGGTCGATCGCTCGCGAAGTGCAACAAATGGCTTTAGATATGAAACATATACCAGAAGAACTTCGAAAGATATCAAGAATGCTTCATGATAAATATTTTTGTAATTTTTCATTGTTCCGTTCTTTGCCTGATTCATGGGCAATAGATCAGGTGTTTCCTATTGTTCCAATTTCTTATTTAGATGAAAAACCCGATCGTACAGCTACTCTGCAAGATATGACATGTGACTCAGATGGGAAAATAGATAATTTTATTAATGTGAGGTATTCCACTTGTCATTTGCCGGTGCATTCAATAACTAAAAAAGAACCTTATTATATTGGCGTATTTTTAGTTGGAGCTTATCAAGAGATACTTGGTGATTTACACAATTTATTTGGAGAAACAAATGTTGTGCATATATCAGTTAGTAAAGACAATTACACAATAGAACAGGTTATTAATGGAGAAAAAATCACTGATGTACTAGAATATGTACAGTATAACATGAAATACTTGATAGCTATGGTTGAAAAATTGGTAATGGAATCGATAAAAAAAGGGAAAGTAACAGAGGAAGAAGGAAGTGAATTTTTATTTAATTATCGTTCAGGACTATACGGATATACTTATTTAGAATGATTATGAAAATAATATCATTTAATGTAAATGGTATACGATCTGCTATAAATAAAGGATTGTTTGAATGGATTTATAAAGAAAATCCAGATATACTTTGTATGCAAGAAATAAAAGCATGTTTTAATCAGATAGACACTACGTCATTTAGAATTTTAGGTTATAATTGTCAATTAATTTATTCTGCACAAAAAAAAGGGTATAGTGGAGTCGCAATATTTAGTAAAAAATATCCAAATATTTATTCTTTTGGAATAAATGATTCATTATTTGATAATGAAGGGAGAGTTATTCGTGCTGATTTTGGTGATTTGACAATAATATGTGTATATGTTCCTTCAGGATCATCAGGAATAGTAAGACAGACGATCAAGATGAACTTTTTGAATGCATTTATAACTTACATACTAAATTTACAATTTGAACGCTCTTATCTTTTAATTTGTGGAGATTATAATATTTGTAGACAAAGTATAGATATTAATCATCCGGAACGACATATTGGAGTTTCTGGATTTTTGCCAGAAGAAAGGGAATGGTTTGAGCAATTTATTCAGTGTGGTTTTGTAGATTCATTTCGTGAATTTAATAAAGAAATAAATCAGTATACTTGGTGGAGCTATCGTTTCAACGCGAGAATTAAAAATTTAGGATGGCGCATAGATTATCATATTATCACAAATAATTTAAAAAGTAGATTAAAATCTGCAAAAATTTTGCAAGAAGTAGAAATGTCTGATCATTGTCCAATTGTCGTAGAATTTTTAAGTAATATTTAAAAGCATACATAGGTAAATCTATATATAAATTATTATTATTAATTAATGAATAAGTTTTTTAGTTATTTTACATAATATAAAATATGAAAAATGTTAAATGATTTGTTACTAATTGAATGATTTTTTATATCAATATTTTCAACTAAGTCTATTAATAGTTTTTTGTAATATTTTTAATATAATTGTTTTTGTTATTTTAGTTTTAAAATGACGTGATATTATGAATTTGATGCGCCAAATTCTAGCTAAAGCTAGAAGTAAAAAACAAAGAATTGTCTTACCAGAAGGCACTGAAAAACGTACGCTACATGCTGCAGATAAGGCGATTGCAGATGGAATTGCTGATATAATTTTACTTGGAGATATAAATGAGATCAAGTTTATAGCTGATAAGTATAATTTGCAAAATATAGTTCGCGCAAAAATTGTAGATCCAAATCAAAATGAAAAGAAGAATACCTATATTTCTTTGCTGATAAGATTAAGAAAAAATAATGGGATGACTATTGAATTAGCACAAAAATTGGTAGAAAATCCATTATACTTAGGTTGTTTAATGATTAAAAATGGTGATGCTGATGGAGAAATTGCTGGAGCGAGAAATTTCACAAGTGATGTTTTGCGCCCAGCTTTGCAAATAGTTAAAACCACTCATGGTGTTAGTGTTGTTTCTGGAGCATTTTTAATGTCCATGCAAAATAAAAAATATAAATCTGATAAAGTGTTAGTTTTTGCAGATTGTGCTGTAGTACCTAACCCAACAGCAAAAGAGTTAGCAGAAATAGCAATTTCTACAGCTATGACTGCAAAAGCTCTTGTAGGGGTAGATCCATATGTTGCTTTATTAAGTTTTTCTACTAAAGGAAGTGCTTCGCATGAGTTAGTGGATAAAATAATAGAAGCTACCAATATTGCGAAATCACTTGCTCCTGAATTAACAATTGATGGAGAATTACAAGCAGATGCTGCTTTAGTACCTTTTATTGGGGAATATAAAGCTCCTGGAAGTTTAGTGGCTGGTAAAGCTAATGTACTAATATTTCCTAATTTAGAATGTGGTAATATTGCTTATAAATTGTTACAGCGATTAGGAGAGTTTCAGGCTATAGGACCAATTTTACAAGGTATAAATGCTCCTATTAATGACCTTTCGCGTGGCTGTTCAGTAGAAGATATATATAATATGATAGCTATTTGTGCGAATCAAGTTACAAATAAATAGTTTTGTAAAAAGATTTTTTAAAATTTAAATTTATGTCAAAAGTTTTAGTTGGCTCAATCGAGTCTTTTAGTCTTTTCAAAAAAAAAAAGAGAAAATCTCTTTTTTCTAAAATAGGAGTGGTTGGTGCTGGTAGAGACGGTAGAAATATTATTTGTTTGACATCATCTTCAGGGTTAGAAGTTGTTTTCGTAGAGGTTAGCAAAAAAAGAGTTGATTTTGCTTTTAGAAAAATTAGCGATGAATTAGATAATAAAATAGAGAATTGGGGATTAACAGAAACGGAAAAACGAACTATACTAGGAAGAATTAAAGGTTCTATAAATTATACTGATTTAAAGGATTGTGATTTTGTTATAGAGTGTATTCGTTATGATGATGAGACTGGTAAAAGAAGTACTGAATTACGAAAAGATGCTTTTAAAAAAATAGAACAGGTTGTTCGTGCTGATGCTATTATTGCAACTAATGCTACAACTGTCATTATTAGCGAACTTGCTTCTGAATTAATACATAAAGGGCGTTGTGTAAGTTTTCATTTCCCTATTGCTCATGCTGATGCACGTATATTAGAAGTTGTAAAAGGCATGTATACTTCTGAAGAAGTGTACAATAAAATACTTTTATTTGCAAAATTGATAAATTATAAAATAATTGAAGTAAGTGAGAGTAATGGGTTGGTTAGTTTACGCTTAATGGTTGTTTTGCTAAACGAGGCATGTCAGATGGTTCTAGAAAATGCTTCTTCTATGAAAAATATAGATTATTTGACAGAAATTGTTTACGGAATGAGAATTGGAATTTTTAAAATGGCTGACACAATTGGTATAGAAAAAATAGTTCCGCTTATGGAAAGTATGTTTGATGAGTATGGAGATAAAAAATACAAACCTTCGTCTCTTTTGTGGAGACTTTATAGAACACAACAATTAGGAATGCATAGTGAGAAAGGTTTTTATATTTATGAAAATGGTAAAATAGTAAAGCCTAATATTGAATAAATTCTTTTTTATGAAGAAAATTGCTGTTTTTACAGGGACGTTTGATCCGTTCACAATTGGTCATTTATCCTTAGTAAAACGTGGATTACAATTAGTTGATGAAATTATTATAGCTATTGGAATAAATTTGAACAAAAAAACGTTCTTTCCTTTGAATCAGCGTATAGAAATTATAACTAAACTTTTTAGAAAAAATTCTAGAATAGAAGTAAAGTATTATGATTGTTTAACTGTAGATTTTGCTAAATCAGTTGGAGCACAATTTATCCTACGCGGTATTCGTTCTGTTTATGATTTTGAATATGAAAAAAATATAGCAGATATTAATAGAAAAATATCTGGAATTGAGACGTTTGTTTTATTTACTGAACCTGAACATACACATATTAGTTCTACTATTGTAAGAGAATTATTAACTTATGGGAAAGATGTATCTGAATTTGTTCCAATGTTGTAGTTAAAATTAAAAATGAAAAATAGATTTATTTCATGTTTTTTTGTTTTTTACTTTATTTCTTGTTCTTATAAGTATAGTAAAGTGTCTAGAGACTTTACTATACAAAAATTAAATACAATTATTAAATCTATTGAAAATTTATATGTAGATACAATTGATAGTGGCAAATTAATTGAAAATGTTATTAGTTCTTTATTTCAAAAACTCGATCCTTATTCTAATTACATGAATTCAGAAGAAGCTAAAGATATGAATAACTTTTTACAAGGAAATTTTGATGGAATAGGTATACAGTTTAGTCCATTAGTTAATAGTTTGTATGTTGTTCAAGTTATTCATGGATCTCCATCTGAGAAAGTAGGTATTATGGCTGGGGATCGTATTATTGCAATAAATGATACTTTAATTTCTGAAATGAAAGATGTAAATGTTGCTAGACAAATGCGATGCCATAATAGTCCAACTATTAATTTGAAAATTATGCGCATCAATAATTGTGACCCAATTACATTTAAAATTATTCGTGATAAAGTTCCAATTTCTAGTTTAGATGCTTTTTATATGATTAATAAAAAAACTGGTTATGTAAAACTAACCAGTTTTGCATCTACAACATATAATGAATTCAAGATTATTTTAAAAAATTTACAATTGAATGGATTAAAAAACTTAATTTTAGATTTACAAGATAATGGAGGTGGATATTTACAATCTGCGATAGATATCGCTAGTCAATTTTTGAAGAAGAATGATTTAATTGTTTATACTAAAGGATTTCATCAAAAACAAAAAAATATTTATACACAAATTGATGGCAGTTTTTTGAATGGAAAGATTATTGTGCTTATAAATGAAACTACAGCATCATCTAGTGAAATTGTTGCTGGGGCTTTGCAAGATTGGGATCGTGCAGTTATTGTTGGAAGGAAATCTTTTGGAAAAGGATTAGTGCAATGTCCAGTATTTTTTTTAGATGGTTCAATGATAAAATTGACTACAGCACGTTACTATACACCAACAGGACGTTTCATTCAAAAAAAATATGACAATAGAAAATTTTGTAATAAAGATTCAATTAATTATTATAATTCTATACGGAGATCGCATTTAGATAGTACCTACTTCGATAATTTGGTGAAATATAGTACATTACTAAACAAAAGAGTAGTGTATGGTGGCGGTGGGATTATGCCTGATTGTTCAATTTCTGCTGACACAAGTCAACATGCAGATATATACAATTACATATTTACCTCAAAAAGTTTCAATGAATGTATAGCAGATTACATTGATAAATATAGAAATTTTATTCGTAAAAACTATAATATTAATACATATAAATCACAGTTTAATGTATCTAATACTTTATTGAATAGTTTATTTGAGAAATTTCAAAAAGAAAAATTTGAAATGCTAAATAATAAAAATTTTTTAAGTTATAACTCATTTAATGGTAGTAATAGAGTAAAAAATAAAAAAAAAATAATTTTAGATTTACTATCGACTGAGTATATGATAAAACAATTTAAAAAGTCAAAATTTTTAATAAAGCTTAAAATCAAAGCATTGATAGCTCGTAATATTTGGGGTATGAATGGATATTATAAAATCATTAATGATAAAAATGATGCTTTAAAAAAAGCTATTGAAATAATGAACAATAATGAAATGTATGATAAATTACTCGGAAAACAAAAATGAATGAACGAAAATTCCCGAAAATTATAGATTTGTACATTTTTCGTAAATTTATTTGTACTTATTTTTTTTCAATTAGTATAATTATTGTTATCGTAGTAATATTTGATTTTAATGAAAAATTAGATAGATTTGTGGATGCTGCTGTGCCGGTGCGTAAAATTATTTTAGATTATTATTTAAATTTTATTCCATATATTGCTGGGTTACTTAGTCCGTTGTTTGTTTTTATATCTGTTATATTTTTTACTTGTAAATTGACTTACAATTCTGAAATTATAGCTATACTTTCAAGTGGAATTAGTTTTGGGCGGTTAATGTTACCGTATATGATATCTGCAGCTATGATAGCTTCGATCAGTTTTTTATTTAGTAGTTATGTTATACCTTTGTCAAATATTAAACGAATCAATTTTTGTGATTTTTATATATCTGATAAGAATACTACTTATTTAAGTAATATTCAACTGGAAATAAAACCTGATGTAATTGCTCATTTCGAATATTTTGATCCAGCAACTAGTACTGGATACAGATTTTCACTAGAAAAATTTAATGGCAAAGATCTTGTTTCTCGTGTAATCTCACAACAAATTGTTTGGAAGGAAGGATATCATTGGACATTGAGAGATTATATGATACGTGATTTCATAGGCATGAAAGAAAGAATTTCAATTGGGAAATCAATTGATACAATATTAGAGATTATTCCGTCAGATTTTGCAATAACTTCTTCTGATTATGACAAAATGATTACTCCTAAGTTGAAAACTTATATAAAAAGAAGTAAAAGACGAGGAGTTGGGAATATGCAATTTTTTGAAATAGAATACTACAAAAGGTATGCTATGATATTGACATCTTTTATTCTTACTATTATTGGGGTTTCTCTTTCTTCTCAAAAGATAAAAGAAGGCATTGGAATGAATATAGGTATTGGATTATTATTAAGTTTTTCCTATATATTATTTATTCAAATATCATCTTCTTTTTCTGTATCTGGGTTAGTTAGCCCTTTAATTTCTGTTTGGATTCCTAATGTTATTTATGTTATTATTGCTATTTTTCTATATAATAAGGTTGTGAAATAGATTTTTTGGAACAATTAATTATATTTGTATAATTTGTGTTTTGATGATGAAAATAGCATTATCTTCTACTTCTGTACGTGACTATCCTAATGGGGTAACACCAATGCAAATAGCTGAAAGTATTGATACTTGCTTGGCGAAAGAAGTTTTTTCAGCAAGTGTTAATGGCAAAATGTGGGATTTATTGCGTCCTATTTATAATGATTCAAGTGTTAGATTTTATAAATGGAAAGATATTGAGGGGAAACATACTTATTGGCATTCATCAGCACATTTATTAGCAGGGGCTTTACATAGTCTTTACCCTAACATTAGATTTGGTACAGGTCCAGCTATTGAAAATGGATTTTATTATGATGTTGATTTAGGGGATAAATTTGTTATTAAAGATGCTGATTTTGTATTTATTGAAAATAAAATGCGGGAATTAGCACGTAAGAAAATACCAATTTGTCGTAGAAATATTACTAAACAAAATGCATTAAAATTGTTTAAAGAAAGAGGTGAAATCTATAAGGTTGAATTAATTAATAAATTAGAAAACTGTGAAATTGTTATTTATACTCAGGGTGATTTTATTGATTTATGTTTGGGGCCACATTTGCCAAATACATCCTATATTAGATCGTTTAAATTAACTGCTGTCGCAGGTGCCTATTGGAATAAAGATAAAAAGCAAAAGCAATTAACTCGTATTTATGGAGTTTCTTTTCCAAGTGATAAAGAATTGAATGAATATTTTGCTTTAATAGATGAAGTAAAAAAGAGAGATCATCGTAGAATTGGTAAGGAAATGGAATTGTTTACATTTTCTTCTAAAGTTGGGCAAGGACTTCCTTTGTGGCTTCCTAAAGGAACACAATTACGGTTAAAATTAGAAGATTTTTTAAAAAAAATACAACAAAAATATAATTATCAACAAGTAATAACACCTCATATTGGTAATAAAATGTTGTATGAAATCTCAGGGCATTATGCTAAATATGGAGAAAATTCTTTCAAGCCAATTAATACTCCAGAAGAAGGTGAAGAATTTTTACTCAGACCAATGAATTGTCCTCATCATTGTGAAATTTATAAAGCTTTTTTGCGTTCATATAAAGAATTGCCTATTCGCTTAGCAGAATTTGGAACAGTTTATCGTTATGAACAGAGTGGTGAATTGCATGGATTGACTCGTGTAAGAGGGTTTACGCAGGATGATGCGCATATTTTTTGTTCTCCAGAACAAATAAAAGAAGAATTTGTTAAAGTAATAAATATTGTGCATGTTGTTTTGCATGCTTTAAATTTTAATAATTATGAAACTCAAATTTCTTTGCGAAATCCCAATGATAAATTAAAATATATTGGGTCAGAAGAAAATTGGAAAAATGCTGAAATGGCAATTCTTGAAGTTTGTCAAGAGAAAAAAATTAAAGCTGAAATAAAATTGGGAGAAGCTGCTTTTTATGGTCCGAAGCTTGATTTTTTAATAAAAGATTCTTTAGGTAGAAAATGGCAATTGGGAACTATTCAGGTAGATTATAATCTACCTGAACGGTTTGAATTGGAATATATTGGAAATGATAATCAAAAACATCGGCCTGTGATGATTCATCGAGCACTGTTTGGTTCTATAGAACGTTTTGTTGCGATATTGATTGAACATAGTGGAGGAAAATTTCCATTATGGTTAGTTCCATCCCAAGTAGTTATTATACCTGTTAGTGAAAAATATAATCAATATGCAGAAAAAATTGCTAAAAAACTTTATAGTCAAAATATTCGGGTTGTTGTTGATAATAGTAATGAAAAAATTGGTAAGAAAATACGTAATAATGAATTAAGAAAAATTCCTTATTTATTAATTGTAGGGAAGAAAGAAGAAAACAATAGTAAATTAGTTGTTTCTGTAAGAAAACATGGAGTAGGTAATGTAGGGGTTGTAGAAGTCACTAATTTTGTTGGTGATTTCAATAATGAATTAGAAAAACAAATAAAATATAATAGTGAAATATAATTTGTATTACAATTTGAATGTTGAAAAATAGTATAAAAGTTCGTTATAAGATTAATGAAGAAATTCGAGCAAATGAAGTTCGTATTGTTGGTGAAAACGTTACACAAGGAATTTATTCTATTTTAGAAGCATTGAGGATGGCAAATAAATTAGAGTTGGATTTGATCGAAATTTCACCAAATGCTGTTCCTCCTGTTTGTAAAATATTTAATTATCAAAAATTTATTTATCAACAAAAAAAACATCAAAAGGAACAAAAATCCAAATTAGCTAGGGTTGTTGTAAAAGAAATACGTTTTGGTCCGCAGACTAATGAACATGATTATAATTTTAAATTAAAACATGCTAAGAATTTTCTTGAAGGAGGAGATAAGGTTAGAGCTTACGTGTTTTTTAAAGGACGTTCTATTCTTTTTAAAGAACAAGGGGAAGCGTTGTTATTTCGACTTTCTCATGATTTAGAAAATTATGGGAAAGTCGAACAAATGCCTACTTTAGAAGGAAAAAAAATGATTATTATATTTTCTCCTAAGAGATCAAAATTAAAAAAATGAAATTGAGGTATGTGTAAAAAGTAATAAAAATTATATAATTGTTTAATCATAGTTAGCTAAAGATTTGTTATGGATAAAATCAAAAAAATAATATAAATGCCAAAAATGAAAACAAATTCCGGTGCAAAAAAAAGATTTATTGTCACAGGAAATGGTAAAATTAAAAGAAAACATGCTTACAAAAGTCATCTTCTTACGAAAAAGAATAAAAAACAAAAAAGAAGATTAACACACTTTTCTATTCTTAATCGATCTAATGTTAATAGCGTAAAGGAATTGTTAGGAATGAAATAGTTTTATTAACGAAAAAATAGTTTAGAAAAATTCACAATTAATAATTATTATTTTAGCAAAATATCATGTCTAGATCAGTTAATCATGCGGCTTCAAGGGCTAAAAGGAAAAGAATTCTTAAATTGACGAAAGGGTACTATGGAGCGAGAAAAAATGTATGGACTGTTGCAAAAAATACTTTGGAAAAAGGATTAACATATGCTTTCCGAGATAGAAGAAATAAAAAACGAAGTTTCCGTTCCTTATGGATTCAACGTATTAATGCTGCATCTCGTTTAGATGGGTTGTCTTATTCAAAATTAATGGGTATTTTACGTAAAAAAAACATTGAAATTAATCGTAAAGTGCTTGCTGATTTTGCAATGAATCATCCAAAAATATTTAGAGAGATTCTATGTGAAGTTAAAAAATAAATAAATAAATAGATGTTACGAAAAGTGCATAGTAACTACTTTTGTATTTTTTGTTTAGTAATTTGTTATAGTTGTTTATTGTTTTTTATTTTGTTAGTTTGTCATTAATTCCCATTTTTGAGAGTTAATTATCGAGTCTTTTTAGTTTTTGATTAGTTTTTATAAAAACTAATTATTCAGTTTAACTACAAAACATCCATATGTTTTATTAAAAAATTATGTAACTCTGTTAATAATACGTGGTATTATAAAGTTTTTAATAATTTTGCGTCTTTAAATTGTAGTGTTTTATTTTTTTTGAGTGATGTTAATATTATCATGTAATATTTTGTTATATTTTATTTTTTAGTTTAAATTTTGTACGCTGATTTTCAATTACTTTTTAAGTAGTATTTAATGAATCATTTTAAATGAAATAATATATATATATATATTTTCTGTCCAAAGAAACATCTTTAGACAGAAAACGTAATTTTATTTATTTTTTTAGTAAAATACATTTTTACTAAAAATTGTATTTTATATTTTATTATTGCATAATAAATAATTAATTTTTAAAATTCGTTGCGTTGGTATATATTTAAGCAAACTAAAATTGTAAGTGTTTTTAAAATTATTTAAAATATAGTAGTCTTGTTTGTACTTTATTTATTCAAGATATAAAAAAAAGAATAGAACACTAATTGCTATAGTATCCTAACGTGAATTGTATAATTTTGTTGTTTTTATCTGCATATTTTTACTTATTGTGTGTATTTATTTCTATACTTTAATAAAACGGATAAAAATATTTTGAATTTGCTATTTATATAAAAGATTTTTATCTTTAGGTTGCTTGTTGTGATAGTTTGACTGTAGTTTTGATTGAGTGTTGGAGTCTGAATTTTTTATTTTTATAAGAAAAGTTTCATTATTTATGAATGTAAATTATATTACAAAGGAAGGGTATGACAACCTTATTAAAGAAGTGGAATATTTAGAATCTAAAGAAAGACCATTGGTTGTGAAGCAAATATCAGAAGCTAGAGAAAAAGGAGATTTATCTGAAAATGCTGAATATGATGCAGCTAGAGAGGCACAAAATATGCTTGAATCAAAAATTGTTCAATTGAGATTTTTGATTGCTAATTCTCGTTTAATAGATAGAGACAACGTTCAAACTGATTCTGTACAAATACTAAATAAGGTTACGTTACGCAATATTAAGGATAATCAGATTGTAATTTACACTCTTGTTTCAGATGCAGAAATTAATTTAAAAATTGGGAAGATATCTGTTAACACTCCAATTGGGCGTGGTTTAATTGGGAAAAAAGTTGGTGAAATTGCAGAAATTAAAGTGCCATCAGGAATTGTTTTATTTGAAATAGTAAATATTTCAGTATGAGTACAATTTTTACAAAAATTATAGAAGGTAGTATTTTTTCTTACAAAGTAGCAGAAGATGTTAGATTTTATGCTTTTTTGGATATTAATCCACTAACTAAAGGTCATGTTTTGGTTGTTTCAAAAAAGGAAAAAGATTATATCTTTGATTTGGATGATATGACTCTTGCTTATATGATAGTTTTTGCAAAAAAAGTGTCTAGGGCTATAGAAAAAGTAATAGATTGTAAAAGAGTTGGGTTAACAGTTATTGGATTAGAAGTTCCACATGCTCACATTCACTTGATTCCAATTTCTAAAGAATCTGATATTTATTTTAGTAATCCTAAAAAACGGTTTACGTCTGCACAATTTCAAACTACTGCAAGAGCAATAGCTTCATTTTTTAGAATTGAGCAAAAGCAACAAAAAGATTATAATTTGTTGTTATAACATAAAAATTTTGAGGGTAATGCTAATGAGACAGCAGATTATTCGTTGTACAACAATAGAAAAAGAGTTAGCTTTATTATTAAAGACTTTAAGTTTTGATAATTTGTTTGTCTTGATGGACAAAAACACACGAAAGTTTTGTTTCCCATTAATAGAACTAATTCCAGAAATAAAATTAGCTAAAAAAATAGTTATTCCAGATGGAGATGGTAGCAAGACTATTACGTATTTGTTGAAAATTTGGAAATTTCTAAGTAAAAAAAATGCCACACGAAAGTCTATATTAATTAATTTAGGAGGTGGTATGATTACAGATATCGGCGGATTTGCTTCTTCTACTTTTAAACGTGGAATTTCATTTATTAATATTCCAACCACGTTATTGGGAGCAGTAGATGCTGCTATAGGAGGTAAGACAGGGATAAATGCAAATGGATTAAAAAATGAAATAGGAACTTTTACTCAAGCTATTGCAGTATTAATTGATTCTAATTTTTTCAAAACATTAAATAATATTAATTTTTTGTCTGGATTTTCAGAAATGATAAAGCATGCTTTGTTAGATAGTTCTGAAGCATTAGAAGAAGTTCTTTGCTTTAATATAAATAATCTAGATTATAAAAAATTGAATAGTTTACTATTCAAATCAATATTGGTGAAAGAAAAAATTGTTATGGAAGATCCTAAAGAAAAAAAAAATCGTAAGGCTTTAAATTTTGGACATACATTTGGACATGCATTTGAAAGTTTATCATATAAAATGCTAAAATTCATCCCTCATGGTTATGCAATCGCTTGGGGAATGATTTGTGAATTGTATTTGTCTTTTATTCTATTTGGATTTAGTGAAAAATATTTGATGAAAATTATCTCTTTTGTTAAAAATCATTATGGTGAATTTAATTTTGATTGTTCTCATTATCGTCTATTACATGAATTTATGAGACATGACAAAAAAAATGTATCAGGAAATATAAATTTTACATTGTTAAAATCAGTTGGGGAAATTGTTATTGACAAGAGTATTGATATGAAAAAAATTGATGAGGCATTAGATTTTTATAAAAAAAATTATTGAACATTGGATTAATTACTTAAAAATTACAGAAATTTTAAAGCACTTTTAATAATTTGTTCTGCAGTAAGATTAGAATTATTGTTCATAATTTTACTAGCTGCTTGTTTTGAAGTTCTTTGACTAAATCCTAATGTAACTAATGCAGAAACAACTTCATTAAGAATATTGTCTGAAGTGGTGTTATTATGATTGGTTGGATCCAGGTGATTTTGTTCATTAACCAATGTTATTTTATCTTTTAAATCAACAATAATTCTTTCTGCTGTTTTATTCCCGATACCTTTTATTGCTTTTAATGCTGACACATCACTAGAAAAAATAATTTTTTTTAATTCATAAACTGATAAAGATGATAAAATCATGCGTGCAGTACATGAACCTATACCTGATACTGAAATAAGATAGATGAATAACTGTCTTTCTTGTTTATTTATAAATCCAAAAAGCTGGTGTGTGTCTTCTTTTATATGTTCATAAACATATAGTTTGCAACTATTACTTTTACTGAGTGAAGAATATGTATTTAATGAAATAGCAAGCATATATCCTATGTTACCAGTTTCAATTACTACAGAAGTAGGTGTTATTTCAATAATTTCCCCCTTAATAAAATCAATCATGTTTAATTTATTTTAACTGTACATCCACCAAGCCATTTTTTAGCTTCATCTACAGAGATGTTTTTTTTTTTTGCATAGTAAGACAATTGAATACTATCTATTTCTCCAATATGAAAATATTTTGCTTTTGGGTGAGCTATATACATGCCAGCAATAGATGCAGTAGGGCAAATTGCTCCATTAGGCGTTAGTTTTACTCCTATTTTCCACATTTTTAGTAAGTCGTCTATAATAAAATTAAACGAAATGTCCGGATTGGCTGCATAACCTGATGCTGGACGGATTCCTTGGTATGGAATTTTTAATAATTCTTTTGGATGGAAAGATTCATTTGGAGCATATCCCCAATATTTTTTACGAACTTTTTCATGCAAATATTCAGCAGCTGCTTCTGCCATGTGATTTCGTAAAATTTGTTCTAACATACTTTTGTATGTATTTTCTGAAGAATTGATATTCGATCCTGCTGTTACAACAAAAAAACCTATATAATCACCAATAGGATTAATGAAATCAACCAAAGATTTATAAATATTATCTTCTCTTTTTTTTTGTTGTCTCAGTAAAGGAATGTTTCTATTTTTTATTATTAATGATTCGTTTTTTACTTTTACAGGGTAAAATCCAATAATTGCACGAATCATTTGTGGATCACTTTTGATCAACGTAGATAATAATTTTTTCGCTTCATTTATTAGATGAATTGCTTTTGTTAATTTATTTTGCTGATCTACTTGTACTTGGTTTTCCACTAGTATAGGGAATGCATATTGTATTGGGAATTTCCATGTTGTCAGAAAAGCTCCCCAGTTAATGTATGGTAGAATATTTTTTATTTGAATAAAATTCAAAATTTTTGTTCCTTCTATTATTGGTTTAGGAGTATTATATTCTGCATGATTTATTTTTAATGAATGTTTTCTGGCATAATCAAATGGAACAAGTTCATTTGAATTGTTTGCATTTTGTCGTAAAAAACTATATGTATCTTTTATTTCTTTTATGTAATTATTTTTATTTGATGAATGTAATAATTTATTAACAGTTAAAACTGCTTTTGAAGCATCTGTAACATGAACAACTGCTCCATTGTATAACGGAGCAATCTTTAAAGCAGTATGCAGTTTAGAAGTGGTTGCTCCACCAATTAATAATGGGATAGACAATCCAGCCTTTTCCATTTCAGAGGCAACTACTGACATTTCTTTTAAACTTGGGGTAATTAATCCACTCAATGCTATTATATCTACTTGATATTTTTTTGCCTTTCTAATAATTTCTTCAGATGGGACCATTATTCCTGCATCTATAACTTCATAATTATTACAAGATAAAATTGCACATACAATATTTTTTCCAATGTCATGTACATCACCTTTAACTGTGGCAAATAATATTTTACCTGATTTATTAAATACATTTTTTTTATTTTCAATAATATAAGGTTGTAAAATAGTTACTGCTTTTTTCATTATACGGGCTGTTTTTACTAACTGTGGTAAAAATATTTTGCCCTCACTGAATAGGTCACTTACCGTATTTATTCCGTCCATTAAAGGTTGATCTATAATATTTATTACCTGTGGAAATATTTTTATAGCTTCTTGCAGGTCTGTTTTTAAAAAATCGTCAATGCCATTAATAATAGAATATTTTAGTCGTTCTATTACAGAAAAAGTTCGCCATTCATTTTTATTTTCTTTTTTACTAGGCGAAATTGTTTTTTTTTGTATATATTTTATCAAATTTTCTACTGTAGATTGAGAACAATTAAATAACATATTTTCAATTAATTTGATTAATGATAATGGAATATCTTTTAAATCAAAATTTCTGTTTGGATTTAGAATTCCCATGTCCATTCCTGCATTAATTGCATGAGAAATGAATACAGAATGAATGGCTTCCCTTAAATAGTTGTTATTACGAAAAGAAAAAGATAAATTACTTATTCCTCCAGACACTTTAGCAAAAGGCAAATATTTTTTTATCCATTTAATTGTTCTAATAAAATCTGTAGTATAATTACAATCTACTTCCAATCCTGTAGCAATTGCTAATATATTTGGATCGAATATAATATCTGATGGTTGAAATCCAATTCCATTTGTTAATAATTTATACATGCGTTCACAAATAGTTATTTTTCTGTCGAAATCAACTGCTTGTCCTTTTTCATCAAAAGCCATAGCAACAACTGCTGCTCCATAGAATTTTATTTTTTTTGCTTTGTTTAGAAAATCATTCTCTCCATTTTTTAAACTAATGGAATTAACAATAGATTTTCCTTGTAAGCATTTTAATGCTGTTTCTATGACATTCCAATCTGAACTATCTATCATGATAGGTACTGATGCAGTAATTGGATCTGAAGTTATAAAATTTAAAAAAGTAGTTATTTCGTGAGCACTATTCAATAAGCTATCATCCACATTAATATCTAATATTTTTGCATTATTTTCCACTTGATTGCGTGCAATTTTTAAGGCTTCTTCATATTTTTTTTCTTGGATTAATCGCAAGAATTTTCGACTTCCAGCAACGTTACAGCATTCTCCGATAATGATAAAATTTGGATTTTTATTTGGTTTTTTACAATTCGAATTTGTAGTAGAAATCTGTAAAGTTTCTAGTCCAGAAAGTGTTAATTCATAATTTTTAATAAAAGGTGTACGTATAGGTTTTTTGCATTTTTTAACTAAATTAGCGATTGCGCTAATATGTTCTGGTGTTGTTCCACAGCAACCACCGATAATATTTACTAAACTTTCGTTTATGTATTCATAAACCTGATCTGCCATCATTTTGGGACTTTCGTCATATTCTCCTAGAGCATTTGGTAATCCTGCGTTAGGATAAGCACTTATATAACAATGTGCTATTTGTCCTAATTTTTTAAGAAATGGCTTCATAGATTTTGCACCAAAAGAACAATTCAACCCAATACTTAATAAATCTATATGTGAAATTGATGCAAAAGCAGCTTCTAAAGTTTGTCCAGAAAGAATACGGCCACTGTTTCCTGCCAATGTATATGAGACCATAAGTGGGAGTTTTTTATTTGCGATTTTCATTTCATTTTCTGCCGCCATTAAAGCAGCTTTAACATTTAGTGTGTCAAAAGCAGTTTCAATAAGTAATAGATCTACTCCGCCGAAGATTAAAGCGGCAATTTGTGTACAATAAGAGTTGTAAAGATCATCAAAAGTGATATCCCTAACATTTGGATTATTTACATCAGGTGAAATAGAAAGAGCTTTATTTGTAGGACCAATTGAACCAGCTACAAAACGAGGTTTATTTGGGGTGAGTTTCGTATACTTTTCAGCCATTTCTTTAGCTATAGTAGCAGCAGCTTTATTCAAGGTTTCAACATAACTTTCTATTCCGTAATCAGCCATTGATATGGTTGTCATGTTCATGGAATTAGTTTCTATAATATCAGCTCCAGCTTCTAAATAGGCTCTGTGTATAGATTGTACAATGTCAGGACGAGTAATACACAATACATCGCCATTTCCATATATTTCGTTTTGTAAATTTGTAAAGTGTTTACCGCGGTAATCAGTATCTTTGAGATCATAACTTTGTATTATACTTCCCATTCCACCATCAAGAATGAGAATACGTTCTTTTAAAAGTTTATATATAGAATCCATAAGTTTTTAAAAAAAGCTAAAAATTTAATTCTAGTATTATGTTTAGTAATATAATTTTAATTTTAAAAAGCATGTTGTTAATTGAATAATTAATGAATTGAAGTTATTAATTATAAAGTTTATATAAGAATAAGGTTATGTCTAGCTATAATAATAATAATAATAATAATAAACATTTATATTAATATGAAAGGATTAGTTAAGTTATGCTAAGTACTTATAAATATGCTTTTCAATCAAAAATTGTTTCATAAATCCGAAACATATATTTCCTGATTTGTAATGAGTTTAATATTTTAAATACGAAGTTTTTTACTAAAAATTAAAATATATACCCAAATATAGATTTTGTTTGAACGAATAGTCATTATCATTTTTAATTTTTTTTGTAAAAATGTGAATTTTATTTATCATGAAGATATATGTGAGCAAAAATAAAATTATAATTAATTACTACTACTTTTATAAGTAGCAAAACTATAAAACAATTACAATAGCAATATTAATTTAAATTTTAGTGTATTATTTCATAAATATAGTTGAACTTATAATTAACATGAAAATGTTCCATTTAGTTTAGAATGATGCATACTAAAATTTAAAATTTTTTAGCTTTTTCTAACTAATGACAAAATAAAAGAAATAAAAAATATATTATCGTCAAATAATGTTATAAATATTATTTTTTATTAATATTTGCTATTTATCATATATGATTAATTTTTTGCTAAAAATTTAGATTTTTGATTATAAATTTTAGAAAAAATTAGTATGTAGTTAGTAAAATTTGTGTTCAATAATAAAAATAATTAAGAAACAATAAATTTGTGACGGTATAATGCATTGGTAAAATATATTTTGAGTTAATGAAATGTTAGTAATTAAAAAATAAGAAGTTTTTACTAATTTTTTAAAATTATTGTGTTGTGTCCTCAATATTGAGAAAAAATTAATATTTGTCGAATATTATTTTGTTTTTGTATTAGTGCTGTTTTTAAAGAAAGATCAATAAAATTTATTGAGTAATGTGTTATAAATGTTTCCAACATTATTAAATATGAACAGAGTAAAATATTGTAATGCATATTTTGAGAAAATAAATAAACAATACTAAGTGTATTTAGTCATATAATAATTTATTATGCAATATTTAGAATTAAAATTAATGTTATTTATACTTATCATGTAGTGTATTATTTTATAAAGAAAGAAAAGTTTGAAAGCATATAAAATATTTTAGATTTGAAAATCTATTTTGAGTTTCAAGAAGTTATTATACATGACGATTTTAAATAAACGATAGCATAAATTATTGTTAAATATTATTTAGTCTACTAAATAGTAAAAATAAAAATTGGCGTTACAAATTTTGTTCAATTTTAAAATTGATATCCTATAACTATTAAATATCTTGAAATAGATTTCCAAAAAAATATTAATTATGTTGCAGGTTATTATAAATTGAGTATTCGGTGTTTTTAATTTTATATTAAAAAGGTTTTATTGAGTTTTTTAACCATTTTATTTTCTATAATATTGTATCATATTTTTAATATTCATATTAAACTTTTGTATAGTTTTGTTTTTTGATAAAATTTTACTTTAGTGGAGCATACTATGATAGTATGCTATTTAATTTTAATTTAATTACCCTTTTGTTTTAATTATATGTTATAAAATAGAATAATTATCATGGATAGAATTAAAATATATAATAAAGTTTTTAAATTTCTATTTTATAAATAATAATTTAAAAACTTGAAATTTTGTACAAAAATTGGTATAAACTAATTCTTACTTTTAAAATTCATAGAAATTTTAAACAAAGTATTTTATAGTTATATCAATTTAGTAATCTGATGTTGTGTATAATAAAACAATTTATATTTATCAATTGTTACTATTTAATAGTTTTGTAATAAACAATATCTTGTTTATTAATTTTGTGCGGTTGGAGGGACTCGAACCCTCACGCCTTTTAGGCCTCAGATTCTAAGTCTGAGACGGCTACCAATTACGTCACAACCGCTTAATAATATTTCAAAAATTTTTTTTATAAAATATTATGTATGTTTGTGTTCAGATCTTAGCTGTTTTTATACATTTTATTGTTGATATATACAAACAAAATAAATTAATTCGTTTTTATTTATGCTTTTAGATTACTATTAATTATGATACATGTGTAACAACATCTTCCACAATTATTAACATTCAAATAATAATATAAAATCAGCAATTATAATGATGTGCATTTTTTAAAAATCAAACTAAACAATGTAAAATAATTAGACATAAAAATTTTTTATGTCTAATTATTAGACTCCTAATTGTTAATCTTTACTTTTTTTAAGTAGACATTTATATTTTGAATACTCAATTCAGACATTGTAGTAAAAAATTATAAGCATATTGTAAGTGAATAAGTTCCTATCAATTTATTGGTTTCTCATGGTTTTTATGGCAGAAAAAATAATTCTTGAAAGATTAGCCAAATCTGGTAGAAATAATATTTCTAATAACCACGAAATTTATGAGTTTTTAGTCATAAAAACAATATTTTGATATTAAAATATAAAATTTATTTGTATTTAGTAATTAAATTTTTGAATTAAGACAAAAAATATTTAGTTCTTTAATAGAAGTATATTCGTTTAATATCTTTAACTATTGATACGTATATAGTAGCTTATTTGACACTATCAATTAAAGCTATATCATGTTATTGATGTTTTATAACAATATAAATTACACTAAAAATAGCGTCCAATGATATTATTTTTGACGTTAAATCATAATATTTAAAGATAGTATGAAATACTAGTAAAGTGTATGTATAGTAATATTTTGTGTTACAATATTTTTCTAGAAAAATTAAAATAATGAATAAATAAATTCAAATACAAATATATGTAGTATATAAAAATGGTTTTTAGGTTAAACAACAATATTTTTCTTTTTAACAGTATATTGATATTAATCAAAAAATATGTTTTAATAAAAATCTTTTAGTATATTCATGTTATTATAGTTACTAACTCGTAGTTTTGATGTAGATGTTTTTGGTAAAAAAATTGTTAATAATTAGCTACAAATATTGTTACGTTATTTTCTATGTTAGTATTGTTTGTAGTACTTTAGATCAATCTGTTTAAGTGTTTTGTCAATTAATTTAAAAGTTTTTGATTTTTGTGTAAATTGCAATTGAATATGAAAGTTTTTACTGTATGTATTCTAAATACAGTTAACATGGTAATATATATGATTTGGTCATGATATCATCTATGGTATATAATACTAAGAAAAAGCCTTTGAATTTACCTGAATATGGAAGAAATATTCAAAATATGGTTAATTATTGCGTTTCTATTAAAGAAAAGGTGATTAGAGAAAAATATGCAAATAACATTGTTAATATTATGGGTAATATGTTTCCGCATTTTCGAAATGTAAATAATTTTAAACATATTTTATGGGATCATTTAGCAATTATGTCAGATTTTTTATTAGATATTGATTATCCATATGAAGTAATAAAGAAAGATGATTTATATATTAAACCGTTGAAATTGCCTTATTTACAAAGTCATATTACTTATAAATATTATGGGAAAAATGTTGAAAAAATGATTTGTGAGGTTGCTAAATATGTAGAAGGCGCACGAAAAGATCGTATAATTAATCTTTTAGCAATTTATATGAAAAGGTCTTTTCTTATTTGGAATAAAGAAAAAACAGTTGAAGATTTTAAAATTTTTGATGATATAAAATACATATCAAAAGGGAGTATTGTATTAGACAAGAATAAGTACAAATTAGTTGATGTAAAAAATATTTTTTTAAAAAAAATTAAAAATAAAAATATCATTTAGCTGCAAAATTCTGATAAAAATCTAAGAGTTAGTTTATTATTCTTTCGTATTTTAAGAATGAAATTGGATAAGGGGTTTTTTCATCAATAGGGTGTTTTTCATGTTTTACTTCACGCCATTCTTTATAATTTATTGTTGGGAAAAATGAATCTGCTTCTGGGAAAGTAGAATGAATTTTTGTTAAGTAAAGACAATTTGCAATTGGTAATGTTTGTTTATAAATTTGATTTCCTCCAATAATAAAAATTTCTCCTAATTCTGATAAGATTGATAGAGCAGTTTCTAATGAAGTATAAATCTCAGCATTTTTTATTTTCAAATTTTGATTTCTACTAATTATAATATTTCTTCTACCAAAAAGTGGTCCGTTAGGCAAAGAATAGAATGTTTTTCTTCCCATAATTATTGTGTGTCCTAATGTTATTTCTCTAAAATGTTTTAAATCTTTAGGCAAATAGCATATTAAGTTATTTTTTTTCCCATTTTCATTATTTTCACCTAAAGATGCAATTATAGATAATATCATAAATTAATTATACAGATATTTCTCCCTTAATATGTGGATGCGGATTATATCCAATAAGTTTGAAATCTTCGTATTGAAAATTAAAAATGTTTTTAATTTTTGGGTTAATTTTTACATAAGGCAGTTGGCGAGGTTTTCTAGACAACTGTAGTTTTACTTGTTCTATATGATTGGCATAAATATGCACGTCACCTAAAGTGTGAATAAAATCCCCTTCTAAGAGCCCTGTTACCTGTGCTATCATTTTTAATAATAAACTATAAGATGCTATATTAAATGGAAGTCCTAAAAAAAGATCAGCACTTCTTTGATATAATTGTAGCGATAATATATTATTTGATACATAAAATTGAAACAAACAATGACATGGCGGCAGATTCATTTCTGAAAGTTCTGCTACATTCCATGCACTAACAATTATACGACGAGAATTTGGATCATTTAAAATTGTATCTATAATTTTTTTAATTTGATCAATATGACCATCCCAAGCACGCCATTGATGTCCATAAATCGGGCCTAAATCTCCATGTTCATTTGCCCATTTATTCCATATTTGAATATTATGTTCGTTTAAATATTTAATATTTGTTTCTCCTTTTAAAAACCAAAGTAATTCATATATAACTGATCTTAAATATATTTTTTTTGTAGTTAGTAACGGAAATCCATCTTTGAGGTGAAATCTCATTTGATAACCAAATAAACTAATTGTTCCAGTTCCGGTACGATCATTTTTTTTAATTCCTTCAGTAAGAACTTTATTTATTAAATCTAAATATTGTTTCATAGATAACAGATATTATTTAATGTACCCACTTAACTAAGTGAATCGATATAATTCATAATATTCACAAATATATTTATTAGAATAAAAATACTAGATTCTATTTGTAATTAGTGTAATTAAAAATGCTTTTTATAGAAAATATATTATTTATATGATATTTATTAATATTTTTTAAAGTTGTGAACATTACTGTTTTAATTCATTGATTTTTATATCACAAATTATGAAATTTGTATTTTTTGAAGGAGATCAGTTTATTTATTAAAGTTTTTTTGTAAGGTTAATGTTTTTATAAATCATTAATTTTTAGAGCATATATGTGATGTAAAATGAAGAGAATAACAAAAACTTAATTAATTGGTTGTTGTATTTCTTTAAAATATTCCAGTTGAGCTATTAAAATAATCGATTAATTCTTTTATCTTGACAAGATTTTGTAATCGATTTATTAAATAATGATTCTTATATAAGAATCATTATTTAATAAATTTGATATTAAGGGATTAAATAGTTTTTTTGAATTCAGAAATTGAATTATTGCAAAGTAAGTGTGTATAAATACAAACAAAGATGACAATTTATAAATTAACAAATGAAAAATTAATACGTTATAATTCACATATAAAAAATTTTTTATTCCAAAATTAGCATACAGTAGTGTGTTGCAGATAGATTAAAAATCTAATAAATTGGAGAATTAAAGTTTTGTAATGTCCTTTTTGTAAAAGTTTGTAGTTTTTATAGAAAAGGTCTAAGATTTAGGAAAAATTTGTTTAATAACAAAAGAATATTTAAATAATTTTATAACAATTCGATTATTTAAAATATGTGTATATAACAATTATTATTAGTAATTATAACTATTTTCGCTTCAAATTTTGATTTTGTTCATGAATAGAGCAGTATTTCGTACAGAAAGCTTAGTAAAAAAATATGGTAATAGAACGGTTGTAGATAATGTTTCTATCAATGTGAAACAAGGAGAAATAGTAGGATTGCTTGGACCTAATGGTGCTGGGAAGACTACAACTTTTCATATGGCGGCAGGATTAACAGTGCCAAATGAAGGGAAAATATTTCTTGATAAAAAGGAAATAACGTGCTTTCCAGTTTACAAGCGAGCTAGAAATGGTGTAACGTATTTATCACAAGAAGCTTCTATCTTTCGTAAGATGTCAGTAGAAGATAATATTCGTTGTGTATTAGAAATGACAAATAAATTGTATGCATATCAAAAAGAAAAATTAGAATCTTTGATTTCAGAGTTTGGACTAGAGAAAATACGTAAAAATAATGGAGATCAATTATCAGGTGGAGAGAGAAGAAGAACAGAAATTGCTCGATGTTTAGCTATTGAGCCTAAATTTATTATGCTTGATGAACCATTCGCTGGTATAGATCCAATTGCAGTACAGGATATTCATCGAATTATAAAAGTACTTAAAGATAAAAATATAGGTGTATTAATTACTGATCATAATGTTCGTGAAACTCTTAGCATTACTGATCGGGCGTATCTTCTATTTGAAAGTAAAATTTTATTTCAAGGGACTGCCAGCGAATTAGCAACCGACTCTATAGTTAGAGAAAAATATTTAGGGAAAAATTTTGAACTTGGATGAAAAATTTTTAAAAAATAGCTTGATGTATGTATTTAATTTTTAATTAAGTTAAAATATAATTACTTTAAAATGAAGTATGTACGTTATGTTTTTGTTGCCGATATTTGAATTAAAATAATTATTAATGTTAACAAATTATAAATCAACTAAATTACTATCTGGGTCTTATGTTTTAGTAGAATCTCTTTTGAATAAAGGGATGAATATAGTATTTGGTTACCCAGGAGGACAAGCTATTACTATTTATGATGCTTTATATAGTTATAAAAATGAACTTTCACATATTCTTGTTCGTCATGAACAAGGTGCTATTCATGCAGCACAAGGTTATGCTCGAGTTTCTGGTAAAATAGGAGTTGTGATAGTTACTTCAGGCCCTGGCATTGCAAACACAATTACAGGCATTGCTGATGCAATGATAGATTCTACTCCAATAGTTGTTATTTCTGGTCAAGTTTCTTCTGATTTATTAGGCACTGATGCTTTTCAAGAGATAGATGTTATAGGTATTACTCAACCTATTACTAAGTGGACATACCAAATACGTAATGCTAATGAAATCACTTGGGCTATATCTCGTGCTTTTTATATTGCCAAAACAGGACGTCCAGGTCCAGTTGTATTGGATATTACTAAAAATGCACAAACAGAACAAATTTTTTACAATCCAGTAGATGTTAATAGTATTCGTTCTTATGTTCCAGTCCCAAAATTAAATAAAATCAGTTTGCAATCTGCAGCTGATCTTATTAATTTGTCGAAAAAGCCTTTTGCTTTAGTAGGTCAGGGTGTAATTTTAGGGAATGCTGAAAAAGAGTTGTTAAATTTTTTAAAGTATAGTGATATTCCTGCCGCTACCACTATGCTTGGCCTTTCTGCTTTGCCAAGTAATGAGCCACTAAACGTCGGTATGCTTGGAATGCATGGTAATATTGCTGCAAATTTGAAAACTAATGAGTGCGATGTGTTGATTGCTATTGGAATGAGATTTGATGATCGTGTAACAGGAAATTTGAATACATATGCAAAGCAAGCTAAAATTATACATTTTGATATAGATCCTTCAGAAATTAATAAAAATGTTAAAGTTGATATTGCTATTTTAGGTGATGTAAAAAAGACACTTCCTGCATTAATAAAACTTTTAACAAAGGCACTACATACTAATTGGAGAAATACATTTAAATCTTTATTAAAACAAGAGATAAAAGCAGTTATAAAAAAAGAAATTGAACCACAAGTTGGTCCTCTGAAAATGGGAGAAGTTGTACATAAGGTATCAGAAGCTACTGAAGGAAATGCAGTGCTTGTAACTGATGTTGGTCAAAATCAGATCATTGGTATTCGTTATTTTAAATATAAACAAACACGCAGTTTAGTCACTTCAGGAGGATTAGGAACAATGGGATTTGGTTTACCAGCGGCTATAGGTGCGAAGTTTGCTGCTCCTAATCGTACAATTTGTCTTTTTGTAGGTGATGGTGGATTTCAAATGACTATTCAAGAGTTAGGAACAATTATGCAGTCAAATATTGACGTAAAAATTATTTTATTGAATAATAATTGTTTAGGCATGGTTCGTCAATGGCAAAAATTATTTTTTAAAGAACGTTATTCTGAAACTAATATGGATAATCCTAATTTTGTTCAAATAGCTGCTGCTTATGGTATTCCTGGTAAATCAGTTTCAAAAAGAGAAGAATTGGATGTAACTATTCATGAAATGTTAGAAAGAAAAGGACCTTATTTACTAGAAACTAAATTATTACAAGAAACTATGGTTTATCCAATGATCCCTGTTGGTTCTTGTATAACAAATATATTACTAGGAAATGAAAAATAAAATACTTTACACAATTACTATATTTTCAGAAAATACTGTCGGTTTATTAAATCAAGTAGCTATTATTTTTACCAGACGTGGATTAAATATAGAGACGCTATCTGTTTCTACATCTGCATTGAAAGGTATACATAAGTTTACAATTACTACATTTGCAGATGAAGAGATTATAGAAAATATAACAAAACAAATTGATAAACGAGTTGATATACTAAAAACTTATTACAATACAGATAAAGATCTTATTTTTCAAGAAATTGCTCTATATAAAGTTTCTACACCTAATTTATTAATTTTAAAATCTACTGAAGATATTGTTCGAAAATATAATATTAGGATATTAGATATGACCGAAGTTTGGACTGTATTAGAAAAAACTGGGCACTATGATGAAACACAAGCTTTATTTTCAGAATTGAGTGCACAAATAGGTGTTTTTCAATTTATTAGATCTGGGAGAATTGCCATTACAAAATCTAATATAGAAAGATTAAGTGATATGTTGGACTCAAACAGAAACTAAGTATACAAATATTGTGATATTTGTATACTTAGTTGTATTTTTTTTTATTTAAAAAAAATTTTTACTCTTTTTGGGTGATAAAATCATAAATATGTTTTGTATCTGAATAATTAGCTACTAGATGTGGATTTAAAATAATTTTAATTAATTATACACATATTTTCTAATTGAAAGTTATTTATTTCAAATATGCAATAATAGTAGAGTTCCCTATTACTTTTTGATCAATATTTACTAATATTTTAGCAGTCAGAGGTAAAAGTAGATCTACACGTGATCCAAATTTGATAAATCCTAATTGATCATTAATTTGACATTTTTGATTAATTTTAACATATGTAACAATTCGTTTTGCTAATGCTCCGGCAATTTGCCGTATCAATATATGTTCTCCATTATGAGTTTCTATCACTATTGTTGAGCGTTCATTGTATATACTAGATTTAGGGAGGTAAGCAGCTTTATATTTCCCATTTTTATGTTTGTATTGTATTATTTTCCCATTTATTGGAATCCAGTTAACGTGTACATCACTAAGCCCCATAAATATGGAAATTTGTATTTTTTTTTCTGAAAATTCATGTTCAAAAATTTTTTTAATATCTAAGATTTTCCCGTCTGCTGGAGATACAATAATATTTTCAGAATCACCTATAAATATACGAGTTGGACTTCTAAAAAAATTAACTATGATAAAAAAAATGCAAATAGAACCTATATGAATAAATAAATTGATGTATATATGGAATGATATAGAATTAAGTAAATAATATCCTATATTCAACAATATTAAAAGGAAAAAGACATTAATGATAATGCTATGTCCCTCCTTATGTATTTTCATAGTAAAAATAACACTTTTTAATTATGTAAATATGTGTTTCCATATATATATAGTCCCATGCAAATAATTTTTTATTAGTTTTATAAAAATATATAAAAACAATTACAGAATACAATGTATATTATAATAAGAATTTAATTCTTTAGTTTTAATCTGTGTTAAGTGTTTTTTATAAAAAATTATATGCGGTAAAAGATTGTTTTCAAGAACAGTATTGTGTATTCAATGTTTAGAATTTAAAATAGGTACAGATTCACAACACTCGCAAAGTTACAAAATAAAATTTATTTAGTTGATATCAAAAGTTATTATTTGTTATTTGTTTTTTTGTGATGTTATTTATAATTGTGGTGTAACAATAATAATAATTTTATTAGTGTAATTTTTAAATTATTATAAACATGTATAGTTGCAATATTGTTTATAATAAATCATTTTAATGCATGAGAAGTCATTGTATTTCATGGAATATGAATTCCGTTAATTTTGTATTTTTCTATTTTTAGCAATGAAAATTTTTTATTAAACTGCAGATTTTTATTGTATAACCATTTAAGTACGTTAATCTTTCTAAGATATTGAATCAAATCTAGTATAAGGAATTAATACTTTAGGAATTTGAATTCCTTTTTTAGTTTGGTTATTTTCTATTATAGCAGCAACAATTCTTGGTAATGCTAGAGCACTTCCATTTAGTGTATGGCACAAGTGTATTTTTTTATCTTTTCCACGATAGCGACATTTTAATCTATTAGCTTGGTAACTCTCAAAATTAGAAACTGAACTAACTTCTAACCATTGTTTTTGTGCTGCTGAATACACTTCAAAATCAAAAGTTAAAGCAGAAGCAAAACTCATATCACCTCCACAAAGTCGTAAAATACGCCATGGCAATTCAAGTTTTTCTATTATATTCTGTATATAATTTAACATTTCTTGTAAAGATTTATAAGAATGTTCTTGAGTATCAATGTGGATAATTTCTACTTTATCAAATTGATGTAAACGATTCAGTCCACGCACATTTTTCCCGTATGAACCAGCTTCCCTGCGAAAACAAGCAGAGTAAGCTGTATTTTTAATTGGCAAATCCTTTTCATCTAAAATTATATTTTGATAAATATTTGTTAATGGGACTTCAGATGTTGGTATTAAATAAAGCCCATCTGTTGTACAATACATTTGATTACTTTTATCTGGTAACTGTCCTGTTTTATACGCGGAATCCATATTTATCATGTAAGGCGGTTGAATTTCTACGTAATTAGCTTCACGAGCACTATCTAGAAAAAAATTGACTAAAGCTCGTTGTAACTGAGCCCCTTTTTGTTTATATACTGGGAATCCACTTCCAGTGATTTTAGCCCCTAGTTCAAAATCAATTAGATTATATTTTTTGACTAACTCCCAATGTGGTAATGAACCTGAAGACAATGAAGGGATATGTCCACCACTCTTTTCAATTATATTATCTTTTGAATGTTTCCCCTCTGGCACTTGTTCTGATGGAAGATTTGGAATTTGATAAAGTAACTCTGTTAGCTTACACTCTGCTTTTTTTATTTGAAATTCTAATTGTTTAGAGTGTTTCTTTATAGAAACTACTTGTTTAAGAATTAATTCTAATTTTTTTTTCTCTCCAATTGTTATTAATTGTCTGGTAATTTTTGAAAGTGTTTTTAACTTAGAAAAATTTTTATCTAACAAGTTTTTATCAAATTTGAGTTTTTTGTTAGTTTCAATTACTTCTATAATAATATCATTGTTATGAAAATTTTTTTTTTTTAATTTATTTATTACTGTTTGTGTTTCATCTGTAATAGTTTTTAGTGTAAGCATACTGTGTATTTTAAAACGAATTAATGGCATCAAAAATTAGTTTTACGTAACTAATTCTATAGAAACATAGGACCTATTGTTTTGTTTTTTCTTAAAAACAACTTTGCCTTCGATAAGGGCGTATAAAGTATGATCTCTGCCAATGCCTACATTATTTCCAGGATGATGACGAGTTCCCCTTTGCCTAACCAATATACTTCCTGCTTTACAAACTTCTCCTCCGAAAATTTTAACACCCAATCTTTTACTGTGGGATTCTCTTCCATTTTTTGAACTACCAACTCCTTTTTTATGTGCCATTATTTATAATAATTATAGTATTAACTAATTAAAATATCTTTGATTATGATTTGAGAGAATTGTTGACGATGACCATTTAACTTGCGATATCCTTTTCTTCGTTTTTTATGAAAAACTAATATTTTATTTCCTTTTACTAAAGGTTGTAGAATTCTTGCTTTTACTTTAACCCCATTTATTACTGGAGTTCCAATTTTAATAACATCATTATCGTTTATTAGGAGTACTTTATCAAAAACTACAGAAGAACCTTTCACACCGTTAAGACGGTAAACATATAATTTCTGATTTTTTTCAACTTTAAATTGCTTTCCTTGAATTTCTACAATTGTATACATTTGTTATGATTGTGTAAGCTTTTCTCTTTCGTAATTTTCTCAAAATTATAACTATTACTTAGCAAAGTATTAAAACAAATTTTTGGAAAAGATTGACCTTAATAGTAAAACACTCCAATTAAAAAACACTTTTTAGTTACAAATTTCATGCAGTGAATTATCAAATATACTATTTTTCATAAATAAAACAAGAGTTACCTTATGAATAGTAACTCGCGATATTTAGGTAATGTCCACAATTCATCGTCGATCAGTAGTTCTAATTTATCAACATGATAGCGGATATCATTAAAAAATGGCATTACCTTATTGTGATACTCAATTGCTTTCTCTCTTTCTCCTTTTATTATATTTGCTTTTTTCCTTATACTGATCAGATCTGCAATTTTTGACTTAATAATAGTAATTCTCTCGGAAATCTCCTCTATCACATTCATATTGTGTGCTGAAAGTCTAGAAGCTTTTTCTTTATCAAAAATTTGATCTGTCGTTAGAACATTTTCAAGTAAAGTAGACTGATATTTTGTTGCAACCGGGATAATTTGGTTCATCACTAAATCTCCCAGTACGCGAGCTTCAATTTGAATTTTTTTAGTATAAATTTCCCACTTTACTTCATTGCGAGCATGTAATTCCTTTTCATTAAATACATTTACGCTTTTAAATAATGCAATAGATTCTGGTTTTATATACGAATCGTAGATAACAGGTACGTTTGTTTCATCGTCTAATCCACGTTTTTTTGCTTCTACTTTCCATGCGTCACTATAACCGTTTCCATCAAAACAGATTGGCTTAGATTCTTTAACATATGTTTTTAGCACATTGAATATAGCCTTATGTTTGGTTAGTCCGGATGCAATTTTTTTATCAACTGCTTCTTTGAATTTAATAAGTTGTGATGCAACAATAGAATTTAAAACAATCATAGCTGAAGAACAGTTTGCTGATGACCCTACTGCGCGAAATTCGAATCGATTGCCAGTAAAAGCAAATGGGGAAGTTCTATTCCGATCAGTATTATCCAAACATACTTCTGGAATTTTAGAAATGCCCAGCTTAATTTCTTGTTTTGGATCCAATACAATAATATCTTCATAGTCATTACTGTTTTCTAATTTACTTAGCAATGACGAAATTTGACTGCCTAAAAATATTGAAATAATGGCTGGAGGGGCTTCATTAGCTCCAAGACGATGAATGTTTTGAGCTGTCATGACAGATGCTTTTAACAGGGCGTTATGTTTGTATACTGCTAACAAAACGTTTGCAACAAATGTAATAAATTGCAAGTTTTCTTCTGAAGTCTTTCCAGGAGTTAAAAGTCCAATACCAGTATCCGTTCCTAATGACCAGTTGCTATGTTTTCCAGATCCATTAATGCCTGCAAATGGCTTTTCATGTAAAAGTAAACGAAACCCATGACGACGAGCAACTTTTTTCATAATAGACATAATTAGTAAGTTTTGATCAACTGCCAAATTTGTTTCTCCAAAAATAGGAGCTAATTCAAATTGGTTAGGAGCAACTTCATTATGCCTAGTTTTCAAAGGAATACTATATTTATATCCTTCAAATTCTAAATCTTGCATATATGCTTGAACTCGTGTTGGGATAGAACCAAAATAATGATCTTCTAATTGTTGATTTTTTGCTGATTCGCGTCCTATCAAAGTGCGTCCTGTCAAAACTAGATCTGGGCGAGTAGCGTACAAGCCGTCATCTATTAAAAAATATTCTTGTTCCCATCCTAAATATGAAAACACTTTCCTAACACTAGGATTAAAATATTGACAAACTTCTGTAGCTGCTTTATCTATTGCATTTAAAGATTTTAATAAAGGTGTCTTGTAATCTAAAGCTTCGCCAGTATACGAAATAAAAACAGTTGGTATGCATAGTGTATCGTCAATTACAAACGCTGGAGAAGAAGGGTCCCACGCCGTATATCCTCGTGCTTCAAACGTATTGCGAATTCCTCCACTTGGAAAAGAAGAAGCGTCAGGTTCCTGCTGAGCTAATAATTTTCCGGAAAATTCTTCAATTATGCAACTACCAGGACCTTCTGAGTATTCAATAAATGAATCATGTTTTTGAGCTGTGCCTTCTGTTAATGGTTGAAACCAATGCGTATAATGAGTTGCGCCCATTTCAATTGCCCACCTTTTCATCCCTGCTGCTACATGATCTGCCAGATTACGATTTAAAGTTGCCCCTTTTTCAATTACATTTGTGAGTTTTCTTAATGTTTCTCTAGAAAGAAATTGAGCCATTCGATCCTTAGAAAACACGTATTTCCCATAGTAATTGGATGTTACTGGAGAAGGAGCTGAAACTTTCACTGCTTTTTTTTTAAAAGCTTCTTTTACTGCTTCAAATCTTAAGTTTGACATAATAAAGGTCGACTATAAAGAAAGTTTAATTATTACAGAATTTAACGACTTAGAAATAGCTATAACGGTTCAAATATACGTTTTGTATTTATAAAAAACAAAAAATGTTTATTATGTTTTTTGTTTTTTATAAATATTTTTAGACATTGTCTGTTGATGTACTTTCAAAAGTATCTAATTTCAAAATTACTGTTAACCATAATCACAGTTCATTTGATTTTATGTGCCTGTCAATTTGCTTGTTTGAATTTTCTAAGCGATGAATGAATTATAATCGTACTACATTCTAAAACAAATTGCAAATTTGTAAAAATTTTTTATGAAAAGCTATGTTAAGTATTTAAAGTTTTATTTTAAATAATGAATATTTTTGTAAAATACTGTACAAAAAAATTAAACCAAGATTGATATATAATCTATAATATTTAGTTGCTTTATGATGTGTACTTGTTGTGGATTTTTAACTAATTTGCTTTTAAATTTTTTGATCATTTTTGCTTTATGCGGATGTGCTAGTATGGAAAGTGGCCCTTCAGGAGGGATGATTGATACGGAACCTCCTAAATTCATCAGAAGCATACCTCCGCCAAACACAACTCATTTCAATAAAAAACAAATTACTTTATTTTTTGATAAATATATTTTTCTTAAAAATTCTCTTAATGATATAGTTGTTTCTCCACATCAAAAAATAGATCCCACAATTAAAGCAATAGGTAGTAAAATCATAATAGAATTGAAAGATACTTTAATTAGAGACATGACTTATACTTTTAATTTTAATAATTGTATTGTAGATTGTAACGAAGAAAATGTATTAGAAAATTTCAATTTTGTTTTTTCTACCGGTGATATAGTGGATTCATTGATAATTTTAGGACGTGTGTTGAATGTTGAAACACTTAAACCAGTAGCTAATGCTATAGTTGGAATTCGTTCTGATTTATCAGATATGGATTTTAGAAAAATTGATTTTTTACGTGTTTCAAGAACAAATGATAATGGGTATTTTCAAATTAAAAATCTAGCTCCTGGTATTTATCGTTTATTTGCAATAAAAGATTGTGTGTATAAAAATTTTAAATTGTATTTGCAAAACGCAGATTTTGCTTTTGGGAATACTTTAGTAGTTCCTTCTCGTTATACAAATGTTAATATTGACACAACTGTTGTAAATGGAACTGAAATAACAAATGATAACCATTCTATTACGAACATTATATTTTTTAGAAAAAAATAAAAATTTTGCTATTTTGAACATTTAAAAATACAAATTTAATGAAAATATATGTATGTAATTGAAAAATATTGATACTGTATTGATTTATGTATTCTTTTAATTTTTTGATAATCATTTTGGACTAATTGTTTTGACTAAAAATTTAAGTAATGATAACCTGTTTTAATTGTGCATAAAAATTGGAATTTTTATATAAATCATGTCAAATGTGTTCAAAATGCATCGTGAAGGATAATAAAAATTTTGGAGTATTAGAAATGTTTCTGTTTTATTTGCCATTTCCAGGCTGATTTAAGTGCATCTTCGATTTTTTCTTTTGTAGTCCATCCTAAAATTTTATTAGCCCGAATTGGATTTGCCCAAATTTGATCAACATCACCTTTACGTCGATCAACGATTTTGTAAGGAATTTTTATGCCAATAGATTTTTCAAAAATATTGATCATTTCTAATACAGATGTTCCATTTCCTGTCCCTAAATTGAAATATTCTAATTGCGAATCAGATTGATTATCTAGCATCCTTTTTATTGACATTACATGTGCTTTAGCTAAATCCATTACATGAATATAGTCACGAATACAAGATCCATCAGGGGTATCATAGTCATTTCCAAAAACGAATAATTTACTTCTTATTCCTATAGCTGTTTGAATGATAAATTGTACTAGACTTTGTGAATTACTGTTTGCCAATTCTCCTATTTCTGCCGACCAGTGTGCACCTATTGGGTTAAAATACCGTAAAATAATGCATTTGTATGGAGCTCCTGCCATAATGCTATCACGAATGATTTCTTCTCCAATTTGTTTTGTATTGCCATATGGAGACAAAGCCGATTGAATAGTGCTCATTTCGTCTACAGGGGATTTCTTAGGTTGTCCATAAATAGTACAAGAAGATGAGAATACGATTCCTTTTATATCATATTTAGTCATTAGATCTAGGATATTAATCAATGAAATAAGATTATTTTTGTAGTATAGTAATGGATTGCACATTGATTCATTTATGTTTTTTTTAGCTGCAAAATGAATGAGCCCTTTAATTTCAGAATGTTTTTTCAAAATTTTTTCTAAAAAATCCAAGTTGGTACAATCAACTTTTTCAAATATTGGATAAACACCTGTGATTTTTTTTATTTTGTTTATTATTTCTATACTGGAATTTGATAAGTCATCTACTATGATCACTTCATATCCTGCATTTTGTAATTCTACTGTAGTATGTGAACCTAGATATCCACTTCCTCCAGTGACTAGTATTTTTTCGTTCATACATTGATTTTAATTGATAAGTTGAATATTTTAAAAAATCATGATTTAAATGAATTATGAAAATATTATTGAACTAAATCTCAGAAAAAGAATTTTTTTACTAAATTCATAAAAAGTTATGTTATTTTAAATTAAAGTGTTATGTCTGTTGTTAAAAAAATTAGAAATGCTTTTATTTCTACATACAATAAGGATGGACTAGATGAGATTCTAATAAAGTTAAATGAAGAAGGTGTTAGACTGTATTCTACCAGCGGAACACAAATTTTTATAGCTTCATTAGGGATACCTTGTTTTTCTGTGGAGAATTTAACTGGTTATCCTTCTATACTTGGTGGTCGCGTAAAAACTTTACATCCAAAAGTGTTTGGTGGGATACTTGCTCGTCGTAATGATGATGAAGATATAGAACAAATGCATAAATATAATATTCCAGAAATAGATTTAGTTATAGTAGATTTATATCCTTTTCAAACGGTTATAACGTTAGATGCACAAGAACAAGAAATAATTGAAAAAATAGACATAGGTGGAATATCTCTCATTAGGGCAGCCGCTAAAAATTTTCAAGATGTAGTTGTTGTTGCATCTAAATTTCAATATACAACACTAATTAAATTGCTTAATAAGCAAGGAGCATGTTCTAGTATCGAAGAAAGAAAATGGTTTGCTAAAGAAGCTTTTGCTGTTTCGTCTGAATATGATTCAGCTATTTTCGATTACTTTGATGAAAGTAAAAATACATATTTTAGAAAGGCATATAATAGTACAAAGACACTTCGATATGGAGAAAATCCCCATCAAAATGGGGGTTTTTATGGAGATTTAGATAGTATAATTGATAAATTACATGGAAAAGAAGTTTCATACAATAATTTATTAGATATCGATGCTGCGATTGATTTAATTTCTGAATTTAATGAGTTAACGTTTGCCATATTAAAACATAACAATGCCTGCGGTGTTGCTTCTCGTTTTTCATTATTAGATGCTTGGCAAGCTGCTTTAAGTGGAGATCCTATTTCGGCTTTTGGAGGAATTTTAATTTGTAATAGACAAATTGATAAATTTGTTGCAACAGAAATTGATAAAATTTATTTTGAAGTGATAATTGCTCCATCTTATGAAAGTAAGGCTTTGGAAATTTTGAAACAAAAGAAAAATCGTATTATACTGGTTCAAAAACAGAATTCAAAAATTACTGTGCAATTTCGTTCCATATTTAATGGTGTTTTGTTACAAGATAAAGATATGAATATTCAAACAGAAAATGACTTGAAAGTAGTCACCTCAATAGTTCCTTCCAAAGAAGAAATTGAAGATTTGTTGTTTGCTAATAAATTGGTTAAGCATACTAAGTCTAACGCAATTGTATTGGCAAAAAATAAGCAACTTTATGCTAGCGGAGTGGGTCAAACTTCTCGTGTTGATGCTTTGAGGCATGCAATTAGAAAAGCTAATGATTTTCATTTTGATTTAAACGGTTCAGTAATGGCTTCTGATGCTTTTTTTCCTTTCCATGATTGTGTAAAAATTGCTAGTAAAGCTGGAATTAAAGCAATTATACAACCAGGTGGATCAATAAATGATAATTCGTCTATAAAATATTGTAATCGATTTGAGGTATCAATGGTATTCACTGGCATCCGTCATTTTAGGCATTAAATTTTTGATTATGTTGTTTAATTTATTTTCACTTACAAAAGAAATAGCGATAGATTTAGGGACAGCAAATACTGTCGTTATTCATAACGACAAAATTGTAGTTGATGAACCATCAGTAGTTGCTTTTGATGGGCGCACTGGAAAGCTTTTGGCAATTGGATCTGAAGCACAAAAAATGCAAGGAAAAACACATAGTGATATAAAGACTGTACGTCCGTTGCGTGACGGAGTGATTGCTGACTTTTACGCTACAGAGCAAATGATAAAAGGCATGATTAAAATGGCTAATTGCAAAAACAACTTCTTCATGTCATCTCTACGTGTTGTAATATGTATTCCATCTGGGAGTACAGAAGTAGAAATTCGTGCAGTTAGAGACTCTGCTGAACATGCAGGTGGGCGTGATATATATATGGTTTATGAGCCGATGGCAGCGGCTATAGGCATCGGATTGAACGTAGAAGCTGCAGAGGGCAGTATGATTGTAGACATAGGTGGAGGAACTACTGAAATTGCTGTTATTTCTTTAGGTGGTATTGTTTCTAATAAATCTATTCGTATTGCAGGAGATGATTTAACTGACGATATATTAGAATATATGGGAAGGCATCACAATGTAAAAGTTGGAGAACGTACTGCTGAATTAATAAAAACTAATGTTGGATCAGCTTTAGTAGATTTAGAAAATCCTCCAGAAGATTATATTGTATGTGGACCTAATCGTATAACCGCTCTCCCAATTGAAATTTCTGTTTCTTACAAGGAAATAGCTCAATGTTTAGATAAATCAATTTCTAAAATTGAAATGGCGGTTCTTAGTGCATTAGAAAACACTCCTCCTGAATTGTACACTGATATTGTTCGTAGTGGAATTTATCTTACTGGTGGTGGGGCTCTTCTAAGGGGTTTAGATAAACGTCTTAATGATAAAATCAATATTCCTTGCCGTATTGCTGATGACCCTTTACATGCTGTCGCGAAAGGAACTGGTGTAGCTCTAAAGAATATTAATAAATTTAAATTTTTAATACGATAGAAAATTTTGTACGAAATTTTTATTTTTTTAATTGGATTAACTTCGTTTGCTTTGCTGTAAATAAATTTATTTTATATTTATCTTATTGTTATTGATATAAAGTATCATACGTAATGATTAGTACTTAAATTAACAACTAAGATGCATACAGTATTGTTTGTACTGTTTTTAATAAAAATTATTGACTGACACGATTGATGAATAAAATTATAAATCGTTTTTCTTTTCGAAAGATATCTATTTTTGTAGTTATTTATTTGGTTTTATTTATATACATCGCTAGACTTTTTAAGATACAAATATTAGATACAAAATATAAAGATTTAGCAGATAGCAATGCGTTTTTTAAAAAAATAAAATATCCATCACGTGGTATGATTTATGATAGAAAAAATAATTTACTAGCCTGTAATCAAGTTGAATCTAAACTTCGAATAGTCACTGAAGAGGTCAATAATTTAGATACAGTTGCTTTATGCAAAGTGGTAAATATTAGTTTGGATGATTGTAGAAAAAAACTAAACAACATTAATATTCATAGAAAATCAAAGCATTATTCAAAAATTTTTTTAGATCGATTAGGAGAGCAAGAGTGTAGTAATTTTCGAAAAAATGAACATAAATTACCTGGATTTTATCTGGAAAATAAAATTATTAGAAGATATATATATCCATGTGCTGCTCATGTGATAGGTTATGTTGCTGAGGTAACTAAGCAACATATTGCTAATAATCCTAATTATCAAATTGGAGATTATATTGGTCAAACAGGTGTTGAGTGTTCGTATGAAAAATATTTAAAGGGCAAAAAAGGGTTTGATTTTTTTTTACAAAATTCAAATGCTCATTTTGATCATAGACAAAAATTAAAAATTCATAAGAATAATATTGTTCCATTGCCTGGGAAAGACGTAACTCTTTCAATTGATATTTCTTTGCAAGCTTACGGAGAAGAGTTGATAAAAAATAAATTAGGAACAATTATTATGATAGAGCCTAAAACAGGAGAAATTTTATGTATGCTTTCTTCTCCTACATATGATTTATCTTTTTTAGATTCTGAAAAACAACTTTATGAATCTATTTCTAGGTTAGCTAAAAATCCATATAAACCATTGTTTAACAGAGCTTTAAACGGAATTTATCCACCTGGTTCTATTTTTAAAATGGCACAAGGATTAGTGTTTCTGCAAGAGAAAATCATTACTCCTGGCACATTATATTCTTGCCGAAATGGATGGCCACTTGCTAATGGGCATCCGTTATGTCATATTCATAAATCTCCTTTAACCTTAACATCAGCTATTGAACTAAGCTGTAATTCTTATTTTTGTTGGGGGTTTAAAAACATGATTGAAAATAAAAAATATGGAACTATTCAAAATGCGTTGGATAAATGGAGAAATTTTATGTATGCGCAAGGGTTCGGAGAACAATTAGGTGTTGATCTTCCGTCAGAAAGAAAAGGAATGATACCAAATAGTCAATATTATGATAAATTATATAAAAAACGTTGGAATGCATTTTCAATCATTTCTATTGCTATCGGACAAGGAGAAATTGCACTTTCTCCTATTCAAATGTGTAATTTGGCGGCTTCTATTGCTAACAGAGGATATTTTTATATTCCTCATATTGCAAAAAAAATATCAAATTGTAGGTTGAATAGTTTGTATTTACATCCCAACTACACAGGTATAAATTCAAAATATTATGTGCCAATTATAGAAGGAATGCGTTTAGCTGTAACATCTGGCACATGTAATTTAGCTAATATTCCTGATATAGCTGTGTGTGGAAAAACTGGTACTGCACAAAATAGTAAAAAAGATCATTCTATTTTCATGGGGTTTGCTCCAATGAATTCTCCGAAAATAGTTATTCTTGTGTTTATCGAAAATGGAGGATATGGGTCATCTTCTGCAGTTTTAATAGCGAGATTGATGATCCAAAAGTATTTTAAAAATACAATTCCAAATACTGACAAATGGATTGAAGATGACATTAAAAAATTAGTTATACTAAAATATGCTACTAAAAAAAACTAATTTATTTAGAATTTTTGACTGGAGCATAATTACAGTTTATTTAGTATTAGTTTTAATTGGTTGGTTTTGTGTATACTCAACATCTTATTGTCCTAATGTTAATGTTAATTCATTCTTTTTTCATACACGACCTGGTCTGCAAATAATTTGGATATTTATATCTTTATGTATTGCTTTTTTATTGTTGTCAATAGATCGTAACTGGTATGAAACATTCGCTTTTGTTATATATATCGTTACTATAATACTATTAATAGTTACTATATTTTTTGCAAAACCAATTAAAGGTTCTTATTCGTGGCTTACATTTGGAGGAGTGAAAATACAGCCTGTAGAATTTGCTAAATTTTCTACAGCCTTAGTTATTTCAAAGTTAATTAGTAAATATCAATTTAGCATGTCAGAAAAGCAAAATATATTTAATGTGTCTATCTTTGTGTTTTTGCCTGCTTTATTAGTTGTTTTACAAAAAGAATTAGGGTCTGCTTTAGTTTTTTTTTCCTTTTTTTTAGTTTTTTACCGTGAGGGAATGTCTACTAGGATAGTATTTGTTACAATTTTTATTATTTTTCTCTCTTTTTTAATTATACGTTATCCATATGTTGTAATATCAAATATTTCTTTAGGGAAATTGTTAGGAATGCTAAGTATTATTTTGTTTATCATTTTTTTTTCTTCAATACATAATCATAAAAAAAAATTGAAACATTTAAAATATTTATTTTGTTTTATCTATGTAATTTTGTCTGTTGCTATTTTTTTAATTTTATTCACTAGTTACAATGTAGAATGGATTATTTTCTTTTTATTTCTTTTTATTTTCTTTTATTTACTGATTTTTTTTATAAAAGTTAGAGTTTCTATTTATTTATTCAGTATTTCGTTTTTATGTGGATCCTTATCTTTTTTATATCTTACTGATTGTATTTTTGAAAAATTATTGAAGCCGTATCAAAAAAATCGCATTCAAGTAGCATTGGGGATGTTAAATGATCCAACTGGGGCTGGGTATAATGTGAAACAATCTATGATAGCTATTGGTGCAGGAGGTTTTTTTGGTAAAGGCTATATGAAAGGGACTCAAACTCAATTGAAGTATGTGCCAGAACAGGAAACAGATTTTATATTTTGTACAGTTGGTGAAGAAATTGGATTTATTGGATCTGTTTTAGTATTGATTTTGTTTATTATTTTGATTACTCGTATAATAAATTTAGCAGAAAAACAAAAATTTGATTTTGCTCGTATATATGGATATGCGGTTGCAAGTATTATTTTTTTTCATTTTGTTGTTAATATTGGAATGGCTATAGGTATACTGCCTATAGTTGGTATACCTTTGCCATTTTTTAGTTATGGAGGTTCTTCTATGTTATCTTTTACAATTCTATTATTTGTTTTTTTGGGATTAGATACTTCAAAAAGTGTAATAAAATTTACTAGAAAATAAATTTTGGTTATAATCCTTCAGTGCAAAATAACTAATTAAAAAATTAATTAAATTTTTTAGTATTGATATTAAATAGTAGATTTGTTGATTTCTATTTAAATCTACGTAACTAAAATCAATTGTTATATTTTATGAATATTTCTCGGATTGAACATATTGGAATTGCTGTAAAGAGTATTGAAAATGCTCTTTTTTTCTATGAAAAAATATTGGGATTGGATTGTTATAATATAGAAGAAATAACAGATCAAGGAGTAAAAACTGCTTTTTTTAGAATAGGAGATACAAAAATTGAGTTATTGGAACCATCTTCTGAAGGATCTGTTATTGCAAAATTTATTAAAAAAAGGGGGGAAGGAGTACATCATATTGCTTTTTCTGTTTCTAATATTAATGATGTATTGACAGAAATGAAATCAAAAGGTGTTCAATTGATAGATAAAATGCCACGTAGTGGTGCTGAAGGTTTGTTAATAGCCTTTTTGCATCCAAAAACAACAAATAATATTTTAATAGAATTATGTCAATAAAAGTAAAAAATATGTTTTGTTAATAATGTTAATGAATTATGGATTCAACAATCTATTTTAAATTGAAAATTTTTGTATGAGTAATCAATTAGATAAAGTAATGGAGCTTATTGAATTAAGAACGAAAGCTCGTTTGGGAGGTGGAGAAAAAGCTATTGAAAAACAGCATTCACAAGGAAAATATACTGCGCGTGAACGAATTATGATGTTAGTAGATGAAGGCAGTTTTGAAGAGTTAGATATGTTTGTAGAGCATAGATGTGTTAATTTTGGTATGAAAGGAAAAATTTTTCTTGGCGATGGTGTAGTAACTGGATATGGGACAGTTGCTGGTCGCTTGATATATATTTTTGCTCAAGATTTTACAGTTATCGGTGGTTCGCTTTCAGAAACAATGTCAAAGAAAATTTGTAAAGTGATGGATTTGGCAATGCAAATGGGGGCTCCTATAGTTGGATTAAATGATTCAGGAGGAGCTCGTATACAGGAGGGGATTAATGCTTTAGCTGGTTATGCAGAAATATTTCAGCGAAATATTCTTGCATCTGGTGTAATACCTCAAATTTCTGCTATACTTGGTCCATGTGCAGGTGGAGCTGTTTATTCTCCTGCTTTAACTGATTTTATAATTATGGCTCAAGGAACAAGTTATATGTTTTTGACTGGTCCAAAAGTTGTTAAAACTGTTACTGGAGAAAGTGTAACACAGGAGCAATTAGGTGGAGCAGATATTCATGCTAGTCGTTCAGGAGTAACCCATTTTGTTGTAAAAAGTTGTGAGGATGGAATTGTTCTTATACGTAAATTATTGAGCTTTCTTCCACAGAATAATTTGGAAGAGCCTCCTATTATTCCAAATGATGATCCTATTGATCGTTTAGAAAATATTTTGAACGAAATTATTCCGGAAAGTCCTAGTAAGCCTTATGACATGTATGAAGTGATAGGTTCAATTGTGGATAATGGCGAATTTTTGGAGGTACATTCTGATTATGCGTGTAATATTATTATTGGGTTTGCTCATTTTAATGGACGTTCAGTTGGCATTGTGGCAAATCAACCAAAAATATTGGCAGGTGTATTAGATATTAATGCGTCTAGAAAAGCTGCTCGTTTTGTACGTTTTTGTGATGCTTTTAATATCCCTATTGTAACATTAGTAGATGTGCCTGGATTCCTTCCTGGAACAACTCAAGAATACGGAGGAGTAATTATTCATGGAGCTAAGTTGCTTTATGCATACGGGGAAGCAACTGTCCCAAAAGTAACTGTTACTTTACGTAAATCTTATGGAGGAGCTCATATTGTAATGAGTTGTAAGCAATTACGGGGAGACATGAATTATGCTTGGCCATGTGCAGAAATTGCTGTAATGGGCAGTGCAGGCGCTGTAGAGGTCCTTTATGCAAAGGAAGCTAGAGATTCAGCAAATCCAGAAGATGTATTGAAAAAGAAGGGAGACGAATATAAAAAATTTTTTGCTAATCCTTACAATGCAGCTAAATTTGGTTATATAGATGATGTTATTGAGCCAAGAAATACACGATTTCGTATAATACGTGCTTTACAGCAATTAGCTACAAAAAAACAAACTAATCCGGCGAAAAAACACGATAATTTGCCGTTATAATTTTTTTTAACTAGATTTGACGGTTGTATAATATGTTTCGAAGTTTAATATAAAACAAATTACATATAATTAGTTGTGTTAATGGTTTAATATGAATATGAAAAACAGTTCATACTTACTTTTTCAATTTTTATGTTATAATTGTCAATAGAAATTTTATAACCATAATAAATCCTGTAAAGTGTGTTTTAAGCAAAGTTGTCCAGTTTTACAATTTAAATTAATATGAATAGTGTATAATTTGACTATACATGTGAATTTATTTAAAGATAATAAATGATTAAATGTAGGTTTGATCTTTATTCAGATTCTGTTTCAGTTTTTGGTTATTTATAAAATTAGTATTTTTAATTTTTGAAGATTAAGATTATCTCAGTTGTTATTGCTGTTAATAAAAATATGTGTATTTTTTCTAAAAAAATTTATTGAAATATAATTAAATTAGACAAAAAGCAATTTTTTGAGTTTGATTTTTGTGTAAATGGCAATTGTGTTACTCAAATGACATTGATTTATATGATTGTAGCGTTTGGAGTTCTTATTTTGTTTTATTTTGTATTTAAATTTATAGGGGAAATAGCGATATTTTTAAGTACTCGTCGTGCTATAAAATCTTTTGGGATTACAAAAGAAGAAGTAAAAAATATTGGGCAACCTTCTGGAGAAGTTTTTGCTGCTATTGCTATGGCTATTTATGAAGCCACTGAAATGCATGATGAAGAAAATACAATTATTACAATTAAAAATAAAGCATTGAATTATTCTCCTTGGAGTTCAAAAATATATACACTAAGAGAAACACCTAAAATTAAAGAATGAAAAATTTTAAGTATATAATTAATGGAAATGTTTATAATGTGGTTATAAATAGAATAGAAGATGTTGTTGCAGATGTTGAAGTAAATGGGACAACTTATAAAGTAGAAATGAATAAACCAGCAAAAAAACATGTAATAACAATTAATCGTCCTGTACAAGGGATCGAGTCTTCAATTATGCGTCCAAGATTTTCAATTACTGAAAGTGCTTTGTATTCTCCTTTACCTGGTACAATACTTGATATATTTTGTGAAGTAGGTGATAGTGTAAAAAAAGGTCAAAAATTGTTAATTTTAGAAGCTATGAAAATGGAAAATATTATTAATGCTGATAAGGATGGTGTAATAAAAGATGTTAAGGTTAGTAAGGGAAATTCTGTGTTGGAAGGAGCAGTTTTAGTAGTAATTGGATAATAGTGTTAATATAGATATACTATGAATTTATTTTTTCACCCAAAAAGTTTTGAAACTTTTTGTAAATGTACAGAATTTGCAAATATAAGTATATGTCATATAGTTATGATTATTATTGGTTTAGCATTTATTTGTTTAGCTGTTATTAAAGAGTTTGCCCCTATATTTCTAATACCAATTGGATTTGGAATCTTGATTGGAAATATTCCTTTCTTGGATATAAGTTTGCAATCCAGAATATATGAAGAAAGTTCTGTTTTTAATTTTTTTTATCAAGGGATAACTAATGGTTGGTATACACCTATTATTTTTTTGGGAATTGGAGCAATGACTGATTTTTCTTCGATTATGTCTAATCCAAAACTAATATTGATTGGAATTGTTTCTCAACTTGGAATTTTTATTTCTTATATTTTAGCTTTGATAGTTGGATTTAATCCACATCAAGCTGGTTCTATTGGAATTATTGGTGTAGCTGATGCACCTACTGCAATATTCATTTCATCTAAGCTTGACCCTGATTTAGTTGGAACTGTTGCTATTTCAGCTTATTCTTATATAGTGTTGATTCCATTATTACAACCGCATATTATGCGATTATTTACTACGAAAAAAGAAAAAATTATTCGTATGAAACTTCCTCGTGTAGTTTCACATACAGAAAAAATATTATTCCCTATTTTTGGAGTTTTATTAACTGGTTTTGTTGTTCCTTCTGGGCTTCCATTGTTTGGAATGTTGTTTTTAGGAAATTTATTAAAAGAAACAAATGTTACTCGTCGTTTATCAGAAGTTGTTCGTGGCCCATTAATGAATATAATTGTTATTTTATTAGGAATTTCTGTAGGATTTTCAACTAAATCAACAAAGTTTTTAACATGTAATTCTATGAAAATTTTTATCCTTGGAATTTTATCATTTGTAATTATTACTATTATGGGTATTCTATGTATAAAATTTCTTAATTTATTCTTAAGAAGTGAGAATAAAATCAATCCTTTGATTGGTAATGCTAGTATTTCTGGCGTTTCTGATTCGGCTCATATTTCTCAAATGGTTGGATTAGAATATGATTCAAGCAATTATTTGTTAATGCATGCTATGGGGCCGAATGTTGCAGGATTAATTGGTTCTACACTTATTGCGGGTGTTTTACTTGAGTTGATTAAATAAAAAATACTTTATAATTTGTTTGCTAAGTTTAAGTTTTTTATATTTGTTACTTGTATTTTTATTTAAAGTTTAAGTTATGGGGCTGTTGCCTTTGTAATGGATTTTATAGATTAAATGGTTTATAGAATTTATAACGATTTTCCCCATATATTTATTTATTTATTTATTTTATTTACATTTTTATTTTTAATAATGATGAATATTTTTATTGCTGGTTTAAATTTTAGATTGAGTGATTCAGATTTGGTGACGCTTTTTGAAGGATATGGAACAGTTAATTCTGCGAGGGTGATTGTTGATCGTCAAACAGGCAAATCTAAAGGTTATGGATTTGTAGAAATGGAAGATGATTCTTCTGCAAGAAAAGCTATTGCTGAATTAAATGGAAGTGAATTTGATGGAAGAACAATTTCTGTTTCTGAAGCTCGTCCTAAAGAGAGGAGAGATGTTTAATCTCATATCATGAAATTTAAATACAAAGATTATTGTGATATTTTAGCATGCGTGAGTTGGTTGTTTTTTCTAGCTTTTAGTTACGTGTTTAGTTCAGTGTAGAAGATTTAATTAAGTTTATTGTCATTATTTTGTTAAGTTAGAAGAATAATTATTGATGCGTTGCTGTACGATTTTATTAATTGTATTTTTGTTTTATTTCGTATTTTCTATAAAAATGTAGTTATATAACGATTGTTAATTTAGTTGTGAATATTATGTTTTTATGATTTTGTTATAGTTATGGTTAAAATTTTTATAGTAATTTATATAATTTAGGTTGTTTTTGTTTTTAGTCGTATTGAAAAGTTGTGGATGTTTGTTCCTTAAAGAATGAATTTATAGATAATTGTTGTTTTTTGGTTAAAGCAGACAAGTTTTGAAAGATATTTTTGTTAGTTTAATTGTTATTTCTCATTATTAGAAATAACAGTGGTTTTTTACTTTATCATTTCAAAAGTTCATAAGATAGTTAATATGTATGGATTTTATCCGATTTTGGTTGAATAATGCTCGTTATAGATCGTTACCTCAAAGTATTTTCCCATCTTTAGTTGCTGTTTGTTTTGCTGCAAAAAGCAGAGAATTCTCTCTGCTTTTTGGATTACTGTCGATTATAGGAGTTATTATAGCTCATTTGGGAGTTAATCTTTTTGATGATTATTTTGATTACAGAGCATTTGGGAATGTAGTTCGTAATAATATGGGGGAATATGGATTTCGTACGACTAAATGTCATTACATCATCTCTGGCATGATTAATTTGAATCAATTGTTAATTGCCTCTATTGTTTTATGCGTTCTTGCATTAATAATTGGTTTAATAATATGTAGTTTTAGAGGTTACTTTATTTTGTATTTAGTATTAATTACTGCTATTTTAAGTATTTTTTATTCTGCTCCACCTTTTCAATTATCTTACCATGCTCTTGGTGAAGTTGCTGTTGGTTTAGTATTTGGCCCGTTACTAATGATGGGAGTTTATTATGCATCATGTAAAAAAATTGACTTTTCTTTGGTTTTTATTTCAATTCCAATTGGATTGTTGGTTACAACCATTGTTTATGTACATTCTATTATGGATTATGAGCCGGATAAAAAAACTAAGAAGTTAACTCTTGTTGGTTTTTTAAAAAAAAAAAACTAGTGTTATTCTTTCTATTTTTTTTATTAACTACCCCTTTTTGTTGTGTCATTGAGGGAATTATTGTAGGTTATTTATCTGTTTATTATCTATTTGTTTTATTTGCACTTCCCATGTCTGTTACGTTATTTTATTTAATGTTTCAGTATGTTTATTCACCTGATAAAAAATTTTCTCCTCATTTTTTAATGGGTCCAATGTTGAATTGGAATAAAATAAAAATAATGGGTATGGATTGTTTTTTGATTCGTTGGCTTTTAGCTCGTAATATGTTTTCTTTTTTTTGTTTAATTGTTATAATTGTTTGTTTAATTTTTTGAAAAATTAAACATTTCATAATTGAATAGTGCTATTTAAAATAAATTAATATATAAAAAAATTAAAGATATAGTAACATTGTTTTATGCTGTAATTTTTTCAAAGAAATTACGATCAGAACTTTGATGTTAGATAATTAACTAAAGAAAATTTTTAAATAGTCATTAACATTTTTTCTTTGATAGAAAGAATTTTATCAATTTTTTTTAAAAATTCATCATGTAGTTTTTGTACAGTAATCTCATTTTTTTCTCCTTCATCTTTCGGAATACCTTCTTTTATACGCTTTTTTATTATATTGTTAGCCTCTCTACGAATATTACGAATGCTAATTTTTGCTTTTTCAGCTTCTTTTTCTGTCTGCTTTATTAATTGTTTACGACGATCTTCAGTTAATTGTGGAATATTTAGCTTAATTGTTGATCCGTTGTTTTCTGGAGTAATACCTAAATTTGAATTTAATATAGCTTTTTCAATTGGTTTTATCATAGATTTTTCCCATGCTGAAATTAAAATTGTTTTAGTATCTGGAATAGATATACTGGATATATTCTGTAGTGAAACAAAATTTCCATAATACTCTATTTTTATATTATCTAACATACGAACATCGGCTCTACCTGCATTAATGTGAGAAAATGTTTCCTCCAGATATGTCAATGTATGAATCATTTTCTTTTTACTATAATCTATTACAGATTTCATTGTACTATATGATTTTCAAATTTGATGGTTATAGTTAATATTTTTAGATCGTAATTAAAGTGCCAATTTTTTTGTTGTACAATATTTTTTTTAAATTCCCAATTATATTCATATTAAAAACGATCATTTGTAAATGATTGCTTTTTGCTAAAGCAGCAGCAGTTAAATCAATAATTTTTAAATCTTTATTGTAGATCTCATCATAAGAAGTTCTGTCGAATTTGACCGCTTTCGGATTTTTTTTTGGATCAGTATCATATACTCCATTTACATGTGTACCTTTTAACATTATATCAGCATTTAGTTCTATAGCTCTTAAGACAGAAGCTGTATCAGTAGTAAAAAATGGATTACCTGTTCCGCCTGATAAAATTACTACTTTTTTTTTATTTAAAGCATCTATTACATCCTCCTTAAAATAAAAATAACCTATTGAGTCCATTTTTATGGAAGTGAACATTTTAACTTCTATACCTTCTTTCTTAAGTGCAGAACTTAAAGCTAAACTGTTAATAACAGTTGCTAGCATGCCAATTTGATCTCCTTCTATTCTATCGAATCCTTTAGAGATTCCGTTTACACCTCTAAAAATATTACCTCCACCAATCACAATAGCTATCTGAACACCTAATTCACTTACTTCTTTTATTTGTTTTGCATAATCAAATAGTTTATTTTCATTAAATCCATATTGTTTTTCTTGTATTAAAGACTCACCGCTAAGTTTAAGAAGAATACGTTTGTACTTCATACCATTTTTGTTACCATGCGAATAAAGGATAATCTTTCATTAAAATATTCACTTTCTTTTTTACAGAGTCAATTATTTTATTATTATCTACATTTGATAAAACTACATCTATTAGTTCTACAATTTCTTCTATAAGAGATTCTTTTGCACCACGCGTAGTTATAGCCGGTGTTCCAAATCGTAATCCAGAAGTAAGAAACGGTGAACGATCATCAAATGGAACCATATTTTTATTAGCAGTTATACCTGCATTAACAAGTGTTCTTTCAGCATACTTACCGCTTAGTTTAGGAAATTTTGAACGAAGATCCACTAATACTAAATGATTGTCTGTGCCTCCAGAAATAAGTTTATACCCTTTTTCATTTAATAATTTTGCCATTATTTGTGCATTTTTTTTTACTTGTTTTTGATATATAATGAACTCTGGTTGTAGTGCTTCGTAAAAAGCAATAGCTTTAGCTGCTATAATATGTTCTAAAGGTCCTCCTTGTATACCTGGGAATATGGCAGAATCTAGTATTTCAGACATCATTTTAATCCTCCCATTTGTGTTGGTTTTACCCCAAGGGTTTTCAAAATCATTTCCAATAAGAATAACTCCACCTCTAGGACCACGTAGAGTTTTATGCGTAGTAGATGTTACAATATGAGCATAATGAAGCGGATTATTTAAAAGTTTTGCAGCAATTAATCCAGCAGTATGAGCCATATCTACCATAAATATCGCTCCAATTTTGTCAGCAATTAGCCTGATACGTTTATAGTCCCATTCACGAGAATAAGCTGATGCCCCAGCAATAATTAATTTAGGCATTTTTTTTACAGCAATATGTTCTAATTGTTGATAATCAATATATCCGCTAGTTTTTTCTGTTCCATATTCTAAAGCTTTGTAAGAGATGCCAGAAAAATTAACAGAAGCTCCATGACTAAGATGTCCTCCATGTGAAAGTCCTAATCCTAAAAAATGATCTCCTGGTTGAAGACATGCTAAAAATACAGCCATATTAGCTTGTGCTCCACTATGAGGTTGTACATTTGCCCATTCTGCTTGAAAAAGTTGTTTTAATCTATCAATCGCTGTTTGTTCTACTAAATCTATTACTTGGCATCCTCCATAATAACGTCTATTTGGATACCCTTCGGCATACTTATTTGTCAATACAGATCCTGCTGCTTTTAGTACTTGAGAGCTTACGAAATTTTCAGAAGCTATTAATTCTATATCTTCATATTGACGAAGGCTTTCTTGATCTATTAATCTAAAAATAAATTCATCTTTTTCCATTTTTGAGATTATTAAATTAAATACCTTTTAGCAGCTTATTTTAAATTGCTTACAAATGTAGCAGAATTTAGTTTTTTTAGTCTAAAAAGTTTATAAATAATTTAACAATTAATAATGATATTATATTCAAAACACTAAAAAAGTTTGATATGTTTTATAAAAAAAGTCATTAACATTCGTCTTATACTGAAAATATGGTAGTTTCCTGTAAGTTTTAGATTAAAAAATGTTTTTTTATTTTAATTACACATAAAAATTTTTTTATGTGTAATTAAATTTTAATATATATTATTTTAATGAATAAAGTTTTGAACTTAGGTTTTATAATATTAATTATTAATGAACATATGTAATGATTCAAATGAAATGTTAAATGTTTGGATATAATTATTGAACAAAATGATTATAAATAATGAAAGAAGATATACTATAAGCAAAGTTTATATACAACAACTCATAGTTATTTTGTTTGATAACTATGTCAGAATTTTAAACTAATTAATTAAAATAGTTTAAATAATTTTTATATTGATTAGTAATAATTTTGGTTTCTAGAGTTAATTTTATTGTAATAATAGCTGAGTTTTATGTAAAATTTATTTTAAAATTTTTTATATTTTAAAATAAAAAAATGAATATGATTAATAGATTGTGATAATTCTTGAGTTAGTTATACTAAAGTTTATAGCTGTTTTAATTAGTTAGTTTAATATCAACTTTAATTAGTTGATATTTATATTTTATGTATAATTCTAGTACGATGTATCGGTAAATTTTTAAAAAATTTTGATGAAATTACAGTTTAGAAAAAATTTGAGAATCAATAGTTGTTAACATTTATTTATTAAAGGCACATACTAAATGAAATATGTTTAAATTTTTATTTGAATATTTGGCAGAAAAAATTGTTATATTTAACAGAAAAGTGGGTGTGAACAGTTTATTTTTAATAATTGGAGTGGTCATTTCAGTTGTAAGTATTATTTTGTTTAATAACAAATTGAGTAGTATTGTACTACTGCCATTTTTCATAAAAAAAATAAGTGATGGTAATAAATAACTAGTTTTAGATACTTGTACTTTTTCATCATGATACACTGAATTATTTTTTAATACTTTGATAATTTATCAGCAATACTTTTAAAAAAGTTTGTGTATTTTGTTGTTAGTTTCGTGCTATTGTTTTAAAGTATACTCAAATTATGGTTGTTAAAAATTTTGTAGCTAGCTGTTGTTATTTAAAATTTAACGAGATTATTACTTACTGATAATTTATGGGAGTAATGTAAGTAGTATAATATCATTAATTATGATATTAAATTTGTAGTAATTTAAAGATTTTCGATTCATAAAAATTGAAAAATTTAATGTAACAATTTTGACGCTTTGTTAAAAGTAATTTCATTACTTCGATAAATTTAATGTTTTAGAAATAGATTTTGACTTTTAAAAGAATTGAAAATTTAAAAATTTGATGGGCAGCATAACAGAGAGGTTGAATTTTGTAAAAAAAAATTTAAAAAAAGGTGTTCGTTTAGTTGTAGTCTCAAAATTTCAAAATAATGAATCAATCATTGAAGCTTATAATGCAGGACATCGCTTATTTGGAGAAAGCAGGGTACAAGAATTATGTTCTAAGTATAGAGCACTACCAAAAGATATAGAGTGGCATTTTATTGGGCATCTACAAACAAATAAACTTAATTATATTATACCATTTGTAAATACAATTCATTCTGTAGATAGTTTGCGACTTTTAGACAGAATAAATCATTGTGCTTTAAAATACAATTCTAATTATAGAATAAAAATTTTATTACAAATGCATATTGCACAAGAACCACATAAATTTGGGTTTTCTTTTGAAGAGATTGATTTTTTTTTAGAAAAAAAAATGTGGAAAAGTTTTAGAAACATAGATATTGTTGGGTTAATGGGGATGGCAACTTTCACTAAAAATCAAAATCAAATAAAAAAAGAATTTACTTCTCTTTCTATTTTTTTTTCAAAATTAAAGAATCAATATTTTTTTGAAAAAAAAAATTTTAAGGAATTGTCTATTGGGATGAGTGATGACTATTTATTAGCCGTTGAGTGTGGAAGTACGCTTGTGAGAATAGGAAGGGATATTTTTTGTAAAAAAAATTAAAAAGTATTAAAAATTTATGAATCTGAAAGGTAAATTTGAACAATCGTCTGCCATTGTTCAAATTTTAATATTATTCTTTGTAATCATGGTAGGATTAGTATTTGTTACTATGGTTATTAATACCATTGTAATGGTAAAATTTGAAATAGAATCTACAGCAGTAACTAAAGAAGTAATAAATTATATGATAGATTCATCAGAATGGACAAAGAATGTACAATTTTTTCAAATTGTAGGAGTATTCATTTTACCTGCAATAATTTGTGCATGGTTATTTAGTGATAATTATAAAAATTATTTAAGAATAGATACTTTTTTTCAGTTTCATACTATTTGCTTAGTAATGCTAAGCATGTTAATAATCATTCCTATTTTAAATAGCATTTATGAATTTAATCAACATATAGTTTTCTCGCAATATTTTAAAAATTTAGAGAAATTGATTAAAAATCAAGAAAATTTTACTAAAAATATTATTGACAAAATGTTATGTATTCACTCTTGTCAAGATTTAATTTATACTATACTAATAGTATGTGTTTTTACATCTATAGGTGAAGAATTTATTTTTAGAGGTATTTTACAGAATATTTTGCATAAATTTATCAAAAATTCGCATATAGTTATATGGATAACTGCTGTATTTTTTAGTGTAGTTCACTTACAATTTTCTGGATTTTTACCGCGTGTATTACTAGGCGCTTACCTAGGTTATCTTTTATATTATACTGGGAACATTTGGGTCCCAATTTCAGCACATTTTACAAATAATTTCTTAGGTGTTATAAATTTTTATCTTTTTCAAAAAGAAATAAGATTAGCAAAGAAAATAGATAGTATTGGAGGTGGTTCTACATGGTGGCTATCTATTGTATCATTAGTAATATTTTTTATTATCTTTTACCACATAAAAAATAATAAAAGTAATACTTCTAATCTTTCAAAAGAATTTTGATTAATATATTTATTGAAAATTAAAAATTATTTATGTCTGATAATATAAAAAATACTCGTAAAATTACTATTCAACGTTTGATTGAGATGAAAGGTGATGGGGAGAAAATTTCTATGCTAACTGCTTATGATTATTCTCTAGCATTTATTTTAGACAAAACAAAAATAGATGTAGTTTTGGTTGGAGATTCGGCTTCTAACGTGATGGCTGGAAATGTTAATACTCTTCCTATTACTTTAAATCAAATGATTTGGCATGCTAAATCAGTGCGCAAGGCAGTACAAAGAGCTTTACTTTGTGTTGATATGCCTTTTGGATCATATCAAGGCTCTTCTAAAAAAGCTGTTTATTCAGCTATTCGTATAATAAAAGAAACTGGTGCTGATTCAGTTAAAATAGAAGGTGGTAAAGAAGTACAAAAATCTATTGAACGAATACTTTCAGCTGGCATTCCTATTATGGGTCATTTAGGGTTAACTCCACAATCTATTAATAAATTTGGCACTTATACTGTTAGAGCAAAAGAAGAAAATGAAGCTCAAAAATTAATTGATGATGCTTTTTTATTAGAAAAATTAGGTTGTTTTAGTATTGTTTTAGAAAAAATTCCTGCTGAATTGGGGAGAAAAGTAGCTAAAAATTTATCTATCCCTACTATAGGTATAGGAGCTGGCCCTTATGTAGATGGGCAAGTATTAGTTTTACAAGATATGTTGGGTATTAGTAAAGATTTTGCTCCACGTTTTGTCCGTCGTTATGTAGACTTGTACAGTGTTATTAAAAAATCTATTGAACAGTATGTTCAAGATGTAAAAAACATAGATTTTCCTAATAAAAAAGAATCATATTGGCAATGATTAATTTTTCTAAAGTACCACTTCCCGCTTATGTAATAGACGAGAAATTGCTTCGTAAAAATTTATTAATAATAAAATCAGTTCAAGAACAAGCGGAAGTAGAAATAATATTGGCCATTAAGGCATTTTCTGTATGGAAAGTGTTTGACATTATTAAGGAGTACATTGATTGTACTACAGCAAGTTCTGCTTGGGAAGCAAAGTTGTCTTTTGAAAAATTTGGAAGTAAAGTGCATACATATTCACCTGCTTATAGCGAAAAGAATTTTTCAATTATTAAATCTTGTAGTTCGCATATTATATTTAATTCATTGTCACAATTTTATCGTTTTCATAAAGAAATTTTAAATAGTCCAAATAAAATTTCATGTGGACTGCGTATCAATCCTGAATACTCAAGAGTGAAAATAAATCTATGTAATACTACTCTCTTAGGATCTCGGTTAGGCATTGTAAAAGAAGAATTAGGTAGTGGATTGCCTTATGGTGTGGATGGACTTCATTTTCATACTTTGTTTGAATCGGATTCTTATGATTTAGAAAATACATTAAAACATGTAGAGAATAAATTTGGAAATTTTTTCTCAAAAATAAAATGGTTAAATATGGGAGGAGGTCATTTGATAACAAAAAAAGGTTACAATGTAGATCACTTAATAAGTATATTACAAAATTTTAAAAAAAAATATCCTCATTTGAGAATTATTTTAGAACCAGGTTCTGCTTTTTTTTGGGAAACTGGAGTTTTAGCTTCTTCTATAGTAGATATTGTGAAAAATAATGGGATATTAACAGCTATTTTAGACATTTCTTTTACTTGTCATATGCCGGATTGTCTTGAGATCCCATACAAACCAAAGATTAGAGGTGCTTGTCAAAAATTACAAAATGGGAAATATACTTATTGTTTTGGTGGTAATTCTTGTTTAGGTGGTGATTTTATGTGCAGTTGGTCTTTTGATAAAGAATTACAAATAGGGGATATAATTGTTTTTGAAGACATGATCCACTATACAATAGTAAAAACTACAATGTTTAATGGTATACATCATCCGAATTTATGTATGTGGAAAGTAAATGATACATTAGAAATGTATAAACAATTTGATTATAATGATTACAAAAACAGGATGAGTTAATATATAATTTATTATATAATTATATATAGTTAGTAATTTATGTTTTTAATATTTAATGTATTTGGAATAAATTAAAATAAGTAGTAGATTTGGCATGAGTTTTTATAGTTAATGGTCTTTGAAATTTTTCCATAATTGTCATAGTATAAGTTTCTGAGCACATGTCTTTCATTTATGGAAGACATGTGTAAGGATGGGTTGTAAGTTTCTCTGTTGGAAATATTAGTTAGTAAATAAGTGATTAATAATTTGTGATATTTACAAGGGAGAGTTTGATCCTGGCTCAGGATGAACGCTAGCGATAGGCTTAACACATGCAAGTCGAGGGTAACAGGGTAGTAATATTGCTGACGACCGGCGAATGGGTGAGTAACGCGTATGTAATCTGCCCACAACTTGGGAATAGCCCTGAAGAAATTCGGATTAATGCCCAATAGTACAAAGATGCTGCATGGTATTTTTGTTAAAGATTAATTGGTTGTGGATGAGCGTGCGTTCCATTAGGTAGTTGGTGTGGGTAATAGCTCACCAAGCCGACGATGGATAGGGGGACTGAGAGGTCGACCCCCCCACACTGGTACTGAGACACGGACCAGACTCCTACGGGAGGCAGCAGTGAGGAATATTGGTCAATGGACGAAAGTCTGAACCAGCCAAATCGCGTGAAGGAAGAAGGTATTATGTATTGTAAACTTCTTTTGTAAGGGAGTAAAATGCGTTATTCATAGCGTACTGAAAGTACCTTACGAATAAGTATCGGCTAATTCCGTGCCAGCAGCCGCGGTAATACGGAAGATGCAAGCGTTATCCGGATTTACTGGGTTTAAAGGGTACGTAGGTGGTTTGATAAGTCAGTGGTGAAATCTTTCTGCTTAACAGGAAAATTGCCATTGAAACTGCCAAACTTGAGAGTGGACGAGGTAGGCGGAATTCGTAGTGTAGCGGTGAAATGCATAGATATTACGAAGAACACCGATAGTGAAGACAGCTTACCAGACCATATCTGACCACTGAGGTACGAAGGTGTGGGTATCAAACAGGATTAGATACCCTGGTAGTCCACACAGTAAACGATGAATACTAACTGTTTGCGATATACAGCAAGTGGTCAAGCGAAAGCGTTAAGTATTCCACCTGGGGAGTACGCCGGCAACGGTGAAACTCAAAGGAATTGACGGGGGCCCGCACAAGCGGAGGAACATGTGGTTTAATTCGATGATACGCGAGGAACCTTACCCGGGCTCGAACGGTATTTGAATATATTTGAAAGAATATAGCTAGCAATAGCAGATATCGAGGTGCTGCATGGTTGTCGTCAGCTCGTGCCGTGAGGTGTCGGCTTAAGTGCCATAACGAGCGCAACCCTTACCGTTAGTTGCCATCAGATAAAGCTGGGGACTCTAACGGAACTGCCATCGTAAGATGTGAGGAAGGTGAGGATGACGTCAAATCAGCACGGCCCTTATGTCCGGGGCGACACACGTGTTACAATGGGAGGTACAAAGGGTTGCTACTTGGTGACAAGATGCTAATCTCAAAAGCCTCTCTCAGTTCGGATTAGAGTCTGCAACTCGACTCTATGAAGTTGGATTCGCTAGTAATCGCACATCAGCCATGGTGCGGTGAATACGTTCCCGGGCCTTGTACACACCGCCCGTCAAGCCATGGAAGCTGGAGGTGCCTGAAGTATGTGACTGAAAGGAGCGTCCTAAGGTAAAATCAGTAACTGGGGCTAAGTCGTAACAAGGTAGCCGTACCGGAAGGTGTGGCTGGAACACCTCCTTTCTGGAGAAAGTTATTAATTAATGTAGAAACAGAGATTTCTTACCTTGTACTATGGATTATGGAATTATTTTTATAATATTTTATTAGTTCATGAATTTTAAAATTTGTGAATTGTTTTGAGATGTGATGAATGAGCTAGACTTTTTAGCTAATGAAGTCCTATAGCTCAGCTTGGTTAGAGCACTTCTCTGATAAGGAAGGGGTCGACAGTTCAAATCTGTCTAGGACTACTATAATATGGGGAATTAGCTCAGATGGCTAGAGCATCTGCTTTGCACGCAGAATGTCAAGGGTTCAAGTCCCTTATTCTCTACAGTTGATTGTGTATTTATTTAAATTTGTAGTTTAAAATAAATAAATAAATAAATGTAATTTTTGCTATATTATTACAAGTGTTTATTCTCTATGTTTTTATTAAAATCGATGCGGTTTAATATAGATTTACCTAGCGTAATTTCATCTGTATATTCTATTTCATCTCCGATAGAAATTCCACGTGCAAGTACTGAAATTTTTGCATTTGTATTAGAAGAAAGTTTTTTATAAATGTAAAAATTAGTTGTGTCTCCTTCCATTGTTGTACTTAATGCCAAAATAATTTCTTTCACTTTATTATTTTTAACCCTTTCTATCAAACTCTGTATCTGTAGATTATTCGGACTAATACCTTCAATTGGAGAAATGATTCCACCTAGTACATGGTACAGCCCATGATATTGTCTTGTATTTTCAATTGCTATTACTTCTTTAATATTTTCTACTATACAAATTATAGAGTTGTCACGTGATAAATCAGTACAGATATTACAAAATTCATTATCACAAATATTATAGCAAATTTTACAAAAATTAATTTTGTTACGGAATGTAATAATAGCTTTTCCAAAATTTTCTACTTCTTTATGTGATCGTCTCAAAAAATGAAGTACCAATCTCAAAGCTGTTTTTCGACCAATGCCGGGTAATTTTGTAAATTCATTAACTGCATTTTCTAACAAAAACGAATGATAATTCTTCATTTATAGAAACACATTAAGTATTTATTCCCCCATCTACTTGAATAACTTGTCCTGTAATATAAGATGAAAGATCAGAAGCAAGAAACAAAGCAACGTTTGCAATATCATCAGGGATTCCAGCACGCCGTAATGGAATTTGTTTTAACCAATCAGTTTTCATCTTTTCTGAAAGTTGATCTGTCATTTTTGTAAAAATAAATCCAGGTGCGATAACATTTGCACGAACTCCACGACTTCCTATTTCTTTTGCAATAGATTTTGTTAATCCAACTATTCCAGCTTTAGAAGCTGAATAATTTACTTGTCCTGCATTTCCATGCACACCAACTACAGAGCTTATATTAATAATAGATCCTGATTTTTGTTTTATCATTTTTGGTATTAAAGCGTGAGTAAAATTAAAAACAGATTTTAAATTTGTATTAATAACTGAATCCCATTGCTCTTCGGTCATACGAATTATCAAATTATCACTAGTAATACCTGCATTATTAATTAAAATATCTATATGATTGAAATCATAAATTATTTTATCTATTATTTTGTGAGTAGATTTAAAATCAGATGCATCAGAAGTATAACATTTTACATTTACTCCTAAAAGTTTTATTTCTTCTGTTGTGATTCTTGCGTTATCATCAATAACTAAATCAGTAAATGCTATATTAGAACCCTCTTTAGCGAAACAAATGGCAATTGATTTTCCAATTCCACGAGCAGCTCCAGTTACAATTGTTGTTTTCCCCTTTAATAAATTCATTATAAATTATAATTGTTATTTATGTTCCGCTACTCATATCATTGTATAGAGCAACTTTAAATTCTTAAAACACTCAGAAAGTTATGAAAAAATTTGTAAAAAAAAAAATATATATATATCTTGGGCTCATGTATCGCGGAGTGGAGCAGTTGGTAGCTCGTTGGGCTCATAACCCAAAGGTCGTAAGTTCGAATCTTGCCTCCGCAACTGTTGATTTATATTGTGGTCGTGTGTAGATTTTGCTTTTTGTGTGACACATAGTGTTTTATGTGGATTAGTTATGATGAATTAGCCTAATTTTGGTGCGATTTTTCTATAACTTTTCCATAACATATGGCGTCTACTACGGCAACTGTAGTTATGTTGACTATATCGCGCACTGAACTTGCGATGTCGGTAAAGTGAATTGGTTTTTTCAAACCCATCTGGATCGGACCTATTATTTCTCCTACTTTCATTTCATGTAACAGTTTTTGAGCAATATTAGCGGAGCTCAAATTAGGAAAAATTAATGCATTTACGTCCTTTCCAAATAATCGATTGAATGGATATTTGCGATCTCGTAAAGTCTTATCAAGAGCGAAACCAACTTGCATTTCTCCATCTATTGATAGAGAAGGATATTCTTCTTGCATGACCTTTATCATTTCATGCATACTAGCTGGACTTCCACCTGTATATGAACCAAAATTAGAATAAGATACTCCAGCAATTATTGGTTCTTGAGCAAAAAAACGTACTGTTTCAGCAGTCAATTTAGCGATATCTATAAGTTCTTCAGTTGATGGGTGTCTATTAACAAGTGTATCAGCTAAAAAATATGTTCCCTTTTGTCCTGTCAAAATATGCATAGCTCCAAAAGTAGTATGCCCTTCACGTATTCCTATTACTTCTTTAGCAACTTTAATAGTATTAGAATATTTTGTATAAACACCAGTAACGAAAGCATCGGCTTCACCTGTTTCTACCATCATCATACCAAAATAATTACGCTCAAACATTTTATCTATAGCTTCATCAAGAGTTGCTCCTTCACGTGCTCTTTTTTTTGCTAATAAAGCAGCATATTTACGACGCCTACACATTTCACTATCATGACGCAGATTAATTATTTCTATGCCTTCTAAATCAATATGATTTTCTATAGCTAATTTCGCAATACGCTCATCATTTCCTAGTAAAATAGGATGTGCAATTTTTTCATCTCTAACTTGTGCCGCTGCTTTTAGCATATTTTCATGTGATCCTTCAGCAAATACAACACGTTTAGGAGTTTTAGAAGCTATATCACTTAATTGACGAATAAGTTTATTATCGTAACCCATTAAATCCTGTAAATAATTTTCATACTTACTCCAATTGAAATCATTTTTCTTTGCTACTCCTGATTTTATAGCTGCTTTTGCTACAGCTATAGAAACACGTGTTAGTAATCGAGGATCCATTGGTTTAGGAATAATATACTCACGACCAAAATTCAAACAAGAAAGTCCATAAGCAGTATTTACAACATCAGGGACTGACTCTTTTGCTAAATTAGCAATAGCTTTTACAGCTGCAAGTTTCATTTCTTCATTAATGCTAGTTGCCCTTGTGTCTAATGCTCCACGGAAAATATAAGGAAATCCTAGTACATTATTTATTTGATTTGGATAATCAGAGCGACCAGTAGCAAAAATAATATCATGGCGAGAAGCTTTAGCCTTTTGATAAGATATCTCTGGATTTGGGTTAGCTAACGCAAAAACAATCGGATCTTTAGCCATACTGCAAATCATATCTTTTGTCAAAACATTAGCAACTGATAAACCTAAAAATACATCTGAATCAATTATAGCCTCATTAAGAGTATATATTTTTCTTTTAGTAGCAAAAAAAAGTTTTTCAGGTGTTAAATCGGAACGATAGGTAGAAATAACCCCTTTGCTGTCACACATAACAATATTTTCTTTTTTAGCTCCTAAAGCCATATATAAACGTGTACATGAACTAGCTGATGCTCCAGCTCCGTTTACAACGATTTTTACGTTTTCAATACTTTTGCCAATTATTTCCAATGCATTAATTAATCCTGCAGAAGAAATAATTGCTGTTCCATGCTGATCATCATGCATTACAGGGATATCTAATTCCGATTTTAATCTTTTTTCTATTTCAAAACACTCCGGAGCTTTAATGTCTTCTAAATTAATCCCTCCAAATGTTGGAGCAATTGCTTTAACAGCTTCAACAAATTTGTTGACATTTTTTTCATTTATTTCTATATCGAACACATCAATTCCAGCAAAAACTTTAAATAATAAGCCTTTACCTTCCATTACTGGTTTACTAGCAATTGCTCCAATATCTCCTAATCCTAATACAGCTGTTCCGTTAGAAATCACAGCAACTAGATTTCCTTTTGTTGTATAGTCGTATGATTTTTCAGGATTTTTTTTTATTGCTAAACATGGGTCAGCAACTCCTGGCGAATATGCTAAAGACAAATCATATTGAGTACTGTATGGTTTAGTTGGAATTACTTCTATTTTCCCAGGTTTTCCTTCAGAATGATACTGTAAAGCTTTTTCTCTGATTGTTTTTGACATGTTTTTTGATATATAAATGTAAAATATAACGCTTGCTTTTCTTATAATTCAAAAAAATACATTATTCTGTAAATGTATTAATATAACATTTTCAATGTTATATTATATTCTATAATTGTTATACTTAAACATAACAATAATTTACTTAAATTGCTGTTTGGTGAGTTTGACACTTTCTTTTTATTTTTCACGAAAGTAAAAAATATTAACTATTTGTGCCAACAAAATATGAAATAATTATGTTTTTATGGATAAAAAAGTTGCTTTGATACTAGAAAATGGGGTAATGTTTAAAGGTTATTCTTTTGGATATGAAATTCCAATTTCAGGTGAAGTAGTTTTTAATACAGCAATGGTCGGTTATCCTGAAAGTTTAACAGACCCATCTTATTCAGGACAAATTCTTACAGTTACTTACCCTTTAGTTGGAAACTATGGAGTACCAGAAGATGATATAGTAAATGGACTTTCAAGATTTTATGAATCTGATAAAATTCATGTGAGTGGATTAGTTATTTCAGAGTATTCACATAAATATAGCCATTGGAATGCACGTAAAAGCTTAGGGGAATGGCTAAAAGAATATAAAATTCCTGGTATTTTTGGAGTTGATACTAGAGCAATTACTAAATTGATTCGTGAACATGGATCCATAAAGGGTAAAATTGTATTTGATTCACCTAATGAAATTGATTTTGTAGATATTTCTCTAGAAAATTTAATGGAAAAAGTGAGCTGTAAAGAAATTTTGAAATATGGTAATGGAACTAAAACTGTTGTTTTAGTTGATTGTGGTGTAAAGCATAATATTATTCGTTGTTTACTAAAAAATGATATTAATATTATTCGTGTTCCTTGGAATTATGATTTTAATAAGTTAGAATACGATGGATTATTTATTTCCAATGGACCTGGGAATCCAGAATATGGAGAAATTATTGTGAGCCATATTAAAAACGCAATGAAAAATTATAAACCTATAATGGGTATTTGTATGGGAAATCAATTATTAGCGAAAGCAGGTGGTGCAACAACTTATAAATTGAAATATGGTCATAGAAGCCATAATCAACCTGTTATTCTCGCTGGGTCAAAAAGGTGTTTTATCACTTCTCAAAATCATGGTTACGCAGTAAATACAACAAAATTAGGGAATAATTGGGAAATTTTGTTTACTAATATGAATGACAATTCTAATGAAGGAATTCGTCATAAAATACACCCATGGTTCTCAACACAATTTCATCCAGAAGCTTCTTCAGGACCAACAGACACGAAGTTTCTTTTTGAAATATTTATAGATAGTATCAATACATTAAAGGCATGCAGGAAACCAAAAAAAATATTCCCCATTTTCGATTCTAATTTACACAATTGCACATTCACACGGAAATATAAAAAAATTTTATTACTAGGATCTGGAGCATTAAAAATCGGTGAAGCAGGAGAGTTTGATTACTCTGGATCTCAAGCGTTAAAAGCTTTAAAAGAAGAGGGGATTTGTACTGTTTTAGTTAATCCGAATATAGCAACTGTACAAACTTCAGAAGGAGTTGCCGATAAAATCTATTTTTTGCCAATTACTCCTTTTTTTGTAGAAAAAATAATAAAAAAAGAATGCCCAGATGGTATTTTACTTTCATTTGGTGGGCAAACAGCACTCAATTGTGGAATCTCTCTTCATAAATCAGGAGTTTTTAAAAAATACAACGTAAATGTGTTAGGGACACCTATTCAATCTATTATTGATACAGAAGATCGAAAATTATTTGTGAAAAAATTAAATCAAATAAACATAAAATCAATTAATAGTATTGCAGTAGAAACAACTAAAGATGCATACCAAGCAGCTGAAAAATTAGGTTATCCTATTATTATAAGGACAGCATATGCATTAGGTGGCTTAGGAAGTGGATTTTGTAATAATCAAAAACAATTACGAGTTTTAGTTGAAAAGTCTTTTACTTATTCTAAACAATTACTAATAGAAAAATCATTAAAAGGCTGGAAAGAAATAGAATACGAAGTTGTCAGAGATCGATACGATAATTGTATTGCAGTTTGCAATATGGAAAATTTTGATCCTTTGGGAATACACACAGGTGAAAGTATTGTTGTTGCTCCTTCACAGACTTTGACTAATCAAGAATATCACAAACTAAGAGAATCCTCTATTCGTATTATACGTCATATCGGTGTTATAGGTGAATGTAATGTACAATATGCTTTTGACCCCGCGTCAGAAGATTATAGAGTAATTGAAGTAAATGCCCGTTTAAGTCGTTCTTCAGCATTAGCTTCAAAAGCAACAGGATATCCTTTAGCTTTTATTGCAGCAAAATTAGCTTTAGGATATGGACTTCAAGAACTAAAAAATTCTGTTACTAAAACAACTACTGCGTTTTTCGAACCAGCTCTAGATTATATAGTTTGTAAAATTCCTCGTTGGGATTTAAATAAATTTCATGGAGTATCTAAGGAAATAGGGTCAAGTATGAAAAGTGTAGGAGAAGTAATGTCTATTGGCAGAAGTTTTGAGGAGGCAATTCAAAAAGGATTAAGAATGATTGCACAAGGAATGCATGGTTTTGTAGCAAATGAAAATATGAATGTATGCAACATTGACAAATCATTATCTGAACCAACTGATAAACGTATATTTATAATTGCTCAAGCATTAAAAATTGGATATTCTATAGATCGCATACACGAATTAACTAAAATTGATTTATGGTTTCTTCAAAAATTACAATCAATTTATAATATTTCGAAAAAAATAGAAGAATATAAATTAATAAATGAATTACCAATTGATTTACTAAAAACTGCTAAACAAAAGGGGTTTTCAGATTATCAAATTACTAAGTTGTTATATAAAAATTCTGATGTAGCAGAAATTAAAAGTTTGTTTTTGAGGAAACATCGTAAATTGCTAGGTATTAACCCTGTTGTAAAACAAATTGATACTTTGGCTGCTGAGTATCCAGCTTTAACTAATTATTTATATTTAACGTATAATGGAATAGAAAATGATGTTAGTTTTTTTAAAAACAAAAAATCAATAATTGTTTTAGGTTCTGGAGCTTATTGTATCGGTAGTAGTGTGGAATTTGATTGGTGTTCAGTAAATACTTTAGAAACTATTCAAAAAAAAGGATTTAAAGGAGTAATGATTAATTATAATCCAGAAACAGTTTCTACAGATTATGATATATGTGATCGTTTATATTTTGATGAGCTGACTTATGAAAGAGTTGTAGACATTACTGAACTGGAAAATCCAAAAGGTATAATTTTATCTACTGGTGGACAAATTCCAAATAATCTTGCTCTTGCTTTAAACAAAACTGGCATAATGATTTTAGGAACAAGTGCTTTTAGTATAGACAATGCTGAAAATAGGCATAAATTTTCTTCAATGCTTGACTGTTTAAAAATTAATCAGCCTAAGTGGCAAGAGTTGAGTTCATTGTCAGATATAGATAAATTCATTAAAAAAGTAGGATTCCCAGTATTACTCCGCCCATCTTATGTATTGTCAGGAGCAGCTATGAATGTTTGCTCCAATCACATTGAATTGAAATCTTTTTTAGAATTAGCTACTAAGATTTCTAAAAAACATCCAGTTGTAGTGAGTGAATTTATACAAAATGCTAAAGAAATAGAAATAGATGCAGTTGCAAATCATGGAGAAATTGTTACATATGCTATTTCAGAACACATCGAATTTGCTGGCATTCATTCTGGTGATGCAACTATACAGTTTCCACCACAAAAATTATATGTAGAAACAGTTCGAAAAATAAAAAAAATAACAAAATTAATTTCAAAAGCATTACACATAACTGGTCCATTCAATATACAATTTTTAGCGAAAGATAATGAAATTAAAGTGATAGAATGTAATTTGCGTGCTTCAAGAAGCTTTCCTTTTGTATCTAAAGTATTAAAATTAAATTTTATAGACTTAGCTACTCGTGTAATGCTAGGAGAATTAATTAATAAACCAAACAAAAATGAATTTGATTTAAATTATATTGGGATTAAAGCTTCGCAATTTTCTTTTTCACGTTTACAAAAAGTAGACCCTATATTGGGAGTAGATATGTTATCTACTGGAGAAGTTGGATGTATAGGTGATAATTATTATGAAGCAGTATTGAAAGCATTGCTTTCAGTTGGAATAAATATTCCAAAAAAAAGTATATTGATATCTGCTGGTAACTTGCGATCTAAAGTAGATCTTTTACGTGCATGTTTTTTATTACAAGAGAAAGGATATGTTTTGTATGCTACTGAAGGAACTCATAAATTTTTTTCTAATAATAGAATTTCTTCTATTCGTGTATACTTGCCTAATGAAAAGAGAAGTCCATCTGTTTTTGATGTAATTCGTAAAAAATATGTAGACCTAATAATAAATATTCCAAAAAATTTAACTCATGGAGAATTGTCGAGTGGATATAAAATTAGACGTGGAGCAGTAGATTTCAATATACCATTATTGACTAATGCACGTCTTGCTTCAGCATTTATATATGCTTTTTGTGCAATAGACTTAAATAAAATTTCCATTAAGAGTTTAGATGAATACAAATGAATACTTATATTAAAATAATTTTTGTTAAAAATTTTGTTTATTTTTAACATGTGGTTCTAAAAATTTTTAAAAAATTGAATTCGAAATTTATAATACTAAAAGAGGTTAGTAATAATAGTTCTCTCAAGAAATTTGTTCTTTTTAGTAAAAAATTATATAAAGGGCATCCATATTATGTCCCTGGGTTAGTTATGGATGAATTAACAACTTTACGAAAAGACAAAAATCCAGCCTTTGAATTTTGTGAGTCAGTTTATTATTTAGCATATAGAGGAACCCAAATAGTCGGGAAAATTGCTGGAATAATTAATCATCGTGCTAATGAAATATGGAATCAACGATATGCTAGATTTGGATTTGTAGATTTTATAGATGATGAACAAGTATCAAAAGCATTATTTGAAGCAGTTGAAAAATGGGCAAAAGATAAAGGAATGAATGCTATTCATGGTCCATTAGGATTTACCGGATTAGATCATGAAGGATTGCTTATTTTAGGATTCAATCAATTAGGAACAATGGCAACAACCTATAATTTTTCTTATTATGAAAAACATTTAATTAAAGCAGGGTATAAAAAAGATCAAGATTGGAAAGAATTTCATATTCAGATACCAAAATATATTCCGGATAAGCATTGTCGTATTTCAAAAATTATTACACAAAGATACGGACTCAAAATAGTCAAATGTAAGTGTGTAAAACAATTGTTTTCCTATGCAAAAAAAATATTCGAATTATTGAATAAATCTTATGGTCCTCTTTATGGATACTCAAAATTTTCTGATAAACAAATAGAATATTATACTAAAATTTATATTCCTTTTTTGCGCTTAAAAATGGTAACATTGATTGTTCGTGAACTAGATGATGCAGTAATAGGAATTGGGATTGCGATACCAAGTCTTTCCAAAGCATTACAAAAAGCAAAAGGAAGATTGTTTCCATTTGGATGGTTTTACTTATTGAAATCACTATATGGCAAAAACAAAATTGTCGATTTATATCTTATTGGAATACATCCAAAATATCAAAATAAAGGAGTGAATGCTTTACTATTTTATGATTTAATTCCAATTTTAAATACAAAAAAATTTCTATACGCTGAAAGTAATCCAGAGTTAGAATCGAATAAAAAAGTACAATTACAATGGAATTATTTCAGTACTGAACATGTTAGAACACGTAGAGCTTTTATAAAACATTTGTAACATGTTTGTACGTAGAAACAAACTTCTAGTATACAATTATCTATTAATTTTTTTATAGCATATTAGTAATTATTAGCATAGTATTTTACGTAAAAGAAAGAGAAGAATATAACTAAACTTTTTTTTCAATATTTAAAAATATATTATAGAATATAACTTTCTGTATTTTTGCCATAAATTTATAAAAATGAAACGTATTGCTATTAAAATAGGGACTAGTGTTTTAACACGTGCAGATGGAACATTAAACGTCACTAGAATGTCATCTTTAATAGATCAAATGGCGGAGTTACATGGATGCGGAACAGAAATTATTATAATTTCTTCTGGAGCAGTAGCTTCTGGTCGTAATGAAATTAAAATAGAAAAAAAATTAGATTCTGTTTCGGCTAGGCAGCTTTATTCTGCAATAGGGCAAACAAAATTGATTAATCGGTATTACGAATTATTTCGTAACTATGGAATTATTTGTGGACAAGTATTAACTACTAAAGAAAATTTTAGTAGTCGAGTACATTATCTCAATCAAAAACATTGTATGATGGTAATGTTAGAAAATAAAGTTATTCCAATCGTGAATGAAAATGATACTATTTCTGTTGATGAACTTATGTTTACTGATAATGATGAATTATCAGCTTTAATTACTACTATGATGAAAATGGATTCATTAATTATTTTAAGTGATGTAGATGGTATTTACAATGGAGCTCCTACAGATCCTAATGCCGATATTATTCAAGAAATAACATTAGATGAAAATATTTCAAATTATATTGTTAAATCTATTCAATCTTCTTTTGGAAGAGGGGGAATGCAAAGTAAATATCGTATAGCAAAAGAAGTGGCAAGTAAAGGAATTTCAGTTATTATTGCTAATGGTCAACGTGAAAATATTTTACTTTCTTTACTACGAGGGAAAAATACTGTAATTCATACCAAATTTAAACCAGCAAAAAAATCAATTAGTAGTGTAAAAACATGGGTTTCTTATTCCAAAGATTTTGCTAAGGGAGATATATATATTAATGATGGAGTTATTAAAGCTATTAAAGAAATAAGAACAGTTAGTATTCTTTTCGTAGGAATTGTTCGTATTGTTGGGAATTTTGAAAAAGATGATATTATTAGAATAGTGGATAAAAATGGATTTAAAATAGGAGTTGGGAAATCTAATTATAGCAGTAAAGAAGCAGCTAAATATATAGGTAAGCATTCTATAAAACCATTAATACATTATAATTATCTTTATATCGAATAGTTATAAATATTAATTAATTTTTGTATGAAAGATCAAATAAAAACTCTTTTGCAACATATAGCAGTTGCTTCTCGTACTTTGAAAAACATAAATAATATAACTATTAAAAATATTTTGAATGATACAGCTGATTGTTTATTAAAAAATCAAAATAATGTACTTTATGCTAATTCTAAAGATCTATCACGTATGAATTTGTCTAGTCCAAAATACGATAGACTAAAATTGACAAAAAAACGGTTACAAAGTATGGCAGATGATATGAGAAACGTTGCTTCTCTTCCTTCTCCTATTGGGAAAATCCTTGATAAAGTAGTTTGTCAAAATGGCATGGTAATCAAAAAAGTAAGTATTCCTTTTGGTGTTGTTGGTGTTATTTACGAAGCTCGTCCAAATGTGACTTTTGATGTTTTTGCATTGTGCTTTAAAAGTTGTAATGCTTGTATATTGAAAGGAGGATCCGATGCTGATTTATCTAATCATGAATTAATAAGTATAATTCATCAGGTTTTAAAAAAATATAATGTTAATGTAAATATATGTACATTGCTACCTTCAAATAAAAAAACAACAACGGCCATGTTAAATGCAGTTGGATTAATAGATTTAATCATTCCACGAGGAGGTAGTTCATTAATTAACTTTGTACGACGTAATGCTCTAGTTCCAATAATCGAAACAGGAGCCGGTATTTGTCATACATATTTTGATAAAGACGGAGATAAAAATAAAGGTGAAGCAATTATTAATAATGCAAAAACACGTCGTGTAAGTGTATGTAATGCATTAGACTGTTTAATTATTCACAAAGATAGGTTAAATGATTTGCCTTATATATGTAATAATTTATCAACAAATAACGTTATCATTTATGCAGATGCATATTCACATAAAGTCTTGGAAACCTGTTATCCTTCTAATTTGCTTCAACAAGCAACAGAAGAAAGTTTTGGCACAGAATTTTTAGATTATAAAATGAGCATTCGAACTGTAAATAATATTAATGAAGCCATAGACCACATAATTCATTATAGTTCAAAACATAGTGAATGCATTGTGAGTGAATCCAAAAAAGCTATTAAATTATTCTTGCACACAATTGACGCGGCTTGTATTTATGCTAATGTGTCAACTGCTTTCACTGATGGATCTCAATTTGGTATGGGAGCAGAAATAGGTATTAGTACGCAAAAATTACATGCACGTGGTCCGATGTCATTAAAAGAGTTAACTACATATAAATACCTTATTGAAGGTTACGGCCAAGTACGTAATTAAGTATAAACATTCTAAAAGTCATGTTCAAATTACTATTAAATCCAACAGTAATGATAGTAAACAATTGATAAACAAAATTCTAATATACAAAAGTGAAACTTTTAATGAAAGTAGTCAATCTATAAGCCGGATTCTGTTTCTGAATAAAAAATTATACAGATGACTGTCATTTATCTAGATTTAATGTCACCATTAAATTCAAGCGGTTCACCCCCCGGCATCGGACGAGTAATCCTACGATTTCGCCGGTATACATAACCTTGCAACTCTTGAGTAGTACAGATTTTATATCACTATAAAATCTAGTAAGATCTTACTTTACCTTCTCACCCTTACCTTAATTTAATTTATAAGGCGGTTTTTTTCTTCTACTTTACTTTGTTTTTGCAAACAACTATTAGTTAAATAGCAAGTTACTCTACGTTGTCCGGACTTTCCTCTTTTAATAAAAAAGCGACAGTCTGATTGACTACTATCAGTTCTATAAAATTAAATTATTTATCACAAACAGTATATACATTATATGTATAAATTATTTATCACAAACAGTATATACATTATATGTATAAATTATTTATCACAAACAGTATATACATTATATGTATAAATTATTTATCACAAACAGTATATACATTATATGTACTAAAAATAAAATAATATTATAAAACCTTATAATCCAGCATGTTATATACTAAAATTAAATTTTTTAATTAAAAAATCATTAAATTTATTGATTACATATGTAAAATGTCAATATTAATTGGCATTAATACAATTTATTTTTTTAAAAACCAATACATTATAAATGATTTTTAAAGTAAAACTTTAAATTAAAATGCAAGTAATTTAAACAATTATGTACTTTTGTAAAAATAATTATGTACTTTTGTAAAAATAATTATGTACTTTTGTAAAAATAATTATGTACTTTTGTAAAAATAATTATGTACTTTTGTAAAAATAATTATGTACTTTTGTAAAAATAATTATGTACTTTTGTAAAAATAATTATGTACTTTTGTAAAAATAATTATGTACTTTTGTAAAAATAATTATGTACTTTTGTAAAAACAATTATGTACTTTTGTAAAAATAATTATGTACTTTTGTAAAAATAATTATGTACTTTTGTATGACAGTTGATGAAATAGGAAATAGGATTAAAATTTTAATAGAAAAAGAGAATACAACTCCACAATTATTCGCAAATGAAATAGGAATTACACTAGGTGGATTGAATCACATTTTAACAGGAAGAAATAGACCTCGTTATGATTTTTTGTTAAAAATTATTAATAAATATGTAAATATAAATTTAGATTGGTTGATTTTAGGTAATCTGCCTATGTATAAAGAAGAAAAATTAGATCCATCTAAAACAACTACATCTACATTATTTGATGCAGACAATAATGATTTACTTATGCAAAAAAAATTATACAAAATAGAGGATATAAAAGAGAAGAATAAAATGAATAAATCAAAAAAAATACATTTTGAACAATCACTAATTCACCCTTTATCAGAAAATGATTCATTTTCTGAGTCCATAGAAAAGATAATAGTTTATTTTAAGAATAAAACATATGTAACATTAAAGCCAGAAAAATAGATACAAATTTTTATCCGTCAAATTATTTTATATATGTAAATCTCACCTTAAAAGTAAATTTATGAAAAAATATATATCCGATTGGAGAATTAAAGAAAATATTGTATTAGGGGATAAATATTTTTTATTAAAACTATGCTTAGAAAAATCTTTACCTAAAATTTTACCAGGTCAATTTGTTCAAGTTAAGATGCAAGATTCAGAAAATACATTTCTTCGTAGACCAATTTCGGTTCATTATGTAATAAATAATGAACTTTGGTTATTAATTAAAATTGTTGGGAAAGGAACTTATAAGTTGTCTAAAATACAACCTAATGAATATCTGAATTTGATTTATCCTTTGGGAAATGGCTTTTCTGTGCCTTCTGATTTTAGCAAAAACAAAAAAATATTTTTAATTGGTGGAGGAATAGGAATCGCACCACTGTTATATTTGGGTTATTACTTGAAAAATCTGAATTTTGATCCAATTTTTTTATTAGGACTAAAAACAGAAAATGATTTACTTCAATTATCTGAATTTAGAAGACATGGAACTGTATACATTACAACTGAAAATGGCATGTTAGGAGAAAAAGGATTTGTAACTGATCATTCTTTATTATTTACTGTAAATGTTAATTTTATTTATGCATGTGGTCCTATACCTATGATGATATCTGTAGCAAAGTACGCTAAAAAATATAATATACAGTGTGAAGTTTCCCTTGAAAATCGTATGGCTTGTGGGTTTGGAGTATGTCTTTGTTGTATTGAAAAAACAAAACAAGGAAATATTTGCATATGTAAAAAAGGGCCAGTGATTAATATAAATAAATTAAAATGGCAAATTTAAATATTTCTATAAATAAACTAAAATTTAAAAATCCGGTACTTGCAGCATCTGGAACATTTGGATACGGAATAGAATACTCAGATTTTATAGATCTATCACAAATTGGCGGTTTTTTTGTAAAAGGCACAACTGTCAATCAAATGGAAGGGAATAATTATCCAAGAATAATCGAAACTTCATCAGGAATGTTAAATTCTGTTGGTTTGCAAAATAAAGGAGTGGATCATTTTATTAATAATATTTATCCAAAAATAAAAAATATACGCACTAATATAATGGTTAATATTAGCGGATCAACTATTAAAGAATATATAATATGTGCTGAAAAAATTAATGAATTAGAAAAAATTCCTGCAATCGAATTAAATATATCTTGTCCAAATATGAAATATGGAGGGATAGATTTTGGATCTAATTGTTATTCTGCATCAAAAGTAGTCAATGCAGTTAGAAAAGTATATCATAAATTATTAATTGTTAAATTATCACCTAATGTAACAGATATTACTAAAATTGCAAAAGCTGTTGAAGAAAAAGGAGCTGATGCAATTTCTCTCATTAATACATTAATAGGAATGGCAATTAATATTGAAGATAAAAAGCCAATATTGTCCACAGTAACTGGAGGATTATCTGGTCCTTGTATTAAACCAATTGCTCTGAGAATGGTTTGGCAAACATATAAAGCTGTAAAAATTCCTATTATTGGGTTGGGAGGAATATCAAACTTTAAAGATGCTATTGAATTTATTTTAGCTGGTGCTACTGCAATACAAGTAGGAACTTACAATTTCATTGATCCAACAATTTCTTTAAAGATAATAAATGGAATAAATGAATATTTGGACAAAAAAAATTTAAAATCTGTAAAAGAATTGGTAGGAAAATTGATTTTTTGAAAAAACTACTATTCGTAAGTATTTACAAATATTCATTTATAATAGTTTTTATAAAAGCTGATTAATAATATAAATTTCACAAAAATCCGAACGCTGTAAAATAAATTAATTATCATAAAATAAATACAAGTTGGCATGATTTTTCAACAAAAAAACCACATAAAATATTAAAATTAATAACAATTAATAAAAATTTTAAATATTTGAATTATTCTAAAATATTTATTTTTTGTCTAAAAAATTTTTCAATTTCTTTAGAGCTTCTGCTCTATGACTAATAGTATTTTTTATTTCTACACCTAATTCGGCAAAAGTTTTTGTATATCCTTTAGGGATAAATATACAATCATAATCAAAACCAGTTATTCCCTTTTCTTCCTTTGCAATTGTTCCTTTTACAACTCCTTCAAAAAAAATAGTTTCTCCTTTATAAATCAATGCGATTACTGTTCTAAATTGAGCAGAACGATTATTTTTGCCTTTTAACTCTTTTAATAATTTGCATACATTAGCTTTAGGATTTTTAATCTCACCAGCATATCTAGATGAATAAATTCCAGGAGCATTGTTTAAAGAATAAACTTCTAATCCTGTGTCATCAGAAAAACAATCTAATTTATATGTTTGATAAACATGTTGTGCTTTTAACAAAGCGTTTCCCTTTAAAGAAGTTGAATTCTCAATAATGTCTTCTAAACAAACAATTTCTTGTAAAGAAAAAATTTGAAAATTTTTTCCAAAAATACATCTAGCTTCTAGTAGTTTATGCGAATTTTTTGTAGCAAAAATTAATTTTTTAATCATAGAAGTAATAAAAATTTATTCAAATTGAAAACCATTCCATTTGTATATTTTAACTTGTTTTTTAATAAAAAGTTGTATTTTCTTCTGATTTTTTACAGTTAAATCCGGAGTATTATAAAATTGTTGCAATAAAAAAAAATTAGGATTATACTCAAACTGTGTGAAAAGTGTGATAAACGTAATAAAATCTAAATTTTCATTAGTAAAACATTCTTTTTTAACAGAAATGTTAGTTGTGTATTTTTTTATTCGCTTCCAAGAAGTGGAATAAAATTCTATATAACTATCGCATGCTGATTCACAAATAGTATAAATAGTACAATAAATTCTTGTTTTATTAAGTATAGGAAGTATAATTAATTGAAAAGAAGCGTTTTTAATTTTTAATAAAAGATAATTCATTGTTAAAGTTTTAAGAGTGACTGTATCTCCAAATACGTTTGTCACAATAGATTGTGAATGATAAGCGTCGTATAAATTCATCAAATTTGTTCTGCTAAAAGAATTTAAATATAAAAATGTGGATTCAGGCATAGATAAAAAAACATCTTTAGCTGATTTTGGATATAGTAACACTGCTGGTAGGCTAATTATTTCTAATATTATTCTAATAATGTATTTTTTTTTCATTTAAAATTAAATAATTAAAAAATCCAATTTGGATATTCAATATTTGTTAAAAATAACGCGTGAGCTGGAACAGAATTTTTTGACATAATTTTATTATCAATGATTTTTTTAAAATCTGTTACAGATAATTTATTTTCACCTATGCGAATTATTGTTCCTACAATAGAACGCACCATGTTACGAAGAAAACGATTTGATTTTATTGTAAAAACATTTGTACTTCCCATTGTAGTCCATTTTGCTATACTTATTTTACAAATATTAGTTTTAGTGTTAGAATGAAGTTTACAAAAACTTGTAAAGTCAAAACACTTTAGCAAAATATTAGATGCTTCATTCATCAAATTTATATCTAATTGGTTATTCAATCTATAAAGTTGTTCAAATCTAAACGGATCTTTTTGATATGTGATATAATATTTATATGTCCGTGAAACAGCATCGAAACGAGCATGAGCATTTGGTTTCACTTGAATAATTTTATAAATAAGAATATCATTAGGAAGAATTTTATTCAACTTTTCTGTTATAAAATAAACATCTATATTATTTTCTAAGTCAAAGTGAGCTACCATTAAATTAGCATGAACCCCTTTATCTGTTCTACCAGCACCGATAATAGTAATAGATTTACGTAATAAAACACTTAAACATTGTTGAATTTTTTGTTGTATAGATACTCCATTAGGTTGTACTTGCCAACCACAATAGTTTTTCCCATTGTAGGCGAGATAAACAAAATAACGATTCATATTTGTTACAACAATAAAAATCTAAATCATACAAATTGCTACTGTATTAAAATTAATTTAGATAAAAAATTTATTTTTTTGCTTTATCATTACTAAATATCAATAATCGTGCAAATTATTTTTATCAAAAATTAGAATAATACTATCAACTTTTTAATAAAAATTTTAAATCAAATTTCTTGTTATGATATTTTAATTATAATTCAATTGGTTATAAATTCTATTATTCTTCATAATTACGATATTCATGTATAACGGTCTTATTTACTTAAAACAAAAATAAATTTTCTAATTTATAATAAATATAGAGAACTAATAGAAGCATTATTACAAACTTGAATAATAGCAGTTGCAAACAATTTAGATATAGAAATAATTTTTATTTTTTTGTTTTCTTGAAAATAAGGGATAGTATCAGTGAAAATAATACTTGTCAGCATAGAACGATCAATAATGATAGAAGCAGAATTAGACATTACTGGATGTGAAACAACGGCTCTAACTGAATTTGCTCCCATTTCTATCATTAAGTCAGCGGCTCTAGTAATGGTTCCAGCTGTATCTACCATATCATCTATCAAAATGACATTCATTCCATTTATGTTTCCAATAATTTTCATATCTGACACTTTATTAGCTTTTTCACGTAACTTATAACAAATAACCATTGGAACATCTAAATGTTTTGAGTAAGAGTTTGCTCTTTTTGTTCCACCAACATCTGGAGTTGCAATAGTTAAATTTGACAAGTTCCATGTTTTAATTTCATCTATCAAAATTGATGATGCATACAAATGATCTACTGGAACATTAAAAAATCCCTGTATTTGATCAGCGTGTAAATCCATTGTAATTAACCTATTTATACCAGCAACACTTAATAAATCAGCAACTAACTTGGCTCCAATAGCAACACGAGGTTTATCCTTTCTATCTTGACGAGCCCATCCGAAATAAGGGACAACAGCTATGATCGATTTTGCTGATGCTCTTTTAGCTGCATCAATCATCAAAAGTAATTCCATTAAATTGTTAGCATCTGGGAAAATAGATTGTATAAGAAACACATTAAACCCACGAATAGATTCTTCATAAGAAATAGCAAACTCACCATCAGAAAAATGTTCAATATTCATTTGTCCAAGTGAACAACCTAAATCATTACAAATTTTTTCTGCTAAATAACGAGATTTTGTTCCTGAAAACACCTTGTAAGGAATTTTCGTGTTCATAAAATATAGCGTTTAAATATAAAAATTTTTTATTAAAATTATTCCATTACAGTTATCCATCCAAATTCATCTTCTTCATCACCGTACTGTATTGCTCTCAATTTATTATATAATTTTATACTTACTGGACCAGGTTCTCTATTTTCAGAGAAAATATATGATTTATTTTTATCTACATCATCTATTCTATAGATAGGGCTAATCACAGCTGCCGTACCACACATGCCAGCTTCATCTAATGTTATCAATTCTTCTATTGGAATCTGTCGTCTTTCTACTTTCATTCCCATAGAACTAACAAGTTGCATCAGACTTTTATTCGTGATAGAAGGTAAAATAGAGCTAGATTTTGGAGTAATATACGTATTGTTTTTTATTCCAAAAAAATTTGCAGGACCGCATTCATCAATGTATTTTTTTTCTTTAGCATCCAAGTATAACACAGCTGAGTATCCTTTTTTGTGAGCAATTTCTCCTGCTACTAAACTAGCAGCATAATTACCACCTACTTTATAAGATCCTGTCCCGTAAGGAGCAGCACGATCATACTCTCTAAATATGCCAACTGAAGTCGTTTTAAATCCTTCTCTAAAATATGGGCCAACAGGTATTACAAATACTACAAAAAGATATTCATTTGCAGCTTTAATCCCAACTTGGGCAGACATTCCAACCAATAACGGACGAATATACAAAGAAGCTTTACTCTCATAAGGAGGAACAAAACGTCTATTTTTATTTATCACTGTTATTATCGCTTTTTCAAACATGTCTACTGGTAACTCAGGCATTGAAATTCCTCGTGCAGATGAACGTATACGTAAAGCATTTTCTCGCATACGAAAAATACGAATTTTTTTATCTTTTCCTCTAAATGCTTTTAACCCTTCAAAGACTTCTTGACCATAATGAAGACAAGTGGCAGCTATATGCATAGGAACCTGTTCAGAATCAGTAATTTCTAAATCGCTCCATTTACCTTCATAATAATATGATCTTACATTATAATCGGTTTTTACATATCCAAAAGATAACTCAGTCCAATTGATATTCCCCATATCCTAATAATACTTTCATATCCAAAATCATTATTCTACTATTAATCAAAGTAAACAATAAAGCATTCCGGAAGAAGTTAGAAATTTTTCTTGTCATAAAGGTAATATTTCACTTTTTATTTTATTAATTATCTTTACCAAAAAAATAAAAATATTATGAGTATAATTGATTTTTTAAATGACAATTCTAAATTTACATTTTCTTTTGAGCTTTTGCCGCCGTTAAAAGGAAATAATTTCTCAAAAGTTTGTGAAATCATAGACAATTTACAAGAATTTGCTCCTAAATATATAAACATTACAACACACCATAGTGAAAATATTTTCAGAGAAAATAGTAATGGAACGTTAACAAAGGTCAATGTTCGTAAACGTCCAGGTACTGTTGCTATAGCTGCTGCTATTCAAAACAAATATCATATTACTTCTGTCCCTCATATTATTTGCAAAGGATTCTCAAAAGAAGAAACTGAATATACATTAATTGATCTACAATATCTTGGAGTAACTGATTTATTATTATTGAGAGGAGATATTAACAAATTAGAACAAGATAGAATTTTTTCACATAGAAGTCATGAATATACAGTTGAATTAATAAATCAGGTGAATAATTTCAATCAAGGGATTGATTTATCAGGCAATTTTTTCCAAAAACCAGAAACGCCATTTTCATTTGGTGTTGCTTGTTATCCAGAAAAACATGAAGAAGCAATTAACATTGAATCAGACATTGCTTTTTTAAAAAAAAAAATTGCTTTAGGAGCTAAATATGCTGTTACTCAAATGTTTTTTGACAATCAAAAATATTTTGAATATATTTCTAATTGTAGAAAAATAGGTATTACAATCCCAATTGTTCCAGGAATAAAACCAATTGTTTTTCTTGATCAATTAGTTGTTTTGCCAAAAATTTTTCATGTAAATTTTCCTGAAATACTAAAAATTGAGCTGCAAAAATGCAAAACAGATAAAGCAATACAACAAGTTGGAATTGAATGGGGAATTCACCAATGTAAAGAGCTAATAAGTGCTGGAATTAAAAATTTACATTTTTATACATTTATGGGAACAAATAGTGTACGAAGCATACTAAAAGAAATCTACTGAAAATATATGTTTTTCAAAAATATTGTTGGTCAAACTCCGATTAAAAATAAGTTAATTCGATCTATAAAAGATGGTTTTATACCTAATGCATGGCTAATTGTTGGAAATCATGGAGCTGGAACACTTGTTTTGGCTTTAGCTTATGCTCGTTATTTACATTGTTCTAATAAAGGGGAAAATGATGCATGTGGAAAATGTCTAAGTTGTCTTAAATTCAACAAACTTACTCACCCTGATCTGCACTTTATTTTTCCTATTGTTAATAAAAAGGAAGATAAAAAAGAATCATATTGTGATGATTTTCTTCCAGAATGGAGAAATTTTCTACTTAAAATGCCATATGGAGGATTTACTTCTTGGAGTAAAAATATTAAAGAAAATAAAATCCAAAGTTTAATTTATGCAAGAGAAAGTGACGAAATAATACGTAAATTAAGTTTTAAATCTTATGAATCATATTATAAATCTGTAATAATTTGGTTGCCAGAAAAAATGCATAAATCAACAGCAAACAAATTGCTAAAATTATTGGAAGAACCACCTATAAAAACTGTTTTTATTTTAGTATCTGAAGATACTAATAATATACTCAAAACTATTTGTTCTAGAACACAAATTTTAATAGTGCCACCTATTACTGACCAAGATTTGTTTTGTAATTTAAAAAAAATATATAACGTTTCAGAGCAAAATATCTGGGCAACGATACGTTTAGCTGAAGGAGATTATGAAAAAGCAACAAAAATATTGTCTTCTTTAAATGAAGATGACTTTTATTTCAATTTGTTTACTTCAGTTATGTATAATGCATTTCAAAAAAACATTTTAAATATGAAAATTGCATCAAATGAATTCGCTGCAATAAGTAAAGAACGACAAAAAAAATTTTTAGAATACGCTCAAAAAATGATAAGAGAAATTTTCTTTTATCGACTGCACAAACCAGAAATAAATTATATGAATAATAAAGAAACTGAGTTTGTAAAAAAAAATATTCACTTCATAAATGAAGTGAATATTTTTGATTTTACTAAAGAATTTATTTTAGCAAAACGCCATATAGAATACAACGTTAATTCTCGTATGATTTTTTTTGATCTATCGATGAAAATAGCACTTTTTTTAAAAAAACATTAATTTAAACCTATAATACTAATCAATTTAAATTATGAATTACCATTCATATGTTAGAAAACAATGCGTTTCATTAAAAAATAATTATTATGAAAAACAAAACCAATGCAATAAATTTAGAGTATGTGATTACCTCTGTGATATCACAGATTTTCAACAAAATTCCAACTATATAGAGGCTCAATTTAAAAATTCTAGAAAAGAATTTTATATTGATGACAAAGGGTTAGAATTGAAAAGAGGAGATATGGTTGTTGTGGAATGTACTCATGGTTATGATATTGGAGTAATCACTTTAACAGGTCAATTAGTTTTACTACAAATGAAAAAACGGGGTCGCTTAAATACTGAAATAAAGAAAATTTATCGCAAAGCTAATATTATTGATGTTGAAAAATATGAAGAAATTAAAGCTAAAGAATATCAAACTATGATTCGTTCTCGAAAAATTGCAAAATGTCTTGGATTACAAATGAAAATAAGCTATGTAGAATATCAAGGCGATGGAAGTAAAGTTATTTTTTATTATGTAGCTGAAGAAAGAGTAGACTTTCGTCAGTTAATTAAAGATTTAGCCAAAATTTTTCATGTTCGTATAGAGATGAAACAAATTGGAGTTCGTCAAGAAACTGGACAAATTGGCGGAATAGGGTCTTGTGGACGAGAATTTTGTTGTGCAAGTTGGATGAATAATTTTACATCAGTTTCTACAAATGTTACGCAATTACAAAATATACCTTTTAATACACAAAAATTAACTGGACAATGTTCTAAATTACAGTGTTGTTTAAATTATGAAATAGATACATACACAAAAATTCAAAACAATTTTCCTTCCAAAAAAATTCCGTTATTAAGTCAATCTGGGATATATTATTGTATTAAAATAGATGTTTTAAAAAATCAAATGTATTATTCAACTAGTATTAATAATCCAACTAACATAACTGTTCTTTCTTCCGAAAGAGTATCTGAAGTAATCTGTATGAATAAAAAAGGACATAAACCAATTGCATTAGAAACAAATAAAAATAAATAAATAGTATATTATAAATATTAATTAATACATTTCAAAAAAGATTATTACTAATTTTTAACCAAGTAAAACACGTACACCATAAAATTGTATAATTCAGATAAAAACTAAATAAAAATTAAACGAACCATTAAATTATCAAGAATATATATGTATATATAGAATAAAAAACTATAAAAAATTTTATTTCAACACATTTTCATATTTTAAATTTATTTTCTTGATAAAAATTATAAATTTCGATCCGTAGTTTATCAAACTAATAATTAAGCAATATATAATTTAAATTTAAAATAACATAAAACACTTCTATTTTTGGATTAAAACATATAAATGTTTAACTTAACTTGTACGTTGAAGGTTGTAGTAAAATTATACGTAATATTTATACGGTTTTGATATTCATGTTTTATAGTTGATCTGAAAAATTGATGTATTTTTTTTACATTTCAAATATACGTATAAAATTACTAAAAAATTTAAGTATATTAATACTAAACAAGCGTCATGAACAATTTTAGATTTTGTAGTCCGACTGAATTTATATTTGGGAAAAATACTGTTGATAATGTGGCACAATTAATTAAACAGCATAATGGAACTAAGGTGTTGATACACTATGGTTGCAAATCAGCCGAAAAAAATGGTTTATTAGATATAATAGAAAATAGTTTTCGCAAAGAATTTATTGAATATGTCAAATTGGGAGGAGTTCAACCTAATCCAATTGATTCATTAGTTTATAATGGTATTGAACTAGGACGTGAAGAAAAAATAAATTTTATTTTAGCAATAGGAGGTGGAAGCGTTATCGATTCTGCAAAAGCAATTGCAGCTGGTATTTTATATTCAGGTGACTTTTGGGATTTTTTTGATGGAATAGCGCCAATAAAATGTGCACTTCCAATCGGTACTATTTTAACACTTCCAGCTGCTGGAAGTGAAGGATCTCCAAATTCAGTCATTACTAAAACAGATGGAATGTTGAAACGAGGAATTGGAAGCTCTTTACTTAGACCAGCTTTTTCTATTATGGATCCACTTTTAACACTTACACTGCCAAGGTGTCAAACTATCTATGGCATTGCAGATATGATTACGCACGTTACAGAACGTTATTTCACACAAACGAAAGGTGTTGACATAACTGATCGTATATGTGAAGCCATTTTACTTTCTATTATTCAATCATCAAAAATTCTTATGCAAAATCCAGAAAATTATAACGCTAGAGCTAATATTATGTGGGCAAGTACAATCGCTCATAATGGAATCTGCGGAGTTGGAAGAGAAGAAGATTGGGCTACACATGCTTTAGAACATGAATTAAGTGCTTTATATAATATAGCACATGGAGCTGGACTTTCTGTTATGTTACCTGCATGGATGCAGTACGTATACACTGCAGGTATTGATCGTTTCGTGCAATTTTCAATTCGTGTATGGAATTTTAAAAATATTGGAAGCAAAAAAGAAATTGCCATGAGTGGGATATCATCTTTAAAAAATTTTTTTCAATCTATTGGATTACCAACTAATTTTGAGCAATTGGGAGCTAAAGAATCGGACATAGACAAATTAATAAAAACTTTAGAAATAAATACAAATGGAAAATTTGGTAATTTTCTTCATCTAACAATGAATGACGCAAGAGCAATTTATAAAATTGCATCAAATAGTTAACATGTCTTTTATTAATTTATTTGATTAAGTGATTATACTTCATGCCATTATCGAGGTATAGCGTAGTCCGGTTAGCGCACCTGCTTTGGGAGCAGGGGGCCGCAGGTTCGAATCCTGCTACCTCGACAGATTTAAAATAATTAGATAAATTCTATAATTAAAATATTTTTAGTTATTAAATATTAGTTTCTGTGTGTATTTTGACTTGTATTTAGTATTTAAATGATGATAATAATAATAATTAATATTTTAAATTGATTAACTAATATGAAAAAAAGTGCTCTACAAATTGCTCGTACATCATACGAACCAAAAATTCCAAAAATATTGAAAGGTGTAGTAGAAATTCAAGAGAATAAAATTGCTAAGTTAAACTCAGATCAAATAGAAATTAAAAAACTATTTCCAAATACATATGGATTACCAGTTTTACAATTTGTAGAAGGAATAAAAAAACACACACATTATTCTGATCCTATAAACGTTGGAGTTATTCTGTCAGGAGGCCAAGCTCCTGGTGGACATAATGTAATTGCTGGACTTTTTGATAGTATCAAAAGTATAAATTCTAGTAGCCGTTTGTATGGATTTTTAATGGGTCCTGATGGCTTAATCAATCATAAGTACAAAGAACTTACAAAAAATATTATAGATGAATATCGTAACGTAGGAGGTTTTGATATTATTGGATCCGGACGTACAAAATTAGAAAGTAAAGAACAATTTGATGAAGGATTAAAAATACTGAAAAAATTGAATATTAAAGGATTAGTAATTGTTGGTGGTGATGATTCTAATACAAACGCTTGTGTTTTAGCTGAATATTATAAACAAATTAGTGCAAATATTCAAGTAATTGGATGTCCGAAAACTATCGATGGAGATCTAAAAAATGAAATGATTGAAACTTCTTTTGGTTTTGATACAGCTTGTAAAGTTTATTCAGAAATGATTGGAAATATTCAGAAAGATTGTAATTCATCTCGTAAATATTGGCATTTTATCAAATTAATGGGACGTTCAGCTTCACATATTGCATTGGAATGTGCTTTACAAGTACAACCTAATATATGTATCATTTCTGAAGAAGTTATGGCAAAAAATCAATCTTTGGATGATATTGTTCAAAACATTACTGACATTATAATTAAAAGGGCTAACAAAGGGTATAATTTTGGAACAATACTGATACCAGAAGGGTTAATAGAGTTTATCCCTACAATAAAAGTACTAATTAATGAATTAAATGAATACTTAACTCATCATGAAGTAGAATTCAAATGTATTGAGTTTTCAAAACAGAGAGACCATATCATTAATAATTTGAGTAAAAAGAATTCTGCGATTTACAAAAATTTACCAGAGACACTGTCACGTCAATTAATACTTGATAGAGATCCTCATGGAAATATACAAGTTTCTTTAATTGAAACAGAAAAATTATTAGTCGAAATGACTAAAGAACGTCTAATTAAAATGGCTAAAAGTGGAGAATACACAGGTAAGTTTACTGCTTTAACTCATTTTTTTGGATATGAAGGACGTTGTGCCTATCCTTCTAATTATGATTCAAATTATTGTTACTCTTTGGGGTATGTAGCAGCAAAATTAATTAATAATAAAAAGACCGGATATATGTCAGCTATTTTTAATACTACTGCTCCAACTTCAGAATGGATTGCAGGAGGAATTCCAATAACAACAATGATGAATATGGAACGTCGTCATGGAGAAATGAAGCCAGTAATCAAAAAGGCATTAGTAAAGTTAGACGGTGCTCCTTTCCAGTTATTCATATCTCAGCGAGACAAATGGGCAATTAGTACAAATTATATCTATCCTGGTCCTATACAATATTTTGGACCTAGTGAAATTTGTGATCAACCTCCTAAAACACTACAAATTGAAAAAGGAGAAATAAGATAGCTAATATTTAATTATAGTAAATTAGTGATAGTAATTATCTATCTAACTATTATGAGTTTAATAAATAAACCCAGATTTATATAATTTTTTGACAGGAATATAGCTATTTAATATTATTTACTTTTCAAATTTATAGCAATAAAAATTATATTAATTACATTAAATAATTAGATTACTATATTCTGATTTTTTCTAACGTAAATTGGAAATTATTAAAAATTTGCTTGATATATATGATAATTATTATCAATACAATCGTTTTATGATATTTTGAATTAAAAAACTAACTTATGATAATTACTTTTAGTATTTGTATTTTACATTTATTTTAAGCATTTAGCCTTATTTTTTCTTGCTAAAATTTAGCAATTAGATGTTATTCAATTTTGTGATTAATAAACATTATATAACTTGTAAAAATCACATTTTTTTATCTTTAGTTCTTTTATTACTTCTACTGGCCATTTCCAAATTTGATAGGCTCCTTGAACAATTGCTCGTGCAATTACCATTCCCCAAATCCCTATAGATGTATATTGAAAAAATAAAAACAACAAAATAAATATTGCAACAAAAGAAAACAAAGAAGCTTTAAAGAATGGAACTTCATTTTTTGTTAAAATAATTCCAGCTGCATTGATGTAATTTGTCTCAAAAAAACTAATAAATAAGGTAAATACTATAAAAAGATTAGATAATAAAGGAGTTTTACTTTCAATAAAGTAAAGAATCCGATTTCCAAAAATTAATAATATCGATCCACAAACAGTAAATATTAAAAATGAAATCAATATTCCTCTTAAATAAATATATTTAATGGAATTTTTATCATTGTTCAATCTATATTGAACAATTTGAGGTTGATAAATTATGTGATAAACATTTGCTAAAGATGCAATAGCTCCTATAATTTGAATAGTTATACCATATGAACCTATTTCTTCCAAAGAAAAATAATATGGACCTATAAGAATAACAAATTGGTTGATTAATACCCCTCCGAAAGAAATTAATCCGATTTTTATCGCGTTAGGATAAATAGATTTTATTATTTTTTTGTGAGATTGAGGAATTGTTTTTTTAAGTTTACATTTAAAATCTTCTGTATAAACTGATCTATGAGATAAAAATCTTACTATGATAAGTGATAAAAATTTTGCAATTATAATTGCAAGTAAATTATAATGTACAGTTATTAATATAATAACAACTACTAAGTAAACAAATTGACCAATAATCATAATTTGTTTGTTACATTTAATTGACCCTTTACCCAATAATAAAGCATCATAGTATAATGTATAGAAAGAATATGAAGTAAAAATGCTAATAATACTCCATGATATATATATATATATATGATTTTCAGAATAATTCTTTATTAATACATACATATAGTAACTTCCAACTGTCAACAATAAAAACAGAAGTACAAATGCTATACGAGAATATACCCACTTCATAGAATTAATAAGTCCTTTTAAAAGACTATAATCTATTTCTGAAGTTTTTATAAAAGAGAATCCTGTTTTTTGTAATGTTTTTGTTCCACTAAAAACATAAGATACACTTCTCGTAAATGAAGTATTAAAACCAAAATCTAATAAGTTTGTTAACCCCATAATTGTTGAAAAAATAATCCAAATGCCTATTTCTTCTCTAGAAAATATTTTTAAGATAAGAGGCAACAAAATTATATTGTTACTTACCTGTATAAACATTGACACATATGTCCAAACAATATCTTTTCGTTCAAGATTAATATTTTCTTCCATTATTTTTTATTAGCTAAAAATTTTTATCATTACTTAGAAGATGATTAAAAACTTTTAGTACAATTAAGTTATAATTTGTTAATATTTAACATAGAAGAAATATTAAATTTTAACTAAATTATTATAAAACTTTAAATCATAGACAGTATTAATGTCAATTAATTTTTGTTTTGTTCCATTTATTCGTCCAGTTTTTTTAATAAACTCTTTATACTTACATTATCAGAGATTATTTGTTCTAAACACGAGATAGAAATGTGTTCTTGTCGCATTGTGTCGCGGAAACGAATACTCACCTGATGATAATCTAATGTGTTTTGGTCTATAGTAATGCAATAAGGAGTTCCAATTGCATCCTGACGCCGGTAACGTTTCCCTATTGAATCTTTTTCATCATATTGACAACAAAAATTAAGTTTTAATTTATTCATAATTTCTCTTGCTTTTTTCTTAAATTCTTCTTTTTTTATCAAAGGTAAAATACCAACTTTGACAGGAGAAAGCGCAGGTGGAAGTTTTAAAACAACTCTAGTATTACCTTCTCTTAAAACATCTTCACTATATGATCCAACTAATACACTTAAAAACATGCGATCTAAACCAATAGATGTTTCTATAACAAAAGGGGTATAAGATTTATTGATTTTAGAGTCAAAAAATTGCATTCTCTTTCCAGAATATTTTTCATGGTTATTTAAATCAAAATTTGTACGTGAATGTATTCCTTCAATCTCTTTGAATCCAAATGGCATTTCAAATTCAATATCAGTAGCAGCATTAGCATAGTGAGCTAATTTAATATGATCACGGAAACGATACTTATTATCTCCCAATTCCAAAATTTTATGCCATTTTATGCGTACTTGTTTCCATTTTTCAAACCATTCTAACTCTTCACCAGGGCGAACAAAAAATTGCATTTCCATCTGTTCAAATTCACGCATGCGGAAAACAAACTGTCTAGCAATAATTTCATTACGAAATGCTTTTCCAATTTGCGCAATACCAAAAGGAATTTTCATACGTCCAGTTTTTTGAACATTTAAAAAATTAACAAAAATACCTTGAGCTGTTTCTGGACGTAGATAGATTTTTATTGTCGAATCGGTAGTAGATCCCATTTCAGTAGAAAACATCAAATTAAATTTGCGTACGCATGTCCAATTATTTGTTTTTGAAATAGGACAAACAATTTTATAATCAAAAATAATTTGACGCAATTCTTTCAAATTATTTTCCATCAAAGCTTGAGTAAAACGAGCATATAATGCTTTCTTTTTGTTTATATTTTCAAGCACATAAAGATCTTTTTTACAAAATTCTATTTCATCAAATGCATCACCAAAATATTTAGTAGCCTTTTTTATTTCTTTACTAATTTTGTTATCGTACTTAGTTATTTGATTCTCGATTAATGTATCAATTCTATATCTCTTTTTAGAATCCTTATTATCTATTAAATAATCGCTAAAAGCATCTACATGTCCAGATGCTTTCCATATTGTAGGATGCATAAATATAGCTGAATCAATTCCTACTATATTTTCATTAAGAAGAGTCATACTATCCCACCAATATTGTTTGATATTATTTTTTAAACCAACTCCATTTTGTCCATAATCATATATAGCCCCTAGTCCATCATAAATTTCTGATGAAGGAAATACAAATCCATACTTTTTACAATGAGAAATTAGTTTTTTTAAAATATTTTCTTGGAACATCATAAAAATTAAATTTAATCAATGTGCACAATCGAATAGTTTTTCAAAAATTTAAAAACCATGTAATATTTACATCATAAAAAATTAAAAATACATGCTATTATGCCATCAACTTTTGAATAAATTAAAGATGATCGTAACCTGTAAATTATAAAAATTGATATAACACACAGTATGTTGAAATTGAATTTTTACACAAAATTATAGAATTCAATTTCATACATTAACAAAACACCATATAAAGTTCACAACTTTATATCCAATTCAACACTAAATTACAAATTTTAATGAAAAACTATAAACAAATCAAAAAATGAACTTTATATAAATTAAAATTTTGACTTTACTAATTTGGCACAAAAATCGCTCTAGCTGTATTTTGTATAGCGTGCTATAATTTAATTGAAATATAAATAAAACAAATGGAAAATATAATTACTCCTCCTCCAATGAATATAATAATTGAAAAAAAAGTTGTTAATCCTGAAGATTTGGCAAAAGAAAATCCTATTCTACCAATGAAAAATATGATATTTTTCCCTGATGTGCCAACCCCAGTAAATATAGTTTGTTCTAAATCACTAAAATTGGTATACGATGTTCAAAAAATAGAAGGAATATTAGGTGTTTTCTGCCAAAAAGACATTAGCGTAGAAAATCCAAAATTCAATGATTTATACTCAGTTGGATTAGTAGCACAAATTATTAACATAATAAAAGAAGGAAACAAAAATATTAGTGTTTTGTTAATTGGAACACATCGTGTATATCTAAAAGAAATTACAGAAGAAATACCTTATCTAAAAGGAAAATTTTCGATTTTAGAGACTATTTGGCCGCATAAATCAGATAAAGAATTTATGGAACAACAAAAGGTTTTAAAAGATAAATTATTACGCATCCTAGCTGTTAAACTAGGAATGCCAGAATTTGTATCAAACTCTTTAAAGCAATCAAATGATTATAATTACCTAGCGAATTTAGCTTTTATTACAGTTGAATCAAGTATAGAAAAAAAACAAGAAATTCTTGCTTGTAATGATTTAAAAGAGCGTTATAACAAACTTCTTTTTTTACTAGAACAAGAGGCACAATTAGCGGAAATAAAAGAATCTATTCGCAGAAAAACACAAATTGACATCAATAAACAACAAAAAGAATATTTTCTTCAACAAGAAATGAAAAATATTCAAGAAGCTTTAGGTGGAAATATCCATGACATTGAAATCAAAGAAATTAAAGAACAGGCAGCAAAAATTAATTTTAATATTGAACAACGCATAATTTTTGAAAAAGAATTAAAAAAATTAGAACTTATACATCAAAATTCTCCAGATTATTCTACACATATAAACTACGTCCGAAATATTGTGTCTTTACCATGGAATAATTATACCAAAGATAATTTTAATCTTGCTAGAGCAAAAAAAATGTTAGATAAAGACCATTTTGGGCTGGAAAAAGTAAAAGATCGTATTATTGAATATTTAGCAGTTTTAAAATTAAAAGGGGATATGAAATCTCCTGCTATTTGTTTATACGGACCACCTGGAGTTGGGAAAACTTCTTTAGGAAGATCTATTGCAAATGCTTTAGGCAGAAAATATTTTCGAATGTCATTAGGTGGCTTACACGATGAAGCTGAAATAAGAGGACATCGTAAAACTTATATTGGAGCTATGCCTGGTCGAATTATTCGAGCTATTCAAAAAGCAGGATCTTCAAATCCAGTAATTGTTTTAGACGAAATAGATAAAGTAGGGAATGATTACAAAGGGGATCCAAGCGCAGCATTGTTAGAAGTTTTAGATTCAGAACAAAATTTTGCTTTTCATGACAATTATTTAGATATAGATTTTGATCTATCAAAAGTTTTATTCATAGCTACAGCAAATTCATTAGCTACAATATCTTCACCATTATTAGATCGAATGGAATTAATTAATGTAAGTAGTTATGTTATGGAAGAAAAAGTAGAGATAGCTTTGAAGCACCTTCTTCCAATTCAATTAAAAAATCATGGCATTTGTAAATCTTTATTTCATATTCCAAGAAAAACAATGGAAATCATTATAGAATTTTATACATATGAATCAGGAGTTAGAGAGTTAAATAAAAAAATAGCTAAAATTTTACGCAAAATTGCTCGTATTATTGCAGATGGGTCTAAATGTCCTAAAAAAATAACGAAAAATGATTTATTTAAATATCTTGGAATTATTGAATATACTAAAGATAAATATGAAAACAATGAATACATAGGAGTAGTTACCGGATTAGCTTGGACAACTGTTGGTGGCGAAATATTAATTGTTGAAGCAGGATTAAGTAAAGGTAAAAACGCTAAGTTATCATTAACAGGTAATCTTGGTAATATAATGAGAGAATCCGCAATTTTGGCACTAGAATATATTAAAAGCCATGTTATTCAATTGAGTATTCCAAAAGCTTTAGAAAATTGGAATGTGCATATTCATGTTCCAGAGGGAGCAATACCCAAAGATGGACCAAGTGCAGGAATCACTATGATTACAGCTTTAATTTCAGCTTTTACTGGAAGAAAAGTTAAACCTCTTTTGGCAATGTCTGGAGAAATAACTTTGCGCGGAAAAGTTCTTCCTGTAGGTGGAATAAAAGAAAAAATATTAGCAGCTAAGCGGGCAGGTATCAAAGAAATTATTCTGAGTAAAGAAAATCAAAAGCATGTAGACGACATCAAAGATATTTATTTAAAAGGATTGAAATTTCATTATATAAGTGATATACAAGAAGTTTTAGATATTGCATTAATACTTTAAATTTATTTTATTTTATTTTGTATTTTTAAATATTTTAACAAAAAACTATGTTAATTCAAATTTTAAAATCAAAATTACATCACCTGAAAATAACAGAAATAAATCTTGATTATGTGGGTAGCATTTCTATTGATGAAAATTTAATGGATGCATCTAATCTTGTTGAAGGAGAAAAAGTACATGTACTTAATAATAATAATGGAGAAAGAATAGAAACTTATGTTATTAAAGGACAACGAAATTCAGGTATAGTTTGTTTAAATGGAGCAGCTGCTAGAAAAGGGCAACCAGGAGATATAATTATTGTTATTTCGTATGCTATAATGACTTTTAAAGAAGCTAAAAAATTTAAACCAACTATCATATTTATTGATACAAAAACAAATAAATTGATAGTCAAAAATTGAGTAGTTACATTTTTTATAACTTACTAAAAAGTAATATAAATTATTCAAAAATTGAGTAGTTATTCTTATGAAGCACATGGGAATTATATGTATAGTTATAATCAGAATAAACACATACAATAATTAAAACATAGATATTTTATTAATATAAACAATGGACAAAATTATAAATGTGGTCTCAATAATCTAGTTCGTTTAATAGATTGTTGTAATTCCCAATCTTTGATTTTTTTTTTATGTCCAGAGAGTAAGATACTTGGCACAATCCATCCTTTATAATCTGATGGACGGGTATAAATAGGCGGAGCTAATAGATTGTCTTGAAAAGAATCAGAAAGCGCTGATTGTTCATCATTTATAACACCTGGAATCAAACGAACAATAGTATCACATATTATAACTGATGCTAATTCTCCACCACTTAAAACATAATCGCCAATAGAAATTTCTTTTGTGATTAAATTTTCACGAATACGAAAATCTATACCCTTATAATGGCCACATAGAATAATCAAATTGTGATATAAAGAAAAGCTATTAGCTATTTGTTGATTAAAAATTTCACCATCAGGTGAAGTATAAATTATTTCATCATAATTTCTTTGCGATTTTAATAAAGATATTGCACGATCAATTGGTTCACATTTTAAAATCATACCCGCTCCACCTCCAAATGGATAATCATCTACTCGACGATGCTTGTCTATTGAATATTCTCTTAAAGAATGCATATGCACCTCAACCAACCCCTTATCTTGTGATCTTTTTAGGATAGAATGTTTAAAGAAATTTTTTATGATTTCAGGGAAAACACTAATAATATCTATTCGCATAAATTACATTAGTCATAATGTAACAAGTATAAAATATAATAACAATTTATTAACTGCAATTATAAATAATATTTTCAATTTTTCACGTATTATTTATTACATAAAACATCAAATTTTTAACACATTCATTAATAATCATTTAATACAAATTAGCAATGAAATTATATTTTTAGAGTTTAAAAAGTGTACAAGTATTAATTGATACAAACATTATTTTTATTATGTAAATTTGACTTTAATTTTTTAATTTAAGATATAATTTACAACTATATCTGATCATAAACTTAAGGCACATTTAATTAAGATAATGGATTTCATAAATGAGTTAAGATGGCGCGGAATGATTCATAATATAACGCCTGGAATAGAAAATCAATTGAAAAAAGAAATGACTACAGCTTACATTGGAATTGATCCAACTGCTGAATCACTACATATTGGGCATTTAGTTGGAATAATGATGTTAAAGCATTTTCAGAAAGCAGGTCACCGTCCTATTGTTTTAGTCGGCGGAGCAACTGGAATGATTGGAGACCCTTCTATGAAATCACAAGAGCGCATTTTCTTAGATAAGAATGTTTTAAAGACAAATCAAAATAAAATAAAAATTCAATTATCTAAATTTCTTAATTTTGATTCTGTTGCTCCTAATGCTGCTATTTTGGTTAATAATTATGATTGGATAAAAAATTATTCTTTTTTAGATTTTATTCGTGATATTGGAAAACATATTACTATAAATTATATGATGTCAAAAGATTCAGTCAAAAAAAGATTGAGTGCTGATTTCAAATCAGGTATATCGTTTACAGAATTTTCTTATCAATTACTTCAAGGATACGATTATTTTTTTCTGTATAAAAATTATAATTGTCGTTTACAAATTGGTGGATCTGATCAATGGGGGAATATTACAACAGGCACTGAATTAATTCGAAAAAAAATAAAAGGTAGTGAAGCTTTTGCTTTAACATGTCCTTTAATTATAAAATCTGATGGTAGTAAATTTGGCAAAACAGAATCAAACAATATATGGCTTGACAAAACACTCACTTCATCATATGAATTTTTTCAATTTTGGTTAAACATCAGTGATTCTGATGCAGAAAATTATATTAAAATATTTACACTTTTACAAAAAAAAGAGATAGAAAATCTAATTATAGAACACAAAATGGCTCCTAATTTTCGTATTTTGCAGAAACGGTTAGCGAAGGAATTGACTATCATGATTCATTCGAAAGAAGATTATGATATAGCAGTAAAAACATCAGAGGCTCTTTTTGGAGTAGATGATACAGCATTTGATTTTTTAAAAAATTTAGATAAAAATATGTTACATGATATTTTCGCATGTATTCCACAATTTGAAGTATTGAAAGAAGTATTATCAGAAGGCATAAAAGCTGTTGATTTATTAGTAAGTACAAAGATTTTTTCATCTAAAGTAGAATTACGTAAGTTAATTCAAAATGGTGGAATAAGAATTAATAAAAAAAAATTGAGTATGTTTGATTTGATAATTGATTGTAGTTATTTATTAGCAGAAAAATATATATTAGTTCAAAAAGGGAAAAAAAAGTTTTTTTTACTAAAAATGAAATAAATTTTATTATATAATTTGTCCCATGGTGTAATGGTAGCACATCTGATTTTGATTCAGCCAGTCTAGGTTCAAATCCTAGTGGGACAACTTGATAAGTAGAAAATTTTTAAAAAAAAATATGAAAAATTTTATTGAAATTCTTTACTTGTCTGAAAATAAATTAAGTATGATTTTTTACATTACATATGTAAACTAATAAAATATAAGAATAAAAATACTTATAATAAAAGTCAAAATTTGTATAATTATAAAATTCATAATTATAATATGAATGTGGTTGATCGTTTTTTTAAATATATATCTTTCAATACTCAATCAGACGAAAGTTCTAAAACTATTCCAAGTACTTCAACCCAAATGGATTTGGCATTTGAGTTAAAAAAAGAAATGGAAATAATGGGATTAGAAGAAATTAACTTAGATAAAAATGCTTATTTAATGGCTTCTTTGCCAAGCAATATTGATCAATTAGTCCCTGTAATTGGGTTTATTTCTCATTTGGATACTAGTCCAGATACACCAAGTAATAATGTGAAGCCTCAAATTATAAAAAATTATAATGGTAAAAATATCGTTCTTAATAAGAAAAAAAATATTGTGCTTTCCACTCAATTATTTCCGGAATTATTAAATTATGTTGGATATGATATTATTACTACAGATGGAACTACTCTCTTAGGTGCAGATGATAAGGCTGGGATTGCTGAAATTATGGAAGCCATTCAATATTTAGTAGACCATCCAGAAATTAAACATGGTAAAATTCGTATTGCTTTTACTCCAGATGAGGAAATTGGTAAAGGATTTTCATTGTTTAATATACAACAATTTAATTGTAAATGGGCTTATACAGTAGATGGAGGTGAAATTGGAGAATTTTCATATGAAACTTTCAATTCGGCTACAGTTGAAATAAATATTAAAGGCCTGCATATCCATCCTGGATATGCAAAAAATAAAATGATTAATGCAAATCTAATTGCAATTCAATTTATTGGAATGCTACCTCCACAAGAAAGGCCAGAATTTACAGAAAATTATGAAGGATTTTCTCATTTAATAAAAATACATGGGACAGTGGAAAAAACAACTTTAATTTATAATATTCGTGATCATGATCAAAATAAACTTGAAAAACGATTGAAATTGTTCAAGCACATAACTAATTATTTGAACAAAATTTATCCAAGTGGTACAATTAAAATAAAAATTCATCAACAATATTATAATATGTGTGAAATTATAAAAACTCAAAATCATATTATAGAATTAGCAAAAAAATCAATGAAAGAATCGAATGTGATTCCTATAATCCGTGCGGTTCGTGGTTGTACAGATGGATCAATACTATCTTTTAAAGGATTACCTTGTCCAAATATTTTTACTGGAGGTTTAAATTTTCATGGAAGATACGAATACATACCTATTAAATCTATGGAAAAAGCAGTAAAAGTCATTGTAAAAATGATTATAAATAATACAAATAATCATATTAACAATAGTGATTACAAATAAATTATATATAGTTCCTACTCCTATCGGAAATTTGGAAGATATTACTTTTAGAGCGATCCGTATACTACAAGAAGTAAATTTTATTCTTTCTGAAGATACACGTACAACAAATTTTCTTTTAAAACATTTTAATATAAAAAATAAAATACAGTCTTACCACAAATTTAATGAACATAAAACAGTTAATAAAATTGTACTACAAATAAAATTAGGTAATAATGCCGCTTTAGTTTCAGAAGCTGGGACTCCTTGCATTTCTGATCCTGGATTTTTATTAATTAAAAAATGTATTCAACAAAAAATTAAAATAGAATGTTTACCAGGATCAACAGCTTTTATTCCAGCATTAATAAATTCAGGATTGCCAACTGATCATTTTTGTTTTGAAGGATTTTTACCTAACAAAAAAGGAAGACAAACAAAATTTAAAGAATTAGAAAATGAAATTCGAACAACAATAATATACGAATCACCTTTTCGTATATTAAAAACATTAAAACAATTAGCAACATACCTTGGAGAAGAACGAATGGCATCCGTATCACGTGAAATATCTAAATTATATGAAGAAACCATACGTGGCACTTTAAAAAATTTAATTCTTCATTTTACAATTAATAAACCTAAAGGAGAACTCATTTTGATATTAGGTGGAAAATACTGTAAAAAGTGATTACGATTTTTTCAGTATTAGCTTTTTATAAGTATAATTGTAAAGTATGCAGTATAATCTTGAAAAGAAAAAGTTAAAAATGATTATTATTTTCCTTTCATAATATTAATTTATGATTTACATATATTTTTCATCACTTTATGATCAAAAATATCATTTTTATTTTTTGGACGCAAAAAATCATAGTAAACTGCTTTCTCTAAAAGTTTTTGTTCAGAATTCGAATATGAAGTAGAAAATATTTCTGCTTTTGGCTCTGGATAGAACAAAATTTTTACTGGATTATAATCCTTGATATATATTGTCATATATGGACTTTTTGTTTTGCTATATCCAGAAAAATCTATTCCATTTTTTATATTGAAAAAATAAATAGATTCAGTATTACCTTTTATATTGATTTGAATTGGAGACCCATTTATGAAAAAAGCGGTAAGATTTTCACCTTTTATCTGATTAAAATGCCCGGATTTTTTCTTTTCTATAATAAAAACATTATCAATTACATTAATTCGATCAATTATAGTATCATTAAAAAATATTTTAATTAACTCTCCACTAAGTTGATAATTTTTACTCCAAAGAATAGGATTTTTACATAAAAACAAAGTAGAACTTTTAGTATTAAATTGTAATGAATCACAAACAACTTGTAAATCTTTTTTATAAATTTGAACATTATGAAAAGCTTTTAGTATTTCTTGTTTTTTATCAAAAATTTGCATTTGGAGCGTATCAGCATGTAAGAATAATGAATCTTTTTGTAAAAATTTTATAAATTTTGCTGAGTCAGTAACAAAAATAAAATTTTTAGGTTTATCATAATAACCATAATTTCCAACTAGAATTTCTTTTTTAATTGTATCAGAAAAAACTATATGACCAAATGCTTTCCCAATTCCCATCTTATAATTATAAAATAAAGTATCTGCTGTCAAAGTTTTTTCTTTATTTTTAATTAACATCATAGAACGATTAAAAAATATAGATCGTTCATTTTTTAGATCATACATACAATTAGTAGAATGTATAACAACATTGTCGTATTTAATATTAGAATTTCCTGAAATAGTTGCAATTTTATTAATTGTATTGTATTTAAGTGCATCTGACTTTAGTTCAAGTTGTGAACTTTTTAGCATAACATTTCCTCTGAAATTAGCATTTTTTGTATCAAGAGAATATTGACCATACGTAGATGTCAATTCGTTTAATGAATCAACTAGCGTTCCTCCATCAAAAAAATAGCCTAGATTAATATTTTTATCATAATTAAAATTATTTGTTAAAAGAGTAATATTACGATTATTTATACGAACATTTCCATTAATTTTTACAAGTCCTGTAGTGCCTTCATAAATCAAATAATCACCATATATATGAAGCGTGTCACCCTGATTTATACAAATATTACTAAATGCTTCTAACAAATTATTTTTTGCATAAAAATACGCACTATCACAATGCAAATGAGTATTACCATGATGAAATAACACATTGCCTTTAATAATGTGAATATTTGGATTGATTTTTTTACTAAAAAAAGTAGAATCAGCATGATCCATATAAATGATTATTTTTTTCTCTTTTTTAAGTAAAATCTCCTTTTTTTTCTCAACTCCAAAAAAAATAAAAAGCAAGCACAAAAAAAATATTTCAAAAAATCTATTCAAAAATTCAATTTTTAATTTGAAAATCACAATTCTCCCATATATAATTTGAATGAATGCATACATCTCTCATTTTTTTTTCTAACCATAAATTCAGAATAAGATTTCGTTTTTGATATCTTAGAATTTTTTTTATAATCTGGTAGTCATTTAAAAGATTAGCTCTATGAGCTTCAGATTTTGATTCCAATTTAATAATCGCAACATTTTTTTTTTGGTTTGACATCATAACAAATGGGTCAGATATATCACCTACTTTCATTTCACTAACAATCCTACCAATTTCAAGTGGCAAATCCTCTAAGAGAAAATAAGGAGTTCCTATATACTCTTCCATTTTGCTATTATAATTTACCATTAATCCTTTATTATTACGTGTTCCTACATCTTGAGATATACATGTGACAGCTTTTTCAAACGTAGTTTTACCGCTTAATATATTTGATCTAATATAATTAAGTTGATTAAAAATTCTTGTCAATTCTTTTTTCGAAACATGAGGCTTTAAAAGAATATGACGAACATTAACATAATTTCCTTTTTTCCCTATCAATTGAATAATGTGATAACCATATTCTGTTTTTACAATTTTAGAAACTTTTTTAGAATCATTTAATCTGAACGCAGCTATCGCAAATTCTAAAGGCAAACTACTTTTAGGAATAAATCCTAATTCTCCGCCCTTTCTTGCTGATTCAATATCTTCAGAATAAAGGCATGCTAAGGTCGAAAATTTTCTTTCTCCAGATAGAATTAATCTAGTATATTCTATCAATTTTTTCTTAATATCATATATTTCATCAGAAGATATAATTGGATCTAATGTTAAAATTTTCAATTTTATAATAGTTGGAATGAAAGGCAAACTATCTTTTGGAATCAAATTATAAAAATCACAAACTTCATAAGGTGTTATTTTTATATTATTTATTAACATATTCTGAATTAATTTAATCATACTTTGTTCTTTTATAATTTGCTGCCTTTCTTCACGCAAAACATTAATACTTTTCCCAAAATATTCTTCCACCTTTTTTTCAGATCCTAATTGATTAATTATATGATTAATCCAAGATTCAGTCATTTGAGAAAGTTCTAATTTTGGAATAGTAATACTGTCTAACTTTGCTTGATGTAAATACAATTTTTGAATAACTAATTGTTTAAGAATATTACGAAGATTACTTTCTACACATCGATTAGTCATCTTCATTTGCATGTGTGCATTTTCTACATCTGAACGAAAAATTATATCATCTCCTACTGTACAAATTACTTCATCAATCACATTGGCTTGTGTATACATTAAATACGGATAAAGTAAAATCATTGCTAGCAAGCAAAAATATTTCATATTATACAACTTTAAAAAAAATATTTTGGAACATTGTCAATTATTGAATTTTAATGTTTCAATAAATACATATGTACATATTATTTATGACTATAATATATATTCAAATTAAAAGCAATTATGCTTTTAACTAAAAATTCTAATATTTCATAAGAAAATTCATTTTTGATTTTTGATTAACAAACCATTTTATAAAATCATCACAAATATATTACATAATTTCCTTTGTAAAGAACACAATTTTTACACACATTTTTATTGTAATCATGAATTATAATAATAAATTATACACTTTAAACCGATAAATTCTATTCACTATTTTTTAAATAGTTATTAAAAATTAAAATATACTAAGCATAGAATTACTTAATTACAATCAAGATTGTAAAATATTTATTATTAAACAAAAATTATACTTATTATAACTTTTGTTTAATAATAATTTAACTCTAAATATCATACTATTATTAATTCAATTTGATATTGAAATTTTTTGACATAAATTTTATCAAAAAAAGGGACTTGTACTTCTGTATTACAAATATTTTAATACTTTTTTTATTGAATTTAATTATAAAAATTTATGATACTATTTGACACACGTAAAACGTTAATATAAATTATTTTTTGATCACTATAAAGTTTATAATTAAACTAAGTAACAATTTTAAATTGTTTTAAAGTAGTTTGCATTAAATAATTTTTAGACTAAAAAGATTTTAATACAGTTTTTATTTACATAAACTAAAAACGTATTGAAGTAACAACACATTTAATAAAAACAATGTTTTATAAATCAATTTTCATCATTCTAATTACTAAATTTATGAAGTATCGTTTTTAGTAAAAGCATAAGTATTCAACAAAATTTTTAAATTAAATGTTTAACACAATAAATAACAAACGATTTTTTGCTAAAAATTGAAATACTTTTACTAAGTGCAAAAATTAAAATAACCATAATTATAATTTTAAAAAACCCATTTTTATTATTGATTGTGACTGCGAATTACAAAAATTATAAACTGTTAAAGTTATGAAAATAAATAAAAGCAAATTTCGATTTGAAACTCTTCAAATTCATGCAGGACAAAAAGTGGATAAATCAACACACGCTCGTGCGCTACCTATTTATCAAACATCTTCTTATGTTTTTGAAAATGCAAAAGATGGTGCAGATCTTTTTGGATTACGTAAGTTTGGAAACATTTATACTAGATTACAAAATCCAACTACGGATGTTTTTGAAAAACGCATGGCTTCATTAGAAGGAGGAATCTCTGGATTAGCAACTTCATCAGGACAATCTGCCCAATTTATTGCGCTGAATAATATACTGCAAGTTGGAGATAATCTAGTAAGTACATCACATTTATATGGTGGAACGTATAATCAATTTAAATCACAATTTAAACGCTTAGGTATAGAAGTACGTTTTACTTTAAATGACGATCCAATAGAATTTGAAAAGCAAATTGATAAAAATACTAAAGCTATTTATATAGAAACAATTGGGAATCCAGAACTTAATATTCCTGATTTTGATGCAATTTCTTTAATTGCTAAAGCATATGATATACCTCTTATTGTAGATAATACATTTGGAGCAGGAGGATATTTATTCCAACCAATTGCACATGGAGCTTCAATTGTTCTTCATTCAGCCACAAAATGGATAGGAGGACATGGGACATCTATTGGAGGAATAATAATTGATAGTGGAACATTTAATTGGGGGAATGGAAAATTTCCAGCTTTCACAGAACCTTCAGATAGTTATCATGGATTAGTATTTTGGGATGCATTTGGGGAAAATAGTCCATTCGGGAATATTGCATTTAATATTCGTGCTCGAGTAGAAGGACTAAGAGACTGGGGGAATACAATTAGTCCATTTAATTCTTTTCTTATTATCCAAGGCATTGAAACATTATCTCTTCGAATGGAACGTCATATACAAAACACACAAACATTAGCGAAATGGTTAGAACAAAATTCTAAAATAGAATACGTAAATTATCCTGGTTTAAAAAATAATAAATATTATAGTTTAGCTAAAAAATATCTCCAAAAAGGTGCAGGCTCAGTGCTTACTTTCAAAATCAAAGGACATCATTCTAATGCAGATAAATTGATAAATAATGTAAAATTACTTAGCCATTTGGCTAATGTAGGAGATGCAAAATCATTAATTATTCACCCTGCAGCGACTACACATGAACAACTTTCACCAGAAGAACAAAAATCTACAGGAGTAGAACTTGGATTACTTCGTATATCAGTAGGAATTGAAAATATTGAAGATATTGAAAATGATATTCAACAAGCTCTAGATAAGATAAGAATATAACAAATTTTGATAAAATTCATATTTGACTTTAAAATTTACATTTTTTACAAAACCTAGTTTAAATATTATGAAACCAACGTTACTTATTTTGGCAGCAGGAATTGGAACTCGTTATGGAGGATTAAAACAATTGGATCAAATAGGAATAAATGGAGAAACAATTATGGATTATTCAATTTTTGATGCTATAAGAACAGGATTTGGAAAAATTGTTTTTGTCATAAGAGAATCTTTTAAAAAAGACTTTAATGAAAAAATTTTACAAAAATACAAATGTATAATTCAAACTGAAGTTGTTTCCCAATCTTTAAATAAATTGCCAAAAGAATTTATATTGCATACAAAAAGAGTTAAACCATGGGGAACTAATCATGCTGTTATGATGGGGGAAGAAGTAATACATGAACCTTTTGTTGTAATTAATGCAGATGATTTTTATGGACAAAAAAGTTTTAAAATATTAACTGATTATTTAAAAAGTATTAATAAAAAACAAAATAATTATGCTATGATTGGATACAAAATAGGCAATACATTGTCTAAAAATGGTCCTGTAACACGTGGTATTTGTAAAACAAATAAAGATAAATTTTTGTCTTCTATTACAGAATGTTCACATATTATTCGTAGTGATGGGGGAAAAATAATATGTAAAGATTATAAAAACAATTCTAATATTATACTAAATGAAAATACAATTGTATCTATGAATATGTGGATATTTACACCTGAATATTTTAATTATTCAAAAAAATTATTTTTAGATTTTCTAACTAAAAATCTAAATAGTCTTGAAGCTGAATTTCTTATACCTTCAGTTATTAATCAACTAATTAATGAAAAAAAAATAAAAATAAAAGTGTTAGAAACTTCATCTAAATGGTTTGGAATGACATATTTAAAAGACAGAGCGTTAGTAATATCTGAAATAGAGAATTTAATAAAAAAAAATATATATCCTAAAAAATTATTTCAATAAATTATCTTACATAATTACAAATTCTAAATAAGTATTATTACATTCACGTAGAGTTTGTACATTAGTAGGTAAGGAATTTACTAAAAAAAAATTGAAATTTATAATTTATGAATTCATAATAATAATTATAATTCATTTTCTGAAGAATGTTTTTATAATAAAAAAGTTAAAATAAACAACTATCTTCGAATAAATAATTTCGTTATTTTATATTCTAACAATAAAACATATCTTAAAAGACAACATCAATGTATCAATTTATAAAGAATTTCTGTTAATAATTTTTCTCGCTTTATATAAGAGTTTTTTACTCTTTTTATTTTTGCATCGTACTGTCGAATGAGAGAAATATTATTCATTGTTTTAACTGGTTTATAATATCTCATTGCTTGTATGTAATCAATTATTTGAAAATCCCATTTAAATCCTAAAACACGAATCAAATTGTCTTTAGATTTATTTTTTTCATATTGACAGATCATTAAATTGACAAAAAAGTCAAATAATAAAACTAAAATTAGGGTTAAAGGATTATCCTTTTGATTTTGTTCAAAATAACTAGCAATACAATTAATTTTTAAAATATTTTTTGTAGAAATAGCTTTTTGTAATTCAAAATTATTAAAATCTTTGCTCATACCGATATTTTTTTCGACTAAACCAATTGTAATTCTTTTTTCTCTATAAGGCAATAATATAGATAGTTTATCTAATTCTTTTACTAACTTGCCCAAGTTATTTCCTAAACGATCAACTAAAAATTTTACTGCTTGAACATCAATTTCAATTTGTTTTTTTTTTAAAAAATCAATAATGAAGCCAGGAATTTTATTATCATAAATTTTTTTGGATTCAAAAATGATTCCCACTTTTGCTATTTCATCGATAAGTTTTTTACTTTTATCTAATTTCCCATTCTTATAATTAATAACAAGTATCGTAGACTGAAGTGGATTTTTTACATAAAAAACTAAATTATCTATGTTTTTTAATGTCTGAGCTTCCTTTATAACTACTAACTGTTTTTCCCCTACTATAGGATATCTACGACAAATATTGATAATATTTGCAACATTTGTTTCTAATCCATATAAAATAACTTGATTAAAAATTTTTTCTTTTTCATTTAATGTTAATTGGATTAATAAATTTGTTAATAGGTCTATATAATAACTTTCTTCACCTTGAAAAAGATATATAGGCATAAACTGTTTAGTTTGTATTTTATTTTCTAGTGATTTGAAATTTATTTTTTCTACCATCAGTAATAATTATTTTTTATTTCTGTAAATTTGCGATCTTATCAGGATTTAAATAACAATAATTTTATGTATAATTTAAATTTACCGCCAACGAATTTAAATATAAAAAAAAAATCAGATAAAAAATATGTATTCGATCGGTTAAGAAAACAGTATGTTTGCTTAACACCAGAAGAATGGGTAAGACAACATTTTATTAATTATCTTATTCGTTACAAAAACTATCCTGAAGGCTTATTAACTAATGAAATTTATATAAAAGTCGGCAAAATAATTTGTCGATGCGATACAGTTCTCTATAATATTTCACTTCGTGCACAAATGATCATTGAATACAAATCGCCAATTACAGTATTAACTAGAAAGTGTTTTGAACAAATTATTCGCTATAATATGAATTTAAAAGTATCTTGGTTAATTATTAGTAATGGTATGCAACATTACTGTTGTCGTATAAATAAAAATGGCGAATACACTTTTTTAAAAAAAATACCAGAATATTCTGATTTGTAAATAATCAGTTTTAATTCAATTTCAAAACATATAAATTTCAAATCACTTAGATGCATTTTCTAATTTTTTTATAATAGAAAATGTATAAATAGCAGATGACAAACAACAAGCAACAATAACACCCCACACTTTCCATAATTGCATATTTCCCCACAAATACCCAATAAAGGACACCAAATAACCTCCAATCGCTGTTGATGCAAACCAACCACCCATCAATAGCCCTTTATATTGAATAGGTGCTACTTTTGACACAAAAGAAATACCAATCGGGCTAAGTAATAGCTCAGCAGATGTAAGAAAAAAATAAATTATTACAAGCCAATTAGGTGATAACAATATATTACTAATTCCACCAAAGTTCATTAATTCAGAAGGAGAAGGCAAATCAAAAGATCCTATAGCAAGAATTGCATACCCTAATGAAGCGATAATCATCGCAATACCTATTTTACAAGGAGCAGATGGTTCTTTTTCTTTTTTTGCTAAAAAATCAAATAGACATACGAAAATAGGCGTCAGTATTATCACAAAAAATGGATTAAATTGTTGAAAAAGTTCTGGTCTAATTGAAATTTTAGAATTCATATTACAGTTATACTTAAAAACAATTAGCATAACAGTTATTATTAATGCAATAATAAATATCAATTTCCATTTTTTATTTTTGGATTTAAAAATGCCTATTAAACTGTATATTGACAAAGCAATTAGCGAAAGACTGATAACATCAAATTCAATACGATTGAATCCTTTTACTTCATTCACTACATAATCTCGTGCAAAAAAAGTCAGTGTAAGCAAATTTTGATCAAATGACATCCAAAAAAAAATAACTATAAAATAAACTTGTACAAGCGCAATGATTTTTTTTTTAGTTTGTTTCTGAGTAAGTAAAATTTTCATTCCTTGGTCAGAAGGAAATGAAAATTGTTTCAAATGACAATTTATATTCTCATATGTTCTTCTAGAAAAAAAATAAATAATCATTAAACATATATGAACAAAGCAAGCCATCCAAAATACGCAACCATATGATTCTGATAAGTTATCTACATAAAATTTACTAAAAGTAAATAAATTTGCTATTCTAATTGGATGTACTACTGCTAAATTTGTTAATTCAATAACTCCTACAGGATTAATCGTTTTATTAATAAATTGATGTGCTAAAACTGGAATTTTTGCATTATAAAATAGTCCACTGCCATATAGAACAAAATCTGTTATTTTTTTTGCAACAGTAGGAGCAAAAAGAGTTCCAATATTAAGTGACATATAATAAATACTGTACGCATTATCTCTCTGAGTTCTATATTGTTTATTGTCATATAAATTGCCTACTAAAACTTGAAGATTTCCTTTAAAAAACCCTATTCCAATAGAAATTATAAAAAGTGCAAACATTACAAAAAATAGAACAATATTTTTCCTCCATAAAAATTTTACACATAAAGCAAGTAATAAATAACCGATAAACATAACAAGAATTCCAATTTTAATTGTTTTTCTATATCCCCAAAATTTATCTGCTATAATTCCTCCAAGTATAGGTGTAAAATAAACAAAGCTTAAAAAAATACCTATTATAGTTGACGTATATGCAACTGAAAATCCAAATTTAACCTGTAAAAATAATGTGAAAATAGCAAGTACAATATAATGTCCAAAACGTTCACAAGTATTTGTAAATGATAATGTATACAATCCTATAGGATGATTTCTAAACATAAAGAACAAAAATTTATTTTAGTACTCGAGTAAAAAATTGTACGTAAATTACAAAAAAATACACTACTATACTCATTAATTTTATTTTTAATATAATGCCATAGGTTATGCCCATTTACTTTAGTTAAAGTAAATTTTTATATACTTGGTTGTTAAAAAACATTGTAATTATTTAAGGAATTAGAAGAGAACTATCTCCATAACTCAAAAAACGAAATCCATTTTGTAAAGCATAATCATAAATTTTTTGCCATTCCTCTCCTATAAAAGCTGAAATCAATAAAAGCAATGTACTACGTGGTTGATGGAAATTAGTAATAATGCCTTTTACAATTTTAAATTTATATCCAGACATAATCAACATTTTTGTAGTTCCACTTAAAACATTTATTTTCTTTATATTCATATAATCTATTATATTCTCCAATGCTTTCTGTGGAGAAATGTAAGCTTCATCTATGAAACAAGGCATCCACTGAGGTATATTTATGTCTGAAACAAGCACGTTATTTTCTCTACCCAAAATTAATCCTATATAATATAAGGATTCAATAACACGCACTGAAGTAGTTCCTACTGCAAAAACTTGTTTATATTTTATCAAAAACTCAATAGTTTTTTTTTTAATAAAAAAATGTTCTGCATGCATTTTATGATCAGAAATTATTTTTGATTTAATAGGTCGAAAAGTTCCTGCTCCAATATGCAATGTCAAATAATCTATTAAAATATGTTTTTTTTCTAAACTATAAAAAACATCATTTGTAAAATGTAACCCTGCTGTTGGAGCTGCAACTGAACCTTTTGTATTAGCATAAATAGTTTGATAATTTTCTTTGTCATGTTCTTCAAATTTCCTTTTTAAGTATGGAGGTAATGGCAAATAGCCACATTGTTCTAAAATATTAGCAAAAGTTAAATTTGAATCATTCCATGTAAATTTCACTAAGTATCCATCATGTGTTTGTTTAAGTTTTTGGACCGTTAAACTTGTGTTTGCATTTAAATTACATGACAACATACAATTATTTTTCCATCGCTTAGCATTTCTTATTAAGCAAAGCCAAATGCATGAAATTCTTTGATTAAAAGATAAAGTATAATCACTTGGAAATATTGGTTCAATACAAAAAATTTCAATAATTGTATTGTGTTTTTTAAATAAAAACCGAGCTTGTATTACCTGAGTATCATTAAATATTAGTAAAGTATTTTCAGGAATAAAATTAGAAATAAAACTAAAAACACTTTCTTCAATACAATTATTTTTATATATAAGCAATTTACTGTTATCTCGCTTAGAAGTAGGAAAACGTGCTATGCGATCATCAGGCAAATAATAATTCAATATTTTCTCATTACTTAACATAATATAGTTATAATACGATTAGTTTTAGTTATAGTTGATTTTACAACGAAGTATCAATATAATGTTTGTTATATTGAAAACAATATTATTAATGCATAAAGTGCTTAACAATTTTATATTATATTTTTATACTCATGGTTAAGTCTGTTACAACTGTTTTTTTACATTTTTTCAAAAAAATCAAAATTTATAAAAACAACTATAATTTTATATACTTCTGAAAGTATGGCACTAATGACAATTGTACTAATTATCGAAAATAATGAACAATAAATAGCTAACGTATCAACATCTTTAGCAGAATAAAACATTTCGTATATTACGAATTATATTATAACTATACTATAGTTATATCATGTAATAAGTATTTTCTACTTAATCATATAAAAATTTTTAATTCTAAAGATTTTATGAATTAAATCTAAAAGTACAGTTACTTAAGATTTTCTTACAGTTTAAAATTAATGGATATAAACATTAATTTTGATATTTTTATAAAAATTCTTTAACTTGCATATCTATAGTTGTGCATTGCATATAAAATTAAAATAAAAAATTGAGCGATTTTGTTCATCAGTGTTAATAAATGTATCGAGATACAAATCTAATTTTAGTTAATTGTGGTACATGTTTTTACACACAAAAAATATATAATAAAGTAATTTTAGTACTCAACTAAAGTCATAAATAAAAATTTTTACATTTTATAATCCAAACATGATTATATTTTTTATCAGAGAAACTATGAAACCATATAATGCTGTAAAATGAAAACCTTTGCATTGTTCAATAATTCGTATTTACGCCCTGAAGAAGCTTTTAAGCATTCATTAAAAATGAAAATTATATTAAGTTTACTAATACTTACTACAATAATTATAGCATTTATTCTTGAAGAATACTTTTATAAAAAAAAACGAAACTAAACGTCTACTAGTATCATTTCATAATGTGATTATCAAATGAATCGCTAAGTTTATTTTTTTAATAAATATATATATCAATGAATTAATGTATTATAATGTACCGTCAAGAATTTAGTAAAGCATTAATTCTTTACATTAAACAATAATTATTTGTAATACAATACACAATACTTTGGTGAGTAAATGTCAAAAATTTCTATTAAAAATATATAAATAACTTGTTTAAGTTATAAAAAACACATTAATTGCGACGAGACAACAGTTTTATAACTGATTATAATATTATTAATGTATGACCAACATTTTTACGTTATAAATATAAACTTTAATGAATACGTTTGGAAACTTATTTAAACTTACTTCTTTCGGAGAATCGCATGGAGTTGCTATTGGAGGTGTAATTGACGGATGCCCTGCTGGTATTATATTAGATATGAAATTTATTCAAAATGAACTAAATAGACGTAAACCAGGGCAGTCAGAACTAACTACTTCACGAAACGAATTTGACAAAGTAGAATTTTTATCAGGCATATATAAAAAAAAAACAACTGGGACCCCAATTGGATTTCTTATTAGAAACAAGAATCAACATTCATCAGATTATGATGATTTAAAAGATGTTTTTCGACCATCTCATGCTGATTATACTTACTTTCAAAAATATGGACATTGTGATCATAGGGGAGGAGGGCGCTCTTCTGCTAGAGAAACAATAACTAGAGTTGTTGCAGGAGCTATTGCAAAACTGATTCTCAAAAAAAAAAAATAAAAATTACAGCTTATGTTTCACAAGTAGGAAATATTCACTTAAATAAATACTACACACAGGTTGATTTTAATAATATTGAAAAAACACCAATTCGTTGCCCAGATTTAAAAATTGCAAAACAAATGATAGAATTAATTCAACAAATCAAATCAAAAGGTGATACAATTGGAGGTGTAGTTACTTGTATATGTCAAAAAATTCCTGTAGGGTTAGGAAACCCTGTTTTTGGAAAGTTAAGTGCAGCTCTTTCCAACGCTATGATGAGTATTAACGCTACAAAAGGATTTGATTATGGGATGGGATTTAATGGAATTCACAAAAATGGATCAGAAGTAAATGATCTTTTTTGTTTAGATAAAAAAAAAAATATAATTGCTAAAAATAATTATTCTGGAGGTATACAAGGTGGAATTTCTAATGGAGAAGATATTTATTTCCGTGTAGCTTTCAAACCAGTTGCAACTTTATTAAAAGAACAATTTTCAATAAATAAACATGGTGAAAAAATATTATTAAAAATAAAAGGAAGACATGATCCATGTGTTTTACCAAGAGCTGTTCCTATTGTAGAATCCATGGCTGCAATAACAATTCTTGATTATCTTCTTTTAAATTATAAATAACTAAACTAAAATTTAAATTTTATGAGAAAAAGTATTATAGCAGGAAATTGGAAAATGAATAAAACTTTGCAGGAAGGAATTTCTTTTGTTAAAGAATTAGAATCCAAATTAAAAAATAAAAATGTAAATTGTGATGTGATTGTTTGTGTCCCTTTTATTCATCTTGTATCTATTTATGAAATAATTGATACCAAAATCATTAAACTTGGAGCTCAAAATAATGCAGATAACAGTTATGGAGCTTATACAGGTGAAATTTCTGCTGCTATGATAGCATCAACAGGTGCAAAGTACGTTATTTTAGGACATTCAGAAAGACGAGTCTTTTATAAAGAAACAAACTTGAGTTTGAAAAAAAAAGTGGAATTAGCACTAAAAAACAACCTTATTCCAATTTTCTGTATAGGAGAATCATTAGAAGAAAGAAAATCTGCTAAACAAAATATGGTTATAGAAACACAAATGAAAGATAGTTTATTTAGTATCTCAGCTAATGATTTTGAAAAAATTATTTTAGCTTACGAACCAGTATGGGCAATTGGAACAGGCGAAACAGCTACTTCAAATCAAATACAAGATATGCATACTTTTATTCGTAAAATAATAGTTAACAAATATGGACAAGCTGTAGCAAACAAAACATCAATTCTTTACGGAGGAAGCTGTAACGAAAATAATGCAAAAGAAATATTCGCTAATTCAAATGTTGATGGAGGATTAATTGGAGGAGCATCTCTCAAAATAGACACGTTTTTACAAATTATTGAAACATTTTAATTTAACTAAATGAATAGAGTTATTTTTTTATATATAATACTATTATTATATATGATTGATTACTCAAAATCAGAGAATTCAATTGTAAATAGCTTAGAAAGTAAACTTGACCCTTTGGAAGGTATAATAAAAATTGAAGCTGATCAAGCAATTATGGAATTGATAGGTACTAAAAATAAAGAAATAGATTCAGAACAAACTCAAGAATATGAAAATTTTTCAAAATTTCATATTCAAATACTTATACCAAATATTTCAAATACAACACATGCAGAAGCATTATCTAAACAAAAAATAATAAAAAAAAGTTTCCCTGATTTGCCCATTTATTTAATTTATGAATCTCCAAATTGGAAATTACTAATAGGTAATTTTTTAAATTGGAAGGATGCTATTGATTTTAAAGAGAAATTTAAAAGAAAAAATCCAAAATTTGAAAAAGAAATACATGTTATTGCTGATACAGCAACATTGTCTGAACAAGAATACAAATAATTTTTTTTCAAAAATGAAATAATTACTTAAAATGCCTAAGGTATATCAAAATTTTATTAAAAAAGTTTTGAATTTTTATCTATTTTTCATTCAAAATTATTTATACTTCAAGTTTATACCTAAGTGTTCGTAAAATATTTATTACAAATAAATTGATTTATCACAAAAAATAATTACATTCAATCGATAGTTTAGTTATAATTTCTATGAAAAATTTGTGAAAAATAAAAAACAATTACAGATTGCAGCTTTAAAAAATGGAACAGTAATAGATCATATTCCTTCTGATCAGCTATTTAGAGTAGTATCTATTTTGGGCATAAGCAAACTAAAAACGCCTGTAACTATTGGATTTTATTTAAATAGTAAAAAAATGAAAACAAAAGGAATCTTAAAAATTTCTGAAAAATTTTTTGAAGAAGATGAAATCAATCGTATTGCATTAATTGCTCCTTGTGTAAAACTCAACATTATACGTGATTACGAAGTGATAAAGAAAAAAATGATACATCTTCCTGTTAACCTTAAAGGGTTAATTAAGTGTAATAACCCCAATTGCATTACGAATAATGAACCAATGGAAACATACTTTAATATTATAAATGACATGACTATGACTGTTCAGTGCTATTACTGTGATACGAGAATAAAAAAAGAAGAAATTATGATGTCTTAGCTAGAATTTGTTAATTACAGTATACAAAGTATGAAGCGAGTTTGTAATATTGGAACTTGGGTTTATCCTCTTCCTGCAGTAATGGTAAGTATTGGTAATAGCGTTAATGAATATAATATTCTGACTATAGCTTGGACTGGGACGATTTGTTCTGAACCAGCAATGTGCTATATCTCTGTTCGTCCAGAAAGATATTCTTATTCAATTATAAAAAAAAACAGAGAGTTTGTAATTAACTTGTCAACTGAAAATTTGTCTTATGCTATTGATTGGTGCGGTACTAACTCTGGTAGAGATTATAATAAATTCAAGGAAATGAAACTAACACCAGTCAAATCACATATAATAATGGCTCCTTATATTAAGGAGTCTCCTTTATCGATTGAATGTAAAGTGGAGAGAATTATTAATTTAGGCACACATGACATGTTTATTGCTAAAGTTGTTAATATACTTACTGATGATAAATATACGAATCAAAAAACAGGAGATTTTGATATAAAAAAAACAAACATTGTAACATATCTAAACCGTGAATATTATAGGTTAGGTAATTTTATAGGAGAATATGGATGGAGTAAAAAAAGTAATGACTGACTACTTTTATAATTTAAATTAATATAGTTTTTATACAAAACTCAAAATTATATTCGTCATAAACACAAATTTTTACTTTTTCTTAAGTTCTATGTCAATCTCTCTTTTAATATCTTTTTCCTTAAGTGATTGTTTTTTATCGTATTTTTTTTTCCCTTTAGCAGTAGCAATGCACAATTTTGCTAATCCATTTTCATTAAAAAATAGCTTAGTAGGTATAACAGAAACCCCTTTAATTTTAATTATTCGTTCAATCTTTTTTAATTCTCTTCTATTTAATAACAATTTTCTATCTTTTCTTACTTCATGATTATTATACGTTCCATAAATATATTCAGATATATACATATTTCGTACCCACAATTCATTTTTTATAAATAAACAATAACTATCTATCAAAACAGCCTTACCTAAACGAATCGATTTTATTTCAGTTCCAGATAAAACAATTCCTGCAACAAAAATTTCAATAAATTCATAATTGAATGAAGCTTTTTTATTATTTATAGTCATAAGTCTATTTAGTATATAAACAATTTACTTACAATTGTTATTATCATTACTAAGTATTATTACTTTAAATTAGTAGTACTGGTACAAAATAAATTTTAGAAAAATTATGAAAAACTATTAACACACAAAAATTACATTGATTTTTTTGAATTAACAACGTAATTTACGCTTACAATTAAATTAATTTTAAGTTAAAATTTAAATTTTTGGTTCTTAAAAATTAGAAATTTTATCTGCGATAAAGTTATAAAAAATTGTATTAAATACTACTTACTTATATATTGCTTAATTTGTTTTTTAAAATCTTTAACATTATATTTATTTCAGATGTAAAATTAGATTTATTGTGAAGTATGGTTAACAATAAAAAAGTAATAACATTCGGAGAAATTATGCTGCGATTAGCTACTCCTAATCATCAGAGATTTATTCAATCTACCAATTTGAAAGCTACTTTCGGAGGAGGAGAAGCAAACGTGGCAGTTTCATTGTCAAACTACGGAATTTCAACTGAATTCATTTCTAAATTGCCTAATAATGATATTGCTAATTGGTGTATATCAGAATTACGCAAATACAATGTTGGAGTAAATCATATTATTAAAGATAAAGATAATAGTCGAATGGGTATTTATTTTTTAGAACATGGAGCTATTTCTAGAGCATCTAAAGTAATATATGATCGCAATTTTTCTGCTTTTGCAAACATTCAACCAGGCATGATTCAATGGGAAAAAATTTTAAAAGAAGCAAGATGGTTCCATTGGACCGGGATCACACCATCTTTGTCACAAAAAGCAGCTGATTCTTGCTTAGAAGCTATTGAAATGGCAAATAAATTAGGAGTAATTGTTTCTTGTGATTTGAATTATCGAGAAAACTTGTGGAAATGGGGTAAAACAGCTTCTGAAATAATGCCTGACCTTGTATCAAGGTGTGATATAATCTCTGGAAACGAAGAGGATGCTGAAAAAATATTTGGCATTTATCCAACAGGATTTGATCCAAATCACACTAAAGGGAAAATAAATGCAACTGAATTTGAATCTGTTTGCAAACAATTGCAAATCAAATTTCCAAAAGTAAAAAAGATAATTATCACACTAAGAGGTTCAATTAATGCAAACCACAATACATGGGGTGGATGCTTATTTGCAGAAAAAAAATTGTATCGATCTAAGCAATATGATATTACTCACATAGTAGATAGAGTTGGAGCTGGTGATTCTTTTATGGGAGGATTAATCTATGGTTTGATCTCTTATCCTACAAATGATCAAAAAGCTTTAGATTTTGCAGTTGCAGCTTCTGCTCTAAAACACACAATATGTGGAGATTTCAACATGGTAACTGTTTCAGAAGTAGAACATTTAATGAATGGAAATGAATCAGGACGTGTTATTCGTTAAAAAATTTGTTAAAGTTTACATTTTTTAATTTAGATATATAAAATGTCAAGATTTAGTAAGATGCAAGTTTTAAATACTATATGTGATGTTGGTATAGTACCTATTTTTTATCACAATGATATTGAAACTGTAAAAAATGTAGTAAAGTCTTGTTACAAAGGTGGAGTGCGAATATTTGAATTTACTAATCGTGGAGAATTTGCGCATGAAACATTTGGTGAACTGAATAAATTCATAGCGAAAGAGTGTCCTGATCTGATTTTAGGTGCAGGATCAATTATTGATGCTTCAACAGCTTCGCTTTATATTCAGTTAGGAGCAAATTTTATTGTATCACCTATGTTTGATTCAAACACTGTTCAAATAGTTAATAAAAGATTAATTCCATATATACCTGGCTGCGGTTCTATTCTTGAAGTTGGAGTTGCACAAAAATCTGGATGCGATTTATGTAAAATTTTTCCAGGAGATGTATTGGGTCCAAATTTTATAAAAAATATAAAAGCTCCTATGCCTTGGTCTATGTTAATGGTGACTGGTGGTGTAAAAGCAGAAGAAAAAAATCTTAAATCTTGGTTTGATGCAGGAGCAACTTGTGTAGGGTTGGGATCTGATTTTTTCAAAAAAGAAACTATTGAAAATAAAGAGTGGGATAGAATAAAAAAAATGTGCAATGATACACTAATGACTATCAGTCGTATAAGATGATATGAGATATTTAATATACATCTAAAATTAATGGAAACAACTAATTTGCTTTTTACTAAAAAAAAAACACAATATAGGTGGGTGATTTGTGTTATGCTTTTTTTAGCTATTACAATCAGTTACCTTGATAGGCAAGTTTTATCATTAACATGGCCTAAATATATTGGACCAGAATTTGGTTGGACAAATGATGATTATGGCAATATTACTGCATATTTTTCATTATTTTATGCCGTATGTACATTATTTGTTGGAAATTTTGTTGATTGGTTAGACACAAAAAAAGGATTTCTTTTTTCAGTTGGAATATGGTCAGTAGGTGCTTGTTTGCATGCATTTTGTTCTGTTGTTACGTTAGGAATTATAAAAAAAGAGTGGATTTTAAATTTTGAAAAAGTAAAAAATATAATTTTTACGATTAAAGATCACAGTGTATGTTATGTAAGTATTGTTTTTTTTATTTGTGCCCGCTTAATTTTAGCTTTTGGAGAAGCAGGAAATTTCCCTGCAGCTATTAAGGCAACAGCTGAGTACTTTCCAAAAAAAGACAGGGCATTTTCTACAAGTATTTTTAATTCCGGAGCCACAATAGGAGCGATGATAGCACCATCTATTATCCTTTATATTGCTGCTAAATGTAATTGGGAAATGGCTTTTATTATCATTGGATTTTTAGGATTTATATGGATTGGATTATGGATTCTTATTTATAAGAAACCAGAAGTGCACCCAAAAGTAAATAAAGCCGAATTAGAATATATTCAACAAGATAAATTTTCAAAATACTCTGTTGAAAGTATACAAAAAAAAAAAATATCTTTCTGCCGTTGTTTTCAATTTAGACAAACATGGGCATTTGCATTAGGAAAATTTATGACTGATGGCGTATGGTGGTTTTACCTTTTTTGGATGCCAAAATACTTACAGATAGTATTCAAATTAAATGGTAAAACACAAATATTTCCACTTACTATTCTCTATACAATTGTTATGTTATCAATTTTTGGCGGATGGTTACCTACTTTTTTTGTAGAGAAAAAAGGAATGAATCTATATGTTGGAAGAATGAAAGCGATGTTAATATTTGCTTTCATACCTATTTTAGTTTTGTTTGCTCAACCATTAGGAGTTTATACGTATTGGTTCCCAATTATTCTAATTGGAATTGCAAGTGCTGCACATCAAGCATGGTCAGCTAACATCTTTTCAAGTATTGGAGATGTGTTTCCTCAAAATGCTATTGCAACAATTACTGGAATTGGAGGAATGGCAGGCGGGATCGGCTCTTTCATTATTCAAAAAAAAGCAGGAGAATTATTTGATTATGCTAAAAATACGAAAATGAATTTCATAGGCTTTAATGGAGAGTCGGCAGGTTATTTTATTATTTTTTGCTTTTGCTCAGTTGCTTATTTGATCGGTTGGATTTTTATAAAAAAACTTGTTCCCAAATACAATCAGATTACTGATTTATAAAGATTTTTCATTACAATTTTTATTACAATTCAGATTTAATCACAGTAAAAATTTTTTTTGTGTAAAGTGGAAAATTTCCTCGCATGATCCAGCTATAATAAGCTGGGTTTTTACGTAATACATCTTCTACAAGTTGCCCTTTATATTTTCCAAAGTTTATTATTTTTTGCCTATTTTTATTATATATAATATGCCCTGCTAAATCTACATTATTATTAAAAGAAGAATAATTAGAAAGAAAAGAAATGTTATTTTCTAAATCAGGATACTTATCTAACTGAGCTTTCAACACTTCATAAGTTGCTCTTGTATCTCCTTCCGCAGTATGAGCATTTCCCAAATTTTTATTACAGTAAAACTTAAATGCAGCAATTAAAGTTCGTTGCTCTTTTTTATGAAAAATAGTCTGAACATCTACAAATTTTTTTTTTGTTAAATCAATATCTATCCCGGCTCTCAAAAATTCTTCAACTAATAGTGGAACATCAAAACGATTAGAATTATAACCAGCTAAATCACATCCATCAATTTGAGATTTTAATGATTTTGCTATATCTCTAAATGGTGGAGAATTTTTTACATCATCATTTGTAATGCCATGTATAGCAATTACCTCATCTGGAATAGGAATCTCTGGATTAATTCTTTCTGTTTTAATTTTCTCATTACCATTAGGCATGACTTTTAAGTAAGAAATTTCTACAATACGATCAAAAACAACACTAGAACCAGTTGTTTCTAAATCAAAAAAAATTATTGGATTTTTTAAATTTAATTTCATGTACTTAGCATTATAGGCATTAATAACATTAGCAAATCTTCATCGTTTTCACTACTTTTTACTGGAATAATTAATCCTGCACGAGAAGCATCTGCTAATTCAAGTATAATTTTTTCTGACAAAATACTATTTAATATCTCAATTAAATATATTCCTTTGAATCCAATAATAATATTATTACCAGTATAATTACAAGTAATGAACTCTTCAGCTGAAATTGAATAATCAATATCTTGTGCTGTAAGAATGATTTTATTGGTTAATATTTGCAATTTAATCAAATTATTCCCAGGATCAGAAAAAAGATTTACTCGTTTCAATGCATTAAGTAATTCTAACCTATTTATGACTATTTTATATGGATTTTCAGATGGAATTACTGAATTATAGTCCGGATAATTACCTTCAAGTAAGCGACTTATCAATGTAAAATTTGGTAAATTAATATGAGCGTAATTTAAATCAAAATTAATTGTTATTTCGCCTTTTTCACGTAAAAGAATAGATCTTAATAAATTAGCTGGCTTTTTTGGAAAAATAAACGAAGATGGAACGTTTTCTGACATATTTAATTTTTTAAAACGTGACAATCTATGTCCATCAGAAGAAACAAAAGCAATATATTTTGGGGTAATTTCAAAAAATATACCACTCATTATCGGCCGAAGCTCATCATTTCCAGCTGCAAAAAGAGTGTAAGAAATAGCGGTAAGTAAATCCTCTATATTCATAGTTAAACTATGAATATCTTTTTGTAAAGGTCTGAATACCGGGTATTCAGACCCATTTTGCGAAATAAAATTATATTTTCCATTCTTATAATATATAAATACTTCACAAGTAGTAATATTCATTTCAAAAGTAATCAATTGGTTAGGAAGTTCCCTTAATGCATCGAGTAAATTTTTTGAAGTAATAGCAAATTCTCCTACACCTTCTACTTCTTGTACTTCAAGACAAGTATTCATTCGTGTTTCAGTATCAGAACTTGTAATAATCAATTTATTACCAGAAAGTTGGAATAAAAAACAATCTAAAATAGGAATAATATTCTTAGTTAAAATTACTTTACCAACCAATTGTAAACGATTCAATAACAAGTTACTCTGTACAACAAATTTCATGATATTACAATCTTAAATTTTATATTTCTGTATTTCTAAATTGTACAAAAATACAGAAATATACGTACTATTTCAAAAGAACAAAACGTCACTAATTTTTTTCAAATTGAAAATTTATCAATAAAACTATTAAAATAATAGCTGCTACGTAACATTTTGTTAAAAACAATATTACAACATTATTATTCATAATATAATATTTTTTGAAAAATTATTAATTAATGTTTAATTATAAATTCGTATAATTAGCAACGATACTTTATTGTATATAAATATGAATTTTAAAATGTTTTTATATTCTTTATAACAGATAATATAATATATATAATAATAATTAAACTAATTCCTAACGGAGATATGCCAAGTATTAAACATAAAACATAAAATATAACAGAAATAATTATTAAAGCATAAGAATAAAAATTATCTCTCCATTTCAAATTTTTAAATTTAAAAGAAATCATATGTAAAGATGAAATCATTAAAAAACAAAAAATAAATACCAATAAAATTGTTAAAATCACAATTGAAATACAATTATAATAGCAAGAATTAAAAAAAGTTACAAATCCTATCCAAAATAAAGCTGAAGATGGAACAGGCAATCCACAAAAAAAAGTATTGTTTCGAACCATATCAATGTTAAAACGAGCTAATCTCAATGCTGAAAAAATAACTAATAAGAAAGCAAAATAAGGTATAATTATGGAATTACTAATTGATTTTAAAAAAGTATAAACAAAACAAGAAGGAGCAAAACCAAAACTTACTATATCAGCTAGAGAATCTAATTCTACACCCAATTTTGATTTAACTCTTAGTAAACTAGCAAACAACCCATCTAAAAAATCACAAAAACAAGCAAGAATAATAAAAATAGAGGCTTTTTTGTAATTTCCTGATTCTAAAGATGTAACTGATGCTATACATCCAAATAATAAATTCAAACATGTAATTATATTAGGAATATAATTCATGCAAATTGTTTATTTAATTTTTTTTCTGAAAACATGAATATAATCAGCTTGCCATCAGGAGTATAATTAGGTGAAGATGATGAAAAAAGTGATGAAATAAGTATATGGATTTCTTCTTCTGAAAAAGAACTTTCATAATTAATAGCTTTTTTAGTGGCTAAAATAAGAGCTAGTTGTCCTCTTATTTCTTCCTTGATTTCACATCCTGTATCAGAAATTTTATCTGTTATTTCTTGAATAGCTGCAACTATATCTATATTTATTAACTCTGGAGGAATACCATTAATTGAATAAACATTATCTCCTAAATTTTCTAAATCAAAACCAACAAAATTTAAATCATCTAAAATATATGGAAGAATAATTGATTCTTTTTTAGTAAAATGTATAATTTGTGGGAAAAGAAGCCTTTGAGAAATTCCTTTTTTAAAATTTATTTTTTGCATATAATTATCAAAAAGAATACGAATATGTGCTCTTCGTTTATTTATAAACGCTAATCCTGATTTAAGAGGTATAACTAAATAATTTCCTTTATATTGCAAATAGGGTATTTTTTTATTGTCAAAATGATTATTTTTACAATTAGTAATGGGATTGTTTAAATTATTATCGAGATAGAATTGTGGTTTTTCTATACAATTTGTTTGCAAATATCTATGCATATACTTCTCCTTAAAAGGATTATAGTCTGATTGTATTTGAATTTTAGGAGAGTTCGGTTGCGTGTTACTTTCTATATAAACCGGAATATCAATAGTGTTTTCTTGATCAAATTCTAAAGATGGAACTGCAAGAGTTTCTTTTATCGCAGAAAAAATTACTTGAAACAGAATTTGTTCATTTTCAAATTTTATTTCTGTTTTAGTCGGATGAATGTTAATATCAATACTTGTAGGATCAATATCTATATAAATGAAATAATTTGGATGTTCACTAATTGGAATAAAAGGCTCAAAAGCTGAAACCACTGCTTTATGAAGACATGTATTACGTACATATCGACCATTTACAAAAAAAAACTGCAAAGCACCTCTTTTTTTACTAGATGTAGGAGTACTTATAAATCCATATATGTGTGTAAATGCAGTATTAATATCTATAGGAAGAAGATATTGTGTTATTTTTTTCCCTACTATACTAGCTATTCTTTGTTTTAAATTAGAAATAGGAAGTGAAATAATCTCTTTATTATTATGCTGAAGAGTAAAAATAATTTTATAATTAACTAGTGCTACTTTTTCAAATTCAGTTAAAATATTTTTAAATTCTACTTCGTTAGATTTAAGAAATTTTCTTCTAGCAGGAACATTATAAAAAAGATTTTTTACAGAAAAACTACTACCTAAATTAGTTACTGCAATTTCTTGTTTTTCAACTTTAGAAGCGGATATTTGAACCAATGTTCCTATTTCATCCACTTCTCTACGAGTTTTTAATTCCACTTGTGAAACTGCTGCAATAGAAGCAAGTGCTTCTCCTCTAAATCCCATTGTACGTAATGTAAACAAATCTTTGGCATTGTGAATTTTTGAAGTAGCATGTCTTTCAAATGATAAACGAGCGTCATATGCTGACATCCCTTTCCCGTTATCTATTACCTGAATTAATGAACGGCCAGAATCTTTGATGATTACACGAATATTACTTGCTTCTGCATCTACCGAATTTTCTATTAATTCCTTTACAACTGAAGCTGGTCGTTGTATTACCTCTCCTGCTGCAATTTGGTTGGCAATAAAATCAGGTAACAAACGTATAATACCATCATCCATAGTCATCATATAAATTTGCTGATTAATAAAATTGAGTTTTAACTTTTTGTTTTGCACGGAAAATTGAAGTAATGTGTCGAACAGCATTGACTAGTATATCAATCTCCGATTTTGTATTATAAAAAGCAAAAGAAGCACGAACAGTTCCATCAATACCTAAAGCATTCATAAGTGGCTGCGCACAATGATGACCTGTTCTCACAGCAATTCCAAATTGGTCAAGTAGTACACCCATGTCATAATAATGAATATCATCAACCAAAAAAGAAATAATAGAACTTTTGAAATAAGAATTACCAAAAATTTTTAATTTTGGAATTTGCATAAGTTTCTCAGTTGCATAGTTTAATAACTTTTGTTCATAACAATAAATATTATTTAATCCAACAGATTCAATATATCGAATGGCCTCACCAAAAGCAATTACTCCAACATAATCAGGAGTTCCTGCTTCAAATTTAAGAGGAAGTTTATTAAAAGTCGTTTTTTTAAAAGTAACATTAGTAATCATTTCTCCTCCTCCTTGGTACGGAGGCAGTTTATCTAACCAATTTTCTTTAGCATATAAAACACCGACTCCAGTTGCACCATACATTTTATGAGAAGAAAAAACCATGAAATCACAATCTAATAATTTGACATCTGTTTTCATATGTTGTACAGATTGAGCAGCATCTACCATTACTGGAATGCCATAACTATGCCCCAATCTAATAATATCAGCAACTGGATTAATTGTGCCTAAAACATTAGATATTGACGTTACAGCAATAAGCTTTGTTTTAGAAGAAATTAAATGTTCAATATTTTCTAATTGAACTTCTCCTATTTCCGTAATAGGTATTACCTTTATCTTTATTCCAATGATATCACTTTGAATTTGCCATGGAACAATGTTAGCATGATGTTCCATAACTGTTAAGATAATTTCGTCTTCTTTACAACATTGTGAACGACAAAAACTACTTGCCAACAAATTAATTGATTCAGTTGTTCCACGAGTAAATACAATTTCACTTGAATTTGAAGCATTTATATAATTTTGGACAATTTTTCTTGTTTCTTCATATAAATTTGTTGTTAATTGACTCAAATAGTGAACTCCTCTATGAACATTCGAATTAATAGATGTATAAATTTTATTTATTTTTTGAATTACAGATAAAGGTTTTTGAGTTGTAGCTGCATTATCCAAATATACCAACGATTTACCATAAATTTTTTGAGATAAAATTGGAAAATCTTTTCGTATGTTACCAACATCCAAATTCATTTTTAACATTTTGTTAATTTTTTCTTAAAATACTTGTTTACTAATAATTGCAATTGATTTTTTAATTCTTTCATTTTAATTTCTTTCAAAATATCAGAAATAAATGCTAATTTCAGCAAATAATTAGCATCATTATTTGGAATACCTCTGGAACGCATATAAAATAAAGCCAATTCATCTAGATAACCTGTACTTGCACCATGAGAACAATCTACATTATCAACATTAATTTCTAATTGTGGATTTGAATACATTTGACAAGTATCACTACTTAATATATTACGATTGCTCTGGTAAGCCTTCGTTTTACATGCATTATTGGCAACAGTAATCTTTCCACTGAAAGAACCAACTGACTCATCATCCAACACATATTTATGTATCGAATTACTACTGCATTTCGGTGCATTATGGTTAATAACCACAAAGTTATCAATTTTTTGTTTTTCATCAATAATAGTTAATCCGTGAATATTAGACTCAGCACATTCACTATTTAAATCAACTATATATTTATTTTGTGTAATAAAATTATTCAACGTGATAGTACTCGTAGTCAATTTAGAACCATCCATTTGGGAAACAAAACTTTGAGTTAAGCGAATCGTTTTTTTTGTATTTTTTTCTAATTCATAGAAATCAAATACAGCTTGTTTTTCAAGATATATTTCAACAACTTGTACAAAAGAAAAAAATGATTCGTTATTAATAGTATGATCACAAACAAATAATTTCGCTTGAGCTCTTTCCTCAAGTATAATCAAAATTCTTTTATTAACTAATAAATTAACATTCCAACTAATCATACTATTTAGTTGGATTGGATCTTCAACAATAACATTTTTTGGAATATATAACACATATCCATCTTGAATAAACATTGTATTAAAAGCAGATAATATATCTCCCTTAAAATCAGATTGTTTATTATAATATTTTAAAAATACATTTGGATACTGTTCAGCAAATTTATTTAAACTTCCAGAGAAAAAATTAAAAGATTTTTTTTGTTCATACTTTTTTATTTTATAACTCAAACAGTAGCCATTCAATACAAAATGCTGAATATACGAATTTAAGTACGGAATTCCACAACAAAAGACTATATGTGGATCAATTTTTACTTTTAACAATTCTTCAAATTCCATCTTGCCAATTCCAAGAAATGCAGTAATATGTGTATTATTATAATCTTTTGAATTATAGCAAAATAAAAATTTTTGAAAATTTTCAAAAGCTTTTTTACGAAAAAAATTCAAAAGTGGATTACAAAATCTATCTATTATTATCTTTTTTTCTCTAAAAAGATCAATATATCGTTTCATAATTTTAACCAATCATATCCTTTTTTTTCTAGCTCAAGAGCTAAAGACAAGTCCCCTGTCTTAATAATACGACCATTGTACAATATGTGTACTAAATCAGGACAAATATAATCCAATAAACGTTTATAATGCGTAATTATAATAATTGCATTATTTGTAGATTTAAGCTTATTAATTCCGTCAGCAACAATACGAAGAGCATCTATATCCAATCCACTATCTGTTTCATCCAAAATAGACAACTTAGGACTAAACATCGCCATTTGAAAAATTTCATTACGTTTTTTTTCTCCTCCAGAGAACCCTTCATTTACAGATCTATTTATTAAATCTTCACCTAATTGAACAATAGATTGTGTTTTTTTTATTTTTTTTAAAAAATCAACTGATGTAAGAGGTTTTTCCCCTTTATATCTTCTATGCTCATTTATTGCTGTGCGCATAAAATTTACCATACTTACTCCTGGCAATTCTATTGGATATTGAAAACTTAAAAATATTCCTAAATAAGAACGTTCTTCTGGCAAAAACGATAATAAATTTTGGCCTTCAAAAAAAATTTCTCCTTCAGTAATTTTATATGCAGGATTTCCCACTAATACTGCCGATAAAGTACTTTTACCAGAACCATTAGGTCCCATAATCGCATGAACCTCTCCTGCATGTATCTGTAAATCCAAACCATTCAACACCTTTTTCCCATTAACAGAAGTATGCAGATTTTTTATTATTAACATAATTATGTTTTTTAATCAGTAACTATCTTTAAAAACTATAATAGCCTAATTATTAGGTACTTATAAATTCAATGACTTCAAAATAGATTTTATTTTAACATCTGCAACTGCTTCTGCAATTCTCATTTCTTTGTGAGAATTTATTCTACTGCGAACTTCAATATAAAATTTAATTTTTGGTTCTGTTCCGCTTGGACGAATAGAAACTTTTGTACCATCTTCTGTAAAATATTGTAGTATATTAGAAGTAGTTGGCATACTTAATTTTTTAAAATTCTTTCCATTATTTGTAATATGTATTTCTATCAATTGCAAAAAATCTTTAATAAGAATCACCATTGAATCAGCTAATTTAATTGGTGGATTATTTCTATAATTTTTCATCATTGATGAAATAATTTGTTCACCAAATCCGTTTTTTTTAGTTACAGAAACACAAATTTCTTTTGAATAAGAATATTTTATATAAATCTCTTGTAGTAATTCATAAATTGTTTTTTTATTATTTTTTGTCCAAGCAGCAATTTCTGCGAATAACATACAAGCACTAACAGCATCTTTATCACGAACAAAATCTTCAGCAAGAAACCCATAACTTTCTTCTCCACCACCAATAAAAGTTTTTTTTCCTTCATTTAATCGCATAACTTCAGCAATCCATTTAAACCCAGTATAAACATCATACAATTGAACATTATGTGCATCGGCTAAAATTCTAATTGTTTCAGTAGAAACGATAGTTTTAACTACATATTCATTTCCAGTTAGTTTTCCATGTTTTTCCCATTGAATAATTAAATAATAAATAAAAATTAATAAAATTTGATTCCCATTTAAAATAACAAATTCACCTTTTTCATCGCGAACAGCAGCTCCCATACGATCCGCATCTGGATCTGATGCCATTACTAAATCAGCATTACTAATTTTTGCTTTTTCTATTGCTAATAATAAGGCAGATGGTTCTTCAGGATTTGGAGATTTTACGGTTGGAAAATCTCCATTAATAACATTTTGTTCAGCGACATAAATAATATTTTCAAAACCTGACAAAGCTAAAGCTTTAGGAATCAAAGTAATTCCTGCTCCATGAATAGGAGTATAAACAATTTTAATATTTTTATGTTGATTAACAGCTTCTGGTGAAACTAGAATACTTAATAAATCTTTAATGTATTTTTCATCAATTTTATTACCCAATATTTTAATTAAAGAACACTCTTTGTTTGAATATTTAATATCTTTTATGGAAGTAATTCTATTTATTTCTTCGAGAATATTTTTATCATGTGGACCAATTACCTGCGCACCATCATTCCAATAAATTTTGTATCCATTATATTCTTTTGAATTATGTGATGCCGTAATACAAATTCCACTTTGACAGCCTAAATATCGAATTGCATAACTAATTTCTGGCGTCGGCCGTAAAGATGAAAATATATGAACGTGAATACCATTCGCAGAAAAAATTTCCGCACTTTGATCTGCAAATAATTTACTATTATTCCTACTATCATAACCAATAACAACACTAATTTTCAATAAATAAGCAAATTTATTTTTCAAATAGTTTGCTAACCCCTGAGTAATAAGTCCGACCGTATAAACATTCATTCTATTTGTCCCTACTCCCATAATGGCACGAACACCACCTGTTCCAAATTCCAAATTTTTGAAAAAAGCGTCTATCAGTTCAGTCGGATCTTCCTTTTCTAAAAGCATTCTTACAACTTTACGAGTATTCTCATCATATTCACTAGAAAGCCACATCGAAGCCTTATTTCTTACTATATTTATATTTTTCAGAGAATACATCAATTTGGAATTTATTAACTTAATGATTTAATGTTAATAATTGTAAATATAATAAAAAACCATTAATTTAAGCTAAGTGTTTCAAAAAAAAATTCTATATAATATTTATTATGTTAAGTAATGTTACTCATGATAACAACGGTATATTAAACTCGATTATCAAAAAAAACTATGAATACGGATTCACTTCAAATATAGACACAGAATTAATTTCTAAAGGACTAAATGAAGATACTATTCAGCTTATTTCTAATAAAAAAAATGAGCCTAAGTGGTTACTTGATTTTCGTTTAAAATCTTATCGTTACTGGATAAATCAAACAATGCCAAAATGGGGACATCTAAGTATACTTCCTATTGATTATCAAAATATTATTTATTATGCTGTCCCTAAATTCAAAAAAAAAAATAATTCTAATAAAATTGATCCTGAATTAATTAAAATATTCAGCAAACTTGGAGTTTCTTTACAAGAACAAAAACTTTTTTCTGGCATGGCTGTAGACGCCATCATAGATAGTATTTCAGTAAAAACAACATTTAGAGATACATTAGAAAAAAAAGGGATCATTTTTTGTTCTATTAGTGAAGCAGTTCAAAAACACGCTGATTTAGTACAAGAATATTTAGGAACAGTAGTACATTACAATGATAATTTTTTTGCTGCATTAAACTCAGCCGTATTTAGTGATGGCTCATTTATATTTATTCCAAAAGGAGTTAAATGTCCAATAGAATTATCAACATATTTTCGTATAAATGCCATGAACACTGGTCAATTTGAAAGGACTTTAATTATAGCGGAAGAAAATTCTTACGTAAGTTACTTAGAAGGGTGTACAGCGCCAATACGTGATAAAAATCAATTACATGCTGCTATTGTTGAAATAATTGCCTTAGATTACGCAGAAGTAAAATATTCAACTATTCAAAACTGGTATCCTGGAAATAAAGAAGGAGTAGGTGGAATTTATAATTTTGTAACTAAACGTGGAATTTGCAAAGGAGTATTCTCTAAAATTTCATGGACACAAGTAGAAACCGGCTCAGCTATTACATGGAAATATCCAAGCTGTATTTTGTTAGGAGACAATTCTATTGGTGAATTTTATTCTGTTACAGTTACTGGAAATTATCAACAAGCAGATACTGGAACTAAAATGATACATTTTGGTGAAAACACTAAAAGTCGAATTGTATCTAAAGGAATTTCATACGGAAAAAGTAAGAATACTTATCGTGGATTAGTTCAAATCAATAAAAAAGCAAAAAATGCACATAATCATTCCCAGTGCGATAGTTTATTAATTGGTGATACATGTGAAGCTCACACTTTTCCAAATATAGATGTTCAAAATAATTCGGCAATAACTGAACATGAAGCTGCAGTTTCTAAAATCAGTGAAAATCAATTATTTTATTGTAATCAACGAGGTATTTCTAAAGAAATAGCATTAGACTTGATTATAAATGGATATACAAGAAAAATATTAAATAAATTACCAATGGAATTTGCTGTGGAAGCTCAAAAGCTACTACAAACAAATCTAAAAGGATGTACAGGATAATAAATAGTTTATTTATACTGCTCCCATAAAGCAGATCTTATCTGTTTCAAAGATTTATCCATTAATATATTAATTTGGACAGCTGAGTTTGATATTAAATCTGTTTTAGCAACAATTGGTTCATGAATGGTCATTTTCATCTTATTAGGATGAATAAAAACACTATTACGAGGCATTACTTCATAAGATCCGTTAATCGTAATTGGGACAATCGGCACATGTAAATCAAATGCTACTTTGAAAGCACCTTTTTTAAACTTTCCTAACTTACCAGTTTTTGTACGTGATCCTTCTGGGAAAATAACAACAGAAACTGTATTTTTAAATTTTTTTTTGATTTCTATAATAGATCTAACTGCTGCTGATTGAGATGAGTTATCAACAAAAATAAAACCAGACATTTCGCAAGCTTTACCAACTAGTGGTATTTTTCGTAAATTCTGTTTCATAACCCATTTAATTGGCATTCCTAAATATCCGAAAATCAACCAACAATCATAAATTCCCTGGTGATTTGCAACAAAAACATATGATTGATTATTCTTTAATTTTTCACTACCAATTACTTGTACTTTACAAAAAGTAATTATACAAACAAATCTTGACCATATTCGCCCTGGCCAATAACTAAAAATATTTCTACAACCAAATAAACATCCTAGTATAGTTATAATAGATGTCAATATAGTACACAAGACAAGCAATGGAACCCAAATAAAAATTTGATAAATAAAAATACAAAATTTCAGCATACATATTAAAATTAAATAAATGTAAACATCAGTAATAAAAAATCAACTTTTGTTTCAAACATCTAAAATACATAAATTAGCGTAATATAGAATTATTCATAAATTTTGAAACAACAATTTTGCAAATGTACAAATTCAAAGTCAATCTATTAATATTGTAAATTGTTAATCATAAACTAAAAAGTTTTTAATAAAATTATTTTTAGTATAAAATTCGTAAAAAAATATAAAATGCTTACTGTAGAAAAAATTGGAGGAACTTCAATGTCTCAATTTGGAGATTGTCTAAAAAACATTATTAAACGCAATTCAAAGAACAAAATAATGTATAATCGCATATTTGTAGTCTCTGCTTACAATAATGTAACAAATTGGTTGTTAGAACATAAAAAAACAGGTGAACCTGGTATTTATACTTGTTTTCTAAAAAATAATGATTATGAACTAGCTTTTGATAATTTTCATAAAAAATTATTAAATATTAATAAATCATTAAAACACATAGGGTTAAATTTAACAGAAGCTGAAAATTTTATTAAAAATCGAATAAAACGAGTAAAAATGTATCTGTACTCCATGCATCATGTCATCGCATCAGGATATGCAGAAAAAAACAATATTTATTTAGCAGCAAGAGAGATGCTAGCCTCTCTGGGAGAAGCTCATTCTGCTTGGAATTCAGTTAATATTTTAAATAATAACAATATAAATGCCACATTTATTGATTTATGCGGTTTCAATGATAACGAATCATTGACTATAGATGAACGAATCTGTAAAGCATTTAGTAAAATCAATTTTTCTGAAACATTATGCATAACTACTGGCTATACAAAAGGTATAGAAGGAATTATGAGAGTTTTTGATCGTGGTTATTCAGATATAACTTTCAGTAAAATTGCTGTAGCTGTAAAAGCTGATGAAGCAATTATTCATAAGGAATATCATTTATCAAGCGCTGATCCAAACGTAGTTGGAATAGATAAATCTGTTCCAGTTGGAAAAACGAACTATATTATAGCAGATCAATTAGCAGATATAGGCATGGAAGCTATTCATCCAAGAGCAGCAAAACCATTAGAATTAGCTGGAATAAAGATTCGTATTAAAAATACATTTGAACCAAACCATCCAGGCACAATTATTTCAAACGATTACACTTCTCCTAAACCAAAAATTGAAATTGTATCAGGTACCGATAAAGTAATTGCTTTTGAAGTTCATGACCCATTAATGATAGGTGAAGTTGGGTACGATTTGAAAATAATGCAAATTATGCAAGATCATAATGTCAGCTATATTTTTAAATCTACTAATGCTAACAGCATTACAATGATTATTTGGGATAAACATAAAGCACATGCAATGTTAAAAAAAATGAAAGAAGAAGTTTATCAGTTAACAATTCGTCCAGTTGCAATTGTATGTGTTATGGGGTCTAATATTGCTCACCCTGGTTTCCTATATAGGGGAGCGAAAGCATTAAGCGATCATAATATAAATATTGAATGTGTTGGGCAATCTCTCAGACAAGTAAACATACAATTTGTAGTTCCTCGATTAAACTACACAGATGCTATTAAAGCACTAAATACAGAACTTTGCTTAAATCAATAATTTCTTCGTACTTCAAAAGAAGAAATTTCAAATCTTATGTTATTTAGATATTTTTAAATTATATATATCACTATATAATTAATTTAAAAAATTATTTTTTTCATTGCAACGCTTTTGCTAAATTCGTTATGTTTCGCAATAATATAATAAAAATCATCAATATAAATAAACAATCATTTCTAATGTAGATGAGCTTTTATGATATAAAAAAAAAATATAACAACTTTGATTTTGATAGATATATAAATAATCTTTCAAAAGAAGCAATAAAAAAATCGTTTAATAAAGATTTTCTTGAAGTAACAGATTTTCTGAATTTACTTTCTCCGCAAGCTTATGAATATATTGAAGATATGGCACAAAAAGCTCATATAATTTCTAAAAAACATTTTGGAAAATCCGTGTTATTGTATACTCCTCTATATGTTTCAAATTTTTGCACTAATAATTGTGTTTATTGTGGATTTTCGTCTAAAAATAAAATCAAAAGAAATATTTTAACATTAAAAGAAGTAACACAAGAATGTAGCATTATTTCATCATATGGGATAAGGCATATTTTGCTTGTTAGTGGAGAAAATCGTACGAAATCATCAATAGAATATTTTGAAAAATGCACTAAAATTCTATCCAAATATTTTGACTGTATTGATATAGAAATTTATCCACTTGATACAAATGAATATTTGCAATTGAAAAAATCAGGAGTGCAAGGAATAACAATTTATCAAGAAACCTATAATGAATCTTTGTATGAAAAACTTCATACAAAAGGATCAAAAACAAATTATAAGTACCGATTAGAAACATGTGAAAGAGCTGGCCGAGCAGGATACGTTAGTTTAACTGTAGGAGCATTACTCGGACTGAATGATTTTATAAGTGAGATTTTTTTTGCTGGTCTTCATGCTAAGTATTTGCAAAAGACTTTCCCTAGTGCAGAAATAGGAATTTCTTTCCCAAGACTGTGTTTGACAACAGGCAATTATCATCCAAAAACAATTATCTCAGATGAAAATCTAGTACAAGCTATTTGTGCCATTCGGTTATTTATAAATAGAATAAATATTTCTATATCAACTAGAGAAACCAATAAATTAAGAAATAATCTCATACCATTAGGTGTAACCAGAATTTCTGCAGGTTCAAGTACAGAAATAGGAGGATATTCTAAAAAAAACAAAACTGAAGGACAGTTCATAATAAATGATCATTCTAATGTGGAACAAATAAAAACTATGATTTACAAAAAAGGTTATCAACCAATTTTAAAAGATTGGATTATTTTATGAAAAAACAAATCCCACAAGGGTTATACAGCATTACTTATGAAAGTTTTTCAAATGGCAAAAATAATATTGAAATAGTAAAAGAATTACTTGACGCTGGAATTAAAATTTTACAGTATCGTGATAAAAAAAAAACCAAAATCGAGAAATTAAAACAATGTGAAATTATAAGACAATTAACATTAAATTACAATTGTTTTTTTATAGTAAATGACGATATTGATATAGCGTTGTCGATTCATAGTGACGGCATTCATCTTGGGCAAGATGATTTACCTCTGTTAAAAGCACGTGTAATTGTTGGTCAAGATATGACAATTGGAATTTCTACACATACTCCAGTTCAAGCAAATAAGGCTGTTGATGATGGAGCTGATTACATAGGAGTAGGTCCTATATTCAAAACATTTACAAAAGAAAATATAATAGAAGCTGTTGGACTAAATTATTTAGAATATTGTATTATGAATATTAAAATACCTAAAATTGCTATAGGAGGGATAAAACTTTCTAATATTTCAAAAATAGCTAATTTAAAACCAGAAAATATTTGTATGGTTACAGAAATTGTTGGAGCAACAAATATTAAAGAAACAATTAATAAAGCAAAAGAAATAATTAATAATTCTTATTAAGATATGATTACTATTAAACTAAATGGTGAAAATAAGGAAATACAAAAAAATCTCACCATTCAAAAATTTTTACAAAAAAATAATATTAACTTTGATGAAGTTGTTATAGAACATAACCTAAACATTGTTAAATCTACAAAATTTAATGATATAATATTGAATGAGGGAGATTCTATTGAAATATTAAAATTTATAGGAGGAGGTTAATTAAATTTTGTTTTTAACAGCGATTAAATATTTTTAAAAAAAAATTTCTAGTCCGTCATAGGCAATGAGAATATTTTTAGGTAATGTTTTTTGAACATTCTCATGCAACCCAAAATCATGACAAACATGCGTTATAAACGCTCGTTCTGGCTTGATGATATCGATATATTTTAATGCTTCTTTTATATTAGCATGTGTATCATGATACTTTTCACGCAAAGCATTAATAACTAGGACAGATAGGCCAGTTAATTTTTTGAATTCTGTATCTGGAATAGTCTTTAAATCTGTTAAATAAGCAAATTTATCAATACGATACCCTAAAATTAACTTCTTACCATGTAATAAATTAATAGGTATGATTTTTACTCCAGATATATAAAATGGTTTATCTTTTTGTATAGAATTTATTTTTAAATTAGGAATTCCAGGATAGTAATCATAATCAGCAAAAATGTATGGCAATCTTTTTATTAATTTAAGAGAAACATTGTTTCCTGTATAAATGTTCACTACTTGTTTTTTCTTAGTAAAACAACGTAAATCATCAATTCCTCCAACATGATCATAATGTTCGTGAGTAATTAAAACACCATCTAATTGTTTAATTGTTTCAACTTTAAAAGTTTCCAACATCTGTGCATAAAAATCTGGACCACAATCAATTAAAATATATTTACATTTTACATTTATCAATACTGATGAACGAAATCTCTTATCTTTTTTATTTACTGACGTACATACTGGACAATTACAACCAATTTCAGGAGTGCCAGTAGAAGTTCCTGTACCTAAAAAACGTATTTTCACTTCGATTAGGATTTTAAACTAAAATAAGTATAATGATTTCAACACTATTTAAAATTAAAATATATCAACACTAGATTTTATTGCTTGAATAACAGCACTAGAAAATCCATTTTTTTCTAAGGAATTCAATCCTTTAATAGTAAATCCACCAGGAGTAGTTATTTTATCTATTTCTATTTCTGGAGATTGTTTATTTTCAATTAATAAAATTGATGCCCCTAACATCGTTTTTACTGCCATTTCTTGTGCTTCTTTTGGATAAAATCCTAACTCAACTCCTGCTGAAATAACTGCTCTGATATACCTAAAACAATAAGCAATACCACAAGAAGTCATAGCTAATCCAGCTGATATTTTCTTCTCATCTAATAAAATAGTATCACCCAACTCATTAAATATTTTTGATATTGTTTCCTCTTGTTCTATAGACGCATTACAAGAAGCAACTAATGTCATACTACTATTAACCGCAACTGCTATGTTAGGAATTACACGAAAAACAGCAGGTAAATTTTGTTTATTAGATTTTTTTAATGCTTTATTAATAATTTCTATATTTATACTAGCAGCTATAGAAATTAAAATTTGTTGTGAATAATCCATACTTTCTTTAATATCTTTAATAACTTCACAAATCATTTGTGGTTTTACTGCCAAGAGAATAATATCTGATCCAAGTACACTACTATAATCTTCTAATGATACATAAATAGAAGAATTAAGCTTTTTTATATCATTTAAGGCAGACAAAGAAGTATCAATAACAGTGATATCTTCAGCATGGAATGCGCTTCCTTGTAAAAATCCTCGTACTAAAGCACTACCCATATTTCCTCCACCAATAACAGTTATCTTCATATTACTATTTTTTAATGAATTAAAATTTCATGAAAACGATTTAAAAAATCATCCGCTATTTGTTTATCTAAACACAAAGGAGGTAAAAAACGGAAAACATACTTTCCAGTAAATCCAGTAAACACTTTTTGTTCAAATAACAACTTTTCCCTCAATGGTTTGATCAATTCTTTTAATTCAACACCGATCATTAACCCAATCCCTCTAACTTCTTTTACTTTAGGCATTTTTTTTAGTTCATTTATTAAATAATTACCTACATTACAGGCATTTTTTATCAAATTCTCCTTCTCTATTATATCTAAAACAGTAATACTTGCTACACAAGCCAAGTAATTGCCTCCAAACGTAGTCCCTAATTGCCCACTAGAAACAGTAAATTTCGGAGAAATTAATACTCCAGAAACTGGAAACCCATTACCCATACCTTTGGCAATAGTAATTAAATCTGGACGAATCCCAGAATATTGGTGTGCAAAAAAACGACCAGAACGTCCAAATCCAGATTGTATTTCATCTAATATTAAAATTGTATCAGTTTGATCACAAACAGTACGCAAATTTTTAAAAAAATTAGAATTAGGAACTATTACTCCTCCAATACCTTGAATTCCTTCTACAATTACTGAAGAAACATCTTTTTTCTCCAAAACTTTTTTGATATCAACTGAATTTTTTAATGATAAAAAAATTACTTCTGGTGATTCATTGATTGATGACCAATAGTGAGAATTATCTGTAATTTTAATAGCTGCAGCTGTACGCCCATGAAAAGATTTCCTAAAAGCAACAACTTTTTTCCTTTTATTATGAAAAGCTGCTAACTTTAATGCATTTTCATTAGCTTCAGCACCAGAATTAACCATAAAAAGTGAATAATCTGGATACCCAGAAATATCTCCTAGTTTTTTTGCATATACATCCTGCAACGAAATAAAAACCGAATTAGAATAAAATCCTATTTTATCTATTTGTTGTTTAAATCTTTTTACGTACTCCGGATGCGAGTGCCCAATGGAAATTACCCCATGTCCTCCATAAAAATCTAGATATTCAACACCATCTTTATCGTAAATTTTACACCCTAGTGCCTTAACTGGTTCAACATTCCAGCGAGTATAAATATCTAATAATTTCATATTTTTTAAAATAGTAACTGATTACGCGGATGATGATTTATTATTTCACTTCGTAAAAAAATCATGTCTAAATGAGTATATATTTCAGTCGTTGATATACGTTCGTGCCCAAGCATTTCTTGAATTGCTCTCAAACTAGCGCCACCTTCAATTAGATGTGTAGCAAATGAATGTCTAAAAGTATGAGGACTTACATTTTTATTAATACCTGCTCTTTTAGTACATTCTTTCACAATGTTAAATATTGATATTCTTGAAATAATTGTACCATTTTTATTCAAAAAAATAATATTCTCGTACCCTTTCTTAGATACTGGTCGTTTGAATAAATACTTTTTTATCTCGGCAATTGCAATTGAAGAAATAGGAACCATACGTTCCTTACCTCCTTTTCCAATAACTATTAAAAAATTTTCTTCAGGAAAATAATTAGAAAACGTCAAATTAATTAATTCTGATACACGCAACCCACAACTATAAAGAGTTTCAATAACTGCTTTATTGCGTTGACCTTCAGATTTTTTAAGATCAACAGAAGCAACTATTTTATTTATTTCTTCTAATGATAAAAAAATTGGCAACTTTTTTGGAATTATAGGGGTTTCAAGAATAGATGTAGGATTATTAGTAATTTTATTCTCCAATTCAAGGAAATAGTAAAAAGATTTCATCCCTGAAATAATTCTAGCTTGCGAACGAGGACTTATTCCGATTTCACATAGCATTACAATCATGTCTTGCAAATCTTTCAATTCCGCATCCAAAGGATTTTTATTAATACTTTCAAAATATTTCAACAATTTTTCTAAATCAGACATATAGGCACATATTGAATTATATGAAAGTGCTCTCTCTAACAACAAATATGTTCGATAAGATTGAGTTAAAGAAAAAATGTCCATAAATATCACATGTTAAATTCGCACATTTTTTTTAAATTAGCAACTATTTAAAGAATGAAAATACAAATTATTAACGGAGTAAACCTTAATTTACTAGGAACTCGCGAACCAAAGATATATGGCAATTCATCTTTTGAATCTTATTTAAAAAACTTAAAAAATGAATATTCAACCATAATCTTAAATTATTATCAGTCAAATTTAGAAGGTGAAATTATTAATAAAATACATAAGGTAGGCTTTTCTTATGATGGAATTATTCTAAACGCTGGAGCTTATACACATACTTCTATAGCTATCCATGACGCTATTAAGGCAATAAAGATTCCTGTTGTAGAAATACACATGTCAAATATTCATAAGAGAGAATCATTTCGACATAAATCATTTATAGCGAGTGCATGCATGGGAACTATTGTAGGATTTGGAATGGATTCCTACCGATTAGCAGTTGAAGCAATAAAAAAATTACGCACTAATAGTTAGCGCTATAATACGTTTCAATTAAAAAATTGACAATGTGAATTTTTTGTATCTTTGTGTGATCTTATAAAGATCGCAACTTTATAAAATTTAATTGATGGCAATACTAGAAAAAATCAGAAATAAGGCTGCGTTACTAGCAGTAGTCGTAGGAATTGCATTATTCTCATTTATTATAGGAGATTTTTTACGTTCTAGTTCTGCTTTTTTTAACAAAAAAAAGGAAAATATTTTAATAGTAAATGGAAAATCTGTTAATTACCAAGATTACTTATTAGAAGTAAATAATCGTATTAATACTATTAGAAAAAATAGTAACTATTCTTTGACAGATAACAACCAATATCAAATAAAACAAAGAGTATTAAATGAAATGATAGATGATATCCTTTTTGATAATGAAGTAAAAAAAATAGGATTAGTAGTTAGTAAAGAGGAACTTAAAAGTTTAATAGTTGGGAAGCACATATCTTCTATTTTAAAAAATACATCATATTTCCAAAATCCACAGACTAAAAGATTTGATAAAACAATTTTGTTACAATTTCTTCAAATTATAGAAAACGATGACTATTCTATGTATTCTGAAGAACAGATTACTCAACTGATGTATATGAAAAAAATTTGGCTGGACATAGTGAAGAAGATCATAAAAACCCAATTAGAAAAAAAATTAAATACACTTTTTTCTTACGCAATTTTGATAAATTCTTTAGAAGCAAAAGCATTTTATGAAGATTGGAAAATAAATGTTGATTTTGATTATGTTACACAACCATATGATTCTATTCCTAATAGAGAAATATATGTATCAAATACTGAAATTCAAAATTTATACAATAAGCAAGGTGGAAAATACAAGCGTGAGGAAATAACATTAATAGACTATATAATTTTGAATATAACACCATCTATAGGAGACTACGAAATAATAAAAAATAAACTTAAAGATTTAAGAAAACAACTGAAATTTTTCAAAAAAACTGATATTGTAAACAATATTCAAAATAATCATGACATTACATATACAGATGCATATATATCTTATAAAAATTTAAGTAAAAATCAGAAACATTTTGTGAATAAAAATTCAATCGGAGCAGTCAGCCAACCAATATTAACAAATAAAACATTTGACTTATATAAATTTGAAGAAATAAAAATTGTCCCAGATTCTATCAAACTAGATGTATTAATAATTCCTTCTATTGAAAATAGAGACAAATTCACACATCTATGCGATAGCTTAGTTCATGTTATCAAAAAAGGATCTTCTTTTGAGAAAATAAAATCATCAATACAAGGAATAGAAATAATTAATAAACTCGTATGGATGACAGAATCTAAACTCATATCTAAAATAAACACTGAATTTAAAGACAAAGTATTTAAAGCCAAAATCAATGAACCGACTATTATAAAATCAGGTACAAATACATTTCTAATACAAGTAGCAGAAAAAACAAAACCTATAAAAAAATATAAAATTGTACATATCAGAATGAATGTTACTCCAAGTCAAATTACTAAATCACATTTATACAACAAATTAAACCAAATTATTTCTTCTAATAGTTCACTAGAAGATTTAAAGTGTAAGAAAAAATATGCAAATTTTAATATTCAAACAAACGTAAAAATATTAAAAAATCAACTTGACATTAATGGTATTCAAAATACTAGACAAATTGTACAATGGGCTTTTAACAATAAAAAAAACACAATTTCTGATATTTTTGAATGCCAAAATGGAAGATGCTTTATGGTAGCAATTGTAAAAAAACACTTGAAAGAAATTTGCTATTCAAAACACGTTTTAGATATTTTGAAAAAAAATTTAATTAATAATAAAAAAGCAAAGAAATTAATTGATAAACTTAGAAAAAACAAAATAAGTACTTTAGAACAGTATGCAAAACTAATGAATACTAAATTAAAGTCAGTTCATTCTATTAATTTTTTAACTTCTCAAATACCTAATATTGGAGAGGAACCTGTACTAAGTATAAAAATATTAAAAGCACCTATAAACCAAATTTTAGGACCTTATGCTGGAGAACAAGGAATATATGTTTTTTATGTCACTAAAAAAAATTATAAAAAAGATAATTATGATGCAAAATTTTTTCAAACAAAAGCACAAAAACAAAACATTTATCGTATACATAAAATAATTCAGTTTCATAAATTTTTAAGAGAAAACGCAAAAATAAATAATTATTACAATAATTTCTTCTAAAAAAGCTCTACTTGGCATTACACAAGATGAACTTAACCACATCCTTAGTAAATTAAATATGCCTGAGTACATAGCTAAACAAATTACATATTGGTTATACAAAAAAAAGGTATTTTCTATCTCAGAAATGACTAATATATCATTGTTACATAGAAAACAATTAAGCAAATATTTTTATATAGGTAGAAAAATATATTCTAACAGAGAGGAATCATCTGATGGAACAATCAAATACCTTTTTTTAGTAAAAAAAAAATATTTTATAGAATCAGTTTTTATTCCTCATAAAAAAAGAAAAACACTTTGTATATCATCTCAAATAGGGTGTAGAATGCGATGTATATTTTGTATGACTGGGAAGCAAGGATTTAAAGGGCAATTAAAAACTCGTGATATAATCAATCAAATTCTTTCTATACCTGAAACTAATTCTTTGACTAACATAGTTTTTATGGGTATGGGAGAACCATTAGACAACATAAGAGTTTTGTTTAAAGTTTTAGAAATATTAACATCAGATTATGGACTTGCTTGGAGCCCAAAGAGAATTACAGTGTCTACTGTAGGAATTATACCAGAATTAAAACATTTTTTAAAAAAAAGCAAAGTACATTTAGCTGTTAGTATTCACTCCCCTTTTCATATTGAACGAATTTCTTTGTCTCCTGTAGAAAAAAAACATCCAATAACTGAAATTATCAATATAATTCAAAAATATAATTTTTATAATCAACGAAAAATTTCTTTCGAATATATTATATTTAGTGGTTTGAATGATAGTATAAAACATGCTTTCGCTTTATATAAGCTACTAAAAAATATTCATTGTCGAGTAAATTTACTTAAATATAACTCTTTATTAAATACATCACTACCATCATCCAATTTAGCAAAAATGATTGCGTTTTGTAAATATTTAAATTCTAAAAAAATTATTTGCACTATACGTTCTTCTAGAGGAGCAGATATTTCTGCAGCTTGTGGAATGCTTTGTACAAAGCATTATTTATTAAACAATACAAAAATCTGTACTTAACAAGTAAAATTACACTATATCAAAAAATAGAATTGTTTTACTTTTAAAACAATGTTAACATAGAATTATTTAATTTTGTTCATAATTGTGTTGTATAATTTTTTAAAATTAACTTTAAATGAAAGTAGCTATTATTGGAGCAAGTGGCGCAGTAGGACAAGAATTCTTGCATATTTTAGAAGAAAGGAATTTTCCGATAGATGAACTATTACTTTTTGGATCGTCTCGTAGTGCGGGGAATATTTACAAATTCCATGATGATCCTTTAATTGTACATGAACTAAAATATAATAACTCTTTTAAAAATGTAGATATAGCTTTTACTTCTGCAGGGGCAGATATTTCTATAAAATTTGCTAAAACAATAACCAAATATGGAACAATAATGATAGATAACTCCAGTGCATTTAGAATGATAAGCGAAGTTCCACTAATTATACCAGAAGTTAATGCAGAAGATGCAAAAAAATGTCCAAAAAGAATTATTGCTAACCCTAACTGTTCTACCATACAAATGGTTATTGCTTTAAAACCATTAGAAAATATTTCTCATATTAAACAAATACACGTAGCTACTTATCAATCAGCATCTGGTGCTGGCGCTGCTGCTATGCAAGAATTACTTGTACAACACAAAAAACTTGTTAACAAGTGTGAAAAAATAAAAATTAATAAATTCCATTATCAATTGGCATACAATTTAATCCCTCATATAGATGTTTTTATGGATAATGGATATACAAAAGAAGAAATGAAAATGCATGATGAAACTAGAAAAATTATGCATTCTGATGTAAATGTAAGTGCAACATGTGTGCGTGTTCCTGTTTTAAGAGCCCATTCTGAAGCTGTTTGGATAGAAACAGAGCATCCAATATCACTTAATGAAGCTCGTAATGCTTTTGAAAAAGCAAAAGGAATTGTAGTACAAGACGATCCAAAAAATGAAAATTATCCAATGCCTTTATTCGCAACTGCTACAGATCCTATTTATGTAGGACGTATTAGGCGCGATATTTCTAATCCAAATGGCTTATCTTTTTGGTGTGTAGGAGATCAACTTAAAAAAGGTGCTGCACTTAATGCAGTACAAATAGCAGAGTATTTAATACAAGAAAAATTCTTATAAAGAAATTCATAAAATGATTACCTGTAAAGGCATAACAAAAAACTTTGGGAATATAAAAGTTCTAAAAGGAATTGACATAATTATTCCACGAGGGAAAATAGTTTCTATAATAGGTGCAAGCGGAGTAGGTAAGACAACACTACTACAAATTATTGGAACTTTGGATGCCCCAAATAGTGGCAAAGTTTTTTATGAGTGTATAGATGTTTTTAAATTAAAAGAAAGAGAAAAATCTATTTTTCGGAATAAAAATATAGGGTTTATTTTTCAATTTCACCAATTACTACCTGAATTTACTGCATTGGAAAATGTTATGATCCCTGCATTAATTGGAAAATCCAAATTATCAGAAGCGAAAAAAAGAGCGAAAGAGATTTTAAATTTTTTAAAATTATCAAATAGGTTAGAACATAAACCTTATGCACTTTCTGGAGGTGAAAAACAACGAGTTGCTGTAGCTCGTGCTCTTATTAATGAACCTCTAGTAATTTTAGCAGATGAACCTTCTGGAAGCTTAGATACAAAAAACAAAAAAGAACTACATCAGTTATTTTTTTCTTTGAAGAAGAACTTTAATCAAACTTTTGTAATCGTAACTCACGACGAAAATTTAGCAAAATCAACAGATCTCATTATTTATATGAAAGATGGTAAAATACATAACAAAAAAACATAAAAATCACTATTTCAATTTTACATAAAATTTTGGATTTTACTACTTACTACTAATAGATTATATATTAATACTTCATTTCGTATTTGGAAATCGATTTTTCATTAAATTTTCCAATTTAATCAATTGATCTCTATAATGAGCAGCTTCTAAAAATTCAAGTTTTTTGGATGAAAAAAAAATCATTTTGCGAATTTTATTAATTGTTTTTTTGAGAAAATTATAAGTTACTGTTTGAGTATTATTAAAAATTATTTCTACATCAAACAAATCATTAATAATACTATTGTCATTATTTGATTTATTAATTTCCCTCAAAGGAGTTGCTACCTTTTTTTTTATTTGTTTCGGAACAATTCCAAATTTTTTATTATAAAAAATTTGTTTTTCCCTTCTGTTATTAGTATCATTAATAGTTTTATACATGCTATTAGTGATATTATCTGCATAAAAAATTGCTTTCCCATTAATATTTCGTGCTACACGACCAACAATTTGTGTTAATGATCGATAAGAACGTAAAAAACCTTCTTTATCAGCATCTAAAATAATAACTAAAGATACTTCTGGCAAGTCTAATCCTTCACGCAAGAGATTTACGCCAATTAAAACATCAAAAATGCCTTGTCTAAATTTATTTATAATTTCAACTCGCTCAAATGTATTCACATCTGAATGAACATATGCTGCCTGGATATCTATATTTAAAAAATATGAACTTAACTCCTCTGCCATACTTTTCGTCAATGTAATTACTAAAGTGCGTTCATCTCTATCTATTCGTTTTTTAATTTCTTTCATTAAATCATCTATTTGATATAAAGTAGGACGTACTTCAATTATTGGGTCTAATAATCCTGTTGGGCGTACAATTTGCTCAACTACCATGCCTTTACACATATGTAATTCGTACTCAGAAGGTGTAGCACTAATAAATATTTTTTGTGGAGTAATAGATTCAAATTCATCAAAAGTAAGAGGTCTGTTATCAACAGCTGCAGGCAAACGAAATCCATACTCTACAAGATTCATTTTCCTAGAACGATCACCTCCATACATTGCACGTATTTGTGGAATAGTTACATGACTTTCATCTATAATTATTAAAAATTTTTCAGGGAAAAAATCTATCAAACAAAAAGGACGTTCACCTGATTTTCTTCCATCAAAATAACGAGAATAATTTTCAATTCCATGGCAATATCCCAATTGTTTGATCATTTCAATATCAAATTTTACACGTTTATACAAACGATCAGCCTCATGAAATTTCCCTGATTTATTAAAAAAACAAACACGTTCATGCAAATCTGTTTTAATTTGTTTTATCACAGTATTTGCGTGAGATTTATTTGAAGTAAAAAGTCCTGCAGGATAAATATTATATCGCTCAAGAACATTTAATATTCGGCCACTAAAAAAATCAAAAGTGTAAATTTCTTCTATTTCATTTCCATAAAAAATTATGCGTATTGGAACATTTTCATAAACTGGAAATATATCTATTGTATCTCCACTTACACGAAAACAACCATGTGTAAAATTAATTTGATTTCGAGAATACATGCTGGAAACTAATTTTTTTAAAAAACACATTTGAGACATAAGCATTCCGCGCTCAATAAAAATAATATTTTTTTTATAGTTTTTTGGGTTTCCCATTCCATATAGACAAGATACAGAGGAAACAATGATTACATCTTGTCTTCCAGATAACAAAGCAGAAGTAGCTGAAATTCGCATGCGATTTATTTCTGCATTGATTTCAAAATCTTTTTCTATATATGTGTCAGAAACAGGAAGATATGCTTCTGGTTGATAAAAATCATAATATGAAACAAAATACTCAACAGCATTATTTGGGAAAAAATCTTTAAATTCTTTGAAAAGTTGTGCTGCAAGCGTTTTGTTATGGCTTAAAATCAATGTGGGATAGTTAATTTGTGAAATTACGTTTGCTATCGTAAAAGTTTTACCAGATCCAGTTACACCCAATAAAGTCTGGTAAGGGCTTCCCTGTTTTACACCATTTATTAAAGAATTAATTGCCTCTAATTGATCTCCAGCAGGAATAAAATCAGATATAAATCTAAAATTCATCTTCTATAAAATTTTCATAAAAATAAAGATTGTTTATCCCTCTTTTAAAATTTTTTAATTAAATTTTTTTACTTTCGTACAACTTTTAATCGTAACATACTTTATAGGTGTCAGAATTGCATCATACTTTTATTATAACAGATTTAGCGCTTATATTCACAATAGTTGGAGTTCTTTCTGCTCTTTTTAGATGGTTAAAACAGCCTATTATACTATCATACATAATTGGAGGCATTGTTTTATCAATTTTATGCTATAATAATAAACAAGGAATATATGAACACGTTAAAATATGGTCAGATATCGGAATTATTTTTTTTCTATTTGAAATAGGATTAGAATTCAATTTCAAAAAACTGATGAGAATAGGTCCAAGTTCATGTATAGCAGCTATTACTATTGTAATACCAATGATTTTATTAGGTTATCTAGTTGGAACTTGCTTTAAATTATCACACAAAACAAGTCTTTTCTTAGGTGCTATACTTTGTATGTCTTCTACAATGATTATTACTAAAATACTTAATGATCTGCATCTTAGTAAAAAGAAATTTACTGAAATCGTTTTGGGAATTTTAATAATAGAAGATTTAATAGCTATAATACTAATGGTTGTACTATCAACTATAGCTATTAGTCAAAAAATTGATGGACATAAATTATTTTACAGCTTAATTAAACTAATTATATTTTTATCATTTTGGTTTACATTATGTACATATTTTATTCCATTAATATTAAAAAAAATTAAATATTTTCTTAATGATGAAATGTTACTAATAATTGGTATCGCTTTTTGCTTTGGAATGGCATTTTTTGCCACACAGGCAGGATATTCTTCAGGATTAGGTGCATTTATTGTAGGTTCTATTCTTGCTGAAACCGATGAAGGAGAAAAAATCAAAAATATGTTACTACCAATTAAGAATTTTTTTGGAATGCTTTTTTTCATATCAATAGGAATAAATATTGATATAAGTACATTAGAAATATCGTACTATGCAATGATAGGAATTATTAGTATAATTGTTATTATAGGACAATTATTGTTTGCAACTATAGGAACTATTTTTTCTGGTCAGAATTTAAAAACAGCAATATTTACAGGTTTTACTTTAACTCAAATTGGTGAATTTTCATACATTATTGCTTCATTAGGACTTAATTTAGGCATCATTAAACAACCACTTTACCAAGTAATTATAGCTACTTCTATTGTAACTATTGTTACAACACCTTTTATGATGAAACTGGCACCTATTACTTATAATTTTTTAAAAGAAAAATTACCCACAAAATGGATACTTTACCTTAACAAAGACACATTTGAAAATGGATTTATTAAAAATAAAACATTATGGAAGAAATTATTGAATAATATGTCATTAATGGTAGGAATTTATTTTTTCTTCTCTTGCGCCATTGTATTTTTTTCATCAAAATATGGATATCCAATTATTAATAAATACATACATGGATTTCATGGAAATTTACTTTTTAGTATCATTATAATATTTTTAATTTCTCCTTTTATGTGGATAATTATAAATCAAAATAAAAATTCTGATGAATTTATTCATCTATGGAATGAAAATGAAGAAAATAAAATGAGATTAATTTTTACTATAGCACTCAGAATGATTATTTGTATCAGTTTAATCATGTATATTTTAATATATTCACTAAACCTGAATTCTTTAATTTCATTTGTAGTATCATTAATTATATTAACAACATTTTTAAAATCGAGACAACTTCGTAAACATTCACGTAAAATTGAACAGCATTTCGCAAAAAACTTAAATTCAAATAATAATAATAAATTAAAACAAATTATTAGTAGTGATTTCACAAACCATTTAATGAAACAAGATCTACATTTATCTAAATTTATAATAAAGCATAGTCACTCTATTGTAGGAAAAACTTTAAAAGAATTAAATATAAGACAACTATTTGGAATTAATATAATAGCTATTATTCGTGGAGATAAAACAATTAACATTCCACACGGGAAAGAACGTCTTTACAATGAAGATTGCATTGTAGCTTTTGGAACGGATAATCAAATGGATTCATTTCAAGCAAAATTGGAAAAAAATGAACAAGTATATATTCAAAACAGAAGTAATAATAATAGACAAAATAAAGAAATTGTTCTTCAACAAATTGAAATTTGTTTCAATTCACCATTAATTGGAAAAACTATCTTTTCTTCAAAAATGCAAGAAAATTATCATTGTCTATTAGTTGGAATCGAAAGAGACAACATTGCTAATCTTAATATTGACATGAATATGTCTTTCAAAAATGGAGATATACTTTGGATTGCTGGTGAATTTGATGGAATAAAAAAATTCGAAAATTTATGCAACTGAAACATATAAAAATATACTAAATAATTATAATGATTCATTATGTATAGTTTTTATTGCTCTACCTGAAGGATCAATCATATTTTTGAAATTTTCATCCCATTCGAGTGCAATTGGTGTACTACAAGCTATTGACGGAACAGAATATACAGTTTTGGCAGCAAATTTTGAAGGAAATAATTCTTCAAATATTGTACGATAATAATATTCTTCTTTTGTTGCAGGAGTATTAACTGGGAATCGTATTTTTGCTTGTGCAAATTGTTTTTCAGTTATTTTTGAATTGGTAATTTTTTTTAACGTATTTATCCAATCGTAACCTACCCCATCTGAAAATTGCTCTTTCTGCCTCCATATAACGTTTCCAGGCAATAAATCTTCAAAAGCTTTACGAAGGATCCATTTCTCTATACGATTTTTTAACCCACTTAGTTTATTTTCAGGATTTAAACACATTGCTACATCTATAAATTCTTTATCAAGAAATGGAACTCGCCCTTCTATACCCCAAGCTGCTAACGATTTGTTTGCACGCAAACAATCGTATAAATGTAAAAAACTCAATTTGCGAACAATCTCTTCATGCAACAATTTTGCACTAGGCGCCTTGTGAAAGTACAGATATCCACCAAATATTTCATCAGCTCCTTCTCCAGAAAGTACCATTTTTATGCCCATTGAACGAATAACCCGTGCCAACAAATACATAGGAGTTGAAGCACGAACAGTTGTAACATCATATGTTTCTATATGATAAATAACATCACGAATAGCATCTAATCCTTCTTGAATAGTAAAATTAACTTCATGATGTACTGTTCCAATATAATCAGCAACTCTTCTAGCAGAAATTAAATCAGGAGAATCTCTCAGTCCAACAGCAAAAGAATGCAATTGAGGCCACCATGCTTTCTCATTTTTATTTCCAGCCTCTACTCTTTTTGATGCATATTTTTTTGCTATTGCAGAAATTATAGAAGAATCTAATCCACCTGAAAGTAAAACTCCATATGGCACATCCGTCATCAATTGACACTTTACAGCCTTTTCTAAAGATTCACGTATTTTTCTTATAAGAAAAAAGCTTTTATTTTCATCATCAACTAATAATTCATTTTTCACATTTTTATAATCCATCCATCCACGTTTGTACCATTTTACAAGCTTATAATATTTATTAAAATGATCTGAATAAAGATAATGTCCTGGAAGAAACACCTCTAATTTACTACAATAACTTTCTAATGATTTTAATTCAGAAGCTACATAAAACGTACCATCTGTATCCCACCCCATATATAAAGGGATAATTCCAATATGATCACGAGCAATAAAATAAGAATCATTTTTTTCATCATACAAAGCAAATGCAAAAATACCATTTAAGTCTTCTAAAAAATTTACGCCTTTTTCTTTATATAGACTAAGTATTACTTCACAATCAGATTTTGTTTTAAACTCATAGTCTATTTGACGTTCCCTAATATCAGAGTGATTATATATTTCTCCATTTACAGCTAAAATAACTTTACCATCTGTAGAATATAATGGTTGTCTACCAGACTGAGGATCTACGATTGCTAATCGTTCATGCGCTAAAATAGCCTTTTCACCACAATAAATTCCAGACCAATCTGGACCTCTATGCCGTATTTTTTTTACCATTGATAATACACGCGGCCTCAATTTATCACTAGATTGTTTTAAATCAAAAACCCCAACTATTCCACACATAAAATTACATTTTACTTTATTTTAAAAAATCACTTATTGATTTAGCCACCTCATTTCCAGAATTAATAGCATGCACCACTAAACTTGATCCATTTACAACATCACCTGCATAAAACACCTTATACATATTTTCTTTTACATTACGCATAGTCACTAAATTATTTAGTAATTTTTTACTATCTGGTTGAATAAACCCCATTGATAACAAAACCAATTCAGCAGGTATAATTTCTTTTTTATTTGTTTCTTTCATAATAAAAGATCCAAATTCATCTTTTAACCATTCTACTTCAACAACTTCCACAGCAACAACTCTCCCTCCATCCCCAATAAATTTCTTGGATTTCAACGACCAACGACGTTCGCATCCTTCTTCATGTGAAGAAGATGTTTTTAACATATTTGGGTAAGCAGGCCAATACGTCTCTATACTAATATTTTCAGATGGCATTGATAAAATTTCTATTTGTGTAACTTTTTTTGCTTTTTGACGGATGGATGTTCCAACACAATCAGATCCAGTATCACCTCCACCTATAATTAAAACATTTTTCCCATTTGCCGAAATTCGATCACTTGAATTAATTATTTTTCCACCAACAATACGATTTTGCTGTTTCAAAAAATCCAGAGCAAAATGAATGCCAACTAATTCCCTGCCATCAATAAGCAAATCGCGAGGAGTAACTGCACCTAAAGCTAAACATATTGCATCATACTCAAACAATATTTTTTCTATTGTAATATCTTTTCCAACTTCTACATTTGTTTCAAATTTAATGCCCTCTATTTTTAATATGCTTACACGCCGTTCAACAATTTCTTTATTCAATTTAAAATCTGGAATTCCTAAGCGCAATAACCCTCCTATACATTCATCTTTTTCGTAAACAGTAATTGAATAACCTTTTTGATTAAGAACACTTGCTACTGTTAATCCAGCTGGCCCAGAACCAATCACAGCAACTTTTTTACCAACATGATACAATGGAAGTTTTGGAACTACATATCCATTTGAAAAAGCATATTCAGTTATAGCAGCTTCATTTTCTCTAATAGTTAATGGTTGATTTTCTAAATTCAGAATACAACTTTTTTCACAAAAAGAAGGGCAAATACGCCCTGTAAACTCTGGAAAATTATTTGTAAAATTAAGAAGGTTATATGCTTCTTGCCATTTATTTTTATATAGAAGGTCCTGCCATTCAGGTATCAAATTCCCCAATGGACATGACCAGTGACAAAACGGAACGCCACAATCCATACAACGAGAAGCTTGCATCATCCTATCCTCAACACTAAGAGTTTGCTCAACTTCTCCAAAATCATTAATTCGCTCCAATATAGGTCGACACCCTGCCTCTTTTCTATTTATCTTCAAAAATGCAACTATATCACCCATATTACAAAATAAAATTATTTAACTTATTAATTAATACAATTTTTAATAATCTGATTCTACCATCATTATTTTCTTTTTTATTTCTTCCATTTTTTTCTCATGTAATATCCTTTTGTATTCAATTGGAGTTATTTTAATGAAATGCTTCAAATAATTTTCCCACTCATTCAAAATACATTTTGCAAAAGGACTTTTAGTATAATAAAAATGTTTCTCAACTAAGCATTTTAATTCCAGAATATCCAATTTATCTTCCATTAATGTTAATTCAACCATTTCCATATTGCAAAAATAATCAAAACTCCCATCTATATCTAACACATAAGCTATCCCTCCACTCATTCCAGCAGCAAAATTTTTCCCAGTTTTCCCCAATACAACTGTCTTACCACCTGTCATATACTCACAACAATGGTCTCCTGTACCTTCCACTACTGCAATAGCACCAGAATTTCTTACACAAAAACGCTCTCCTACTTGCCCATTAATATATACCTCTCCACTTGTTGCTCCATATAGCAAAGTATTTCCTCCAATAATATTTTTTTCTGGAATAAATGAAACACCTTTAGGAGGAACCAAAGAAATCCTACCTCCAGATAATCCTTTACCTAAATAATCATTAGCTTCTCCCTCCAAATAAAATGATACACCAAAGATAAGAAAAGCCCCAAAACTCTGACCAGCCGATCCACTAAAATTGACAATAATAGTATTATCATGCAATCCAACATTTCCATATCGTTTAGCTATTTCACCTGAAAGCATCCCGCCAACTGAGCGATCAATGTTACGAATTGGCATATCTATTATTACTGGATGCAATTCTTCAATTGCTCTTTTAGCTTTGTAAATAATTTTTCTATCTAATACATTTTTTATATTGTTATCAAATTGTTTAATGTACCTAATATCATTTCCATTACCAACAAATTTTATTAATTTGGAAAAATCTATTTTTTTTGATTTTGTATTAGTATTTAACTTTCTGATATCAATCAAATCTGATCGTCCAATAATTTCATTTAAACTACGATATCCTATTTGAGATAAATGTTCTCTGACTTCTTTTGCTAAAAAAGTAAAAAAGTGAACTAAATACTTAAATTTGCCTCTAAAACGCTTTTGCAGAACTTCATTCTGTGTTGCAATGCCTACTGGACAAGTATTCAAATGACATTTACGCATCATTACACACCCCAAAGCAACTAATGCACTCGTGGCAAAACCGTACTCTTCTGCACCCAACATAGCTGCTATAATAACATCTTTTCCAGTTTTCAACTGCCCATCTACCTGTAAACGAACAAATCCACGCAAATTATTAGCAACAAGTGTTTGCTGTGTTTCAGCTAATCCGAATTCCCATGGAACACCTGCATGTTTAACAGAACTTAAAGGACTAGCCCCTGTCCCTCCATCTGAACCAGAAATAATAATTAAATCAGCTTTAGCTTTTGTCACACCAGCAGCAATAGTTCCAATCCCAGCTTCTGATACTAATTTTACAGAAATACAAGCATTAGGATTAATATTTCTTAAATCAAAAATCAGTTGTGCTAAATCCTCGATAGAATAAATATCATGATGAGGAGGAGGAGAAATAAGTGTTATCCCTGGTGTAGAATGTCGAATTTTTGCTATAATTTCATCTATTTTAAAGCCAGGAAGTTGCCCTCCTTCACCTGGCTTTGCTCCTTGTGCTATTTTAATCTGTAATTCATCTGCATTAACTAAATATTCAACTGTAACACCAAATCTACCAGATGCCACCTGTTTAATCGCAGACCGACGATTTAACCCATCTTCACAGATTTTAAAACGCACAGGGTCTTCTCCGCCCTCTCCAGTATTACTTCGTCCACCTAACATATTTAAAGCGATAGCTATATATTCGTGCACTTTTTTACTAATAGATCCAAATGACATAGCACCTGTAACAAACCTCTTTGTAATAGATTCTACAGATTCAACTTCAGAAATATCTATTGGAGCCCGTTTATAAATCATGAAATCGCGAATAAATATCGGGTGTAAATTTTCATCTACAAAATGTGTATACTCTTTAAATTTCATATAATCACCAGTACGAACAGCCACTTGTAACTTAGAAATTGTCTCAGGATTCCAAGCATGTAACTCTCCTCTCTTTCTAAACGAATAAAATCCACTATTATCTAATTGATAAGTGGCAGATGAAAATGATTTCGAATCATTTGTTTTTTGTTTCATAAAAGCATTGTTGTGGAATGATAAAACATCACAAGCAATATCATACAAATCTATTCCACCTATAGATGATCTCATACCACCAAAATAAGAATCTAATATTTTTTGACTAATTCCAATAGTTTCAAAAATTTTAGCTCCACGATATGAATTCAAAGTTGAAATTCCCATTTTAGAAAGTACCTTTAATAGACCCTTACTAACAGATTTAATATAATTTTTTTCAGCTGTATAGTAATCCAATTGTATTTCACAAGTACTTGTTTTTTCATATAAAATTGCAAATACAGCATAAGGATTAATAGCAGTGGCTCCAAATCCACATAACAACGCAAAATGATTTACTTCACAAGAATCTGCGGTTTCCACTACAATAGCAATTTGCATTCGTTTACGTTTATCAATTAAATAATGATGAACAGAAGAAACCGCTAGTAAAGAAGGTATAGCTGCAAAATTTTCATTTATTTTCTTATCACTTAAGATTACATAATGATAACCTTCATCTACGGCTTTTTCGACTTGATAGCAAATGCTGTTCAAAGCCTCCAATAACGATTGCGTAAAATCTTTCCTATTAGTTATATTAAACAATATTGGAATTGACAAAGATTTAAATCCCTTATAACTCAAATTCATCAGAATATCTAAATCTCGATTGGTAATTATTGGAGTTTGTAATTTTACCATTCTACTTAATTCTGATGTTGGGGACAAAACATTTGTACACTGGCGACCTATATACGAAGATAAAGACATTACCAATTCCTCTCTAAGAGAATCAATAGGAGGATTCGTTACTTGAGCAAACAATTGGCGAAAATAATTAAAAAAACGTTGTGGCTTATCAGACAAAACAGCTAACGGAGCATCATTCCCCATCGATCCAATCGGCTCCTTTCCTTCAATTGCCATTGGAACAATAATTTTATCTATATCTTCTTTTGTATAACCAAAAGCTTTTAAATATACAATTAAATTATCAATACCATATTCAACTACTCTACCAGAAGATATCTTATTAAGAACAACACGATTTTTATTTACCCATTCTTCATAAGGATACATAGTTGCTAACTCAGCCTTTAATTCAGAATCATAATAAATCTTACCACCAAGTGTATCCACTAATAGCATTTTACCAGGGTGTAATCGCCCCTTTTCTTTGATTTCAATTGGATCAAAAGGTAATACACCAGACTCAGAAGACACTACGATGATACCGTTCTTTGTAATCAAATATCGAGCTGGACGAAGGCCATTTCTATCTAACATGCCTCCTGCATAACGTCCATCAGTAAACATTAACGTTGCAGGACCATCCCAAGCTTCCATAATGATACTATTGTATTCATAAAATGCTTTTAATTCATTAGAAATTGGATTTTTTTTATTCCAACTTTCTGGAATTAACATCGACAAAGCATATGGAAAAGATTTGCCTGACATTATCAAAAATTCAAGTACATTGTCCAGAGAAGCACTATCTGACATATCTTCTTGAATAACAGGAAAAATATCTTCCATTTTACCAAAATCAGGAACTTTAAGTAAGCTTTCACGAGCTTTCATCCAACAACGATTGCCACGAATAGTATTGATCTCACCATTATGTCCCAATAAACGAAAAGGCTGTGCCAAATCCCACCTAGGAAAAGTATTGGTGCTATAACGCGAATGTACTAATGCTAAACTACTTGTAAAATACTGGTTAGTTAAATCAGAAAAATAATCTCTCAATTGAACAGAAGAGAGCATTCCTTTATAGATAACACGCCTAGTAGAAAGACTTACGATATAAAAACTTTCTCTTTCTTCTACAGAAAGTTTAAAAATTTGATTCTCTACCTTTCTTCGTATAATATATAATTTTCTTTCCAGTATTTCTTGAGAATCCTCACCAATAATGAAAATCTGTTTGATAGTTGGTTCACTTAAGCGAGAAATTTTTCCCAAAACATCACTATTAACTGGGACACTACGCACAGTTAACAATTTTAATCCTTCTTGTTCTATAACATTTTTTAATAAAAGCATACAAAAAGAAGCCTTCTTTTCATTTCTAGAAAAGAATACTAAACCGGTACCATATTTCCCTTTTTCTGGTACTGGGATCCCCTGAAGTAAAATAAACTCATGTGGAATTTGAATAGTTATCCCTGCACCATCTCCTGTATTATTATCAGCACCTTCTGCACCACGATGACGCATATGCTCTAATACCTGCAACCCATTTTCAATAATATCATGAGATCTATTACCACAAATATCAACTATCAACCCAACTCCACATGAACCATGTTCATAACTTGGATGATATAACCCAATTCCCTCCATTATAATAAAAAAATTGAAAAATTAGATTGCAAATCTATACAAGCATATATAAAAACAAACTAACATAGCCATAAAATACACCATTCCAAAGTATAATTTTAAACCGTTACACAATAAATATAATTATTTTAATTTTATCTTACAAGTATAAATTTTGTTTCATATTTAAATTCTATAATTAAAATTTAAAGATTATAATAATTATTTATTACACTGGTATTCTTTATAAATTCACTATATGCATTATCGATTCAGATTTAAAAGTAATCAATGTAAAAAAATCAAAAATTAATGATTATATGTACACACATTCAGTGGTTAATCCATATTACAAAAAAATCAATAGAATTCATTCCAAATACACTTCATCTGAATATGTTGAACAAATATTAAAAGGAAACATAACAATACTCAGTAAAGCAATTAGTTTAGTAGAAAGTAAAAAAAATGAACACCAAAAAATAGCTCAAGAAATAATTGAAAAATGTTTGCCTTATGCTGGAAATTCTATAAGAATTGGAATTACTGGAGTTCCAGGTGCAGGGAAATCAACGTCTATAAACGCTTTAGGGATGGATCTTGTTCACAAGAAAAATAAAAAATTAGCTGTTTTAGCTGTAGATCCTAGCAGTGATCGTTCAAAAGGAAGTATATTAGGAGATAAAATACGAATGGAAGAAATTTCACGTGAAACAAATGTATTTATACGACCTTCATCATCATCAGGTTCTTTAGGCGGAATTGCGAACAAAACAAGAGAAGAAATTATTCTATGTGAAGCGTCTGGATTTGATACTATACTTATAGAAACAGTTGGAGTAGGACAATCTGAAATAGCTGTTCATTCTATGGTTGATTTTTTTCTTCTAATACAAATAGCAGGTGCAGGTGATGAATTACAAGGAATTAAAAGGGGAATCATGGAAATGGCTGATAGTATAGTTATTAACAAGGCAGATGGTGACAACATTGAAAAAGCAAACTTGGCAGCAGTTCAGTACAAAAATGCTATAAGTTTATTCCCAGCATCTCCTTCTAAATGGATTCCACAAGTAATGACTTACTCTGGTCATTATAAAATTGGAATTACTGAAATTTGGAATACAATTTATAAATACATTGATTTCACAAAAACAAACGGTTATTTTGACCACAAAAGAAAAACACAAGATAAGTATTGGATGTACGAAAATATAAACGAACAATTAAAAAATCATTTCTATCAATCTGACTTTATTAAAAAAGAACTAGCAATAAAAGAAAAACAAGTGTTAGACTCAAAAATAAGCCCTTTCAAGGCTTCTAAACAAATATTAGATTTATTTTTTAGAAAAACTCCATTAAGTAAGCTTACACACTAAATACAATGATTTTTACATTTATTGTGCTAATTATTCAATCACTTCAATAACATACTTTCAGCAATCTTTTTTGCTTTTTCAGGACCATTCAATTCAGATACAATAAACAAAGCAAACTCAAAAGCATGAGCCGGACCACTCCCTGTAATAATATTACCATCCTTTAATACTATATTTTTCACATAAATAGCTCCGAATAATTTATTTTCAAAACCAGGATAAACTGTTGCTTTTTTACTATGTAATAAATTTAATTCACCTAATATCGAAGGGGCTGCACATATTGCTGCAATTTTCCTCCCTTTTGAATCATACTGTTTAAGAAGTTTTTTTAATTTTTCATGAGCATTTAAATTATTTATTCCAGGTAAACCACCAGGCAATACTAACATTTCACCATGAGAAAAATCAGTTTCATCAAATAATCTATCAGCTACAACTGCAATTCCATGCGATCCAATTACTACACTTTTACTTGTAACAGATACAGTTATTACATTCAATTCGCCACGTCTAAGTATATCTATTACACTAATAGCTTCAATTTCTTCGAACCCATCTGCCAAAAAAACAAAAATTTGCATGCTATTTATCTATAATGTTTATATATTAATCAACAAAGCATTAATATTACATTTAGAAGTAATCATTTCTAAATGTAATATTTCTACAATAAAATTCAAATCTTTACATCGTTTTTTCTATTTTAAAACAACTGAACAAAAAACATATCGAATTTATGACATTAGGTCCATTTGTACAAATATTTATCATAGACAATGTTATTCATAAAACTATTCACTACAATTTTCACAACAATATATCACAATATCATAAAACTATAATTACATTTATATAAATTCTTGAAAGACATACAATTTAGTTTGAAACTGTAAAATATTTTTAATTACGTTTCCAGGTATAATTTTTTATCTTAAATTTTTAGTACTAACTAAATAAATCTTTCTAATTTCAATACACATAAAATATTATAAATAAAACGCTAAAACTCACGTTATAAAAACTATTCTAACCCAACTACTATATGGATGTAAGTAAGTGTTACTTAATACAACTTTTTTACTAAATTCTATATTTTCATCATAAATTTAACTGTTAGTAAATCATATAAAAATCATAACTAATAATACTCTATTGTTAAAGTACTACAACAAAAACAATTTTAAAAACTAAAAAGTAAAATTTAAACAGAAACAACCATAGTATATTATTTTGATTTTACTTCTTGTATCCAAAATAATTTGAATTCAATTTTGTAAATTGCACAATCATCTTCAGAATATCAAAAATGATTTATTTATAAATTATAGACAAAGTTCATTCGAAACGTAATTATTACGATTAATTACTGTTACATATATATTATATAATCGTAACTACAATATGCACATCACAAAGACATATAATTAAAAAGTTTTTTCATTCAAACTATGAGAATAGGCATCTTTGGGAATAATTACCAAACAAAAAAACAAAAATTCATAAAACTTTTTTTTGAACATTTATTAAAACTTGGAGCAAAGATTTGGATAGATAGACCATTCTATAATTATTTGTTCAAATATTTTGCTTTTGTTCCGAAAGCAGAAGGATTCATATCAAAAAAACCACTTTCATTAGATATTGTATTTAGCATTGGAGGTGACGGAACTTTTTTACGAACAGCAAATTGGGTTGGTCATAGAAATATTCCAATTTTAGGAATAAATACAGGACATTTAGGATTTCTTGCTGATATTAGTACATTTGAAATTGTTGAAGTTTTAAATGAAATTTTTCAAAGTAAATATAGTGTAGAAGAACGAAGTCTATTGCAAATAGAATTTGCATCACAATATTGTTATATGAAAAATTATGCTTTAAATGAAATTGCTATTTTAAAACGAGATACTTCATCTATGATTAGTATTAGCACTTATTTAAATGAACTTTTTTTAACAAAATATTTAGCAGATGGACTACTACTAGCAACTCCAAGTGGATCTACAGCTTATAATTTAAGTGTAAATGGACCGATTATTGTGCCACAAGCTCATAATTTTGTATTAAGCCCAGTTGCACCACACTCTTTAAATGTACGCCCACTAGTTATTCCAGAAGATTATAAAATGCGATTTATAGTAAAATCTCGCAGTAAAAATTTTTTAGTTTCTCTAGATGGGCGTTCAAGAATTTTTCCTTCTGGAAGCATATTTAAAGCACAAAAAGCAAATTTTACTATTAAAATAGCTAAAAGACTTAACCATAATTTTTATGATACATTACGAGAAAAATTATCATGGGGTGGAGATACATCAAAATACAAAATGATAAATTAATCTACTACAATAACACAACCACCATACTTTTAATCAAAAAATTGATTAAAACACATAAACTATAATTATAGATGTTTATATATAAAAGGATTACTAAAAAATTTAAAAAGCTTAGTTTATTGTTGTCTTTTCAAATAAATAAAAAATCAAAACTTTATCTGTATACTAAATAATTTTGAAAAAGCAAACAATTTTTATTTATAATTATTCACAATTATTAAGTAATGAAAATGTGATGTTATTTCATTATTAAATTTAGACTTAAGTATTCATTACCTCCAATGAGGAGGTAACAAATGATTCTTCTGCGTACAGAAATTTTATGTCAATTAAACAATAACAAAAAACAATACATAATTGTTACTTATCTAGATACAATTTTTGAAAAAGTAATTTTTCATAAAAAATTAAAAATACTTCATTAATATTCATTATTAATGAAGTATTAGATAGTTTATCCATAATAATGGAACATTATATTCCTACAATTTTAACCTCGTTGATTATGTATATAAACCAGATCCGTATACGATAAAACGTTCTATTATTGATATTTTTTCTTTTTCTAACAAATATCCACCATATCGAATAGATTTTTTGATAATGAAGTAAAAAATATTCGCAATATTAATGTAAAAAATCAATTTTTATAGAAAAATAAAATTCAATTCATCGTTTCTACTAAATTTGAAAATTCAGATACAACATTGTTTTCATGCATTCAGACAACAACAAATTTTATATTAAAAAATGGAAAATAGATTTATGAAAAAATTCATTCTTTCTTCAAAGAAAGATTTTTGAAAGTAAAAGTTAATCAAGAAAAAATTTTATCTACGAAAAACGTTAACACACTTTTAATTTAAAGAAAAACAATTTGTCATCAATAATAATTTATAAAAAATATGTTGTAGGTAACCCAAATAAAAATGAATGTACATCTATTAAATTTTTTACCAAAAAAATATTTCTAATAACAGAAACTACAACATTTCATTTATTCCTATATTTTATAGACTTAATTATGGATTTATATATAAAATTTTACGTATCAATTTGTTTAGTGATCATCAATTATTTAATTGTTCTAATAGACATAAACTAAAAGCAGAAGAAACACTTTCTGTGATAAAATACACTGTCTATAAAAGAATTACAACGATTTAAATTAGTAGATTACTTAGTACATATGTGTCATTGAATATGTAAATTTGTAGGACTAATACAAATAAAAATCAATGAAAAACGCAAGAAGTCATTAAACTGATTTCTTTCAACAAAAATATCATTTTCATTAGTATTCATGATTTACACAAAATTTACAAGTACAAACATAAGAGTAATAAATTACAACAATTAAATAAACTAGGATTAAAATTCTTGAAATATTTAAAAGAAAAAAGCAAAAAAAAAATTAAATATATTGATAAAGAGACTTATTAAACTCTATTATAGAATAGAGTTTAATAAGTCTCTTTTTTATATGAAAAAACTCAGAATCAATTAAAAATAACTATGGAGGTAAAAAATTGGAAAGCATTGAGCCAATTGATCGATTAGTATGCGGAGATATTGGATTTGAAAAAACTGAAATGGCCATTCTGGCTGCAAAAGTAGTATCAAATAATAAACAACAAGTGACTGTTTTGGTTCCAACTACGCTACTGGCTTTTCAACACTATAATACATTTAAAAAAATTAACTAATCTAACTATAACAATAGATTATATTTTTAGAATAGAACAATAACAAAATAATACAAAAACATTATTGGAAAATTACAAGAAGTGATAATTGACATCATGATAAGAAACACATAAAACGCTTAATAAAAGTATAATTTTAAAAAATTTAGGTTTATTAATTTTTGACAAAAACAAAAATTTGGAATGATAGAAAAAGAAAAAAATTGAAACACTTCAAAGTAATTTATTGATTTTATTACTTTAACAGCAACACATATCCCTAGCACACTACAATTTAGTTTAATGTGAACAAAAAATTTATCTAGTACATCTACTTTACCACTAAACTGTTATTCGATCTACACAAAATTGCATAATTTTGATCTAGGTATTATACGTAAATATAATAATTATGAAATTAATCGTAATGGTCAAATTTTCATAATGAACAATTGCATCTCTAATTTTGACAGATCTAAAAAATTTAATAAAAAAATTTTCAGATGTAAAAATAGCTGTTGCACATGGACAATGAAAGCTATTAAACTAGAACAAATCATTACAAGAATTACTAATTACGAATGCAATATTTTAATTTTTACTACTATTATTAAAAATGGCATTAGCATTCCAAATGCTAATACAATCATTATAAATAATGCACAAAATTTTGTATTGAGTAATCTATATCAATTTAAGAGGCAAAACAGAAAAACGTGATCATAATGCTTTTTGTTATTCACTATCACTTTTTCCTCACAATTTAACACATGAAGCTGTAAAACGATTACAAGCCATTGAAAATTTTTTAGAATCAGGAAGTAACTATTAACATAGTTATGCGAGGCTTGGATATACGCAATAACAGTAAACATACTTGAAGCTGAACAAAGTGAAGTTGTCGCCAATTTATGGTATAAAACATATCAAAAGATATTGACTGAAGCTATCAGAGAATTAAAAAACAAAGAATTCACTGATTTGTATCATACAAATAAAATTACAAAACATATTCGTCAAAATTCAAAAAAAGGAAAGAATTAATACAAATTGTTCGTCTACACGAAGTAACACGAAAAACTGGAATAGAAAGGATAGTCATAAAAGAACTAAAATAACGTCATATTTAATTAACAATCTTGATTCTAACTATTATCAAAGTATATCATTTAATCGAAATACTTGAATTCATTAGAAAAAATCATAGTTATGCAATATATTAGAAAAAAATCAAAGAACACTAAACATTCAAAACATCAATACAATTCAAAAAGCAATAAAAATTTTAGAAAAAACAATAAAATGACATACACACAAACAATAAAATATATATATAATGTTTTCCCAATGTTTCAACAAATAGGGAATGATGCGTACAAAAAAGGGTTAAAAAATTCAATATTAATTAATAAATATCTAAACTATCCGTGTACAAAATATAAAACTATACACATAGCAGGAACAAACGGTAAAGGTTCTACTGCACATTTATTGGCATCAATTTTGCAAGAATCTGGCTATAAAGTAGGACTATACACTTCACCACATATATTAGATTTAAGAGAAAGAATAAAAATAAATGGGATTCCTATAAATAAAAATTTTGTAATCGATTTTATTGCCAGATACAATTTTTTTTTTGAATCTATTAACTCTTCTTTTTTCGAATTAACAACAGGAATGGCTTTTTACTATTTTGCAAAAAAAGCAGTAAATATAGCTATTATAGAAGTTGGATTAGGTGGAAAATTAGATTGCACTAACATAATTACACCTGTTTTGAGTATCATAACTAATATTAGCTATGATCATACTAACATATTAGGAAATACTTTAACAAAAATTTCTAAAGAAAAAGCCGGAATAATTAAGCCAAATATTCCAGTGATTATTGGAGAAGCAAAAGGAATTGTTAAAAAATTTTTTTTAGAAAAAAAACACACAATCAACAACACAAAATTTGTATTTGCGCAAGAAGAAAATATTATTCTTTTTTCTAAACTACTACCTTCTGGATATTGGAAATTAGATACAAAAAAATATCCTAATTTAATTAATAAATTAGGTGGATATGCTCAGATAAAAAATGCAACAACAACACTATGTGCTATTAATATTTTGAAACAAAATATTCTAAATATACCTTCTGCTGCTGTATACAAAGGATTTTTTCATGTAGTAAAAAATACTGGAATTGAAGGTAGATGGCAAATATTACAATATAATCCCAAGATTATATTAGATACAGGGCACAACATTGCCGGAATAAAATACGTTGTACAACAACTAAAAACAGAAAAATACAATAAATTACACATTATTTTTGGTATGGTTAGAGACAAAAATATTATGCCTATTATTAAAATTCTTCCTAAAGATGCTATTTTTTATTTTACACAAGCAAATATTCCTCGTGCATTAAATGCTAAAATATTAATGAATTATGCAAATACTTTTAACTTGAAAGGAACATGTTATTTCACTGTTGCTGAAGCATTCACTTACGCAAAATATTATGCTTTAAAAGAAGATGTTATTTTTATAGGAGGAAGTACATTTGTTGTTGCTGAAGCATTATTAACTTTTCGTAATTCTACTTAACAACAATCATCTATACAAGTCTAAGTATAATTAGTTAAAAACTAAATTTTCTGTTAGCATTTTTGATAATTACTTTATAAAAAACAAAATGAAAATATTAGAACAATTATTAGCAAGAAAATTACTTGATATTAAAGCCATAAAATTACGGTTTTCTAACCCATTTACATTGACATCTGGATGGAAATCACCAATTTATTGCGATAATAGGAAAATTCTTTCTTATCCTTCTATTCGTAATTTTATTAAATTAGAGTTGGCACGAACTATTCTTGAAAATTATGAAAATGTAGATACTATCGCCGGAATAGCAACAGGAGCTATTGCACATGGAGCAATTGTAGCTGAAGAATTAAATCTTCCGTTCATATATATTCGTTCAAATTATAAAAATCATGGATTAAAGAATATAATTGAAGGTGATCTAAAACCAAACACTAGAGTAGTAATTATCGAAGATTTGATTTCTACCGGAACTAGTAGTATGCTAGCTATCAAAGCTGTACGCAATGCAGAATGTCACGTAATAGGGATAGTAGCTATTTTTACTTACGGATTTTTTATTGCTGAAGAAAAATTTAAAAAAGCTAAAGTTGGGTTAATCACACTTTGTAATTATGATAGCGTTTTAAAAGAAGCATTAAAAACAAATTTTATTAAATTGTCTGAAGCTAAAATTCTTCAAGAATGGAAAAAAAACCCATCTAAATGGGCATGAATTAATGAAATAATTTCATATAACAACACTAAAACTCAAAAAATTACTAACATCAAATACCAAAGAATAATGAAATTGTGGCAACAACATATTAGAATTAACAAAAAAGTAGAAAAATTCACAATTGGGAAGGATCAAGAAATGGACCTTTTTTTAGCAAAATCAGATATTTTAGGTTCCATAGCTCATATTACCATGTTAAAACACATAAAACTTCTAATGCCATCTGAATATAAACAACTGTTGATCGAACTCAAAAACATTTATAACTCTATTGATTGTGACCAATTTTTTATTGAAATTGGAGTAGAAGATATCCATTCTCAAATAGAATTAATACTTACTAAAAAACTAGGAGATATAGGAAAAAAAATTCATACTGGACGTTCTCGAAATGATCAAATTTTATTAGATCTAAAATTATTTACACGAAATACAATTCAAATTTTGACAAAAGAAATTTCAGAATTAATAGATCTCTTAATTATCCAAAGTGATAAATACAAAAATATTTTATTACCTGGATATACTCATTTACAAATAGCAATGCCATCATCTTTTGGACTTTGGTTTGGAGCATACGCTGAAAGTTTGGTTGACGATTTATTATTATTACAAGCGGCTTATAAAATATGTAATCGTAATCCACTTGGATCGGCAGCAGGTTACGGGTCTTCTTTCCCTTTAAACAGAAAACTTACTACAAATTTATTAGGATTTGATTCTATGAATTACAATTCAGTTTATGCTCAAATGGGAAGAGGAAAAATGGAACGCACAGTAAGTTTTGCATTAGCAGGAATTGCAGCGACTATTTCAAAATTAGCATTTGACGCTTGTTTATATAATAGTCAAAATTTCAATTTTATTAATATTCCAGATGAATTTACAACTGGGTCAAGTATTATGCCTCATAAAAAAAATCCAGATATATTTGAACTTGTACGAGCAAAATGCAATTTGCTACAAAGTATACCTCAACAAATTATTTTAATTATAAATAATCTTCCTTCTGGATATTTTCGTGACTTACAAATAACAAAAGAAATCTTTATTCCTTCATTTGGCACATTGTCAGAATGCATTCATATCATCATTCAAATGATACAAAAAATAAATATCAACACTCATATACTAGACGATAACAAATACTCTTCTATATTTAGTGTAGAACAGGTTAATAAATTAGTCATGAACGGAATTCCGTTTCGAAATGCATATAAACAAATTGGATTAGAAATTAAAAATGGAAATTTTGTTCCAAACAAAAATATAAATCATACACATGAAGGAAGTATTGGAAATCTTTGCAATGATAAAATTGCAAAGATGAAAGAGATGATCATTAATGGATTTAATTTTAACAAAATGAACAAAGCAATAAAAAATTTACTAAATGCCACATAATAAAACTAACACTTGTTTATTCCAATCTTTTATTTTTTACATTCTTAGTTATAAATGTTATCAACTTCCTAACTGTACAAAATCTTTAATACATAAAATAATTTTAACATATTAGCAAAAACTATTTTCCCACAAAATTTCGATTAATATCATTACGAAACCGTACAAAATTCCACTCTATAAAATTGGAAATAAATGTTTTTTAGAACTAACTACATAACTTGTAAACATACTTGCAATATATATAAACTCTTCCACTGATAATTGTTCAGGTCGTTTATCAAAAATTGGATTAATAAAAACGTCATTATTTTCAATAAATAAAGATTTTAAAGAATTTCTTAATGTTTTACGTCGCTTATTGAAAGCTGTTTTTACAATATTTGTAAATAAAAGTTCATCACATCCTAATTTTGTTCTTTTGTTACGAATCATACGAATAACAGCAGAATTAACTTTAGGAGATGGACTAAAACAGTCAGGAGATACAGTAAAAAGATACTCTATATCATACCAAGCACGTAATAAAACAGTAATAATTCCATAAGTTTTTCTTCCTTGCAAAGAAATTAACCTTTTAGCCACTTCTTTTTGTAATAATCCCGAGCAACAAAGAATTTTATTTTTATAATTTAATATTTTAAAAAAAATTTGAGTAGATATGTTATAGGGATAGTTTCCAACTATACAAAATCTATCCAAGAAAAGATCATCTAAATTTAATTTCAAAAAATCCTCCTCAATAATACACCCATCCAGTTGAGGATAATATTTTTTTAAAAAATTTATACATTGCCTATCTATCTCTACAACAGTTAAATTCCTTCTTTCTTGCAAAAGAAACTTAGTAATAGCCCCCATTCCAGGACCAATTTCTAATACAGGAAAATCCTTATAAAAAGAAATTGTATCAGCAATACGTCGAGCAATATGTTTTTTTTTTAAAAAATGCTGCCCTAAAAATTTTTTAGGACGAATTACACAAATATCTGACATTAAAATGATTTTTTACAAAAAAATTTGCAACCTTTATAAAGAAATTATGAACATATACAAAAACTATTCACTATTAAAACACAACACTTTCCATTTAAATACAAAAACGCATAAATTTATAGAATATGAATCTGAAGAAGATTTACAAAAAATTTTAGAAGAAACACGTTCCCCAAATGAACCCATTTACCATATAGGACATGGTAGCAATATACTATTTTTAAATGACTTTAAAGGTACAATTATACACTCAAATATCAAAGGAATTGAGATAATCAAAGAAGATAAAACCCATATTTTACTTAAAGTAGGAGCCTCAGAAGATTGGGACTCTTTCGTATCTTATTGCGTAAATAAAGGATGGGGAGGAATTGAAAATTTATCTTTAATACCAGGAGAAATCGGAGCAAGTGCTTTTCAAAATATTGGAGCTTACGGTGCAGAAATATCAAATGTCGTAGAAGAAGTGCATGCTTACTCGCTTACAACAAAAACTAAACAAATATTTTCTAACAAAGAATGTAAATATTCATACCGCAATAGTTTTTTCAAAGAATCAAAAGAAATATTTTACATTACATATGTAGTATATCGGCTACTAAAGACACCACAATTCATATTAAACCACGATAAGATAAAATCTTATTTATATGGAAAAGAAATTAATTTGATTAACATACGAAAAGCAATTATTGCTATCCGCCAATTAAGTTTGCCAAACTTAAAAATTTTTGGAAATGCTGGTAGTTTTTTTACTAATCCATACATCTGCATTGATCATTATGAAAAATTAAAAAAACAATATTATAATATGCCATGTTATTTTGTTGATAACAAAATAGTAAAAGTTTCTGCGGCTTGGCTAATTGAACAATGTGGAGGTAAAAAAGAATATATAGGTGGAGCTTCTGTTTACGAAAAACATGCGTTAATTCTTATTAATAAGAATAATGCTACAGGACAAGACATATCAATATTAGCAGAAAAAATTCAATCTATGGTTAAAAATACATTTGGTATAAAACTTAAACCAGAAGTAAGCTACTTATAAACTTAGTACATTACATATAATTGCTTGCCTAGCAAAAATTCCATTTTTGGCTTGATCAAAATAATATGCTTTTGGACTTCCATCTACATCAAGTGTAATTTCCCCAAAACGAGGGAGTGGATGCATAATTCTAAGATTATCTTTACTACCAATTAGCATCTCTTTAGAAAGTATATATATGTTCTTTACTTTTTCATATTCCATCAAATCAGTAAAACGTTCACGTTGTACACGAGTCATGTATAGTATGTCAGTTTGATTTATTATATCAATCAAAAAATCAGAATGATCAAAATATCGAATGCCATTTTTATCCATAAAATGCTTATAAACAACTGGTAATTTTAACTCTTCAGGAGCAACAAAATGAAAAGTTGGATTAAAATGAGACATGCCATTAAGAAGAGAGTGAACTGTTCTTCCATATTTTAAATCTCCAACCACAGTAATTGTCAAGTCACAAAGTGTTCCTTGTGTCTTATATATAGAATATATATCCAATAAAGTTTGAGAAGGATGTTGGTTTGTTCCGTCGCCAGCATTAATAATTGGCACATCAGTTACTTCAGAAGCATAACGAGCAGCTCCTTCAAGATAATGTCTCATAATAATAACATCAGCATAATTGCTTATTATTTTTATCGTGTCCTTTAAAATTTCACCTTTAGAAATACTTGAAGTAGCAACATCAGAAAATCCAATAATTTGACCACCTAATCTACTAATAGCTATTTCAAAACTTAAACGAGTACGTGTTGATGGTTCAAAAAAAAGAGTAGCACAAATTTTGTCTTTTAATAACTGCTGATTGAAATTTTGTTCAAAATATTCTGTTCGTTCAACTAAGTGCAAAATATCTTGTTTAGAACAATCAACAATAGATACAAAACCTTTATTTAACATATTGAAAATTGTTTAAAATCATATAAACAATCATATAAAATGATTAAGTTGTACACTTAAATTAAGCGTAACATGAACCTGTATTTTTACTAAAAATATTTTTTGTAAAATTGTTTTTTTAAAAAAGCTAAGCCTTCGCTTGCTTTTTTTCTTATTACCTCAACATCATTAATAATAGAAACATTTATTTCTGCAGGATCTATCAAATAGATAACAGCATCGGCATGTGCATAATGGATCAAACTAGCAGCAGGATAAACTCTCATAGATGTTCCAACTACAATAATGATATCAGCTTTCGAAATTGCAATAAAAGCTTTTTCTATTTCAGGAACATCTTCTCCAAACCAAACAATAAACGGACGAAGCTGAGAACCATCTACAGACAAATCTCCTGGAAGAATATCATTATATCCAATATCTATTACATGTCTTTTATTTCTATCCTTAGAACTACATGCCTTTGTTAATTCGCCATGTAAATGAATGATGTGGCTAGTTCCTGCTCGCTCATGCAGATTATCTATATTTTGTGTAATGACAACAACATTAAAATCTTTTTCCAATTCAGCAATAATTTGATGTCCTATGTTAGGTGAAACAGATGCAAGTTGTCGACGACGATCATTATAAAATTGTAATATCAAATTTTGATTAACATACCAACTGTCAATATGCGCTACTTGCATCACATCATAACTATTCCACAATCCATTATTATCACGAAAAGTAGAAATTCCACTTTCTTCGCTCATACCTGCTCCACTCAAAACAACAATCTGTTTTTTCATTTATTTTTAATGTATGTACTATGTTCCAAATTTTTTAATTGAATAATACTAAAATTTTTAAATTTTATTTGTATACTGTTAAAATGGTAAACCTTCATCGTTATTACTCAACTTAGTTTGGTTATTTTAGAAATAAGTTCTTTCATTTGGCAAAAAATTTTCTTGACTATCTAAACGAGATTTGTATTCCAAAACCGATTGATCATCACTTAAATTTTGAAAACGAATGTATTCTCTTTTGAAAGAAAGCATAACACTACCAGTAGAACCATTTCGATGTTTTGCAATAACAATCTCAGCCTTACCTCTCAAATCATTGCCCATAGCATCTTCAAAAATATTATATTTTTCTGGTCGATGTATAAAACAAACAACATCTGCATCTTGTTCTATCGCTCCTGATTCTCGTAAATCTGATAATTGTGGCCGCTTAGCCTCTAAGCTATCTCTCGCGGCACGACTTTCCACATTCCGATTTAATTGAGAAAGTGCTATTATAGGAATATTAAGTTCTTTAGCTAAACTTTTCAAAGAACGAGAAATGATACTAACTTCTTGTTCTCTGTTACTGAAACTTATTCCACTAGCATTCATCAGTTGTAAATAATCTATAATAACGCACTTTACATTTTGTTCTTTAACTAATCGACGCGCTTTAGTTCGAAATTCAAAAACTGAAAGACTTGGCGTATCGTCAACAAAAATAGGAGAATCATAAAGCACTTTTATTTTTTTTTCTAATTGAAGCCATTCATAAGGCTGCAATTTTCCACTTTTTATTACATTACTGTCAATTTCAGTTACATCAACAATTAATCTATTAATCAGTTGAATATTTGACATTTCTAGTGAAAAAATAGCTATAGGAATATTGTAAGTTACACCAATATTCTTCATCATAGACAAAACAAAAGCAGTTTTGCCCATTGATGGTCGGCCTGCAATTATAATTAAATCAGAATTTTGCCATCCAAAAGTGATCTTATCTAAATCTATAAATCCTGAAGATAATCCAGTTAAATTATCAGAACGCTTAGCAACCTCTTTCATCACATTAATAGCATTACGAATAATAGGAGCTACATGTGTAAAATCTTTTTTAATATTTTGCTGAGATATTTTAAAAAGTCGACCTTCAGCTTCTTGTATTAAATCATTTACATCAATTGTTTCATCAAAAGCTTTATTTGTTATATCAGACGAAAAAGAAATTAATTGCCTTGCTAATGATTTTTGAGCAACAATTCGTGCGTGGTACTCCAAATGAGCACTAGAAATCACTTTTTGTGACAATTCAATAATGTGAGCAACACCACCAACATCTTTTAAAGTTCCATTTTTTCGTAGTTGTTCTATTACTGTAAGTATATCAATAGGTTCTTGTTTTATAGCAAGATCTCTAATAGCTACAAATATTAATTCATGAGTTTTATCGTAAAAACTTTGAGGAATTAATATTTCATCAACAACATCATAAGTATCTTTCTCAAGCATTAATGCGCTAAGCACTGCTTCTTCCAACTCACATGCTTGCGGTTGAATACGCCCACTTTCTTTAATTGAAACTGTCATTTTTAATAAAAATTTATTTTTATTATTTTTAATTATTTAAATTCTAGCTCACAATGAATAACCATTATTCTAATTCCATCATAAGCCTTCTTATTGCTTCTTTAGGATTATTTGAGTTTGCTAAAAGATTAACAAATTTACTTCCGATAATTGCTCCAGAAGCATTTTCAAAAGCAGAAATCAGCATTTTTTTATTTGAAATTCCAAAACCAATCAATCGTGGATTTTTTAATTTCATGTTTTTTACTTTATTAAAATAATTTTGTTTTTGTTTATCAAATTTTTTTTGCATCCCAGTCGTCGCTACAGTGGAAACCATGTAAATAAACCCATTTGTATTACTATCTATAAGACGCATTCGTTTTTCAGAAGTCCTTGGAGTTATCAACATAATCATTTTTAAATCATAAATATCTACAGTGAATTTATATACATTGATATATTCTTCGAATGGCAAATCTGGAATAATTATACCAGAAATATTTACTTTTTTACAAGTTTTACAAAAATTCTCAAATCCATATTGTATAATTGGATTTAAATAACTCATTATAATCAATGGAATATAAACATAATTTTTAATACTATCTAATTGTTCAAAAAGCACATTTAGATTCATTCCATTTTGAATTGCTTTATAACTACTTTTTTGAATCACTTTTCCATCTGCTATAGGATCTGAAAATGGCACTCCAATCTCTATCATATCAACACCATTTGCTTGTAATTCTTTTATTATTTCTACAGTATCACTCAATTGTGGAAATCCAGCTGTAAAATAAATAGAAATAATATTTCGTTGTTTCTGTTGTAGTAAAGTTATTATTTTGTTCATAAAATTCGTTAAACTTATACTCTATACAAAATTCAAAATAAATGATCTAATCTTATCAATGTCTTTTAATCCTGGTTCAATTTCAAACTTACTATTTAAATCAATACCAAACAATCTAATATTATTTAATTGTTTAATAGCATCCACATCATCTTCACTAATACCTCCACTTAAAAAAAAAGGAATTTTTCTACAATAAAAAGAAAGTATTTTCCAATCAAATTTGTTACCAGATCCACCATATTGAGAAGTTTTTGTATCAAAAAGAAAATAATTACAAATATTTTCATACGGAATACAAAAATTTAAATCTTCGATTTTACCTATTTGAAAAGATTTTATAACTATTAATCCATATTTTTTTAATTTTTTACATAATTCAGGAGATTCAATGCCATGCAATTGTACAATATTTATAGAATATTTGTTAATTATATCTAAAATATTTTTTAAAGTTTCATCTACAAAAACACCAACTAATTGAATAAATGGAGGAAGTTTAACAGTTTCCATATTTAATTTTTCAACATAACGGATTGATTTTTTATAAAAAATCAATCCTATCATTTGAATAGATAAATTCCCCAATTTTGTTATGTTTTCTGGATATTTCATTCCACAAACTTTTATAATCATAACTGATCAATAAATTTTTTAAGTGCCTGTGCTGGATTATGTGTTTGCATAAAATGCTCTCCTATAAGAAATCCATTAAATCCTAATTCTTTCAAAAGAATTACAATTTTTGGATCCAAAAGTCCACTTTCTGAAATTTTTACATATTCTTTTGGAATATTATTCGATAATTCAATAGAATTGTGAATATTTGTAACAAATGTCTTCAAATTGCGATTGTTAACGCCTACTACGTCTATATTAGGATGAATATAGTTCAATTCTTCTTCACTATGTATTTCTAGTAATACTTCCATGTCTAATTTATGAGCTATTTCAGCAAATCTAAATGATTCTTCAGTTGAAAGACAAGCAGCTATTAAAAGAATCATGTCTGCCCCAATTATTTTAGATTGATAAATTTGATATTCATCTATAATAAAATCCTTTCTCAAAATAGGAATATTTATGATATTAGAATGAGCTATAGTGAAATCATTTGAATAAGCTCCAAAATATACTTCATCAGTAAGTACCGAAATAGCAGCAGCTCCCATTTTTTCATACTCTTTAACAATAGGTACAACTTCAGCATTCTTGTATATCCACCCTTTAGACGGAGAACGCCTCTTAAATTCAGCGATAATACCTGTGTTAGATTGTACTAAAGCTTGTTTAAAAGATGTTTTTCTATGAAAATTAACTTCCAAATTCTTCTTTAAAGAATCAAATGAAACTATTGATTTTTGTTTAGAAACATTAGAACGTTTATTATTACAAATAATTTCAAGAATATTTGAATTCTTAATCATAGAGAATATCGTGTGATTAATGATTTATTTTCAAAAATTTTACTAATGATTCTTGTGCTTTTCCAGATTCTATAGATTCTTTAGCTTTATCTATGCACATTTGAATGTTCAAATGTGGTTCAATTGTATGAATAGCTATCGCCGCATTAATTAATACAACATTTTTTTGTGCCTCTGTAGATGTATTATTCAGTACATTATCAAATATTTTTGCAGCTTTATAAATAGTATCACCACCACAAAGCTCAAAAGGATGAATTTTTTGGAACCCTAAACTTTCTGGAGTATAAATATTTTCTTCAAACGAAGAAATAACTTTAAAAGCATCAGTTAATGAAATTTCATCATATCCATCTAAACTATGTATAATTGAAAAATCATTCCCATTTTCCTGATAAATATAATTATACAAACGTGCCATTTTCAAATCATATACACCCAATACTTGACGCTTAGGCATAAGTGGATTAACTATTGGACCTAATACATTAAAAAATGTACGAACTGCTAAAGCTTTACGGATAGGAATAACAGTTTTCAACGCTGGATTGAACAAAGGAGCATGCAAATAAGCAATATTACTTTCTTCTAAAGAACGTACATGTAAATCTACATTATTAGAAAATCGTACACCATGCTCTTCTATCACATTAGAAGCTCCACTTACAGATGTAGACCCGTAATTCCCATGTTTTACTACTTTATATCCAGCTCCTGCCGTCACAAAACAAGCAGCTGTTGAAATATTAAAAGTATTTTTCCCATCTCCACCAGTACCTACAATATCTATCGGATTGTAATCTCTTAATTTATCCATATTTACACGCATTTCTAACAAAGCTTCACGAAATCCAAGTATTTCATCAACACTAATATTTCGCATAAAATAGACAGTTATGAAAGAAGCTATTTGACTTTCGTTATATTCTCCTGTTGCTATACGAGTTAAGATTTCCTTAGCTTCAATACGAGTTAAATATTGATGCCCAAATAAACGAGTTAAAATCGTACTAAATCCTTTAAAAATAGATTTACTTTCCATTTTTACTTAGTTATTACTTCATAGAAAGAAACTGTGCAATGATTTCTTTGCCGTTCGGAGTTAATATAGATTCTGGGTGAAACTGTACTCCATAAACATTCCATATATTGTGTCTCAACGCCATAATATACCCATTATCATCTTTTGCTAGAATCCGTAATTCCCTAGGAAAATTATTCTCATCAACTATCCATGAATGGTATCTACCTGCTAATATTTCATTTGGTAAATTTACAAATATTCCTTCATTAACAACAATATGAATTGAAGTTGAAACTCCATGGTAAACGTTAGTCAAATTAACTAACTTTCCACCAAATGATTCTGCTATAGCTTGATGTCCTAAACAAACACCTAAAATGGGTTTGACATGAGCAAAACATTTTATCAAAGGCAATAATATACCGGCTTCAGCTGGTATTCCAGGACCTGGAGAAAGAATAATTCGATCAAATTTTCTTACATCATCTAAACTGATTTTATCATTACGATGAACTTCTATATCACTATATCCCAATTCTTTAACTAAATGAACTAAATTGAAAGTGAAAGAATCATAGTTATCAAATAATAATATCTTCACTTATGATCTTTTAAAAATTAATAAATGAATAATCTTACGAGCACATAATAAAATAACTAGGGAACAAATATAATATTTTTAATCAACATGGATATAAGATTTTTTCACTACCAGGCCAATTTTATAATATAAACAGAATTAAGAAAAATATTTTGTACGAAAAACTATCATTTATGTAGAAATTAAAATTAGAATTTAAATATTCAGTAACTACTTTAACAATTTTTAACTAATCCACATAAAAACATCATTTAAAATAAAAATTATTAAAAATTCACATTCATTATAATAGCTCACAATTTGCAATTAAAAAAGAAGTAAAATTACTTACTTTTAACTTTTTAGTTGACATCTTTTGTCAAAAAAAAATCATTAAAAAAAATTAACAATTATATGTATATTTGGTTAAACAAAAAGTTTTGATAATAAATTTTTAGTTTTTTATACTTAAATGTTATGGAAAATTAAAAGATGAGAATTGTAGTTACAATTTAAGTAAATTGTGCTGTTAATATATATTTGAAATATAAATGAAAAAACAATACTTTTGTATTGGTAGAGATTTTTATATGATTTTTGTTTAAACTAAACAACAAATTATTTTTCTGATGACAACTATAAATTTAAACAAGTACGGCATTAGTAGTGATATTGCAGTCGTTTATAATCCTTCTTACGAAGAGTTATATAAAGCAGAAACAGATTCCCAAAATAAAGGATTTGAAAAAGGAATGTTAACTAATACAGGTGCTGTATCAGTGTACACAGGAAAATTCACTGGACGTTCTCCGAAAGATCGTTATATAGTAAAAGATAAAACAACTGAGAATACAATATGGTGGGATGGAAACATTAATAAGCCAGTCTCTCAAGCTATTTGGCATGATTTAGAAGCTTTAACTATTAAACAACTTAACACAGCAAAAAAATTATATGTCGTAGATACTTTTTGTGGAGCAAATAAAAATGCTCGTATGAAAGTGCGATTTATTGTAGAAGTGGCATGGCAAGCACATTTTGTAACAAATATGTTTATTCGCCCTTCACATTATGAATTAGAACACTACGGATCCCCAGATTTTGTAGTTTTTAACGGTTCTAAAGCAATTAATTCAAAATGGAAAGATCAAGGGTTGAATTCAGAAATATATGTTCTATTTAATCTTACAGAAAAAAAGCAAATTATTGGGGGAACATGGTATGGTGGAGAAATGAAAAAGGGCATATTTTCAATGCAAAATTATTACCTTCCGTTAAAAGGAATTGCATCTATGCACTGTTCGGCAAATGTAGGCGAAAATAACGATGTTGTTGTTTTTTTTGGATTATCTGGAACAGGTAAAACTACTCTTAGTGCAGACCCAAAACGTTATTTAATTGGTGATGATGAACATGGTTGGGATGACAATGGAGTATTTAACTACGAAGGAGGTTGTTATGCAAAAGTAATTGATTTGGATCAAGAAAATGAACCAGATATTTGGAGAGCTATTCGTCGTGATTCATTATTAGAAAATGTTACTATAAAAGTTGATGGAGATCCAGATTATACTAAATTAAAGTCGAAAACAGAAAATACACGTGTTTCATATCCAATTTATCATATTAACAAAATAGTACTACCTTCTTGTTCAGGGCATGCAAAGAAGATTATCTATTTATCAGCAGATGCTTTTGGTGTACTTCCTCCTGTTTCAATATTAGATGAAGGATCTGCTCAATATCATTTTTTATGTGGTTATACATCAAAATTAGCAGGAACAGAGCGCGGAATTACTGATCCAATTCCTTCTTTTTCTCCAGCTTTCGGAGAGGCTTTCCTTACCCTTCATCCAACAATATATGCTAATGTGCTATCAAGAAAAATGAGAGAGCATAACGCTAAAGCATATTTAGTAAATACTGGATGGAACGGCACAGGTAATCGTATATCTATTAAGGATACGCGCGCGATCATAGACTCCATTATTGACGGATCCATTGAAAAAGTAGAAAAAATACACATTCCTATTCTAAATTTATACGCTCCAAAATCATTAAGTAACGTGTCAAGCAATATTCTTGATCCAAGGAATACATATACTAATTATAAAAAATGGGAAGAAAAAGCAAGATCTCTTGCATCTAAATACATTAAGAACTTTACACAATATCTACCTGAAGGAAAAAATTTAGTACCTTCTGGTCCACAATTGTAACAACAAAACAATAAACAAGTTACTTTTCAAAGTAAAATCAGTAACTGTTTTATTTTTTGTCATTTAACATACTGCTTATATTGCTTGCACATTTCACTTGATGTTGTTCGATTTACTTATTTATGACATTAATGAAGCAGTTCCGAAAACAATTTTAATTTTCATATCATCATACACTCTATTTTATTCAACATTCGAATAGTTGCCTTAATAGCAGCTTTTGTTTGATCAACATCTATAGCACAAATTTTAAAATCTTTTCCTTTAAAATTCCAGACAATAATTGTTTGAACTAAAGCATCAGTACGTCCACCAGGAGGAATAGACACATTGTAATCCTTTAAAATTGGTAACGATTTATTTAACTTGGCATATATTTTCCGAATGGCTTGATAAAAAGCATGATACTGCCCATCACCAAAAGATGTTTGTTCATATTCTCGCTCATTAATTTCAATTTTTACAGCAGCAATTGTTAATAAATCATATGTCAAAGATAAAGAATAATTAATAATCCGTATTTTATCTGTATTACTAGAATGTAAAATATCAGAAATAATATAAGGCAAATCATCTTGAGTAACTATTTCTTTTTTATCTCCTAATTCTACAATACGTTCAGTCAATTTTTTCATAGACCATTCATCTAATTCAATTCCAGCTACTTCTAAATTTTTACGGATATTTGATATTCCAGAAGTTTTCCCAAGCGCATATTCTCTTGATCTTCCAAAACGCTCTGGCAACAAATCATTACAATAAAGATTATTTTTACTATCACCATCAACGTGAATGCCAGCACATTGAGTAAACACATTATCTCCAATAATTGGTTTATTCTGAGGCACACGAATTCCTGAATAAGATTCTACTATGCGACTTACTTGATTTAAATATTTTTCAGAAATATTTGTTTTTATTTTTAACTGATCATGAACTATAGCAACAACACTTGCCAATGGAGCATTTCCAGCTCTTTCACCCAATCCATTAACAGTTGTATGAATTCCTGTAATTCCTGCATTAATAGCTGATAAAACATTTCCTACCGCTAAATCATAATCATTATGTGCATGAAAATCTAAACAAATATCAGGGTATTTTTCGTGAATTTTTTTACAAAAAACATTAGTATTAACTGGATTAAGAATTCCTAATGTATCTGAAAGCATGAATTTTCGAATATTTGTATTTTTCAAATTATCTATCAAGAAAAAAACATAATCCTGACTACTTAACATTCCATTTGACCAATCTTCTAAATAAATATTAACCATGACATCCATTTTTTCAGCATTATTTAATACTTTTTTTATATCAGTAAGATGCTGTTCTGGTGTTTTTTTTAATTGTTCAATACAATGTTTAAGCGAACCCTTGCAAAGTAAATTCATCACTTTACATCCAGCACTTTTTATCCAGTTTAACGATATTTCGCCATCTACGAAACCTAATACTTCGATACGATCGATATAACCATTAGGAACAGCCCACCGAGCAATTTTTTTTACTGTTTCATATTCTCCATCTGACACCTTTGCTGAAGCAACTTCAATACGGTCAACTTTTAAATCTACTAACAATATACGTGCAATATGCAATTTTTCACTACTTGCAAAAGAAACACCACAAGTTTGCTCTCCATCACGTAAAGTTGTATCTAATATTTCAATATTCACATCTATGTTCGTATTCTATTATTTTATTTTTTTTACTTAATAAGTAATCAATATTATCAAAGCCATTCAAAAAACATTCTTTTTTAAATGGCTTAATTACAAAATTTTTTGATTGCTTAGTAAAATTGTTAATGATTAATTGGTTTTTTAGATCGACAGTTAATGTCATTTTTGAATCTTGATTAATACTTACAAATATTTTTGAAAGAAAATCTTTAGAAACAACTATAGGAAGAACGAAATTATTCATTGCATTATTTTTAAATATATCTGCAAAAAAACTAGATATTATTACCTTAAATCCATAATCAGCGATTGCCCATACTGCATGCTCCCTACTAGACCCACTTCCAAAATTTTCACCAACTACTAATATTTTACTTTTTTTATGAAAAGCATCGTTTAGTACAAACGAAGATATCAAACGACCATTATTGTCATAACGCCAATCATAAAAAAGCTTCTTTCCAAAATTTTCTCTAGAAATAGATTTTAAAAAACGTGCGGGAATTATTTGATCAGTATCAATATTTTGAATTGGTAATGGCACAACTGTGCTTGTCAGTGTTACAAATTTTTCCATATAATAAAAACTTGAAATATTAAATTTTTATTTTGTATTTTATCTACTTAAAATAGAGTATTTATCACTATAACTCACATAATTTAATCTATCTATTTTTGTTAACTAAATTGTCCTCGGATCTGTTATTTCCCCAGTTACAGATGCTGCAGCAGCAACTAATACCCCAGAAAGAATCGTTCTTGCCCCTTCTCCCTGTCTTCCTTCAAAATTACGATTAGAAGTAGATACAACATATTTCCCATTTGGAATTTTATCTTCATTCATTGCCAAACATGCAGAACATCCTGGTTGACGAACCTCAAATCCAGAATCATTTAATATTTTATTCAACCCCTCTTCTCTAATTTGTTTTTCTACTTTCCATGACCCAGGAACAAGCCATGCAACAACATTTTTTGACTTTTTTTTCCCTTTCACAAAATTAGAAAATGTTCTAAAATCTTCTATTCGTCCGTTAGTACAACTACCTAAAAAAATATAATCAACAGGTTTTCCTAAAATCCTTTCACCTGGTTTAAAATTCATATATTTTAACGCTTTAAAAAAAGAAATTTGACTTGCTTTTTTCACATTTTCTATTGTAGGTATAGCATCATTAATACCTATACCCATACCTGGATTCGTACCATAAGTCACCATAGGTTCAATTTTACTAGCATCAAAGACAATTTCTTTATCAAAATATGCGCCATCATCAGTTTTCAATTTAGTCCAAATGTTTAAATATTTTTCTAAATCTTTTCCTTTTGGCGCAAACTGACAATTTTTTATATATTCAAAAGTTATTTCGTCTGGCGCGATTATTCCTCCTATAGCTCCCATTTCAATAGAAAGATTACAAAGAGTTAAACGTGATTCCATAGATAAATTTTTAATTGTCTCTCCAGCATATTCTACAAAATATCCGGTTGCCCATCCGGTAGTTACTTTAGAAATAATATATAAAGCTACATCTTTCGATGTAACACCTGGATTCAGTCGCCCATTAACTACAATCCTCATTGTTTTAGGGTGAGAAAAAAACATACATTGTGTAGCCAATACCATTTCAACATCACTCGTTCCTATTCCAAAAGCCATTGCGCCTAAAGCTCCATGTGTAGATGTGTGAGAGTCTCCACATACTATTGTCATTCCTGGTAAAGAAAATCCCAACTCAGGGCCAACAACGTGCGTAATTCCATTAAAATCATGGCACATCGGATAATAATGTTTAATACCAAACTCATTAACATTTTTATCAAGAATATCAATTTGTTTTTTTGAAATAGTGTCTTTAACAAATAAATTTTGACCTTGAGTCGGAATATTATGATCTGGAATACAAACAATTTTATCTGGACGAAAAACATTTAACCCCCTTTTTCTTAATCCATCGAATGCCTGTGGGCTAGTTACTTCATGACAATACATACGGTCTATATACAATTGCGAAAGATCATCTTCTATATTAGTAACTATATGTTTATTTAAAATTTTCTCAAATAGAGTTTGTCCCATAACACAAAATAGTTTGATTATTTTATAAATTTATTTATTGCGTTTATAAATGCTTCCACTGAAGCTGCAACAATATCAGTATTAGACGCAAATCCATAGTAATAGACATCACAATGTTTTACTTGCATATGAACCTTACAAACATCATCGCTTCCTTTATTTATGGCTTGAATTAAAAATTCTTGAATAGCCATTTGTTTGTGAATAATTTGTTTTACTGCTTTAATAGCTGCATCTACAGGACCATTTCCAGAAGCAGCTGCTGCAATTTTTTTCCCATCTATATTCAAAAATATAGAAGCTACTGGCAAAATGCCTATTCCAGAAGTAACTTGCAAGTATTCTATTGCTACCCTATGTGATTCTTGATCTTTTCCTGCAAGCATTAATATATCAGCATCACTAATATCCTTTTTACGATCTGCTAATTTGAGAAAATTTTCATAAATGGAGTTTAATTTTTCTTGAGACAATTCGATTCCTAAAACATTCAATCTATATTTTAAGGCGGCACGCCCACTTCTAGCAGTCAGAGCAATAATATTATCATCGATTCCAACATCCTTAGGATCTATAATTTCGTAATTTTCACGATTTTTTAACACACCATCTTGATGAATACCTGAAGAATGAGCAAAAGCGTTCCTTCCAACAATTGCTTTATTAGCTTGAACAGGCATATTCATCAAATTAGAAATCATACGACTAATAGGATAAATATGTTTAGTATTAATATTTGTTTTTTTATTTAACTCTTTATGACTTTTAATAATCATTACTACTTCTTCTAGAGAAGTATTCCCAGCTCTTTCACCTATACCGTTAATTGTCACTTCTATTTGTCTAGCTCCATTTGCAATTCCTGAAACAGTATTAGCTGTTGCCATACCTAGATCATTATGACAATGTGTAGAAAGAATAGCATTATGGATGCCTTTTACATTCTCTACTAAAAATTTAATTTTCATCCCATATTCTTCTGGAAGGCAATATCCTGTCGTATCTGGAATATTTACTACTGTTGCACCAGCTTTAATAACTGCTTCTACTATTGTTGCCAAATAAAAATTATCCGTTCTTCCAGCATCTTCACAATAAAATTCTATGTCTTCAATATATTTCTTCGCATACTTTACAGATGCGACTGCCCTTTCTATAATTTCATTTTGTGTCGAATTAAATTTATACTTAATATGATATGAAGATGTTCCTATTCCAGTATGAATTCTTTTATTTTTAGCATATTTCAATGCCTCTACCGCTATATCTATATCATTTTTAACTGCGCGAGTCAATGCACATACTGTAGCACATGTTACAGATTTAGAAATTTCAACTACTGAATTAAAATCTCCTGGACTTGAAACAGGAAATCCAGATTCAATAACATCTACTCCAAGATTTTCTAAAGATTTAGCAATCTGAATCTTTTCAATAGTATTTAATTGACAACCTCGAACTTGTTCACCATCACGTAAAGAAGTATCAAAAACAAATATCCTATCTTTTTTACTTATCTCTTCAATCATTTTACTTTGTTTTGTACAACAAAGATATAAATATTTTCCATACTAGTAATAGTAGATATTTTAATAAAAAAATTAAATACTACTTAACAACCAATTTCATATAAAAAAGTAAAGCATAAACAGCAAACAATAAACTATCAAAACGGTCAAGAAAACCACCATGCCCTGGAATTACAACCCCTGAATCCTTAACTCCACAAATTCGTTTTATAAGAGATTCAACTAAATCTCCAAATGTTCCAAATATTGCTATAGAAATAGCCATCCCAATCCAATGGTAAAAAGGTATTTTTTTGAAAAAATAAGCAAAAACAAAAGAAAAAATAAAAGAAAAAATAATACCTCCTATAAATCCTTCAAACGATTTTTTAGGAGAAATACTTTTAAGTAATTGATGTTTGCCGAAATTAATCCCTACAATATAAGCAATAGAATCATTTATCCAAATAAATACAAATAAAACTAATAATAATATACATGAATAAGTTTTTTGAGAGAAAGCTATAACATTTAGTAAAGACAAAGGAAGTGCTACATAAAATTGGCCAAAAAAAATAAATACCACTTGCATAACAAAATTTTTATGATTCCTATACAACTCTAAAATGAATACAAATACAACATATAGCAAATAAATAAAAAAAATATAACGATCTAGAAAAATACCAGAATTGTATAAATAAAACAAAGTAAACAATAATACTCCAGCTAAACAGTGTAAATAATGAATGCCAATTTTTTGCTTTGTGCTAATCAATTTATAGAACTCGTGCAAACAAAGGAAAGTTACTATAGAAAATGTAACAAAAAACGTATAAGAACAAAAAATTCCAATTATAATTAATAAAACATATATAATGCTAGAAATGGTTCGAACAAAAAAATTACCATTCACAAATTTTTATTCTTTACTTTTATTGTTAGATTGATTTAAAACGCTCTGTTGCTCTAGTATTTCTTGTGACCGAGATAGCCACTTGCGTTTGCCAAATATTTGTTCTAAATCACCTGCATAAATTACTTCACGTTCCAGTAAAATATTTGTCAATTGTTGGTGTTGTTTTCTATATTCAATAAGAATTATTTTAGCTCTATCGTATTGTTCTTTTATTATTCGTTGTACTTCCTTATCTATCAAACGAGCTGTACCATCACTATAAGGTTTCTGTAAACCCCAATCTTGACCTGTAATATCATAGTAATTCATATTTGGTAAAAGCTCACTCATTCCATAATAAACGACCATAGCATATGCTTGTTTAGTTATTCGTTCCAAATCATTTGCTGCGCCAGTAGAAATTTTTTCTAAAAATAATTCTTCAGCAGCACGTCCTCCTAAAGTAGAACATAATTCATCTTGTAATTGTTGATATGTAGTTATCTGCCGTTCTTCTGGCATATACCATGCAGCCCCCAAAGCCTTGCTTCGCGGAACAATAGTTACCTTTATCAAAGGATTAGCATATTTCAAAATCCAACTTAAAGTTGCATGCCCAGCCTCATGTAAAGCAACAGTTTGACGTTCTTCCGTTGTCATCACTTTGGATTTTTTTTCTAACCCTCCAATAATACGATCCAAAGCATTTGTAAAATCTTCTACTTGAACAAGCTCTTTTCCACTACGAGCTGCGATTAATGCAGCTTCATTACAAACATTAGCGATATCAGCTCCTGAAAATCCAGGTGATTGACGTGCTAAAACCTCCATATTTACAGAACTATCTACTTTTATATTTCGTAAATGTACCACAAATATCTCCATACGATCCCTAAATTCAGGTAAATCTACACTGATTTGTCTATCAAAACGACCAGCACGCAATAGTGCTTTATCTAAAATATCAACACGATTAGTCGCTGCTAAAACAATCACACCAGTATTTGAACCAAATCCATCCATTTCGGTTAATAATTGATTTAATGTATTTTCTCGTTCATCATTAGCTCCTATGTTTGGATTCCTACCACGTGCTCTTCCAACAGCATCTATTTCATCAATAAATACAATACAAGGGGATTTATCTTTAGCTTGACTAAATAAATCTCGAACACGAGAAGCTCCAACTCCTACGAACATTTCGACAAAATCAGACCCAGACATAGAAAAAAAAGGAACGTTAGCTTCACCTGCTACAGCTTTTGCTAAAAGAGTTTTTCCTGTTCCAGGAGGTCCTACTAATAAAACTCCTTTAGGAATTTTCGCTCCTAACCCAGTATATTTGTCAGATTTTTTTAAAAAATCTACAATTTCTTCTACCTCTTGCTTAGCTTCTGATAACCCTGCTACATCTTTAAATGTAATTTTTTCAACATTAATTGAATTCTTATCATAAATCTGTGCCTTATTTTTCCCAACATTAAACACTCCCTTCCCAGCTCCAGACATTCTTCTCATAATTAACATCCAAATTCCAGCAAAAAAAAGTATTGGGAAAAGATTCCCAAATACATACCACAATAAATTATGACCTTCTTCATATCTCAATACAGTACTTACTCCATACTTAGTTATTGCTTTTTTGTAAAAATCAGCAAATTCAGAATAAGGAACAGTGGTGCAAAAAAATTCTTCTTCAGAAAGTGTGCCATAATAACCATTATCAAAATATTTTTTTCTTAAATCACTAACATATTTCTCTTTAAAAAAATTAACAGTAATTCTTGCTGTTACTTTATTATCATGTAAATTTACTACTACATCGTCGAATATGTTTTGATTAAAAAGGCACTGGAATTCACTCCAGTTAACACTTTTGCTGCTAAATGAATTTTTATTAGAAAAAATGATTAAACCAAACAAAATTGATATCAAAAAAAACAACCAATTTGTTCCAATTTTAATTGGTTTATGATTCCAATCAAATATACCCTTATTGTTTTTTAATTTACCCATAGACCAGCAGCTCTCATAAACATTGTTTTATAGACATTAAAAATTTCTATACTTATAGAAGTACATAAGAATTTGAATTCTAAAAACATTAAAAGTTAACCAAACAAATATAGTTATTATTATCTTCACTTTCAATTTTCGAATTCTATTATCTCTGAAAAAGATTAAAACAATACACAATTTTTTATGTAAATACCAAAATCATTTTTTAATAAACTATTATAAACAAAACTTACATTTATCTTAAATTTTTAATATTAATTAACTCAAAACATCATCAAATTCAACTAAACACTAAAATTACATTATTTAACAAAAGTTGTAATTTAGTCCTAGATACGTTAACAAACGTCACACAAAATACTTGAAATTATGATTTTGAATCATTTTATATAACTTTACTTCGCTCGACTCTTAAGTATTTTTAATTCTAGAGTTAATAGCAAAATCATGTGCAACTTTCAATACACCATAGCTACAAAACAATGAAATAATTTTCACACTATAAATTAAATAAAACAAATGTTACAAAAAGATAGGTATTACATGAAACAAGCTCTACTAGAAGCACAAAAAGCTTTTAACAAAAAAGAAGTTCCTATTGGTGCAGTAATTATTTTTGAAGAAAAAATCATAGCTCGTTCATATAATCTCACAAAAACACTCAATGATGTAACTGCACATGCAGAAATGCAAGCAATAACTGCTGCATCAACCGCTTTAGGTGGAAAATATTTAATAAATTGTACTATTTATGTTACTGTCGAACCTTGCATAATGTGTGCAGGGGCTCTAGCATTATCTCAAATAAAACGTATTGTCTATGGCATGAATAACAAAAAACAAGGATACCACAGAGTATCTCATTCTTTTTTTCATTCTAAAACAACAGTTACAAACGGAATATTAGCTGAAGAATCATTAGCACTAATGAAATATTTTTTTCAAAACAAAAGACAAAAATAAAAAATTAATTGTTGCTTTACACATCTGTAATCATTTTAATTGGATTATTATTAATTAAATTTAAATTAAAAATTATCACAGTGGTATATGTTTAATTAACTTCACAACATGATAAATACAAAAAAACACCAAAAACTGATTGATTTTTAGTTTAAATAAAACTAATATAATTAAACTCATAAAATTAAATTTACTGTTACAAGCATATTAAAAAATTATTTATTTTTTTACAATTTCCTATGATTAGAAAATTCTTACGAATATAATAAACATAATTGTTTATTAATTTTATCGACACCCAGTTTCATCTTAATATTTTAGTTATAATATTTTTAAATAATCTGTTATGGTATTTCTATATAAATTTTTTCGTTCAGAATATTTTTAAATAAAAACAATGACTACCATCATTGGATATACTAAAATCTATAAAATTTGAATAACTCAAAAATATTCCAACTAATAGTTAGATTTTTGTATAAATCTAAAATTTTGAGTCAAAAATATATTATGGAATGATACGTAGTAGTTTACTAATTATAAATTCACCAGAATTACTAGGATAAATCCAATTGATTTTTTTATCCTTTCTAAACCAAGACATTTGTTTACGAGAATAAATTCTCGTATTCTGTTTGATTTTTTCAATAGCAAAATTTAATGTATATTCTCCATCAAAAAATCGAAAAAGTTCTTTATAACCAATTGTATTTAAAGAATTAAGAAAACGATATGGATAGACCTTGTATGCTTCTTCAAGAAAGCCATTTTTTATCATTTTATCTATACGAATATTAATTCTCTTATAGAGATCTAAAGGTTCTCTAAATAATCCAATTTTAATTATATTGAATGGCCTTTTTTTTTTATTTCCACAACGAAACATAGAATAAGGTTTTCCAGTCGTAAGACAAACTTCTAGAGCATGAATTACTCTCTTATGGTTTTTCAAATCTACTACGCTATAATAAACAGGATCATGAATTTTCAATTGTTGACAAATAGGATCTATACCTTCTTTTTTGTAAAGAGAAAAAATATCTGTACGCACCAGTTGATCTATTGCGGGTATTATATCCATACCTTGGCAAAGAACATCAATATATAACATAGAACCACCACAAGCAATTACTGTTTGATGTTTTTTATGAAGATGAGAAATAAGATCTATTGCTTCTTGTTCAAACTGACTAGCGTTATAATAATCAAAAATAGATAAATTAGATACAAAATAATGTTTTGCTTGATTAAGATCTGTAGCAGAAGGAACTGCTGTTCCGATCAACAACTCTTTATAAAATTGCCTAGAATCAACAGAAATAATTGGTGATTGAAAATGTTTTGCTAAACGAATAGCTATTTCTGTTTTCCCAACACAAGTAGCTCCAACTATAAGTACCAAATTATTCATACCATATTTCATAAAAAACAACTAGGAATATACAAAAGTATAATTTGAATTCTTTGCTTGAAATTTCCATTTCAATAATTTTTACTTCTGTTTAAAATTTTATTTTAACCTTATAAAATACTTCAATTTTTGATTTTTTACTTAAAATCTTAAATATTCTAATACTAACAAAATAGTTTAACTAAAGATTCACTATCATCACATAAATTTTTAATGATTTTAGAACAACATCCAAAAAATCTTAATAGTAGTACTCAAAATATTTATGATTTGAAAATTTTAAAAATATTTTTAAAAAATTTGTGTATAAAATGAGTGTTTTTATTCTTTGAAATTGTAAAAAGCACACCAAAAACAATTTTTATTTGTTTTTATATGCTGAAATACTCACAAATTACTGTCGTAAAAAATGTTTAACAAATTTTATTAGCATAATCTTGTTAACTTAACTATGTAATTTTTATCTAATCATAACGTCAAACAAAAAGTATCAGTTTAAATAACTGAAACATGTTAAATATAAATAAAATTCTTAATTCCCATAACACATTTAATTTAATCGTTAGAATATACATTTATTGAAATGCTTAGATTTTTCTAATAAAATGGTAATAAATTCACATTATTTTATTTAAGTTTTTAAAATTAAAATGTAATTGAAATCGCTTATATTTGCAATATCTTTTTTAAAATTTAATGTAAATGAATAAGATTATTAAAAAAGAAATTCTTTCTGACAATGTAGTTAAATTAAAAATAAAAGCTCCTTTAATTGCTAAAGCAAGAAAAACTGGACAGTTTGTAATTGTAAAATTAGGAAAAAATGGAGAACGTATTCCACTTACTATAGTAGATGCAAATGTTCGAAGTGGAACTATTACTATTATTGTTCAAGACGTAGGAAAATCATCTAAAGGAATTTGTGCTCTAAATGAAGGAGATGAAATTGATGATTTAGTTGGGCCATTAGGAAAAGCAACACATATAGCTAATTATGGAACAATTGTCTGTGCTTGTGGAGGAGTTGGAACTGCTCCAATGCTACCAATTATAAAAGCAATGAAAAAAGTAGGAAATAAAATAATCACTATTTTAGCTGCAAAAACTAAAGATTTAATTATTTTAGAAAAAGAAATAAAAAAATTTTCAAACAAAATAATAATTACAACTAATGATGGTTCGTATGGAATAAAAGGGCTAGTAACAGATGGGACAGAGATGGTTATAAAAGAAGAAAAGATAGATCTATGTATAACAATTGGTCCAGCTATTATGATGAAATACGTTTCTATTTTAACAAAAAAATACAAAATTCCCACTATAGCTTCACTAAATACTATTATGATAGATGGAACAGGGATGTGTGGAGCTTGTCGCGTATCTGTCGAAGGTGAAAATAAATTTGTATGTGTAGATGGTCCTGAGTTCGACGCTCACAAAGTTAATTTTGATGAAATGATAATAAGATTAAATGCTTACAAATAATAAATATACAATTATATAGCATTAATGATAAAAAAAAAATATTTAAAATTTCAACAAGACGAATCTTGGAGAGATGACTTACGTAAAAGTATGAAAAACCAAGATCGGATTAGGATACCGCGTGTAAAAATGAAAGAACTGGACCCAAACTATAGAGTTCATAATCACAGTGAAGTAAATTTAGGACTAACATTAGAACAAGCATTATTAGAATCTAAACGCTGTTTAGATTGTAATAATCCACAATGCATCACAGGATGTCCTATAAAAATTAATATTCCAAAATTTATTAAAAATATCGAACGAAATAATATATTAGAAGCAGCTAAGATATTGAAACAAACATCTGCATTACCTGCAGTTTGCGGAAGAGTTTGCCCTCAGGAAAAACAATGTGAAAGTAAGTGTATTCATCTAAAAATCAAAAATGATCCTGTAGCTATTGGTTATTTAGAACGATTTGCTGCAGACTTTGAACGAGAAAACAATTCAATATCAATTCCAAAAATAAATAAAAATAAAAAAATTAAAATTGCTGTAATTGGTTCAGGACCTGCTGGATTGTCTTTTGCAGGAAATATGGCTAAATTAGGGTACAAAATAACCGTTTTTGAAGCTTTACATGAAATTGGCGGAGTGTTAAAATACGGAATTCCAGAATTTCGATTGCCTAATTATGTTATAGATGCAGAAATTGATGTATTGAAAAAGAATGGGATTAAATTTATTAAAAATATAATTATAGGCAAAACTGTTTCATACCAAGATTTACATAATGAAGGATATAAAGGAATCTTCGTTGCAGTAGGTGCTGGAGCCCCTAATTTTATGAACATTCCTGGGGAAAATCTTGCTGGAATTTTATCTTCAAATGAATATTTAACTCGCGTTAATTTAATGGGAGCTAGCAAAAAAGGAAGTGATACTCCTGTTTTTTTAGTGAAAAAAGTAGCGGTTATTGGCGGAGGGAACACGGCAATTGATTCTGTAAGAACAGCGCGACGCTTAGGAGCTGAAAAAGCAATGATTATCTATCGTCGTTCAAAAGAAGAAATGCCAGCTCGTACAGAAGAAATAAGACATGCTGAAGCAGAAAAAATTATTTTCATGAATCTTTACACACCAATTAAATATATTGGAGATGAAAAAGGACAAGTAAAGCAAGTATGTCTTCAGAAAATGAAATTAGGTGATCTAGATTCTTCTGGAAGAAGAAGAGCCATACCAGTTCCTAATTTAACTAAAATTTTAGATGTAGATATGATCATTGTGGCTGTTGGAGTTTCTCCAAATCCAATGATTATTAATTCTTTTAAAGGATTGGATATAAGTAAATCTGGAACAATTCTAGTAAATCAAAATACTTTACAAACTAATTTGCTTAATATTTATGCAGGTGGTGATATAATAAGAGGTGGTTCAACTGTAATTTTAGCAATGGGAGATGGATTTAAGGCAGCAGACTCAATGCATAAAATACTTAACCAAAATTAAAATTTTAATTTTTAAGTAAACCTAATGATTAAGATAAATGAGATTTACAATAAGTAGAAAAATATTATTAATTATTCTTGATGGATGGGGATGTGGTGATCATACAAAAAAAGACGCGATATATAATACATCGACTCCTTATTGGGACTATTTATTAGAAAATTATCCAAATTCACAATTACGCGCATCAGGCGAAAGCGTTGGACTCCCAGCTGGACAAATTGGCAATTCAGAAGTCGGTCATCTAAATATTGGAGCTGGCCGCGTAGTTTATCAAGATTTGATGAAAATAAACACAGCAATACAAAATAATTGCATATTTAAAAATTTATCTTTAAAAAAAGCTTACTCGTATGCAAAAAAAAATGACAAAAAAATTCATATTATTGGTTTAGTATCTAATGGGGGCGTTCATAGCAGCTTAGAACATTTATTCAAATTGATAGATATAAGTAAATTTTATAATATAAAAAAAACTTTCATACATTGTTTCATGGATGGAAGGGATACAGATCCAAAAAGTGGAGTCAATTTTATTCAAAAATTAGAAATTTATTTAAAACAAGCTACAGGACAAATTGCATCTATTATTGGACGTTACTATTCTATGGATAGAGACCAAAGATGGGAGCGAATAAAAAAAGCGTATGACCTATTAACAAAAGGAATTGGAATTCCTAGCGAAGATTTAATAAAATCTATAAAAGAATCGTATTCCAAAGGAATTACAGATGAATTTATCGAACCAGTCGTACATATAAAAAATAAAAAACCAGTTGCTATAATAGAAAAAGGTGATGTTGTAATTTTTTTTAATTATCGAAATGATAGAGCTAAAGAATTAACCATTGCACTTACTCAGAAAAACATGCACGAACAAGGAATGACGATGATATCAGATCTTCAATATTTTACAATGACTCCTTATGATTCTACATTTAAGAATATTCACGTTCTTTTTGATAAAGAAAACGTAAATAATACTTTATGTGAGTTTCTTTCAAATTTAGGACTCAAACAACTACATATCGCAGAGACAGAAAAATATGCACATGTCACTTTTTTTCTTAATGGAGGTAAAGAAACTCCATACAAAAATGAAGAACGAATTTTAGTGCCATCACCAAAAATAGCCACATACGATTTAAAACCAGAAATGTCAGCATACAAAATTAAAAATAAATTAGTAGAAGCTATCAAATCTAAACAATTTGATTTTATTGTAGCTAATTATGCTAACGGAGATATGGTTGGACATACAGGAATTTATACAGCTATTGAAAAAGCAATAATAACTATAGACAATTGCCTAAAAGATACAGTTGAATGTGCTAAATATAATGGATACGAAACTATTATAATTTCTGATCATGGAAATGCAGATTATGTTTTTAATGAAAACGGAACACCAAACACAACACACTCATTGAATCCAGTGCCATTTATTTTTATATCTAAAAATAAAAATATAAAAATAAAATCAGGTATACTAGCTGATGTAGCACCTTCTATTCTTTATATTTTAGGAATAAAACAGCCAAAAGAAATGACAGGTGAAAGCCTCATAAAGGAAAAATAAAAACATAAATAAATTACTCATCTCAAATATACATTAGTTACGATTAATAAAACATGATTATTTAAATTTTTCATAAATGATTTTTAGCATGCATTTTCTAATAGTTACATAAAACCTTCACGCACTATTAAATTAATTATGAGTATTATCTACAATACTCATTTGAATTTTATCAACGCTAACTAAAACTAATTATTTCAATTACAAAATAATACATTACAACATGCAACATAAAATATGATAAATAAACGGGTAAAAATAAATTAAAATTCTACATCACTAATCACTATATAATTTTTGTTAAAAACATCTTAATTTTATTCCAAGTTCTGACTCTAATTTTTTTTGAATACGATTCATTGCACTATCTATTTGTTTATCATTTAATGTCTTTTCATTGTCTTGCAAAAGAAAACTTACTGTATATGACTTTTTACCTTCAGGTAGATTTTCTCCTTCATATACATCAAACAATTTTACTTCTTTTAAAATTGTTTTTTCTGCCTGGTAAGAAATTTTTTCAATTTCTATAAAAAGTATTTGCTTATCAAGCAATAAGGAAAGATCTCTTCTAACAAATGGAACATTTGGAACAGAGACACGATTTATTTTTATATCTACTAGTTCTTTTACTATTGAATTCCAATTCAATTCAGCAAAATAAACTTCTTTGTTAAGAGCAAATTTTTTACAAATTTTTTTCTGTATTATTCCAAAGCAACCTAATTTTTTACCAGAAAATGTTTCAACGAATAAACCAGACGAAAAAATATCATTATTACACAAATTATATGTTATTTTTTTTTGAAAAATACCTAAACGTAAAAAAATACTTTCCACATACGATTTTAATTCATATACAGAAGATCTACTAGTAGCGCACGACCAGTTACCAACAATTGAATCTCCAGTAATCCATAGAGATAAATGTAATTCTTCTTTAATAGTTTCAAGAAAACTACTTGTATTTTCTCTATTTTTTTGAAAAGGAATGTGAAAGTAAATGTTTCCGAATTCATAAAACTTTAAATTTTGACTCTTACGATTATAATTATATTTAATAGACTCCAATCCTCCAAACAATAATGTTTGCCTCATCACATTTAAATCTAAACTATGAGGATTATATAAAGACACACATTTTTTTGAGTGAAAAAAAATTAAATCTTCATAATATGTACTAGCAGTGAGAGAATTATTTAAAATTTCACTAAAACCTGCTCCTGTAAGTTGCTCTGATACAATGTTTTGCAATTCATAATCTCTATCATAGAAAGTTTGTGGAGAAAATATTGATTTCACTTCCTCTTTTGTATCTATCTTATCATATCCATATATACGAAGGATCTCTTCGATAACATCTACATCACGTGTAACATCTACACGATAAGTTGGAACACTTAATTTCCATTTATTATCATTTTTATCCAAAACAGATATTTCAAGACTTTTTAAAATAATTCTTATATCATTTTCGGAAATGTTTACGCCAACCAATGCGTCAATTTTACTTATATCCAATTCTACTATTTGATCAGTAATTTTATTTGGATAAATATCCTGTATCTCACCAACAATAACCCCACCTGCAATTTCTTTGATTAATAATGAAGCTCGTTTCAATGCATATAAAGTGATATTAGGGTCAGTACCTCGCTCAAAACGAAATGAAGCATCTGTATTCAATCCATGAAAACAAGCAGTTTTACGAATACAAGTTGGATTAAAATAAGCTGACTCGAGAAAAATATCTTTTGTAAATTCTGTCACAGAAGATTCTAACCCTCCCAAAATTCCACCAATGCACATTCCTTTTTCTTCATTACAAATCATCAAATCTTTATCAGATAAATTCCTTTCTATTCCGTCCAATGTTGTAAAAGATGTGCCATTTTGCAATGTTTTAACAAAAATTTTCATTCCATTAACCGCTTTCAAATCAAAAACATGAATAGGTTGCCCAATATCATACAAAATATAATTAGACACATCCACAATGTTATTGATAGAACGTACTCCAACAGTTTCTAAACGTTTTTTTAGCCACATAGGACTTTCTTTTACTTGTACATTTTTAATAGTAACTCCAGTATAACGAGGACAGGCTAATTTATTTTCAACTTCAACAACGACTACCGGAGTAGATATATCTTCTATTTTAAAACTATCAACACTGAATCTACTAGCAACAACTGGAGAGTAACGAAAAGATAGATAAGCAGCCAAATCACGAGCAACTCCATAATGAGAAAATGCATCTATACGATTAGGAGTGATATCTATTTCAAAAATGTAATCATCTTTTATTTGATAAAATTCACTAGCAAGCATACCAATTTTAGTATTTTTTGGTAGAACAACAATGTTATTATGATTTGTTCCGACACCTATTTCATCTTCTGAACAAATCATTCCATTAGATTCAACTCCTCTAATTTTCGATTTTTTAATTGTAAAATCTTTACCTTTATAATGTATAGTTGCCCCTATAGTGGCGACTATAACTTTTTGGCCAACAGCTACATTAGTAGCTCCACATACAATTTGCCTAAAATCACCATCTCCTAAATTTACTGTTGTAATATATAAACGTTCAGAGTTAGAATGTTTTTTACATGCAATCACTTCTCCAACAATTAATTTGTCCATGCCACCCTTAATCATCTCTATTCTGCCTGTTTCAATGCCAATTGAATTCAAAACATTTGACAATTTTTCAGGAGACAAATCAAATTGTAGATAATCTTTTAACCAATTATACGAAATATTCATTACACTATAATTTATTTTAATTTGCCACTAATCATTCTATGCAATGACTTATTCATAATTGTCATTTTCGTCATTTTGCGAATTTGTTCAAATTGTTTAATTAATTGATTAACATCATATATTTCCTTCCCACTACCATGAGCTATACGCATTTTACGACTAGAATTCAAAATGGATGGATTAGATCTTTCAGATGGTGTCATAGACTGAATAATTGCTTCAATTTTTTTAAAAGAATCAGTATCAATCTCTACATTCTTTACCATTTTTCTCATTCCTGGAATCATAGAAGCTAAGTCTTTTAAATTACCAATTTTTTTAATTTGTCGTATTTGAAGAAGAAAATCATTCAAATCAAATTGATTTTTAATGATTTTCTTCTTCAAACTTTTAACAATACTTTCATCATATTGTTCTTGAGCCTTCTCAACAAAAGAAACAATATCACCCATCCCTAAAATGCGGTCAGCCATACGTCTCGGATGAAAAACATCAATTGCTTCAATTTTTTCGCCTTCACCTATAAATTTAATTGGCTTATTAACAATTGAACGTATAGACAAAGCTACTCCTCCTCTTGCATCACCATCAAGTTTTGTAATAACAACTCCGCTAAAATTTAACTGATTATTAAACTCCTTTGCTGTATTTACTGCATCTTGTCCAGTCATAGAATCTACAATGAATAAAATTTCATGTGGGTCAACAGCTTCTTTAATGGATATAATTTCTTTCATCATCTGTTTATCAACTGCCAAATACCCTGCAGTATCTATAATTATCACATCATTTCCATTTTGTTTTGCCCACACAACGGCATTCTGTACAATTTGTACAGTATTTTTATTTTCAAATTCTGAATAAACAGTTACATCAATTTTTTTACCTAAAATTTTAAGTTGATCAATTGCTGCTGGACGATATATATCTCCAGCAACTAAAATCGGATTTTTATTTTTTTTGTCTTTCAACATTTTTGCTAACTTAGCTGAAAAAGTTGTTTTACCAGATCCTTGTACCCCAGATATTAAAATAATGGTTAATTTATGATATAAATCTAACTTAGAAGTTTTGTTCCCCATTAATTCAACTAATTCATCATGAACAATTTTAACCATTAACTCACCTGGCCGTACTGAAGTTAGAACATTTCTGCCCAAAGCTTTAGTTTTAACTGTATCAGTGAACAATTTGGCAACTTTATAATTGACATCCGCATCTAATAAAGCTTTACGAATGCTCTTGAGAGTTTCTGCTACATTAATCTCGGTAATTTTCCCCTCACCTTTTAACAACTTTAAGGCGCGCTCTATACTATCATTTAAATTTTCAAACATAGTTTACACGTTTTTAAAAAGATGAAATATCTCTTTAAACAGAAATATATTAATCATAATTAATTCAAATATCAAAGAATAAAATTCAAAAAAATCAATTAAAGTTAAGTTTAATAAGGATTTATTTATAAAAATTTTTATTGACTTTTTTTAATTGATTTATCATAAAATAATATCTGATATATAACTGTCTATTTATTTTGATAAAATTTTCTAAATGTGAATTATACCATTCAAGTGATCTATTGAATGTTTGTTCTGAAACACGATGTTTGTTCAATACTGAATAAAATAGATTTTTTCTTTTTACTCCTACTGAATCAACATAATAATCAATTTTTTTGTTTTTTACAACTGCTTTTGCAATATAAAGATCAAATAAAACATCTTCCATTTTTTTATCGGATAATACACTGAACGGACGAATATTACACCCGTATACAGTAAACAAAAACAATATAAAGATTGAATAAATTTTCATTTTTACATTACATTTTAAAGAGAAAACTTTTAGAAAATGTTTTTCGGTAAAAAATTAATAAAACAATGATCCCAGTTGTAATAGAAGCATCTGCAACATTAAAAATATAACTAAAAAACATAAAATTTTTTCCACCAATTAAAGGAATCCATTTAGGCAGAAAGAAACTGAACAAGGGAAAGTAAAACATATCGACTACCTTCCCGTGTAACCATGTTGAATATCCTTTTATTGGATTAAAAACTGATATAACTGTAGATGTACTATTGCTAAAAATAACTCCATAAAAAATACTATCTATAATATTTCCAATGGCTCCAGCAAAAATCATAGATACACACAAAATATACCCAAATTTAAAATTATTTTTTATTAATCTGCTAATGTAAAAAATAACTATACAAGAAAAAATAATACGAAAAATAGATAAAAATAATTTTCCTATTATCTCTATTCCCATAGCCATACCATTATTTTCTAAAAAATAAATATGGAACCAACTAGTAATCGGTATATCTCCATACAAAGGCAAATGAATTTTTACCCAAATTTTAATAGATTGATCTGCTACAAGTATAAATATAATAAACATAATAGCCAAAAACCATTTCAGTAATTTCATTTTTTTTTGCCTTTTAAATTTTTAGCTTCAATACTCAGAGTTGCATGAGGAACTGCTCGTAATCTTTCTTTAGGAATTAATTTCCCTGTAATTCTACATATACCGTATGTTTTATTTTCTATGCGTTTTAGCGCAGATTTTAAATTTTGAATAAATTGGAATTGTCTCTGTAACAAACGCGTATTTTCTTCTCTAGATAAAAAATGTTCCCCTTCATTTAAAGGACTTTTAGATGATGAGTCAATTACATCAAATTCACTTTTTTCAGCTGTAGTAGATTTTAATAAATCATAATTCCGCTCTGCTACAATTAGTTTATTCAGTACTAAAACACGAAATTCCTCTAAATCTTTATCAGAATATCTTTCTATTTTATTCATAAACAATATTGATTTAATTTAAGTTTTTTGATTTTTTACTAAAAACGACTATTCTTTAAAGATTTATATCATTAATTATAAATCTTTAACCATACTAAGCAACAAATCAGAATTATTTAATTTAAATTTTGTTCCATTGATTAAATCATCAGATACAACAATATTAGTAGCAAGCGTTTGTTCAGCAATATATTGTCTATTTTCCTCTATTACTTCACTAATATAATTATCAGATTTAATAATTAACTTAATTCTGTCTGTAATTTTAAATTCATTGATTTTTCGTACACCTTGAATGCGATTAACCAATTCACGAGCAATACCTGCTTTTTTTAATCTATCAGTAATAGTAATATCTAAAGCTACTATCCATTTTCTATTATTAGCAACTAACCATCCAGGCATATCTTCAGATACAATTTCAACGTCATCAATTGTGATTTCAATTAATTGTCCAGACACTGGAACAAAAATTTTACCATTTTGTTCTAATTGAAGAATAACCTCTTGTGATATATTTTTTATAAATTTTACCAACTCTTTCACTGCATTTTTGTATCGAGGACCTAATTTTTTGAAATTAAGCTTAATTTTTCTTTTTAAAATACTATTTGTATTATCGACATAACTAATTTTCTCTACATTCACTTCATTTAAAATCAATGATTCTACAGATTTAACTATTTCCTTTTGTCGTTCATTTAAAACAGCAACAATAATAGCAAATAATGGTTGCCGAATTTTTATATTGACCCTTTTTCGTAATGCTAACACCATTGAAGAAATATCTTGAGCTATTTGCATTTTTTCTTCTAGCAATTTATCTATCAAAAATTCATTAACAATAGGAAAATCCGTTAAATGGACAGAAATTTTGACACTTTGCAACAAATCAGTATATAATTTATCTGCATAAAATGGAGCAATTGGAGATATTAACTGAGCTATAGTTTTCAAACAAATATACAGTGTTTGATAAGCAGAACGTTTATTAATATCAATATTATTTTTCCAAAAACGTTTACGATTAATGCGTACATACCAATTACTCAAGTTGTCATTAACAAAATGACTAATAGAACGAACAGCACGAGTAGGCTCATACAAAGATAAATGTTCATCAACTTTTTTTACAAGTGAATTTAGAAGAGAAAGAATCCAACAATCTATTTCTGGCCGTTCTTCAAAATTAACCTCAGGGTCCCTATAATTAAAATTATCTACATTAGCATACAAAGCAAAAAAAGAGTAAATATTGTGCAGTGTCCCAAAAAATTTGCGACAAATTTCTTCCATACTTTTTACAGTAAATTTCAAATTTTCCCAAGGTGACGAATTAATAACCATATACCAACGTAAATAATCTGAGCCATAAATTTCAATAAGTTCAAGCGGATCTATTGAATTTCCAATGTGCTTTGACATTTTATTTCCATTTTCATCTAATACTAACCCAGTTGATATTACATTGCGAAATGCTATTGAATCCTTTACCATTACACTAATTGCATGTAAAGCAAAAAACCACCCACGAGTTTGATCTACTCCTTCAGCAACAAAATCAGCCGGAAAAAAAAAATTGTCATCTATAAGCTCAGGAGTATCAAAAGGGTAATGCAACTGAGCGTATGGCATTGCTCCAGAATCAAACCAAACATCAATTAAATCCAATTCTCGTTTCATCGGTTTGCCAGATTCAGAAATTAATACGATTTCATCTATATATGGACGATGTAAATCGAGGTGTTTTATAATTTTGGAAGAACTTTTTGACATTATTCCAGCCTTAATCGCTTTTTGAATTTCTTCCATTAATTCTTTTATTGAACCAATACACTTTTCCTCCATACAATCTTCAGTACGCCAAATTGGAAGAGGTGTCCCCCAATAGCGAGAACGTGATAGATTCCAATCTTGAAGATTTTCTAACCACTTATTAAATCGCCCATCCCCAGTAGTTTTAGGTATCCATTTGATAAGTTTGTTCAATTCAATCATACGATCTTTAACTGCTGTTGTCCTAATAAACCAACTATCTAATGGATAATAGAGTATTGGTTTATTTGTACGCCAACAATGTGGATAATTATGAACATATTTTTCTATTTTAAACACACGATTTTGTCGCTTTAATATGAGACTAATGTCAATATCAACAGGCGAATGATCTACATTTATTGAATTATTACCATATACACATTTTACAAATCTACCAGCAAATTTACTGTACAATGAAATATCCATATTTTTTTTTACAAAATCTTCATCTAAATCATCAAAACGAAAAAATTTACCTCTACTATCTACTATTGGACAATAAATTTTATCTTTGTTCAGTACCACTAAAAGAGGAATTTTATTGATTTTTGACACCCTATAATCATCTACTCCAAAAGTAGGTGCTATATGTACAATTCCTGTTCCAGTATCTACAGTTACAAAATCGTCACCAATAACATAGAAAGCTTTTCCGACATTAAGTTTAACCCAAGGAATCAATTGTTCATATTTCATACCTACTAACATCGAACCCTTCCATGAACCAATTATTTTAAAAGGAATTAATTTATCTCCATAATTATACGATTCTAAATTAAGTTTTAATGCTTTTTCATTAAAATAAGAGAAAATCAAATCCTTTGCTAGAATAACTGTAATAGGACTCCCTGTATAGGGATTATACGATTGAACAGCTACATATTCAATATTTACATTCACACATAGAGCAGTATTTGATGGAAGAGTCCAAGGAGTAGTTGTCCAAACTAAAAAAAAAACATCACCAAACCCTAACATCTCAATAAATGGATTTACAATTTTAAATTGAACAGTACATGATGTATCCTCTACATCATGATAACACCCTGGTTGATTTAATTCATGTGTACTTAATCCAGTTCCTGCTGCAGGAGAATAAGGCTGAATAGCATATCCCTTGTACAATAATCCTTTTTTATAAAGCTCTTTTAATAGCCACCAAAGTGTTTCAATATATTTATTATCACAAGTAACATATGGATCACTTATATCTACCCAATAGCCAATTTTTTTAGTCAATTGTTCCCATTTTTCTTTATATTTAGTTACTGATTTTCGACAAGCATTGTTATACTCTTTTATAGAAATTTTTTCTCCAATATCTTCTTTCATAATACTCAAACTTTTTTCTACTTCTAGTTCTACAGGTAGTCCATGAGTATCCCATCCGGCTTTCCTTATTACTTGATACCCTTTCATTGTTTTATAACGACAAAAAATATCCTTTATACTCCTTGCTATAACATGATGAATACCAGGTTTTCCATTTGCAGAAGGAGGACCTTCATAAAAAATAAATTGTGGACCACCTTCTCTAATTTTTATAGTACGTTGAAAAACATCGTTTACTTCCCAATACTTCAATATTTCTTTGCTAATTTTAGATAAATCTAAATTTTTATATTCAGCAAATTTTTTGTTTTTATTATTGTCCATAACATTTATGATAACACTTACGATAATTTAAAACCTCAAGAATGCAAAAATATAATAATTTTATTTATTAAATCTTATGGCAAAAGTGTGTTATTGTATATTTTAAATATATTTGTCAAAATAATGAAATTACAAAGTAATTACTTTACAAGGTTTTTAATTAACAATAATAAAATTTTATGAAAATTACTAAAATTATTGGGAGAGAAATTTTGGACTCTAGAGGAAATCCTACAGTAGAGGTAGATGTACATTTGGCATCAGGAGTTTTTGGACGAGCAGCAGTTCCATCAGGTGCTTCTACAGGCGAAAATGAAGCTTTAGAATTACGTGATGGAAATGAAAAACGCTATCTAGGAAAAGGTGTGCTGAAAGTAGTTGATAATATTAACAAAGTGATTACTCCTACCTTACTTGGCCAAAGTGTCTTTAATCAACGAGAAATAGATGAATCTATGCAATTACTTGATGGGACTCCAACAAAATCAAAATTAGGAGCTAATGCCATCTTAGGGGTATCATTAGCTGTATCACGTGCTGCTAGTAGATATTTAAAAGTACCTTTGTATAGATATATTGGAGGTGTAAATACATACACTTTACCTATTCCAATGATGAATATAATCAACGGAGGCAGCCACTCTGATGCCCCAATTTCATTTCAAGAATTTATGATTCGTCCTATAGGAGCCTCTTCTTTTAGAGAAGGGTTACGTATGGGGTCAGAAGTATTCCATTCATTGAAAAAATTATTGCATAAAAGAGGATTAAGTACTGCAGTAGGTGACGAAGGAGGATTTGCTCCACCACTAAAAGGAATAGAAGACGCATTGGAATCTATTCTTCAAGCAATTAGCATTAGTGGATATAAAGTTGGTGAAGATATAACTATTGCACTAGATTGTGCATCTTCAGAGTTTTATAATGGCAATACTTACGATTATACTAAATTTGAAGGAAATAATGGAATTAAAAGAACATCTATTCAACAAATTGAATATTTGTCTGACTTAGTAAATAAATATCCGATTGATTCTATTGAAGATGGCATGAGTGAAATCGATTGGGAAGGATGGAAATTACTTACTAATGCAATTGGAAATAAAGTTCAATTAGTAGGGGACGATTTATTTGTCACTAATGTGAATTTTTTAAAAAAAGGAATTAAACAAGGCTGTGCAAATTCTATTCTCATTAAAGTCAACCAAATAGGAACATTAACTGAAACACTAGATACTATTGAAATGGCACATCGAGCTGGTTATACATCTGTTACTTCTCATCGTTCCGGAGAAACTGAAGATACCATTATTTCCGATATTGCTGTTGCAACTAATTCTGGGCAAATTAAAACAGGTTCATTAAGTCGTTCAGAACGCATATCTAAGTACAATCAATTACTTCGTATAGAAGAAGAATTAGGTAATAAAGCTATTTATGGATACAAAAACATGAAAAATATTAACAAGTAATTTTTGACACTATAGTATAGATATTAAAATTGTATTTTTGCAGCATTTGATTCTTTAATTAAGATAGGAAAAATCTATATGCTTTATCCATTAAAATTTGAACCTATTCTAAAATCTGTCATTTGGGGAGGAAAAAGAATTTGCAGGTATAAAAATATTTATCCTTTGTTAGATAAAATTGGAGAGAGTTGGGAAATATCTGGACTCAAAGAAAACATTTCTATAGTAAATAATGGATTTCTTAGCGGAAATCCATTAAATGAATTGATAAAAATATATAAAGAAAAATTATTAGGAAAGTTTATTTATGAAAATGTTGGCGCTATTTTCCCTTTGTTAGTTAAATTCATCGATGCTAAGCAATCTCTTTCTGTTCAAGTGCACCCAAATGATATTATTGCTAGAGAAAGACATAATTCTTTCGGAAAAACTGAAATGTGGTATATAATAAAAGCAAGCAAAGGAGCTTTTTTGTATTCTGGATTTCAAAAAAAAATGAATGCTCAGAAATATTTGCAAATTTTAAAAAAAAACACGTTCATTGATTCACTTAAAAAATATATTGTTAAGCCAGGAGATGTGTTTTTTATACCTGCTGGTTGTGTACACGCAATAGGAGCTGGTTGTTTTATTGTAGAAGTTCATCAAACTTCCAATATAACTTATCGTATTTACGATTACAATAGAAAAGATTTAAATGGAAACCTTAGACAACTTCATACAGAATTGGCTAAAGATGCTATAAATTATAAAGCATTTTATAGCTATCAACAAAAATTTTTACTTCAAAAACAAAAAACAAACAACATTCTAATAAATTGTTCTTTTTTTACTATAAAAAAAATTGAAAATAGAAAAAATAGTCAGATTTGGACACGACATATAGATAGGTTTGTTATTTATATTTGTTTACAAGGGAAAGTACATTTTTTAGATAAATTAAACAATACAATAGATCTAAAAAGAGGAGAAACAGTATTAATACCGGCAAATAATAGTGAAATAATATGTCTTACATTTAAAGAAAAAAGTATTTTGTTGGAAATTTATATCAGAAATGTATAAAATCTATTGATTTTCAATATAAATTTTGATATTACTCAATAACTTTGTTTTTCTGTTTGTTTATAACAATATTAGTTAATTGTTCAATTATGTTCATATCTACAGGACAATATCTCGAACAACGACCACATCCTACACACCCATTTAATTTTATTTGTTTAGGCATATAAAAAAATTTATGCATTAACCGCTGTTTCCATCGACTGCCTTGAGTTGGACGATTATTATGCCCAGAAGCATGAAGTGTAAATGATTTGCTTGCACAACTATCCCAACAACGCAAACGATGACCTCTACTCCCATTCATCTCATCTTGAATATCAAAACAAGTACAAACTGGACAAACAAATGCACAAATATTACAACCTATACACCGCATAGCATACTCATCAAATATAGATGTAGAAGACAATTCATCAAAAATTCCTACTAAATCAACATTATCAAACTGAGTGGGAACAACATTTGCTAAATAATTTTCTTTTTGTAAATCAATTGTAATTTCTTCAAATAATTCTGAAACAACGGATATGACTGACGCTCCTTTAGTTGTTATAATTTCCGTAATATAATCCCCTGTAGATGTCTTAGTAAGCACAATATCACTACCTTGCACATTGCCAGGACTTCCACCCATAGATGTACAAAAACAATAATTATCCGATTTATTGCAAGAATAAGTAATAATTATTGTTTTCTCAACACGTTTCATAAAAAAAGAATCTTCAGGTGAAATTTTAAAAATAGATTCTAAATTCTTAAAACCTACAGCATCACAAGGGCGTATTCCAATTATTATCATATTTGGAATAGCATCAAAATTTACATTTTTGATATGAATTTTGTCTTTATTTTTAACAAAAGAAAATAATTTTTCTATGGCTGGAAAAACATATGATTTTACTGACATGTCTGGTACAATAAAATCATCTGTTAATTCTTTTGCAGATTTGATCTTTTGATAAAAAATTCTACCTTTTTCTAAAACAACACCATATACTTCTTTAAATTTTAACAATTGTTCAATAAATTCAAAATGAACCTCTTTACGTAATAATTTAATTTCCATATTTTTTATTTAAAGAAATTTTCTTTATCATCAGACTTATATACAGCCATTTCACAAATTTCATCTTTATTTAGCCCAGTTATAGAGCCATATAAATTTTTTATTTCTTCTGCCAATCGTATTGATAAAAGATGAACAGGTATGTTCTTAGGACAAGCTCTTCCACATTCACCACATTCTATACAACGCCCTGCTAAATGCATTGCCCTCATAATATGCCACTCTGTATTGCCTAATATATTAGCAGTCACAGGAATCCACTGTGGTTGATTTAATTCTACTACACATTGTGAACAATAACAAAGTGGGCACACCTGACGACAAGCGTAACATCTAATACAATTTTTCATCTCATTTTCCCAAAAAGTCCAACGATCATGAAGATTCATAGAGTTCAATTTGCCAAATAAAACTTCATCTGATTTATTTAAATAAAGGACTTGATTAGACAAATAATTCTCTATTTGTTCAAATGTACGAAATTCGAATAATTGTTTTTCATTAGCTGTAATTACAATCAAATTGTCCTCACTAAGCTGTTTCTCAGAGGCTAGTCGAATAATTCCTCTTAATGTGTGAACATTAGACACAATAGCCTGTTTTCTACTGAATAGTAATACCTCTTTTTTAATAAGATAAATTGCTAGATTTTGTGTACAAAATTTATTAAAAATCAATTTTTCACATTCTTTTTCAGTTTTAGCAAAAAAAGGGCGGATTCGTTCCATACTTCCATTTGTATAACCAATAATAATTTGTACTTCTTTTGTTTTCAACAATTTAATAGCAATTTCATTCATTTTATTCATAAACTATTAATCCTCCTCCCAAATTTCATTAGAAATTTTTTTATATGCTACATAAGGACCTAATTCTTTAATTTTATCAGTTGTTTTATTAACAACATTAACCCATTTATCACTCTCAGCGGCAGAAATCCAAGTAAAAATTATACGTTCAACATCAATTCCTAAAAAATCAAGAAGTGTACGAAAAATTATCCAACGTCGACGTGCATGAAAATTACCAGATGTATAATGACAATCATTTGGATGACATCCGGAAACAATAACCCCGTCTGCTCCATTAGAAAAAGCTTTCAATAAAAACATAAAATCAATTCTACCAGTACAAGGATAACGAATTATTTCTACATTATGAGAATATTTGATGCGATTTGTTCCTGCAAGATCCGCTCCAGCATATGTACACCAATTGCAAACAAATGCTAATATTTTTGGTTCAAAATCGTTATTAACCATAGTATATAAAAACATCAAAACTAATTCAATAAAGCTATCACTTCTTCATAAATCTGTTTGTTAGAATACCCTTCCAAATCAATAGATTTAGATTTGCAAAATGCTACACATGTTCCACACCCCTGACAAAGAGTAGAATTAATATGAGCAATACTCTTTATTACATATCCATTGTCATCTTTTATTTCTTCTTTACTTATTGCTTTGTACGGACATATCCCTATACACAACTCACATCCCATACAAGTTGAAAATAAAGGAGGAGGCATTTTATTGATTTTAGCTACTATTGGTTCACGTACCAATTCATCACTAGAAAACAAACATAAGACTTTAGCTGCAGCACCAGAAGCAGATACTACTGACTCAGGAATGTCTTTTGGAAACTGACAAGATCCAGCAAGGAAAATTCCAGCAGTATTAGTTTCTACAGGTTTCAATTTCGGATGTGCTTCTGTAAAAAACCCATATATATCATAAGGAATATGAAGTTTTTGAGCTAAAATTTCTGAATATTTACACGATACAGCTGCTGTAGCCAATACAACTAAATCAGCTAGTATTTCAATTGGCTTACCATTTAATAATGTATCAACACCTCTAACAATTAATTTTTCATTTTTTAACAGAATATTAGAAACTCGTCCACGAACATATTTAATCCCATATTCCTCAACAGCTCTTCTAGTAAATTCTTCATAATTTTTCCCAGCTGCTCGAATATCCATGTAAAATATATAAGAAATCCCTTCAGGAACTTTATTTTTATAAAGCATTGCATGTTTTACAGTATACATACAACATATTTTAGAACAATACGAAATACCTTTTGCACAATCACGAGAACCTGCACATGAAATAAAAACAACTTTTTTTGGAACTTTACAATCTGACGGACGACGAATTTCACCAATAGTCGGTCCTGATGCTGAAGCCAATCGTTCGAATTGCATCCCAGTGATAATATCTTTACACTTACCGTATCCATACTCAGGGAAAAAATCAACATTTTTTATATCAAACCCTGTTGATAATATGATCGCTCCTGCTTTTATTTCAATAATCTCATCTATTTGTTCAAAATCAATTGCTCCAGTAGGACAAAATTTTTGACAAATTTTACATTTGCCTTTTTGAAAAAAAATACAATTATTACGATCTATAACTGGATTATTAGGAATAGCTTGTGGAAAAGGAACATAAATAGCTGGTCTATATGACAACCCTTGATTGAATTCACTTAAGTTTTTTTTCATTGGACATTTTGTATAACAAAGTCCACATGTAGTACATTTTTTTTCATCTATACTTTTAGCTTTTTTACGCACTTGTACACTGAAATTTCCAATAAACCCATCTACACTTTCTATTTCAGAATATGTATAAAGCATAATATTTGGATGTTGCGCAACTTCTACCATGCGTGGAGTAAGAATACATTGAGAACAATCTAGCGTAGGAAAAGTTTCCGACAGTTGAGCCATACGGCCACCTATAGATGGTTCTCGTTCTATCAAAATAACTTTATAGCCACCATTAGCAATATCAATTGATGACTGTATCCCCGCAATACCTCCACCAATAACAATTGCAATTTTATTTATCGGAACTTTGTAAGGATACAAAGGCAAATTATTTTTTACTTTTTCTATTCGAGCACGTACTAAATTAAAAGCTTTTTGAGTTGCAAATTCTACTTTCTCATGTACCCAAGAACAATGTTCACGAACATTTGCTATCTCACATAAATAAGGATTTAATCCGATTTCGGCACAAACTTTACGAAAAGTATATTCATGCATACGTGGAGAACACGCTGCAATAACAACTCCAGTAAGACCATGCTTTTTGACTGCTTCTTTTATTTTATTTTGTCCAGGATCGGAACACATATACTTATAGTCAACACTAAAAACAACACCAGATAATTTAGAAGCTCGCATCGCTACTTTTTCACAATCAACTATAGAAGCAATATTTTCTCCACAATGACACACAAACACACCGATTTTCGACATACTATATCAAATATATTTCTTTGTTTTTTCAACCACAATTATTTGTTTTTAAATTCGAATATTTGTAATAATTTTCAATTAACTTTCATTAATATAAACTAAACACGCAAACTACAATTAGCATTTATTATTTTTCATCATAAACAAATATACTTTTAGTTACAAATAACAAACAACAAAATTATTTAAATATTTAAATAAATGTTGGTTTTACAAACAACTTTTTAAACCCTAAATCCTTCTTTTTTATTCCAATTGCCAACCCAATCGCTTGGGTAATATAAATTACAGGAATATTTGTTTTTTTGTGTAAATAATTATTAATACATGAACGACGTGTATCCAAATTTGACTGGCACATTGGACACGCGACAATAATTGCTTCTGCTCCTTTATTAATTGCATCTTTTATAATTTCCCCACATAATTTAACAACAATATCGGTACGAGAAACTGAAAATCCTCCACCACAACATTCTGTTTTATATGCCCAATCAATTGGTAACGCTCCTATTTTTTTCATTAAATTATCCATTGATTGTGGATCTTCTAAACGATCAAAATTTAAAATTTTATGTGGACGTACTAATAAACATCCATAATAACAAACTACAGGATATTTAAAAAAATAAATTATTTTTTCTTTTATTTTTTCAAAAATATATTTTTCTATGTACTGAATTATATTTAATATACTAATATTATTATCAATACAAATTTGAAATGTCTCAAATAACTGATTTCTCAAAAATTTATTAATTTTAAGTTGATGTTGTGCAATACATAATCTATTATAACACGCCGCACAAGGAGCAACAATCTCTGTTAATTTTTGTTGTTTTGCCAAAGTTAATATTCTCGCAGGCAAAGTGACAGAGAGTTTATTGTTAATATTATGAACAGTACTTGCTCCACAACAATTCCAATCTTCAATTTCAACTAAATTAATACCAACCATTTTTGACAAAGTAAATATAGATTGAGCATATTCAGAAGAAGTTCCTTTTAAAGAACAACCTGGAAAAAATCCTATTTGAGTCATTTCTTATATTTTTTAAAAAAAAATGATAAATGTTTTCTATTTTTTATTATATTGGGAAATAAAGGTAATTTACCCTTTATAAACATATAAAAGGCAAGACTTAAATCTTGGAAAAAATTAAATGTTCTTAATTTATACTCTACGGCTACTCCTATTTCATAAATTCGGCCTGTATATTTAATAGAATTTAAAAATGAATAATGAAAAGGAATAATATTTCGTTCAGACTTTTTATTCTGCATTTTTTTTTCTAAAGAACATTGTCGTAAATAATCTATTATTTCAGGAATATCAATTTCCATTGGACAACGTGATAAACATATTCCACATGATATACATACCCATATCGTCTGTGACCTAAGGATTTGTTTGTCTATAATTTCTTCTCCTATTTGAATCATTCGCATCATAACACTAGAAGTAAAATCCATATTGCCAGACACTGGACACCCAGCAGAGCACTTGCCACATTGATAACACTTGTCAACATTTATTCCTATACTATTAGAAACTTTAACTCTTAATATATTTTTTTTATCTACCATATTTATGATGTAATTAATTTTATATCATTTTATTCCAAGGAATTGAATTAGCACTAAAACTAAACATGCTAATAAAGCACTTAATGGAATAGTAATCATCCATGCCCAAAACAAACTTATAGTAATGCCCCACCGTACGGCAGATAATCTTTTTATAACACCTGTCCCCATAATACTCCCTATTATCGTATGAGTTGTGCTTACAGGAATTTTCAATATTTCAGTTAAAAACAAAGTCAACGCACCAGCTGTTTCTGCACACACTCCTTCAAAAGCTGTAATTTTAGTAATTTTCACACCCATTGTTTTTACAATACGCCAGCCTCCTAGCATTGTGCCAAAACCAATCGCAGAAAAACACAGCAATGACATCCAATCCGGAACAAACTGAACAGAACTTATTTCACCAGATACAACCATAGCTGTAGCAATAATTCCAAGTACTTTCTGAGAATCATTCAACCCATGTCCTAAGCTAAATAATCCAGAAGAAAGCAGTTGCAATTTCCTAAAAAAAGAATTTGTTTTTTTTACATTTTTACTACGAAAAATCCACAAAATTCCAATAGTAGTAACAAACGACATGAGCATCCCTATGAAAGGGGCTAAAATAATAAAAGACGCTATTTTAGCAACAACACTAATATGTATGGATCTAAATCCAAATCTATAAATAGATGCTCCAACAAAACCACCTATCAATGCATGAGACGATGATGAAGGAATTCCAAACTTCCATGTGAACAAATTCCAAATAATCGAAGCAATCAATCCAGATAAAATAACAGGCAACGTAACAAATTCTTTAAAAACTGATTCTGATACAGTTTTAGCAATACCAAATTCACCTATTATATATTTAGAAACAAAAAATGCTATAAAATTAAATGACGAAGCCCATAACACGGCCTGAAATGGCGTTAAAACTCGTGTTGATACAACTGTAGCAATTGAATTTGCGGCATCATGAAACCCATTGATAAAATCAAAAACAAGAGCTAAAACTACAACTAAAACAAGTATCCACATGAAAATAAAAATTATATTTTTTCTTTATGTATATTTAATAAAAATATTTTTTAAAATTTTCCCTACATTGTTTATTTTGTTTGTAGATTTCTCCAATTCTTGAATAATTTCCTTTAATTTCATTATCTCAAAAGTACGTACTCGTGTTTTATTTTGGAATAATTCCACAATACCTTTTTCATAAACCACATCTGCTTCTTTTTCCATAGCGTTAACTGCTTTGTAACTTTTGCGAAACAATTTCCAATTTGCTTTCAAATTAGATAATTTATCCATGGCTATTAAAATTTCAGCTGTCTCTTTTTTTATAATTTTAGCTAAAATTAATGTAGAATTAGGAACCAGTTCCGGAACATACATTAACACTTTACGTGCTGAACTATTTATTGCATCAATTGCATTATCCATTTCATCAGCAAGAGCACCAATATCTTCCCTATCGAAAGGTGTAATAAATTCACTATTTAAAGCTTTGAATATTTGATGAGTTACTCTGTCCCCCTTTAACTCTTCTTCTTTGATTAACTTACAAAGTTCAATTCTTTCTTCTTTTACATTATCTAAATCAGAAAACAATTTAACTAAAAGGTCTCCAGACGTATTTAAAATTGTAGACATTTCATTCAACAATGTAAAAAAAATAGTATTTTTCGGAGCAAAAATATTAAAAATCCTATTTATTCTCATTTTACATAACTTTAAATACTACGTCTTAAAAAATTATCAAAATTCAAAATAATTCTTTGCATTATAATAAGATACATTTTCTATTAATTTCCCTATGAAAGATAACTCAGAAGCAGGTAATAAACCTTGTTCTATATCACTTCCTACTAAATTACAAAGTATTCTTCTAAAATATTCATGTCTAGTATAAGAAAGGATACTACGAGAATCAGTCAGCATTCCTATAAACCGACTCAAAAGACCAAATACTGATAAAGTATTAATTTGATTTTCTATCCCTATTTTTTGATCTAAAAACCACCACCCAGAACCAAATTGTATTTTCCCAGGCCACAAACAATCTTGAAAATTACCAGTCATTGCTGCAACCATTTCGTTATCACGAGGATTAAGATTATATAAAATCGTCCTGGCAAGCTTACTCTCTTTATCTAACTGATCTAAAAACTTCGACATAGATTCAGCCGTGTTCCAATCTCCGATAGAATCATACCCACTATCCACACCTATCTGAAGAAACATTCTAGTATTATTGTTACGAAGAGCACCATAATGAAACTGTTGTACCCATCCTTTTCCCCAATCCATTTTCGCTAACTCTATTAGCAAACATGATTTAAATTTTGCTATTTCATTAGTATTTAACACACTACTTTCATTATATATTTTATTAAAAATAATATCTATATCAGATAGTTTATAATTTTCAGCATAAAACACATCTAATCCATGATCAGATGATTTACAACCTACAGAAGAAAAAAAATCATGCCTAACTTTTAAAGCTTCCAATAAATCATCAAAACAATTAATTGCAACTCCAGAAATATAAGATAACTTTTCTATATACTCTCGATATTTTAACGGATTTTCTACTGACAAAACGTTATCTGGCCTCCACGTCGGTAAAATTTTAATTTCAAAACCAGTTTTTTGTAAAAAAATATGATACTCTAGTGAATCTGCAGGATCATCAGTAGTACAAACCACATCTACATTATAACGTTTCATTATATTACGAAAACTAAACGCTGGAGTTCTAAGTAAATCTGTACAATAATTATAAACTTCTAAAGCTATTTCAGGTTTTAAAATTTCATTAATCCCAAATACCGTTTTTAATTCCATATGTGCCCAATGGTAAAGCGGATTCCTCATTGTGTACGGAATTGTTTCAATCCATTTTTCAAATTTTTCAAAATCAGAAGTGCTTTCCCCTGTAATATAACACTCTTCTACTCCATTCGCGCGCATAGCTCGCCATTTATAATGATCTTTTTCCAACAAAACTTGCCCTAAATTATCAAACTGTCTATCATTAGCTATCATTTTAGGTGAAATATGGCAGTGGTAATCTATTATTGGAAGATGAGCCGCAAATTCATGATAAAGTTGCCTAGCCATATCTGTCTGGAGAAGAAAATTATCATCCATAAATACTCTCATAAGAATCAACCTTTCATTAATGCTAAAAATATTTAAATCCCATTAATTCTTTAACTTTTCTCAATGTTTTTTTTGCAATCTCCCTAGCTTTTTCAGCTCCATCCTTAATCACTTTGCACAAAAAAGCATCATTATCACGGATATCATTAATACGTTTACAAATTGGATCTGTTACTTTAACAATATCTTCCACTAACTGACCTTTTAAATCACTATACCATTTAGTAGCTCCAGTTACCCAAAGATTATCATAATAAGCAAACACATCAGGACTTGAAACCGCTTGTAAAATAGCAAAAAGATTTTTTATACATTTAGTTTTAGGCGTGTTTTCTCCAATTGGTCCATTGTCAGTTATGGCACTTCTTATTTTTTTTTCAACTATTTCATGTCTATCTATCAAATAAATACAATTTTTATCAGATTTACCCATTTTTTGACTACCATCCAATCCAGGAATTTTAATCAGTTTTTCATTATTTAAAATACATGTGGGTTGTTTAAAAAATTTTACATTATATCTACTATTAAAACGACTTGCATAATTGCGAGTAAGTTCTAAGTGCTGCTTTTGGTCTTCTCCAACTGGAACATAATCAGCATTTAAAATTAAAATATCAGATGCCATTAAAACAGGATAAGTAAATAATCCAGCATTGATATTATCAGGATTTTTTCTTATCTTCTCTTTAAATGATACAGTTTTTTTCAATTCTGAAATAGGTGCAAGCATATTAAGTAAAAGATATAACTGTGTAATTTCAGGAATATCACTCTGTACATAAATAACAACTTTTTCATGATCTAATCCACAAGCAATGCACTCAGAAATTACATTTCGTACATTAGAATACAATATTTTCGGATCAGTATGTGTAGTCAATGAATGTAAATCAGCAATAAAAAAGTAACAATTATATTCTTTTTTTTGCATTTTAAGAAAACTAATTATGGTTCCATAATAATTCCCTAAATGTAAATTACCAGTTGGCCGAATTCCGCTTACTATTGTTTGCACCATTTGACAATAATTTTTCAATTAAACATTTCTCTTATGAAAAATATATTTATTCTTAATAAGAAATTTAATCATTTAACAAAATTTTTGAAATTCAAACATATTATTTTAAACATATTTCTCAATCTATTCCAACTATAAGTAAAATTGAAGTTCAAGTTAATTCTAGTATATATTCGAAATATTGAGCTTGAACCAACTTTCACATATTCTAAATTCCATAACACTATATAAATCTATACAATTTTTTATTTAAGATCAAAACAATATGCAATGTATAAATGCAACAACTCACCAGAATTAAATTTTATAATTGCAAACCGTAAATAAAAAAACTTTTTATTGAAAAATTCAAAAATAGAAACATAATTAAAATCAGCAATTCATTCTTAAATATTTTTGTGCCAAAATAAAAAACTGACATAGAGCTATTTAAAAATTTTCATATGTCAATTTCATTCATAAAAATTTTTAATAAAATTAAGTTTTTTTAAAAAACACAATTCAGAAATTAATTTTATAATGATTTCTATTTTTAATTTTTAATCAAAACAAAAACAATATGACTATCATATATATATTTTAATTCTTAAATTATTCATTTATAAAATCATTCATATAATATATTAGAAATTAAAAAATTTCAACTAAAAATTAAAACATGAAATTTAACACTATTAATACTTTTTAAATTTCTAATATAAAATATAGCACAATGCTACTGCTATCATTAAACATACTTAACATGAGTGTTTCAATTCAAAATATTTACTACAAATATTAAATAATTATCAAAAATCAATCTATAAATATTAAATTTTCAATATTCAATTTAATATGTCACTTTTCCAAAAATTCCAACTTGCAATAGCTTGTAACAGTAACATTTCTAATCCATTTTTGACAGTTGCTTTCATCTCTTTCCCAAATCTCATAAATAACGTTTCATCAGGATTGTAAATCAAATCATATAATAAATGTTTATTGCTTAAAAATTCATACGGTATTTTTGGACATTCATCTACACGTGGATACATCCCAACTGGTGTACAGTTAATAATAATTGTATGAGATTTTATAATTTCAGAATTCAATTCTTCATATGTTATACTACCTATTTTTTTCTTACGAGACACACAAGTTAAAGTAAGTCCTAACTGTTTTAAACTGTAAAAAATCGCTTTAGCCGCACCACCTGTGCCTAATATCAATGCAAGTTTGTGATGAGGTCGTATCAACCCACTAATAGAATTTTTAAAACCAATAATATCAGAATTAAACCCTATTAAGTATTTACCATTATTTTCTATTTTTATTACATTAACTGCTCTAACTTTTTCTACATCATCATGCAATTTGTCTAAATAAGGTATGACTTGCTCTTTATACGGAATAGTTACATTCAAACCTTTTAAATCTGGATTCTCTTTAATAATACTCTTTAATTCTTTAATAGTAGAAATTTCAAAATTCATATATTCAGCATCAATATTCTCAGATTTAAATTTATCATTGAAAAAATTCATAGAAAAAGAGTGTTTTAATTGATAACCAACTAACCCATATTTTTCCATATTCTACATTAATTTGTTTTTATCTAAAAAATCTTTTATGTTTTTTTCAATTCGATCGGAAACATTATGTATATCAGATTTTATAAATTTTTCTCCTGTTATTATTTCATATAATTCTATATATCTTTGAGAAATACTTTGACAATATTCATGAGTCATATTTGGAATAGGCTGACAATCTTTCCCTTGAAATCCTTGTTCTACTAACCATTGTCGAACAAATTCCTTGGAAAGTTGTTTTTGATTTTCTCCTTTTTCAAATAGTTCTTGGTAATTTCCTGCATAAAAATATCGTGAAGAATCAGGAGTATGAATTTCATCTATCAAATAAATTTTCCCATCTCTTTTCCCAAATTCATATTTAGTATCGACTAAAATTAATCCCTTAGAAATAGCAATATCTGACCCACGTTTAAATAAAGCCAGTGTATAATATTCCAATTGTTCATATTCATCTTTACTAACTAAACCACAATCAATAATTTTTTCTTTAGAAATATTCTCATCATGCCCTTTATTTGTCTTGGTAGTTGGTGTGATAATTGGGTTTTTAAATTTTTCATTCTCTCTTAATCCTTCAGGCAAAATAACTGAACATATAGACCTTCTGCCAGATTTATATTCTCTCCATGCACTTCCAGCTAAATAGCCTCTGATTATCATTTCTATTTTAAACGGCTCACATTTCAACCCAACTGTAACCATTGGATCTGGCATCGCTAATTTCCAATTAGGAATAATATCAACTGTAGCATCTAAAAATTTTGACGCAATTTGATTTAAGATTTGCCCTTTATATGGAATAGTGTAAGGGAAAACTATATCAAAAGCTGAAATGCGATCAGTAACTATCATTACAAGCACATCATTACCAATTGTATACACATCTCGTATCTTTCCACAAAAGAAATCAGTTTGGCCTATAAAATAATAATTAGTGCTTATCATAAATTTTTTTTAAGCATATATCTTTTAGAGATATAATTTACAATCCACTGCCCAACTTCAGAAGTTTTATAAAATTTTTTATTTTTTGCTATATCTTCTGTTACAACACTTGCCATTATCGAAGCATTTACAGCTTCTCGAATTAATTTTCCTTCATGATAAAGTTTAAAAGCATATTCAAACATTAAAGCGGCAGAAAGAATAGCTCCCAAAGGATTTGCTATATTTTTACCTGCTGCCTGCGGATATGAACCATGAATAGGCTCAAAAACGGATGTATGTGTACCTATAGAAGCAGAAGGTAACACTCCTAATGACCCAGTAATAACAGCAGCTTCATCAGTAAGAATATCTCCAAACATATTTTCTGTAACTATTACATCAAAATATTTTGGTGTTTGTAAAATTTTCATAGCAGCATTATCTACAAACATGTATTCAGTTTCAACTTCTGGATACTCTTCTTCTATTTTTCTAGAAACTTGCCTCCAAAGACGAGAAGTTGCTAATACATTTGCTTTATCTACAATAGTCAACTTTTTTTTCCGCTGCATGGCATAATCATAAGCCAATCTAACAATACGATTTATTTCAATCGTCGTATATATACAAGTATCATACGCAGTCTTTCCATCTTCACTTCTTCCCTGCGGAACACCAAAATAGATTCCTCCTGTCAACTCTCTAATACATATAAAATCAACATTATCTATAAAATTAGCACGTAAAGGAGATTTGAATAACAAATAAGGAGAAGTTACGACAGGACGAATATTAGCATATAACCCCAACTTTTTTCGCATCTCTAAAAGCCCTTGTTCTGGACGCATTTCAGATGTAGGATTAGTATCGTACTTTGGATGCCCAATTGCACCAAAAAGAACAGCGTCTGACTCCATACAAATGGCATGAGTAGTATCAGGATACGGATTACCAACTGCTTCTATAGCAGAAGCACCTATTAATGCCTTATTATAACTTAAATCATGTCCAAATTTTTCACAAACAACTTTAATTACTCCAAGGGCTTGCTCAGTAATTTCACATCCAATTCCATCACCAGGTAAAACAGCAATTTTTAATTTCATACTTCTAAAGTAATATACAAGACAATCCTATTGAAAATTTATAATAAAAAGAAGTACTAAACTAACTGTATAAACAGACACCGACACAATTTTTAACACGCAACTGTAAAAATTAGACATATTATAATCTAACAACTCTAATATTTTTGTACATAAATTTTTTTTAAAAAAACCTTAAGACGTGAAGTTACAACAAAATTATAAATAAATATATAAAAATATATTTTTCAAAATCATTTACACTGTAAAAAAAAACTTTAAATTAAACTCTAAAAATACACTTATCAGTAAAATTAAAACATTTCAAATCAAAAAATAATACGCAATATGTATTACAATACAAAACATTTATAGACTAATATTTATTCTTTTTTTGCACATATCATACGATCTTTACCAGAAATATCTTTAAATAATTCTATATCCTGATATCCTTTTTTTTTTAACATCGAAATAATAGATTGCCCAAAAGATGCGTCAATTTCAAAAAAAATAAATCCTCCATGAGATAAATACTGATTCCCTATATTTGCAATTCGATCATAAAAAATTAACGGATTCTCTTCTGATACAAAGATAGCTTGATGAGGTTCATAGTTCAGAACATTTGGCAGCATTTTTTGTTTTTCTGAAAAAACTACATACGGAGGATTACTAACAATAACGGAAAAAGACATTGAATGAATATATGGAGAAAAAGAAAAAATATCTTGCTGGAAAAATGATATGTTCACTTTATTTATGCAAGCATTTCGACGAGCAATTTTTAAAGCTTCTTCAGAAATATCAAAAGCATAAATTTTTGTTCCTGGCAAATACTTTGCTAAAGCAATAGCAATACACCCAGAACCGGTTCCAATATCAAGTACGGAATAATAAAAATTATTCAGAATATTTTTTTTTACTATTAAATCTACTAATTCTTCTGTTTCTGGTCTAGGAATCAAAACGGATTCGTTCACAAACATTTTCATTCCATAAAATTCTATTTCACCAAGTATGTATTGAATTGGCCGAAATTTTTTTAGATCTTTTACTATAATTCTAATAAACATAATTTCACTTTTTGTCAATCGTTTATTTCTCTCTTGTAAAAGAATTTGTTTGTCTTTACGGCAAACAAATTCGAGAATCAGCCATCTAAATGATTGAATTTCTTCGAACGTATACAACCCATTCAATTGTTTTTGTATATAATAAGAAGCCTGCTTCACTTAATTATAATAAATATGAAAAATCAATGCTAAATTTTGAAAAATATTCCCATTTTAATTTTTAGTAGTCACACATGAACTAAAAATCAAAAAACGACAAAAATAAAAAAGTTTATGTTAAAACTGAACAAATAATCTTTCTATAAATTTTTTACAAAAAACTTTTAAAACAAAACATCTTCAAAAGAATTTGTTTATGTTTACATCGTTATTAACACTAATAATTTAAATTAAACATCACAAAGTTAACTGTAAAGTAGTATGTTACATTTATTTAAATTTAATGTTTCTTATAAAGAAAATAAAAAACTTTTTCAAAATCATTTTTGCCGTTCAAATCAAATACAATACAATAAATATTAAAAATTAAAAAATGCTCAAAATCAAATCAAATAAAATTTTAATTGATACAATGAGAATTCCGAAACACATTGCAATTATTATGGATGGTAATGGACGATGGGCTAAAAAAAATGGAATGAATCGCCATCAAGGACATAAAGAAGGAGTCATATCTGTACATGAAATTATAAAAGCTGCTTGTGAAATTGGTGTTAAATATTTAACTATTTATGCTTTTTCAATTGAAAATTGGAATCGTCCTGTTGAAGAAGTTAATATATTAATGAATCTAATAACTACAATAATTAAACATGAAGCAGACGAATTGATAAAAAACAATATTCGTCTTCAAATAATTGGTGATATTTCACGTTTATCTCAAACATTCCAAAATAATGTAAATGATTGTATTAAAAAAACAGCTAAAAACAATGGATTAATATTACTTCTAGCACTTAGCTATTCATCTCGTTGGGAAATAATAGAAGCTGTTCGACATATTGTTAATGATGTAAAAAACAATCAATTAAACGTTAAAGACATTAACGAAAATGTTTTTTCTTCCTATTTAGCGACAAAAAACATTCCAGATCCAGATTTATTAATCCGTACAGGTGGAGAATGCCGAATTAGTAATTATCTGTTATGGCAAATAGCTTATACAGAACTCTATTTTAGTAACGTATATTGGCCAGAATTTGGAAAAGAAAATTTTTATGAAGCTATTTATAATTTCCAAAGAAGGGAAAGACGCTTTGGTAAAACTAGCGACCAAATACAAAACAAACACTGATCACAAAGAGCTAAATGTACGACGCTTCTTTGCTTTTTGAATAACTTCAAAAATCAAATTTGGATTACGATTATATGCTGGATTTTTTATTAATACTTCCACAATTTCATCGTCTTCCATTTGTTCAACTGAAGTAAATATAAACGGTTGAACTTTTGTTTTTTTCCCTAAACTACGAGCAATTCCCTTACCATAGTACTCATCTATCAATTGGATTTCTTCAACATTTTTCGCTTCTATTTCTTCAGAAAGCATATCTATCATTGGAATACTTTCTTTACCGAAACCAGCAGCCAATATAGTCACTTTTACCTGATCATTCAATGTATCATCTATAGCGTATCCCCAGATTACTTCTATCCTTTTATCAAATCTATTCATAAAATCAGTAACTTCATTCATTTCATTCATTTGCAATTCTTGTGTAGAACTACAATAAAAATTAAACAGAATTTTTCTTGCATGAAATATATCAGCATTATTAAGCAACGGAGAGTTCAGAGCACTTTCACACGCTTTACTTACACGACCTTCTCCAACTCCAAATCCGTTACTCATAACAGCAACTCCACCATCTTTCAATGTTGCTTTTACATCAGCAAAATCAAGATTTATATGACCTGGAATAGTTATGACTTCAGCAATGCCTCGCGCTGCTGTAGTCAAAGTACTATCTGCCTTTTCAAATGCCTCTCGAACACTCATTTTCCCATGAATATCCAACAGTTTTTCATTATTAAGAACTAGTAAAGCATCTACATTATTTCGTAATTCTTCTACACCCTTCAATGCTTGAAGTATTTTTGGAATTCTCTCAAACAAAAAAGGAATTGTCACAATTCCTACTGTAAGAATGTCCATTTCCTTTGCTTCTTTTGCAATAATAGGAGCTGCTCCAGTTCCAGTCCCTCCACCCATTCCAGCAGTAACAAATACCATTTGGGTCTCATCGCTCAATAACTTATGTATATCCAAGATACTTTCTTCTGCAGCTTGTTTTGCTATAAATGGATTATTACCTGCTCCTAATCCTTTAGTAATCGCTTTCCCTAATTGAATTTTAACTGGAACTTCACTTTTTATTAATGCTTGATTATCAGTATTGCATAATGCGAACGTTACATCCTGAATCCCTTCTTTGTACATATGACTAACAGCATTTCCACCTCCTCCACCAACACCTATTACTTTAATTATTGCAGGCTGTTCTCTAGGAAAATCAAAACCTACCAAAACATCTTCCATAAATAGTATTAAATAATTTAATCGTCAAAAATTGTTCTAGATAATTTGCCAAACAAACTCTCTTTACGCTTTTGAATAGAAATATTTCTTTTTTCTTTCTTACCATATTCTTCTTTCAATTGTTCATTAGACTTCCATCTAATACAATTACTTTTACCTAAAGTTAACATCCCTAAAATACAAGCATACTCAGGATTTTTATTTGATTGACGAACTTGCTTTCCTGTTTGTTGAGAAAGTAGTTTGTCTAAATTTCTTAACAAAGATGCCCCACCTGTAGTAACTATTCCCTCTTTTAAATCAGATGAGTATCCAGATTCATTGATTTGAGCAGAAATATTAGCAACTATTTCACTAGCTCTAGCGCCAATTATAGTATCTAATAATTGTTCTTCCTCATCATTCCCAATTAAAGCATTCCCATCGCTAATTTTCAATGATTCAGCTTCCAATTTTAAAATATTTAAACAACAAATGTCTTTAGTAATAACATCTCCTCCTAAAGGAATAGTTACTAAGTATTTTAATCTATTATTTTTATAAATAGAAAGATAGGTTACACCTGCACCAAACTCAACTAATGCACATCCATTTTTTTTATCTTTATTCGTAAGAACTGCCTCAGCAGTAGCTAAAGGGGAAATGAAAAACCCAGCAATTTTTAAGTTTGCTTTTTCTTCTATACTTTTTTTTAGAAAATTTTTTAATGACGGCGAACCTACTATTAACTGATATTTTACTTCTAATTCTTTACAATACATTCCTTCCGGATCTGTCTCCAATTTATCATCTAAATAATATTCTGTAGATACAATTTCTAACACTTCTACTAAATTTAGCAATTTATCGTCAGAATATTTTTTTTCAATGCTCAAAAGCATATCATATGAAACTAATCCATTTACTTCTTTTTTTACTGAACAATGCACAGTTTTTAAAGACTGACCACCAATACCAACATATATCCTTTCTATGATTTGATTTAAACTACTGTTCAAATCATTAACCACAATTCTAACAGCATTGGCTGCATCATCAATTTTATAAATACAACCTCTACGTATACATATTCCCGAAGAAATTTGTTTTGAATCCAAAACTAAAATACCTTCGGGTGTCTTTTGTGCAACCATAGCAAGTATTTTGGAAGTCCCTAAATCTAATGCTGCAATATAAGGAAACCGTTCTGAATTGTTTAATTTGCTTTCGTACATATTACTTGATTATTATATTTCAAATTAATAATAGAATAACGATTCCACCCAATTTTATTTAATATTTTTTTGTAAAAAAATTCCAAATTATTCAATTTTTTTTCAAAATTTTCTACTCCACCTAACAAAATACGATGTGTACCAACAAGAGGAATTAATTCCATTTCTAAATCATTATTTACATAAATTTGCTCTATTTGAGAGTTCCAAAATTCATTTTTCAATAAAAAAACTGCCAAAGGATACAATTGTTCTCTGACATATCTAAAATTATTAATCATTCCACTTGCTAACGGAACATAAACAACTAATCCGACCATTGCAGGAAATATGTTTTTTTCACTATCTATATAACAATCAATTTTATCAGTAATAATTCGTAAAATAGGCGTTCTTTGATATATTTTTATACGTATTGAGCAGTCAACAGTTTTATATACTATTACTTTTTTTATTAATTCACATTTTCTCAAAGTCTTCTCTATAACTTCAGTCTTTACATCTGATATATTCTTTTTCAAAGGATTTATACCAAATCTATCAAGATAAGAATAAACATGATATTTTCTAACATATAAGAATTTATCATTCTTTACCATATCTAATAATACTCTAGTACATTTTTTATTTAGATTTAGATTCGTACTATTTATACAAATAAATACAAATATAGAATAAACTAATAAAAGAAAAACAATACTAATATGTACAATTGTTTTTAACACTTAGCAAATAAAAAACAAATAATAAAAATTAATTGAACAAAAATTCACACTTATAATAATCAAAAATCTACATCAAAAACAAAAGCAACACATTTTATTCATTATAAATTTCTTTGTTTTAATTCATTAACCTAAAAATATATACAACTAAATTTAACTACTTCATAAACCACTATTAATGTAAAGAATACAAAATTCTTTATTCCAATCATATTTTGTACACTAAAATTGTGTAATATGCTGAACAAACTAATTATAGTAATTTACATAGAAAATTATTCTGATATAGTAAAATAAAAGTTGAATCTACATTTAATATTAGGAATTATTATGATGTTTTACATAATTTATCAAAAAAAACTCATTCTTTTATGAATATTTTAATTATTAGTAAATGAACTATTATTACCATAATGCTGCATTATATTATGAATTTTGTTGTAAATCAAATACAGCAGAACAATATTTTACTAATATGAAAAACAAAACATATTATGATAATATCAAATATGATGCTCAAGTATATAATTTAATCTTCGTAATAATTTTTTTTTAAATATTAAAATAATCTTTTCTATTATACAAAATTCTATATTTACAATAGTCAAAATAATTTCCATAGTTAACTCCTGCTAAAGAAACTTGTAATGATTGTTTTATCCTAAATCTAAATCAAAATACTAGTATATAAACTAATATATGAAACGAATTATTCAAATAATTGCAAAAACTATTGAATTCTATTTCTTATACGTGAAAATAAAATGTTAGATATACTATTTTTTTAATCAAAAAAAGCAATCAATAGATTTTACATTTATACTTGTCAAAAATTAAACAAAATTCAATATAAAATATTAAATTTTTTGTAAAATTATGACAAACGATATAGTATTATTTCTTATTCTTTTCAAATTTGACAATGTAAAAAACATGCTTGGATTAATCGCATAAACAACTGTTAATAAAACTATTTTACAAAGTTTACTTTAGACAAAACTAGATGAAAATGAATAATGAAAAATTAGCAAATTAAATTTGGGGAGATACAATTTTTAATAATAAATGACATAAACATTTAGACACAAAACATAAAAAACAACAATATAAATAATATATTGTGACTATACAATAAAAACTAGGATGTGAGTAATTTATTTTTAATTTGATATATATATTAATGAATGTTTTGCCAAACAATATGCTTATCTAAGTTGTAAATGAAATTGCTATTAATAATTGCCAACTTTGATTATGAAAGTACAAAAATTTGAATTTTTATATTAACACGAGCTATTTAATCATCAAAAATAAAATAAATTATCCATTATATTCAAAATATAATAAACTACAAATCATTAACTTATTTATTCCTTTCATAATAATTAACAAATGAACGAATAACAAACATACTACCTCCATATGTTGGATAATCACCAGAAAAATACCAATCACCTTTGTGGTTTGGACAAGCTTGATGTAATCCATCTAGCGTTTGATAAACAATAATAACGTCGGTATTTATATTTTTAGGTTTGAGAATTTTAGCAATCTTACTAGTTAGATCTTCATAGTTAAATGGATAATAGATGTTTTTTACGTAATTAACCACTTGTTTATCAGATGTCGAAAGTTGTTCTTTACACTTTCGATATGTTTCATCAATAATATTTTGCATACCTCTCTCTCTTAGTAGAGAAATAGCAGCTCTAAAAGCTACAAATTCATCCATTTGACTCATATCGATACCATAGCAATCTGGATAACGTACTTGTGGAGAAGAAGAAACTATTACAATCTTTTTTGGTTCTAATCTATCAAGTATCTTGATAATACTTTGCTTTAAAGTAGTTCCACGAACTATACTATCATCTATAATAACCAAATTATCTTGTTTTGGACGAATTGACCCATATGTAATATCATAAATATGAGCTGCTAAACTATCTCTACTATTACCTTCAGTAATAAAAGTTCGTAACTTAATATCCTTAATTGCTACTTTTTCTTGACGAACTTTCAAAGATAAAATTTTATCTAAATCTTCATCAGTTATGTTATTTGTATTTTTTATTAACTGTTTCTTCTTTTTATTTAGGTAAGTATCAAAACTTTCCATCATACCATAAAAAGCAATTTCAGCAGTATTTGGAATAAATGAAAAAACTGTATTTTCCAAATCATTATCTATCGCTTTAAGAATAGGAGTTAAAAGCAATTTGCCCAACGTTTTTCGCTCTTGATAAATATCTTTGTCTGATCCACGAGAAAAATAAATACGTTCAAAAGAACAAGGTAGTATGTTTGAAGTACGTTGGATTTGCTCAAGGTAAATCTTACAGTCCCGTCTTATAATAAGAGCCTGACCAGGTAAGATTTCTTTTATATTCTCTGCTTTTACATTCATTACTGTTTGAATTACAGGTCTTTCTGATGCAACTACTACTATTTCTTCATTTTTATAATAAAAAGCAGAACGAATACCATGTGGATCTCGAAGAAGAAATGCATCAACATTTCCAGTTGCTCCACAAACAATATACCCTCCATCCCATTTTTTTACTGAATTTCGTAACACATTTCCAAGATTTATATTATCAGCAATTTTTTTATTAATATCTTTTTCAAATTTAAAATATTCATATAGCACTTGGACTTCATAATCAAGATGACTCCCAATCATTTCCAACATAATTAAAGTATCAGAATAAAAACGCGGATGTTGTCCTGTAGAAACAAGATCTTCAAATAATTCATCCATATTTGTAAGATTAAAATTTCCACATAACATTAAACTTCTAGAACGTAAATTATTCCGTCTCAAAAATGGATGAATATATGAAATTCCATAACGTCCTGTAGTACTATAGCGTAAATGTCCTATATAAAGTTCTCCACAAAAAGGCACTTCATTATAAAAAGAATTTGTAGAAATTTTATCAATAGATTTATACACATTGTAAAAAATTTTTTTTATAGCATTGCTCCCTGTAGCTCTTTCCCGAAAAATATATTCTACACCAGGTTTTACAGAAACATTTATGCAACCAATTCCTGCGCCTTCTTGTCCTCTATTGTGCTGTTTTTCTAATAAAAGATAAAGCTTATCCAACCCATATTTCCATGTGCCATATTTTTCAATATAATATTCTATTGGTTTTAACAAACGTATTAAAGCAATTCCACATTCATGTTTAAAATATTCCATATAATTTTCCTATATAAAATTCACATTGTTTAATTGCAACAACATAATAAAAAATAGTGAAATTGGTAAATAATGTTAACTTAAAAGATGGCATATTAAAGATACTACAAATGTAACATATGTTCTGATCAAAAAATTAATTAAAAATATCATTCCCACTCAATAGTAGAAGGTGGTTTAGAACTAATATCATAAACTACTCTGTTCACTTTTTTAACTTTATTAATTATTTCATTAGACATTTTTGCCAAAAAATCATACGGCAAACGTGCCCAATCAGCAGTCATTGCATCTACTGAAGTAACTACTCTCAAAACAATAGTATCTTCGTAAGTTCTTTCGTCTCCCATCACTCCAATTGATTTTACAGGTAATAGAACAACACCTGCTTGCCAGAATTTGTTATATAGATTCCATTCACGAAGTCCAGAAATAAAAATATCATCCGCTTCTTGAAGAGTATGTACTCTTTCAGGAGTAATTTCTCCTATAATACGAACTCCCAACCCAGGCCCAGGGAAAGGATGTCTTTCTATGAAACATTTTTTCATTCCTAATTCATACCCTATACGACGTACCTCATCTTTAAATAAAAGGCGCAACGGTTCAATTAACTTAAAATTCATTTTATTTGGGAGCCCACCAACATTATGGTGCGATTTAATTATTACACCTCTGATAGAAAGCGATTCTATGACATCTGGATAAATAGTTCCCTGAGCTAACCATTGAATGCCTTTTATTTTCCTTGCTTCTTGTTCAAAAATATCAATAAATCCACCACCTATAATTTTTCGCTTTTTTTCTGGTTCTTTTACTCCAGCAAGTTTTTTATAAAAAAAATTCTGTGCATCAACCCCATACACATTCAATCCAAACGATTCATAATCTTTTAAAACTTTCAGGAATTCACCTTTTCTTAAAAGTCCATTATCTACAAATATACAAATAAGATTTTTACCAATAGCCTTATTCAACAAAACAGCACATACTGACGAATCGACTCCTCCAGAAACAGCTGAGATCACTTTGTCATTGCCCAAATTCATTCGTAATTGATCTATAGTAGAATCAATAAAATTTTTCGATGTCCAATTTCTTCTTGCATTGCAAATAGTTAAAAAATTATCTAGAAGTCTCATGCCGTCTTCTGTATGAGATACTTCAGGATGAAATTGAACTCCCCAAGTTTTTTCGCCTTCAATACGATAAGCAGCATATTTTACATCTTCTGTATTTGCAATTGGTATAAAATATTTTGGAAGACTAACTATTGTATCTCCATGCGACATCCACACTTGTGAACAATTAGAAATATTTTTCATTAATGGATCCATTTTTTTTACTGAAGTAAGTATAGCACGCCCGTATTCACGAATCCCACTTTTCTCTACTTTTCCACCAGACATATATACTAAATATTGTGCTCCATAACAAATACCTAATAATGGATATTTACCCCTAATGAAAGATAAATCTGATTTAAATGCATCAGTATCATTCACAGAAAAAGGACCACCAGACAAAATAACTCCAATTATAAATTTTTTTTCTTTTGGAAATTTATCATAAGGAAATATTTCACAATAAACATTTAGTTCTCGCACACGACGACATATTAACTGAGTCGTCTGAGATCCAAAATCAAGAACAATAATACTTTCTAAATCTTTTTCCATAAAAACTATTTACCATTCTGATAATTTTTTCTTTTGTCATAAAAAATATTCAATATATATATTTATTCAGACTAAAAATCTATCATATTTTTGCTTCTAAAACTAACCTTAAAGACATCAGATAATCATGTAATAACTATTCACTAAACATTAAGTTAAATTTATAGGTCAATAAAATTCTGACAACTTTTTCATTCGGAACATAGCTTCTAAAATATTATCTCTATTACCAAAAGCAGTAAAGCGGAAAAACCCCTCTCCTGCTTCACCAAACCCAGAACCAGGCGTTCCTACTATTTGAACTTGATTAAGTAACAAATCAAAAAAATCCCATGAAGTCATAGTATTTGGCGTTTTTATCCAAATATAAGGAGCATTTATTCCACCGTAAGTAGTCAACCCTAATAACTCTAAATTAGTTTTTATAATTCTAGCATTTTCCATATAATAATCTATCACTGCACGAATTTGTTTTTGACCATCAGAAGAATAAATCGCTTCTGCTCCGCGTTGAACAATATAAGCTGTTCCATTGAACTTAGTAGATTGCCTACGCTTCCACATTGTATTTAAAGAAACTTTTTCTCCAAAAGAAGTTTTGGTAATTAATTCCTTTGGAACAATAGTATAACCTGCACGTAACCCTGTAAACCCAGCCGTTTTAGAAAAACTACGGAATTCTATAGCCACTTTTTTCGCGTTAAGTATTTCATAAATGCTGTGTGGAATATTTGACTGAGAAATATAAGCTTCGTAAGCAGCATCAAAAAGAATTAATGACTTATTCTCCAACGCATAATCAACCCATTTTTTTAATTGCTCTGAATTCAAAGTTGTTCCAGTAGGATTATTTGGATAACATAAATAAATTACATCAGCTTTTTTTTTAGGAAACATAGGCACAAAACAATTTTCTGGTGAACAAGTAAGCAGTTCTACCGTCCTGCCAGCCATCTTGTTAGTGTCTACATATACTGGATACGCCGGATCCACAATCGCAACATGATTATTATGCCCTAAAATATCTCCAATATTACCAGTATCACTTTTTGCACCATCATTAATAAATATTTCATCAGATTCAACAAAAATACCCCTATTTATGAAATCATTTTTTAAAATAGCTTGTATAAGAAAATCATAGCCCTCGTATGGCGCGTACCCTCTAAAAGTTTCCGTCTTTGCCATTTCATCCGTAGCCTTATGAATTGCATCAATTACAACTTTAACAACTGCTTGTGTTACATCACCTATTCCTAAACTAATAATATTTTTATCTTTATTACAATTTTTGTACTCGTTTACCTTTTTTGATATTTCAGAGAATAAATAATTATTCTTTATTCTTATATAATTCTCGTTTATTTTTATCATACCTACAATTTCTTCTTAAAGCTATAATTTCAATCTGACCAAATATACAATTTTTTAAATCGTAACAATATAAAAAATAGTTGAATAAGTCATTTTTCAATCATTATCTTGCAAATTCGGTATTATACATTAGTTCGTCATACATATAAAAACTTTCAAATGCTTAAGTTACTATAACATTTTAAAAAAAATTAATTTAAATCAAAAAAGCAAATGTATAATTATTTAAAAATCTACTTAAACAAGAATACAGTATAATTAATAAAAACTTCTAAAACACTAAACTTAAAATTTGGTATTTTTAGGAGTGCGCGGAAAAGGTATTACATCTCGAACATTTTGCATGCCAGTAACAAATAATACTAATCTTTCAAATCCTAGTCCAAATCCAGAATGAGGAGCTGTCCCAAACCGTCGCGTATCTAAATACCACCATAAACTATTTGTTGACATATGCAATTCCTCCATACGATCTAACAATTTTTGATAATCAGATTCACGTTCTGACCCACCAATGATTTCTCCAATATATGGGAATAAAATATCCATTCCCTTAACTGTTTTCCCATCATCATTTTGCTTCATATAGAATGATTTAATTACTTTTGGATAATCAATAATAATTATTGGGCACTTAAAATACTCTTCCACTAAGTAACGTTCATGTTCAAATTGCAAATCAGCACCCCAATAAATAGGGTATTCAAAATTTTTATTGCTCTGCTCAAGAATTTTTACACTTTCAGTATAAGTTAATCTTATAAATTGCTTATTAAGTACAAAATTCAAACGACTAATCAATTCATTATCATAAGTTTTATTCAAAAATTCTATATCATTCTTACAATTCTTTACCACATAAAAAATAATATATTTTAAAAAATCTTCAGCTAAATCCATATTATCATTTATATCATAAAAAGCAACTTCTGGTTCAATCATCCAAAATTCTGCCAAATGACGAGATGTATTAGAATTTTCAGAACGGAAAATCGGTCCAAAAGTATAAATTTTGCTCAACGCCATAGCCCCTAATTCACCTTCTAATTGCCCAGATACAGTTAAATTGGTTGAACATCCAAAAAAATCTTGAGAATAATCTACTTCGCCATCTTTTATTTTTGAACAATTCGCAATATCTAAAGTAGTCACTTGAAACATGGAACCAGCTCCTTCAGCATTTGAACTAGTGATAATCGGTGTATGAAAATAAAAGAAACCTTTTTTATTAAAATATTTATGAATAGCATATGCCAAATGATGTCGAATTCTAAATATAGAGCCAAAAGTATTAGTACGAAGACGTAAATGTGCGATTTCTCTTAAAAAACTTAATGAATGCGATTTTTTTTGTAAAGGATAAATAGTTGGATCCGCTATCCCATAAATTTTTATTTTATCAGCTTGAATTTCGATAGATTGATTACTCCCTTGTGACTCCACCAAAAGACCATTCACTGCTATACAAGATCCTGTAGTTATTAGTTTTAAAAAATCTTCTCCTAAAGAAGTGACATCTGCTACAATCTGAATATTAAATATAGTAGAACCATCATTTAATTCTATAAAAACAATATTTTTATTTCCACGACGAGTCCTTACCCACCCTTTCACACATACAACTCTTTTGGTAAAAGAAAGTGTATCAAATAAATCTACTATTCTTGTTGTCTTTTCACTCATTTTGAAATATTAATAATTTTTATATAAAAGCATAGTAATCTCTTTTTTACTGAGAAAACGCCATTCACCTTTTTTTAAATTTTTTTTGGTAAGCCCATCAAAATAAACGCGATCTAATGACAATACACGATAATCTAAGTTTCCAAATATGCGACGAACAATATGACTCTGTCCAGAATGAATTTCAATGCATACCTTAGTTTTATCTTCATTATTATTTATATAACTGATACTATCAACATAAAATATTCCATCGTTTAATTTAATACATTTAGATAATTTATTCATATCTGCTATACTTATTTTTCTATTTAACCAAACATGATAAATTTTTTTTTTTTTATATTTTGGATGTGTTAATTTTTCTGATAATACACCATCATTAGTCAGTAACAAAACTCCAGTTGTATTACGGTCTAATCTGCCAACTGGGAAAATTCTCTCTTTACATTTTTTTTTAAAAAAATCCATTACAGTAAATCTTCCTTGCGGATCATAAGTCGTAGTTATACAATTTTTTGGCTTATTCAATATAATATATACTTTTTTTTCAAAACGAATAGGAGAATTACAAAATGTTATGTTGTCAGTACAACTTATTTTCTCTCCTAATTTAGTAACAGTTACTCCATTCATCTTTATTAAACCCAATTGAATATACGCATCTGCTTTACGTCGAGAACAAAATCCAGCATTAGCTAAATATTTATTCAAACGAATTAAATTACTATAATCAGAATTTTTTTTATACATATATTTTTTAAAAAATCTAATTTACAATTATAATTTTCCACTAATAATAAATACCCCAAAAAAATATTTTAAAAATCATTTTAGCCATAAAAGCAAATTTTAATCAGTTTTTAATGTATATACAATACTTTATATTAATAACACAGTAACAGACAAGCAATTTATTTTTCTGTTATACACCTACATAAGTATTAGGCGTAATTAATCTCAATTCCTTTTTTACAGATTCATTAACATTAATAGTATTTATGAAAGACATAATAGATTTCTCTGTAATTTGATCATTATTACGTGTTAATAATTTTAAAGCCTCATAAGGTTCATAATACCCTTCTCTTCTCAAAATAGTTTGAATTCCTTCAGCTACAACAACCCAAGCATTATCTAGATCTTTCTGTATGATATCTTTATCAAGTAAAAGTTTTTCTAATCCTTTTTGTAAACTTTGAAACGCAATGGAGATATGAGCAAAAGGCATCCCAATTGTTCTTAAAACAGTAGAATCAGTTAAATCTCTCTGTAAACGAGAAATTGGCAATTTAGCTGACAAATGCTCTAAAAAAACATTAGCAATACCTAAATTGCCTTCTGCATTTTCAAAATCAATTGGATTTATTTTATGAGGCATTGTAGAAGAACCTATTTCATTTTTTTTTATTTTTTGTTTGAAATATTTCATAGAAATATATAACCAAAAATCCTTTGATAAATCTAACAAAATAGTATTAATTCTCTTTAAAGCATCTAATAATGCTGCCAAATTGTCATAATTAGATATTTGCGTAGTATACTCTTCACGAGTTAATCCAATTTTCTTATATACAAAATTATTCCCAAAATTTTTCCAATTTATTTGCGGATAAGCAACAACATGTGCATTGTAATTTCCTGTTGCTCCACCGAATTTGGCTGAAATAGGTACATTTTGTAACAAATTCAACTGCTGTTCTAAACGGCTAACAAAAACCTGAATTTCTTTTCCTAAACGAGTAGGAGATGCTGGTTGACCATGTGTTTTCGCTAGCATAGAGACTTCTCTCCATTCTAAAGTATATTTTTTCAATACAACAAGCAATTTATTTAACATTGGAATATAATCAGTCTCCAAGGCATGTTTAATTAACAAAGGGATAGCTGTATTATTAATATCCTGAGATGTTAACCCAAAATGAACAAATTCTCTATAATTATTTAAATTCAATTCATCAAATTTTTTTTTTATAAAAAACTCAACAGCTTTTACATCATGATTAATTATTTGTTCTTCACGCTTTATACTTTTTGCATCTTTTATAGAAAAAAAATTATAAATGTCTCTTAATGAACTGTACAAATCAGGTGAATTTATTTTTTTTAACTGTGGAAGTGGAATTTCACATAAAGCAATAAAATACTCAATCTCTACATATACCCGATACCTAATTAATGCATACTCAGAAAAGAAAGCAGAAAGAGAAGCTGTTTTAGTACGATATCTACCATCAATAGAAGAAATAGCCGTTAATGTATTTAAACGCATACTAGAAACCAATAAATAAATTAATACTTTGATAAAAAATTATTCATTTACAAAAATGTAATATAAAAAGATATTCAATTTTTTCTTTATATTCTCCAATATTCAAAAAAACTTCTTCGTCATAGTAAATATCATGCAAAGTTTCAGAGAATCAAAAAAGTATTGAAATAACAATAATAGATCAACACAATTTTTTTGTCAAATTTCATTTAATTCAGTTTTTTACTGAAACTTTTTTCAAAAATTACAGATTTGTATCTTTTCAATACAAACAAAACAAAACAAAACAGTTTATGACTAATCATCACAATTCAAAAAATAAATACTAGGTTAACAATCATAACAAATTTTAATTTGTAAACTTTACTATCAAAAATAAAATAACTTAACAACTAATAATTTCGCGAAAACTAACTTAGTTAACAATTTTATTTACACACATTATTAACTTACTAACAATTAAAAAAAACTTCAAACAACACTGTGTAAATATAAAAAAGATTACATTAAAACAAAACTTAAAAAAAAAGTTAATATATATTCACAAAATAAATTGGATATAAATATAAAATATTTTATTTTTACGAATTTCTTGTATGATATTACTCCACGCGTGTTGTGCCCCTTGCTCTGTATCAGCAATAGAATGGGCATTAGCACATAACATACGCGTTACGATTTTCTTTTTTAATCCAAATATCTACCCTAGAGAAGAATATGAAATTCGTAAAAATGAATTAATACGTTATGCTAAATCTGTAGATTTTCCGTTTATAAATGGAAGGTATGATCATAAACTATGGTTAACCGCTATTAATGGATTGGAAAAACAACCAGAAAACGGAATTCGTTGCATAGAGTGTTTTAAGATGCGCCTTTATGAAACTGCCAAGTTAGCAAACTTAAAAAAAATAAAAAAAATATCTACAACTTTAACATCTTCTAAGTGGAAGAACATTGAACAAATTACAGAAGCAGGAGAATGGGCTATTTCAAACTATCCTAGTATAAAATTTTTTGGGGAAAACTATGTTGAAAACAAATTACTAAAACACAAACAAATCTCTTTAAAAAAAAAATCTTTTTATAACCAATCATACTGCGGGTGTGAATTTAGTAATAAAAAATTATAGAATTTTAATTATCACAATTAAATTTGTAAAATTTTAAATTTTCAATATTAAAGGTATCAATAAGATTTTGAATCTTTTTTACTTCTGATTCTCCGTAATTAATATATACTACTGCAGAGCATCCAAACTCATTAAAATTTTTATTGGCATCTATAAGTAATAAATAACCTGATACAATATACCATGCGCATTCTACTAAACGACGTGATTGAAAGTCAATATATTCTGTATTTCTAGTAGAAGCCACTTTCTCAACTAATTGCTTATAAATTTCAACTAATCTTAACAACTTCTGTCCAAAATTATCTAATTTTGAAATCAATGGAATTTCTTGATATTCTTTTACTGCGTTTAGATACGTATTGGTTAAAACATGTCGAATAGCAGCTACAATTTGTAATTGTGTAGTACCTTCATAAATATTAGTAATGCGAGCATCACGATACAAGCGTTCACAAACGTAATCCCTCATAAAACCAGATCCACCATGAATTTGAATACAATCATAAGTGTTTTGATTAGCATACTCAGTATTCATGGCTTTACCAAGAGGAGTAAAAGCGTCAGCTAATTTTTTATATTTTTTCAACTCTAACTTCTCTGTATCATTTAACATACGTTCTTTAGCAATCTCCTCCAATATCTTATACATATCTACAAAACGAGCAGTTTCGTAAAGAATAGATCTAGAAGCATCCAACTTTGCTTTAATATTAGCAATCATTTCGTAAACAGCAGGAAATTCAATAATAGTTTTACCAAACTGTTTTCTTTCTTTTGCATATATTACCGCTTCACGATAAGCAGCTTCTGAAATGCCAGTTGCTTGCGCCATAATTCCTAAACGAGCTCCATTCATTAAAGACATTACATATTTAATCAGCCCATATTTGCGTTCTCCACATAATTGTGCTTTAGCATTATTGTAAATCAATTCACACGTAGGAGAGCCTTTAATTCCCATTTTATCTTCAACTCGCCGCACATCAACTCCTCCATCTCTTTTATCATAAATAAACATAGAAAGCCCACGACCATCCTTAGTATCCTTTTCTGAACGAGCTAAAACAAGATGAATATCAGCATCACCATTAGTAATAAATCGTTTAACTCCATTTAGCCTCCAACAATTTTCTTTTTCATCATAAACAGCTTTTAGCATTACAGCTTGTAAATCTGACCCAGCATCTGGCTCAGTCAAATCCATTGACAAAGTTTCTCCACAACATACGCGTGGAATAAATTGATTATGCTGCTGTTCATTTCCAAATTCATATAAAGTTATGATACAGTCTTGTAAAGCCCAAAGATTGCAGAATCCAGCATCTGCACGTGCTGCCATATCTGAAGCCATAATAAACGTAACCATTGGAAAATTTAATCCTCCAAAACGCCGAGGCATTGAAAGCCCCATAAGACCGGCTTTAGTTACAATTTGTAAATTACGTGATGTGCCTGAAGCATATTGTACTCTGCCGTTGTCTACTCTACTACCTAAACGATCTACATCTGCTGCGTTAGTGGCAACAACATTAGCCATTATATCCCCCACAATTTCCATAACCATTTCATAACTATCCATCGCATCTTCAAAATCGACTGGAGCATAATCAAATCGATTTTTATCTATAAAACTACGTTCCTTCAATTCTACAATACGTTTCATCAAATTATGCCGAAGATGATATTTTAAAGATGCATTATCTAAAAAAAAATTAGCCATGATTTTTCAAAAATTTTTAGTAGTTACTTAATTTATCAGTTAAAACGTAAGCACACAACAAACACGAATTAAAGACGCATTTGATACAAAACTTTCGTTTATTAAATATGCATAAAAAACAAAAACACCTAACTACTTACTATTATTTTTATAGTATTTAATTATTTTAGGAATAACAGTTTCTACATTTCCAATAATTACATAATCAGCAATATCATTAATAGGTGCTACTGGATCGCTATTAATAGAAACAACTATAGAAGAATCACGCATACCAGCAACATGCTGAATCTGACCTGAAATTCCACAAGCAATATACAACTTAGGTCGAACAGTAAGTCCAGTTTGACCAATTTGGCGATCTAGCTCAGAAAAACCAGCATCTATAGCAGATCTAGAAGCTCCAACTGCACCGCCAATAATATCAGCTAAATTATAAAGCAAGCCAAAAGCCTCTCTCGAACCTACACCATATCCTCCTGCAATGATAATGGAAGAATTTTTAATATTCACCATCGAAGATTCAAGACGCCTATCAATTATTTTTACGGCGAAATCAGAAGCCAAAACATACTTTGTGATCTCATGAGAGATAATTTTACACTTATAATCAATATCATAAATCATCTTCTTCATAACTCCTTCACGAACAGTAGCCATTTGAGGACGATTATCTGGATTAACAATAGTAGCTATGATATTTCCTCCAAAAGCTGGCCGAATTTGATATAAAAGATTAGTATATATTTTATTAGTTTTCTTCTCTTTATGATCGCCAATTTCCAAAGATGTACAATCAGCAGTTAATCCACTAAATAAAGCTGAAGAAACGCGGGGAGCCAAATCTCTACCAATGTTTGTAGCCCCAATTAAAAATATTTGCGGTTTTTCTTCTAAAAAAAGTTTAATCAATATAGAAGTATAAGGCAAAGTTGTATATGGTGACAACCGTACATCATCAAATATGTGTAATATATCAACACCATAAAAAGACACATGTTTTTCAATTTTATCCAACTGACTCCCAATAGCTACAGCCTCTAATAAACAATTCAATCTATTAGCTAATTCTCTGCCTTTTGTGAGCAATTCAAAACTAACATCTTCAACTGTTCCATTTTCTATTTCAAGATATACAAACAAACTATTCATAAATTAAACTATTGCATGATTTTTGATCAATTCTAATATAAATTCTTCAATTTGAGAATCAGAAGAATTAAATCTTCTACTGTCTTTTACCTTGAAAACAACGTTTTCTATTTTTTTTACTTTCGTTGGTGACCCAGAAAATCCACATTGTTTATTATCAGCTTTTATATCAGTAGCATTCCATTCGACTAAATTTAAATATGGTCGAATATTGTATAAATCAGTATAAATTTCACTTCCTATCTTTTTTTCAAATAAAGTTTTTGCATGCTTATATTTTTGAACTAATCTTGCATTTCTTGGCCGACATTCTGAAGCAGAAGCATTGACCGTTACTAATATAGGCAATTCACACTCTACTATTTCTACACCACGTTCCAAACGACGCTCAGCAACGATTTTACTATTTTTAATTGATTGAATTTTTTCTACATAAGTAATCTGCGGAATCTTTAACTTTTCTGCAACCTGCGGTCCTACCTGCGCCGTATCGCCATCTATCGCTTGCCGCCCAGAAATAATTATATCAAAAACACCAATTTTTTTAATTGCCATATATAAAATATAACTTGTAGCTAGCGTATCTGAACCAGCAAAAACACGATCGGTAAGAAGATACCCCATATCAATTCCCCTGAATAAACCTTCACGGATAATTTCAGCTGCACGAGGCGGTCCCATAGTTAATAAAGTAATGACAGAGCCAGAATATTGTTCTTTTAAAGAAAATGCCAGTTCTAAAGCATTCAAATCTTCTGGATTAAAAATTACTGGCAACACAGATCTGTTAACAGTTCCATCTTTATTAATAGCATTTCCTCCCACGTTACGTGTATCAGGTACTTGTTTAGCCAATACAATGATTTGAAGACTCATATAATACAAATAATCTATCGATGAATACTACTAATGATAGGTAAAAATAAGTATTTTTTACAAACAAAAAATACATTTGAAAAATGTTTGTTATTTTTTAACAAAAAACATAACATCAGTAATTTTCATTTTTGCAAAAATTACTGATAATTTTTGTCTGAAAACCATTCACTGAAATACGCATCAAAAATATACTTAAAATACGAAAATATCGAATATACTAAAATTAATTAACTATGATAAATATTAAGTTTATAAATTTTAAATCCTACTATAATGAGAACCAGTAAGAAAAAAACTACACGAAAATAATCTTCAATTGAAAAGCATGAAAATAATCTTAGAACAATTAAAGAATAAAATCTAAATAAAAAAGAAATTTTTAAATAAAAAGTGAAATGACAAAACTGTATTCGCTAACACTGTATAAATTTGATATTATTTACCATAAAAATATTAACCTAAGATTTAAGCTAAAAAATAATTTTTTATTCATCTTGTTGTAAACGTTATAAATATTACAATTTATCATTTTGAAATAATGTAGACTAACATTTTTTCTATGAAAAATTATTTTAAATTGATTTCACTTATAAAGTGAACACATCTTAACAATGGTTGTCAATAATACAATTAGTTATCACAATCTCCTAATTAAAAATCAAAAACATACATATTTCTACTAATTTTGCTTTTTGAACTTTTCATTTTCATATTTTTTAAAATTGCAATAACGCGATCAAGTCTTTTACAAGAAATATATAAATCTACTGTTAACTATTAATTACATCAAACACTATCAGATTTTTTATTATTTCAATAATTTCATTTTTATTAGTAACTCGCACATTTTTATTTTATAAATGGACACAAATATTAATAATATTGACAATATTATTAATATTACTTAAATATATTTTTTATAAATAAACATTGATCAACTAAACTATATTCTTAATAAGAAATTACTGAACTGTACTATTCAATCAAAAAAATCAAACAAAATTTATAAATTTGACATCAACAGATCTAATTCGTACATTAAAAATGATATATTTATGATAGTTCGTAACCAACTATAGAAACAAAAAATACAGAATAAATAATTATAACTAAAATACATTAAATGTTGAATATTAACGATATACAAAATCAGCCCGTTCACTTAAATTTAAGTTTATGAATATTAAAGAATTAATACGACAAAATTTAAAAAACTTATATGCATCAGCAATTCCTAAATCTTTAATAAAAATACAAAAAACAAAAAAAGAATTTAAAGGAGATTTAACACTAATTGTTTTCCATTTACTAAAAATATCAAAAAAAAATCCAGAACAAACTTCAAAAGAAATTGGCGATTTTTTACTAAAAAATCAATCTATTATTATCAAATACAATGCAATTAAGGGGTTTTTAAATCTTACTTTTGCACAAAAGTATTGGATTGATATTTTAAATAATATTCATAAAATAGATAATTATGGTATAAAAAACCCTTTAATTAGTAACCCATTAATCATAGTAGAATATTCATCACCTAACACTAATAAACCACTACATTTAGGACATGTACGCAATATTTTATTAGGGCACAGTATTTCAGAAATATTAAAAGCCACTGGGAATCGAGTAATAAAAACAAATATTGTTAATGATCGAGGAATTCATATTTGTAAATCTATGTTATCATGGGAAAAATGGGGAAATGGAGAAACTCCAAATTCTTCTAAGAAGAAAGGAGATCATTTAGTTGGAAACTATTATACTAAATTTAACAATGAATACAAAAAAGAAATATTAGCAACAAAAACTAAAGGATTAACTCAAAAAGAAGCAGAAGAAAAATCATCGTTAATGCTTGAAGCTCGTGAAATGCTTCGAAAATGGGAAAATAAAGATCCAAAAACCATACACATATGGGAAACAATGAACAACTGGGTATATGCTGGATTTGAAGAAACTTACAAAACTTTGGGAATCAATTTTGATAAAATTTACTACGAATCTCAAACTTATACAGAAGGGAGGAAACACATATTGAAAGGATTTGAAAATGGTATTTTTTACAAAAAAAATGACGGGTCAATTTGGGCAAATTTATCTCACGATGGATTTGACGATAAATTGTTACTCCGTTCTGATAACACATCTGTTTATATAACTCAAGATATTGGTACAGCAAAATTACGATTTGATGATTATTCTTTCAATAAAATGATTTATGTTGTAGGAAATGAACAAAATCATCATTTTCACGTACTTTCTTTATTATTGAATAAATTAGGATTCGATTTTAGTAAAAATTTAGTACATTTTTCTTATGGAATGGTTGAACTTCCTGATGGAAAAATGAAATCTCGAGAAGGAACAATTGTAGATGCAGATGACTTAATTAATGAAATGATACAAAATGCAAAAAAAAAATCTGATGAATTAGGAAAATTAAAAGAATATGCTAATAAAAAAAACGAGCTATACAAAATAATAGGACTTGGAGCTTTAAAATATTTTATACTAAAAATCGATCCGCACAAAAACATAGTTTTCAATCCAAAAGAATCTATAGATTTCAATGGTAATACTGGAGCATTTATTCAATATACTTATGTACGGATTCAATCCATTTTGAGAAAATCAAATACTGAAATATTGAACACTAAATGCGTGTTAAAAAACATTCAAATTGATGAAAAAGAAAAAAATATTATACAATTACTATCAAATTTCCCGGAAATTATTCAAGAAGCAGCTGATTATTTAAATCCTTCTATAATTGCCAATTACACATACGATTTAGCAAAAGAATACAACCAATTTTACAACAACCATACAATATTAAGAGAGAAAATTGATATGATACGAATATTTCGCTTAGTGTTATCATACAATACAGGAAAAGTAATTAAAGCAGGATTCAAACTACTAGGAATTGATGTCCCTGAAAAAATGTAATGTTTATTGAATTACTCATTCATAGAAAGTAAAAATTCTTCATTATTAGACGTATTTTCCATCCTTCCTTTAACAAATTCCATTGCTTCTGAACTATTCATATCAGATAAATACTTACGTAAAATCCACATACGATTAACAGTATTTCTATCCTGTAATAAATCATCCCGTCGAGTACTAGAAGCTACAATATCTACTGCTGGATAAATACGTTTATTAGACAATTTACGATCTAATTGTAATTCCATATTACCTGTTCCTTTAAATTCTTCAAAAATTACATCATCCATTTTAGAGCCTGTTTCAGTTAATGCAGTAGCAATAATTGTCAATGAACCACCTCTTTCAATTTTACGAGCAGCTCCAAAAAAACGCTTAGGTTTTTGTAAAGCATTAGCGTCTACACCTCCTGATAACACTTTGCCAGAGGCTGGTTGTATTGTATTATATGCTCGAGCTAGACGAGTGATTGAATCTAACAAAATAACCACATCATATCTGCATTCTACCATTCTTTTAGATTTATTTAGAATAATTTCTGCAATTTTTACATGTCGATCTGCTGGCTCATCAAATGTAGAAGCGATTACTTCAGCGTCAACACTTCGTTGCATATCAGTCACCTCTTCTGGACGTTCTCCAATCAATAATACAATCATATAAACTTCTGGATGATTCCACGCAATAGAATTTGCAATATTTTTCAAAAGAATAGTTTTGCCAGTTTTAGGCTGAGCTACAATAAGTCCTCGTTGCCCTTTACCTATTGGAGTAAACAAATCTACTACACGAGAAGAAAGTTTATCTGTAATTTTTGGATTAACACTACATGCTAAATTAAATTTTTCTTCCGGAAATAACGGAATAAGATGATCAAAAGGTAGACGATCTCTAACTTTTTCAGGAGATAATCCATTAATCAACTCTACTCTAACCAACGCAAAAAACTTTTCTCCTTCTCTAGGAGGCCTAATAGGACCAGCTACTACATCTCCTGTTTTTAATCCAAATAATCTGATTTGCCCTGATGATATATATATATCATCAGGCGATGAAAGATAATTATAATCTGCTGAACGTAAAAATCCATACCCTTCTTGACTAACTTCTAACACTCCTGTACCCTGCAATATGCCTTCCAAATCAGAAATAATATTACTACTGTTTTGATCAATATTTTTACTATTTTCAACATGTTCTTCATTATTTTTTTTTTTAATATTTAATACTGGATTCCAGGTATATTTAGGACGAGAAGAAACTACTAAGTCTGTTTTATTTTTTTTATTTTTTATTTTATAAGAATTATTTTGAACATTTTGTTCATATTTTTTACTAAATCTCTCTCCTTTTATTTTAGATTCTTCAAAACTTTCTGTTTTTTTGTCAAAAGAAGTTGTTGTTAAATTTTTATTTGTTGAGTTTGAAAATAAATTAGATCGATTTAGATTAACTTCGGAAGAAGTTACTTTTTTATCATTTTTTTTCTCATCAATGCTTTTAATTGATTCTGAAGTTTTCAGAATTTTTACATCATTACCAACTTCTACTACTGATTCACGATCAAAATCTTTTACTATTTTTGGTTGATTTTTTCGTGGACGCCCGCGTTTTTTACTAGAATTAGTAACCTTTGATGATTCAATTTTATTCGAAGCATTAATAATTGCTTGTTGATCCAAAATTTGATAAATAAGCTCACTCTCTTCTAATTTATTAATTTTTTTTAACCCAAGCTTTATTGCTAAAACAATTAAATCATCTCGACTCATCTTTTGCAATTGCAAAATATTATAATGTTGCATAAAAATAACTTATGAATTGTACTCAATTAATTACGAAAAACACACATAAAATTCCCATAAAAAACTACTAACAAATTATCATATATAAACAATTTTATATTAAAATGAATAAACTGATTTTTTCATTATCCAAAATATTTAAAAATAACTGCTTTTTTAGTTAATGAACATATCCTATAACGATGATCTATTCTTTCTCCAACAATCCAGATTATATCATCTCCTGAACAAAGTATCCATATATTTTTTTTTTCTAGTCTACTAAACTTATGATTACTAAAATAATCACTTAATTTTTGAAAATTTCTCATTCCAAATGGAATAAACTTATCACCATTTCTCCATTTTCTTAATTGTAATGGAAATTGTAATTTCTTTATATCAAAATAAGCAATATTAGAATCACATTCTATTTTAAAATCATTTCTTACATCTTCATAGCATATTTCCATTTTGGTTGGAATTGTAATTCTTTTTTCATTTTGATCTATTTTATAAATTTTATTTTCATCATTTTCATTACGAGGAACAAGTAAAAATTGATCTCTATTTTTTACCAACAAATATCTAGACGTACAAAATACTTTTCCAGACAAATTATTTGCTTCAATTGCTCGTGTTATACTATATACAACATTTCTATTAAATCCATATTCCTTTAAAATTTCAAACAATACAGACTCAGGAGAAGGTAAATTCCGCAATTTTTTAATGTCTATTATACCTGTATTTGAATTGAATACATCATCTTTTACTATTTTAATATGAGCATCATAAATTTTTGCAACTTCTTCTAAATTTCTTATAACATACAACAATGTTTGATCAATTGATGGATTTAATGTACGCAATAATGGAAGCAATTTAAATCGAATCTTATTACGTTTAAATACTTCTTTAGAATTACTTGAATCAGTTATATAAACTATTTTATTATCTATTGCAAACTGTACTATTTCTTGTTTTGAAATACACAATAATGGACGAACTACATTTTTACTTTTAAATTTAATTCCAACTAATCCTCTAATACCAGTGCCACGTATTAAATTTAACAACAATGTTTCTATATTATCCAACCTATGATGAGCCACGGCTATTACTTCTGCATTTTGTTCTTGTCTTAGATTCTCAAACCATTCATAACGAAGTTCACGTGCAGCCATTTCTAAAGAAATCTTTTTTTTTTTAGCATCATCCCATGTATTAAAATCTTTTTTAAAAAAATTCATATTCATAGAATAAGCTAATGAACAAGCCTGTATTTCATCTCTCAATGACTCTTTCCCCCTTAAATGAAAATTACAATGAGCTGCTTGGCAATTATAACCTAAACGATACAAAACGTAAAGTAAAACAGATGAATCTACACCTCCACTTACTCCAACAATAATTTTCCCAGGAAATTTTGGTAACAAATCATATTTACGAATGTACAAACTAACTTTTTTTATTAATAAATCATTCAAAGCGAAGCAGAATATTTTACTTTGTCAACTTGTTTTGTTCTACAACATCTACTACGATCCTATCGTATTTTTTCAATCCAGTCCCTGTTGGAACCAAATGGCCACAAATTACATTCTCTTTCATGCCTACTAACATATCAACTTTTCCTCTAATAGCAGCCTCGTTTAACACCTTAGTAGTTTCTTGAAATGAAGCTGCCGAAATAAAACTAGATGTTTGTAAAGCAGCCCGTGTAAGCCCTTGCAAAATCTGTGTCACTGTAGCTGGCATAGAATCTCGCACTTTTATCAATTTTAAATTCCGCCTTTTCAGAACAGAATTTTCTTCTCGAAATTTACGCACTGTTATCAATTCTCCCAATTTTATATTAGAAGCATCACCCGCATCAACAACAATTTTCATATTCCAAATACAATTGTTCTCATTGTCTATATCATCTTTATCAACTAACTGTTTTGCAACAAATTTAGTATCACCAGGATCTATAATTTCAACCTTACGCAACATTTGCCGCACAATCACTTCAAAATGCTTATCATTAATTTTTACACCCTGTAAACGATATACATCCTGAATTTCATTTACAATATACTCTTGTACAGCTGTTGCTCCATTAATAGCCAAGATATCTGCTGGAGTAACAATTCCATCGGAAAGTGCCATTCCGGCACGGATATAATCATTTTCTTGAACAAGAATTTGCTTTGATAATGGAATAAAATAAGCCTTAGAATCTCTAGTTTTAGTAGAAGTTACTATTATTTCACGACTCCCACGTTTAATTTTACCAAAAGAAACCTCTCCATCAATTTCAGACACAATTGCCGGATTTGAAGGATTGCGAGCTTCAAATAATTCTGTTACACGAGGAAGGCCTCCAGTAATATCACCAGTCTTAGCGGCAAGACGAGGAATTTTAACTAGTACATCACCTATTTTAACTAAATCACCCTCTTTTTTCACAATACGAGCTCCCAATGGCAAATTATATGTCTTATTTATTTCTTCATTTTCATTCAAAACATGAGCAATAGGAATTTTTGTTTTATCACGAGACTCTATAATAACCATTTCTTTCAAACCAGTTTGTTCATCATACTCCTTCTTATATGTAATATTTTCAATTACATTTTCAAGATGAAATTTTCCACTGTCTTCTGAGATAATACTAGAATTAAAAGCATCCCATTCAAAAAGTAAATCTCCTTTTTTAACAGTATCTCCGTCATTAAAAAACAATTTAGCAGCATATGGAATATTATATGTTGCTAAAACAGCTTTTGTACAATCATCAATAATACGCATTTCTGCAAGACGACTAACAACTATAAAATAATTATTTTTTTTTTCATCGACTTGTACAACACGTAGATCATCTATCGCTAAAGCACCATTATATTTAGAAATTACATTGTTTTCAATCGCAATATTAGAAGCAATTCCACCTACATGAAATGTACGCAAAGTTAATTGAGTTCCTGGTTCTCCAATTGATTGAGCTGCAATAATTCCTACAGCTTCACCTAATTGAACCATCTTGCCAGTTGATAAATTACGACCATAACACTTTGAACAAACACCTTTTTTAGATTCACAAGTAAGCACAGACCGTATTTCAATACATTCTATAGATGAATTTTGAATATCTAATGCCTGCTTTTCTACAATTTCATTCCCAGCATGAACAAGAATTTCACCAGTTATCGGATGTTTAATATCACTTACAGAAACACGACCTAAAATACGATCATAAAGAGAAGCCACTAAATCTTCATTTTTTTTCAACTTAGTTACAACTAATCCACGCAATGTTCCACAATCTTCTTCATTAACAATTACATTATGAGATGCATCTACTAGTCGACGAGTTAAATATCCAGCATCAGCAGTTTTTAAAGCTGTATCAGCCAATCCTTTACGTGCTCCATGAGTAGAAATAAAATACTCTAATACAGACAACCCTTCTTTAAAATTAGAAAGAATTGGATTTTCAATAATTTGCCCACCTTCTGTTCCTCTTTTTTGTGGCTTTGCCATCAATCCACGCATACTTGATAATTGTCTTATTTGTTCTTTACTACCACGAGCACCAGATTCTAACATCATAAAAACGGGATTAAACCCTTGGTCATCATCTTGCAATTGCTTTATTAAAACATCCGATAACCTAGAATTAACATGTGTCCACGTATCAATAATTTGATTATAACGCTCATTGTAAGTAATTATTCCCATACTATAATTGCTCAAAATTTCTTCTACTTCTTTATAGCCTTCTTGTATGAACACGTCTTTTTCTTTCGGAATAATAATATTATCTAAATTAAAAGACAACCCACCTTTAAAAGCCATTGTATAACCTAAGTTTTTGATATCATCTAAAAACTGAGCCGTACGTGATATCCCACAAATTTTTATCACATCACCAATAATATTTTTTAAAGATTTTTTAGACAATTCTTCATTGACAAATCCTATAGCTTTTGGAACAAATTCATTAACAATCACACGACCAACAGAAGTTTCAACCATATGATTAATAAAATTGCCTTTTTCATCTATATCATCAACACAAACTTTAACAAGAGCATGTATATCAACTTTTTTTTCATTATAAGCAATTATTGCTTCTTCTATTCCATAAAATTTCAACCCTTCACCCTTCGCTCCTCCACGTATTTTAGTAATATAAAACAACCCTAATACCATATCCTGAGAAGGAATAGTAATAGGAGCTCCATTAGCAGGATTTAATATATTATGAGAAGCTAACATAAGTATTTGTGCCTCTAAAATAGCCTCATTACCTAAAGGAAGATGAACAGCCATTTGATCTCCATCAAAATCAGCATTAAATGCTGTACAAGATAGTGGATGCAGTTGAATAGCCTTACCTTCTATTAATTTCGGTTGAAATGCTTGAATACTTAAACGATGTAAAGTTGGAGCACGATTCAATAAAACAGGATGACCTTTCATCACATATTCTAGTATATCCCAAATAACTGAATCTTTTTTATCTACAATTTTTTTTGCAGATTTTACCGTCTTAGCAACACCACGCTCAATCAATTTACGAATAATAAAAGGTTTATAAAGCTCCGCCGCTATATTTTTTGGTAACCCGCATTCATGCATTTTTAATTCAGGACCAACAACAATTACTGAACGAGCAGAATAATCTACTCTCTTACCTAACAAATTTTGACGAAAACGACCCTGTTTGCCTTTTAAGTTATCAGACAATGATTTTAATGGACGATTGCTATCTGTTTTAACTGCACTCGACTTACGTGAATTGTCAAACAATGAATCAACTGCCTCTTGCAACATTCGTTTTTCATTTCGCAAAATAATATCAGGTGCTTTAATACCTATTAACCTTTTTAATCGATTATTACGAATAATCACTCTACGATATAAATCATTCACATCAGATGAAGCGAAACGCCCACCATCTAATGGCACCAATGGACGCAACTCAGGAGGAATAACAGGGACAACCTTTATTACCATCCATTCTGGACGATTTCTATTTTTAGAAATTCGAAAAGACTCAACTACTTGTAAACGTTTTAGCGCATCATTTTTCCTTTGTTGTGAAGTATCATTATACGCTTTATGCCTCAATTCGTTAGAGAGAGCATCTAAGTCCAAACGAGTCAAAAGATCATAAATTGCATCTCCTCCCATTTTTGCAATAAATTTATTTGGGTCAACATCATCTAATTGGTTATTTCCAATTGGTAAAGATTCTAATATTTCTAAATATTCTTCTTCAGATAACAGATCATATACTTCCTTGTTTGTAATTCCTGGCTGAATCACAACAAAACGCTCATAGTAAATAATTGTATCTATTTTTTTTGATGATAAACCTAGTAAATAACCTATTTTATTTGGCAACGAGCGAAAATACCAAATATGTACAACAGGAACCACTAACTGAATATGTCCCATTCGTTCTCTACGCACTTTTCTTTCAATAACCTCTACTCCACAACGGTCACATACAACTCCCCTATAACGAATACGTTTATACTTACCACAGTGACATTCATAATCTTTTACTGGACCAAAAATACGCTCACAAAATAAACCATCACGCTCAGGTTTATATGTTCGATAATTAATTGTTTCTGGTTTCAACACTTCTCCACTCGACTGTGATAAAATATCATCAGATGACGCTAAATTAATTAGTATTTTAGAAAAATTTTTAGTCTTACTACTTTCTCTTTTAAAAGTCATAACAACATTTCAATGTAAATAAAAAATAAATCTTTAATAATTTTTATTGTTAGTTAAATAATAGTTACTAACATCTACTCTAAAGTGATATTCAAAGCCAATCCACGCATTTCATATAACAAAACATTCAATGATTCTGGAATTCCTGGTGTTGGCATTGGATTACCTTTAACAATCGCCTCATAAGCTTTAGCACGACCAAGTACATCATCAGATTTAATAGTAAGTACTTCTTGTAAAATGAAAGACGCTCCAAATGCCTCAAGTGCCCAAACTTCCATTTCACCAAAACGTTGACCACCTAACTGAGCTTTTCCTCCTAGAGGCTGCTGTGTTATCAATGAATAAGGGCCAACAGATCTTGCATGCATTTTATCATCAACCATATGTCCTAATTTCAACATATATATAACACCAACAGTTGCTGGCTGATCAAACCGTTCTCCTGTCCTTCCATCATAAAGATATGTTTTCCCGTAACGAGGCAATCCTGCTTTATCTGTCCATTCATTTAAATCTTCTAAAGAAGCCCCATCAAAAATTGGACTAGCAAATTTTACTCCTAACTTTTCACCAGCCCAACCAAGTACAGTTTCAAAAATTTGACCTAAATTCATACGAGAAGGAACTCCTAATGGATTTAATACGACATCAACAGGAGTGCCATCTGACAAAAAAGGCATATCTTCATCTCGCACAATACGAGAAACAATTCCTTTATTACCATGACGACCAGCCATTTTATCTCCTACTTGCAATTTTCGTTTTTTCGCAATATACACCTTCGCTACTTGGAGAATACCAGGAGGCAACTCGTCACCAACTATAAACCCAAATTCTTTTCGCTTTAATTCAGCATCAAGCTGTTTATATTTTTTTACATAATTAAAAATTAAAGTACTTATCATATGATTTCTATCATCATCAATAGTCCACTTAGAAACCTGCACAGAAGTATAATCAATTTTTTTTAATTCTTCTTCAGAAAATTTTGCTCCTTTAGGAACTAAATCAATTCCCATAGAATCTTTTACTCCTTGCGAAAGTTCATCTCCAATCAAATACAAAAGCTTTTTAACTAAAATCGACTTAAGATCAATTAAATTTAATTCATAATTCTTATTTAACTGAATAAGATTTTCTTTATTATCCTTACGAGATTTATTTTTTTTGATAGCTTTAGAAAAAAGATGGCTACCAATAACTACTCCATTCAATGACGAAGAAGCTCTTAAAGAAGCATCTTTTACGTCCCCTGCTTTTTCTCCAAAAATAGCCCTAAGAAGTTTCTCTTCTGGAGAAGGATCTGACTCACCCTTAGGAGTGACCTTTCCAATCAATATGTCACCTGGAACTATACGTGCACCAACACGAACAATCCCATTCTCATCCAAATTTTTTGTTGCTTCTTCACTCATATTAGGGATCTCACTGGTCAACTCTTCTACACCACGTTTAGTTTCACGCACTTCTAAAAGGTACTCGTCTATATGAATAGAAGTAAAAATATCTTCTCTCACCACTCTCTCGCTAATAACTATTGCGTCCTCGAAATTATATCCCCTCCAAGGCATAAATGCTACTCTCAAATTTTTACCTAATGCCAATTCTCCATTTTCACTAGCATAACCATCAGTCAATATTTGACCTTCCTTTACTCGATCACCTTTTCTAACAATTGGACGCAAATTTATTGAAGTATTTTGATTTGTTTTTTTAAATTTAGAAATAGTATATGATTTGACTTCAGAGTCAAAACTAATAAATCTTTCTTTATCTGTCTTATCATATTTAATATCAATCCGTGTAGCATCAACAAACACAACTTCACCAACACCTTCTGAAATAATTTGTGTACAAGAATCATTTATTAATTGACTCTCTAAGCCAGTTCCAACAATCGGAGCTTCAGGGTCCAATAAAGGAACTGCTTGTCTCATCATATTAGAACCCATTAATGCACGATTAGCATCATTATGCTCTAAAAAAGGAACTAAAGCAGCTGCAACAGAAGCAATTTGTGTAGGAGATACATCCATTAATTCAACCTCGCTTGGCAATACTACTGGATAGTCAGCATCTCTACGAGCTTTAATACGATTATAAGCAAATGTCCCATCAGTATTTAGCAAAGCATTTCCCTGTGCAATAATTTTCCCTTCTTCTTCTTCCGCTGCTAAATAAACTATTCCATTTAATGAAAAATCAACTTTTGAATTTTTTACTTTTCGATAAGGAGTTTCAATAAATCCCATATCACTAATTTTTGCATATACACAAAGAGAAGATATTAATCCAATATTTGGACCTTCAGGAGTCTCTATCGGACATAAACGGCCATAATGTGTATAATGTACATCACGCACTTCAAATCCAGCTCGTTCACGAGATAATCCACCAGGGCCCAAAGCAGACATACGACGTTTATGTGTAACCTCAGTTAATGGATTAATTTGATCCATAAACTGCGATAATGCATTTGTTCCAAAAAAAGTATTTATAACAGAAGAAATAGTTTTAACATTAATCAAATCAACTGGAGTAAACAATTCATTATCCCTTACATTCATACGTTCACGCACAATGCGCGATGTACGAGCTAAAGCGATACCAAATTGATTAGACAATTGTTCCCCAACAGTACGAACACGACGATTACTCAAATGATCAACATCATCTACATCAATTTTCGAGTTGGCTAACTTAATCAAATATTTAACAATTTCACTAAAATCTTCTTTCGTAAGAACCCTTATATCTGTAGATATCGATAAATTTAATTTTTTATTAATACGATACCGACCAACTTTCCCTAAATCATATTTTTTATCTGAAAAAAATAAATCTTGTATCGCCTCCCTCGCACTAACATCATCAGCAGGATCCATATTACGAAGTTGCCTATAAATATATGATACAGCATCTTGCTCTGAATTAGTTAAATCCTTCAATAAAGTATTATACACAATTGTATAATCAGAAGGATTTTTATCTTCACGGTGTAATAATATAGTTTTAACACCTGAATTTACAATTTTATCTATACATGATTCTTCAACTATCATTTCGCGATCCATAACAACCTCATTTCGTTCTATAGAAACAACTTCACCAGTATCTTCGTCAACGAAATCTTCTATCCAAATTCTCAATACACGAGCAGCTAACCTTCGTCCAATTATTTTTTTTAAATTATTTGCATCTGCATCAATTTCTTCTGCTATATCAAATATATCTAAAATATCTTTATCATGACCAAAACCAATAGCCCTTAAAAGCGTAGTAACAGGCAATTTTTTTCTACGATCAATATAAGCATACATTACATTATTTATATCAGTTGTAAACTCAATCCATGATCCTTTAGTAGGAATAATGCGCGCTGAATACAATTTTGTTCCATTGGAATGTAAACTTTGTCCAAAAAACACACCAGCAGAACGATGCAATTGAGAAACTACAACTCTCTCTGCTCCATTAATAATAAAAGTTCCTTTTTTTGTCATATAAGGAATTGCCCCTAAATAAACTTCTTGAATAACGGTATCAAAATCCTCATGATCGTTATCAGTACAATATAATTTGAACCTAGCTTTCAAAGAAACACTATAAGTAACACCCCTTTCTATACATTCTTCAACAGAATAGCGCGGAGGATCAATATAATAATCTAAAAAATCAAGAACAAAATTATTATGAATATCTGAAACAGGAAAAACATCTTTGCATATTTTATATAAACCTTCATACTTTCGCTTTTCTAGAGGAGTATCTAACTGTAAAAAATCTCGAAAAGATTTTAATTGTACCTCAAGAAAATTTGGATATTCAACAGGAATTCTCACAGAAGAGAAACTAATTCTTTTGTTATTTTCCATTTAAAAAACAAAGTAACAATAATAAATTCTAAAAAATAAAACTTTCAAAACAAAAAACACACAACAATAACTACAATTCACATATTACAAATATATACAACCATTATTCAATATGTAGATAACTAATACATAAACATATAGATTAAACTATTTAATTTCAACTTTTGCTCCAATTTCTTCCAAAGATTTTTTCAAAGATTCTGCTTCATCTTTTGTGACGCCTTCCTTCAAAGATGTAGGAATATTATCTACAACATTTTTAGCTTCTTTTAACCCGAGGCCAGTCAATTCTTTAATTAATTTAATAACTGCTAGCTTATTTGTGCTAACTTCTTTAAGAACTAAATCAAACGATGTTTTTTCTTCTTTTTTTACTTCTGTAACATCAGCTACAGCTGCTTTCGTAGCAATTGGCACAGAACTAGCCGGCTCAATCCCATACTCAATTTTAAGAATTTCAGCAAGTTCATTTACTTCCTTTACGGTCAAACTTACTAATTGTTCAGCGAACATTTTCAAATCTGTCATGTTTTAATATAATTTTTAATTAATTTTCATCTGATATATCTGAAATCACATCTCAATAAAACATTTTAATTCTATTTTTCTTGTGAAATAACCATCAAAATACTATGAATAATATGCTTACTAAAAGTAATAGAAGAAACAACTTTTTTAAAAGGATATTTCAATAAAAAAATAATATCAAATATAAGCTCATTTTTACTCTTGATAGAGACGAGTAAATCTAAATTTTCATTTCCGAAATAAAAACTCTCATAAATATAAGCTGCTTTCAATTTAAGAACATTATCTCCATTAGGAAATTTTTTTATTAATATTGCTGGATTAGTTACTCTATCAGAAAACATAAGTGCAGTGTTTCCTTTAAGCACAGTATCTAACACAGAAAAATTTACATCAACTTGTTCTAAAGCCTTTTTAAGCAAAGTGTTTTTGATAACTACCAATTCAATTTTTTGTTTATAACACTCCATCCTTAAATCATTTGTAGCCGGTGCATTTAACGAAGAAATATCAATTAAATAAAAATTCGTGTACTTCTTTATGACTGGAACTATTTGTTTGACAGTATCAATTTTATTTTTTTTTATCATAAAAATTTAATTTTTCAGTTTTCATCTATCGATCTAAAATCGATGTTTAAACTTGGACTCATGGTACTAGAAAGATAAATATTTTTAATGTATGGCCCCTTTGATGCGGCAGGTTTTACCTTGATTAAAGAAGTTACAAATTCCTTAACATTATCACAAATCTGCTCAGAAGTAAACGAAACCCTACCAATAGAAGCATGTACTACTCCGGCTTTATCTGCTTTAAATTCAATTTTCCCCTTTTTTAATTCTTCCACAGCAATACCAACATCGTTAGTAACAGTCCCAACTTTAGGATTTGGCATTAACCCTTTCGGGCCTAATATTTTCCCTAAAATACCTATTCTACCCATAATAGAAGGCTGAGTAACAATCACATCAATATCTGTCCATCCATTTTTTATTTTTTCAATATATTCATCAAGACCAACATAATCAGCCCCTGCATCCTTAGCTACAGTCTCATTATCACTGGTAACTAAAGCAAGGATTTTAATTTCTCTACCTGTTCCATATGGCAAAGACACAACTCCTCTCACAATTTGATTTGATTTACGAGTATCAATACCCAAACAAACATCTATGTCAACAGAAGAATCAAATTTCGTAATTGTAATCTGTTTTATCAAAACAGACGCTTCTTGAATAGAATATATTTTACCAATTTCAATTTTATTCAAAACTGCTTTTCGATTTCTTGTAAGTTTACTCATTAAATTTTCCTATGTATGTTGCAACATTTTAATAATAGTTTTACTTTGACTTATATATTAACACTAATCTAATTATTTTACAATTATACCCATACTTTTTGCTGTCCCTATAACCATTTTTATAGCAGATTCTATAGAAAAACAATTTAGATCTACTAATTTGTTTTCAGCAATAATCTTCACTTGTTCTAAAGTAATTTCAGCTATTTTTTTGCGATTTGGTTCTGCAGAACCGTTTTTCAGTTTAAGCACTTCTAATAATTGAACAGAAACAGGCTGATTTTTTACAACAAAATCAAAAGACTTATCAGCATAATATGTAATTATAACAGGCAACAACTTTCCCAAATCATGCTGAGTTTTAGCATTAAACTGCTTACAAAACTCCATGATATTAATGCCTTTAGACCCTAAAGCAGGGCCTATTGGAGGAGATGGATTAGCTTCTCCTCCTTTAATTTGTAATTTTAATTTTCCTGCAATTTCTTTAATCATTTTTCATTCTAAATCATTTAAACACAAAAACTTAGAGTTTAAACATTTTTAACCTAAAAAATCAAAATAACCAAGTCATAAAAATGAGATATAAAATTACTCTTTTTCAACTTGTAAATATCCCAATTCAATAGGACTTTTTCGTCCAAAAATTTTAACCATTACTTTAAGTCTTTTTTTATCAGAATAAATTTCATCTATTTCACCACGAAATCCTGTAAAAGGGCCAAAAATAATTTTTACAGCTTCTCCTATAACGTAATTTATAGAAAATTCTTCAGATCGACTTTGTATTTTATCCATTTTACCCAAAATACGATCTACTTCAAAAGGAAGCAAAGGCACAGGATTACCATGCCCTAAAAATCCAGCTACAAAATTAGTATTTTTTATAAAACGAATAACTTCACTATTCAAAATGGCCTCAACAACAACATACCCAGGGAAAAATACACGTTCTTTTTTGTATTTTTTACCACTCCCATAACTTCTTAATAATTTTTCTGTTGGAACAATAACACGCGAAATACAGGATTTTAACCTATTATTTTTTTTTATTTCTGTCTCTAAATATTCCTTGACTTTAGATTCCTTTCCACTAACAGCCCGTAAAACATAAAATTTTTTTTCTACATCAAACATTATTTTAAATTTTTTATCTCTTACATAGAGAATAATTCAAATTCATAAAAAATATAAAATTTTAACTACTTAAAATTTTTATAAAAAAATGACACAATATTTTCGAAACTAAAATCAATTAAAAAAATCACAAATGACATAACAAAAGATGCAATCATAACAATGATAGTACTACTTGATAATTCTTTTCTCGTAGGCCAAGAAACCTTATACATAAGGTCATTATAAATTTCCTTTATACTGCTAATTATATTCCTTTTCATAATTGATAATAGCACGGGACGAGAGATTCGAACTCCCGACAGCCGGTTTTGGAGACCGACGCTCTAACCAACTGAGCTAGTCCCGTATCAAAATTGTATAAATTTTGAACATACAACATAAACACTCTATAAACATAATTTTATAACTTTATTTATAATTAATACATAATCGAGATCTGGATTCAACGATTATGATTCATTCATTCTATAATTTCCGTAATTTGCCCAGCCCCAACAGTACGGCCTCCTTCACGAATAGCGAAACGTAGACCTTCGCTACATGCTACTGGATAAATCAACTCAATGTTTATAGTAACATTATCTCCTGGCATTACCATTTCAGTGCCATCAGGAAGAGTAATTTCTCCTGTTACATCTAATGTTCTAATATAAAACTGAGGTCGATATTTATTATGAAATGGTGTATGACGACCACCTTCTTCTTTTTTTAAAATATACACTTCAGCCTTTACTTTAGTATATGGTTTTATTTTGTTTGGATGAGTAATAACCATTCCACGTTTAACATCATTTTTGTCTATTCCACGAAGCAATAAACCAACATTATCACCTGCTTGCCCTTCATCCAGAATTTTACGAAACATCTCAACTCCAGTAATTACTGATTTTTTGCCATCAGACCCCAATCCGATAATCTGGATCTCTTCCCCAGTTTTTACAACTCCTGTTTCAATACGACCAGTAGCAACAGTACCTCTACCTGTGATAGAAAATACATCTTCAACTGGCATAAGAAACGGTTTATCAACATCACGTACAGGAAGCGGAATCCACGTGTCTATAGTATTCATCAAATCCATAATTTTTTCTTCCCATTTCTGATTTCCATTCAACCCACCCAATGCAGAACCACGTATAATTGGAGTATTAGATCCATCAAATTGATAAAAATCAAGTAATTCTCTCATTTCCATTTCAACCAATTCCAACATTTCTGGATCATCAACAAGATCTACTTTATTCATAAAAACAACCAATTTCGGAACATTTACTTGACGAGCTAAAAGAATATGCTCGCGAGTTTGAGGCATAGGACCATCAGTCGCTGCCACAACAATAATAGCACCATCCATCTGCGCAGCTCCAGTTACCATGTTTTTTACATAATCAGCATGACCAGGACAATCTACATGAGCATAATGGCGAGTCTCTGTTTCATATTCTATGTGCGTAGTATTAATTGTAATTCCCCTTTCTTTTTCTTCAGGAGCATTGTCAATTTGATCAAAGGACTTTACCTCTGAAAGCCCTTTTTTTGCCAAAACTGCAGTAATAGCTGCAGTAAGAGTTGTTTTCCCATGATCTACATGACCAATCGTACCAATATTAATATGTGGTTTCGACCGATTAAATTTTTCTTTTGCCATAACAAATTAACTATTATCATTTAAAAAACTAAACTATGACTACACGAGCCAGTGCCGAGACTTGAACCCGGGACCTCTTCCTTACCAAGGAAGTGCTCTGCCGCTGAGCTACACAGGCCTGCCAACAAATAAAAATTGAAAAACACTAAATGCACAGACATAACGATACACAAAAACAGTACTCTTCTAAATTTAGCTAATATATATTGAATATACAAATGAAAAAATTTTTTACGTAAAAAATAAATAATTTTACCACATAAAATTATTTTAATAGTTTAGTCTAAAGTTTTTAATATACTTTTTCAAATTTATTATAAATACGTAAAATAAACTACTTAACACTTATCTTCACTCTGTACAGTATATTTAAGCAAAAACCGTGAAAGTACTATACAACATCAACACTTTTTTGATTTGAAACTAATATAAAAATTCAAAGCAAACAATTAGCTACGACAACAAGTATTTAAAGTACTACTTAATAATTTAATTTTTAATTAATAAAAAACTATTATGAAATACTAAAAATATATATAATCAAACCATACTAAACACAACTTCAGTTATGTTATTTGAAAAACAATCAAAACCACTACAGATATAGCAATACAAAAAATTAAAATTTTATACAATAAAGCACTTGAAAAACTACAATTAATTTCTAAATTCATTGTAAAATTCCTAAATCAAATTCAAAACTTTAAAACAAATTTTCACTAATTATATAAATTTAAAATATTCTTAATTCGAAATTAAAATAATTCTGTTGCCAGTTATCATTTAAAGTTTATATATAAAAATTATAGTAAAAAATTTTTAAACACTACACAATGGCAGTTATTTCATTCAAAAAAGAAAATAAAACAGAAATCCAAAAATTTCTTGAAAAACTTAAAATCATTTTTAAATAAAGTCATTTATAAATGTTATAATATAAAACTCTGCAAAAATTGCAAAATCAAAATCTAAATTTTAGACAACTTTCACCAAAAATATTAACCGAGATTTCGATATAATATATTTAAAATTTTAATTTTAGTATATACTACAAATTTATGTGGGACACAAATCTAATTAAATGTGCTGGATTTTTATTTTTTTGTTCTGTACACATACAGGGATCTAGTGCACAATCCACATTTTATTACAAATCAAATGATTATTTCCTTTACGAGGTTAAATCTATGTTTAACGATAACAACTACATTGGTTGTATAAATAAAATTTCTTCATTCAAACAAAATTCCCAATTCAATCTAACACAAGAAGAAAACTTTATATTTCTTGCATCAAATTTTTATCAAAAAACTCTCAATAGCCCAGACAAATTAATAGCTTTTTTAGCTACTTATCCTCAATCAAATCACAAAAATGAAATTTATTTTATGATAGCTACACTTTTTTTTGAAAAAGAAAATTATAAGGAAGCAGAAATTTGGTTTAATAAAAATGATGTAGACTTACTACCATTTAATCAACAAATAGATTACTTATACAGAATGGGTATTATTTTGCTAAAAAAAGAAAATTATAAGGCAGCAAATTATTTTTTCTCTATATTAGACTATCAAAGTAATAACAAATATAAAAACGCCTCTAAGTATATCCTTGCTTATATAGCTTACAAAAATAGAAATTACGATTATGCTCTAAAAAATTTTTTACAACTAAAAAATCATCCTATTTTTGGCCAAGATGCATTATACTATACAACCTGTATCTTTTTCACCAAAAAAGAATATACACAAATTCTACTTAATGAAAAAGCAATTTTAAAAAATTTAGCAAACGTTGAACAACCCACAAACATAAAAAGACTCATAGGAATTTCATACTACTATACAAACAATTACATGAAATCCATTCAATATTTAGAATCAATCAAAAAAAAATGTGCGCAAGATAATACCATATTAGGATTATCTTACTTCCAATTAAAAAAATATAATGAGACTATAAAATATCTAACAAAAAATTGCCATTTGAATAATGTATTGGGACAAAATTTATATATGTATTTAGGCAAAACCTACTTATTAATCGGAGATGACGAAAAAGCTTTATGTTCATTTGAAACTGCTTCAAAAATGGATTTTAACATTATTGTAAAAGAAAATGCAACTTATAATTATGCAATGCTTTTATATAAAAATTTTGCAAAAAACTCTGAAAAAGTAGTAGATGTTATGAAAAATTTCATTAAAACTTACCCTAATTCTATATATCGTGAAAAAATTAATAATGCATTAATAACCGCTTATTTGATTTTACAAAATTATGAATCAGCATTAACATCTATAGAAAAAATAGAATTTCCAGACTGGAAATTACTGGAAATAAAACAAAAGATTCACTACTATTTGGGTAAAGTTTGTTTTCAAAATAAGCTTTACGATTATGCAATCCAAAATTTCAACAATGCAATTGCAGATGGTGATTATGCAATAAATGAAAAAAATTTATCTTTTTATTTGAGAGGAGAATCTCAATATCAAAAAAAAAACTACATGCTTGCAGAAAAAGATTACAAATCTTACTCAAAAACTATAAGTAATAACTCCGTTTTAAACAATATAATAGATTACAATCTTGGATATTGTGCTTTTAAACAGAAAAATTATAAAAAAGCAGAACAATTTTTCAAATCATTTTTAAACACAGAAAAAAGCAATAAATACAGCTTATTTTATTTTGATACTTACAACAGACTAGGTGATTGTAACTTTAGTAATAAAAATTTTATTGAAGCTAAAAATTTTTACAGTAGAGCAATTAATTGTTCATACTCAACAAGTGATCATGCTTTATTTCAAAACAGTTGTATTTTAGGACTACAAAAAAAATACCAAGAAAAAATTGATAATATTAACGAGCTAATAAAAAAATTTCCAAATTCCAATTATATTAGCAAGGCTCTTTATGAAAAAGGTGATTCTTATACTTTATTAGGAAATAAAATTGAAGCAATCAAAACATATCAAACTTTACTACGCCAATATCCTAAAAACAATCTTACTTGTATTACATGGATGAAATTAGGTGCATTATACCATAACAATAATCAATTCCAAAAATCAATTGAAATATACAAATATGTTATATCAAATTACCCAAAAAGTAATGAAGCCAAAGATGCTATCAAAAATTTGGAATCAATTTATTTAAATAACAACGATATGAACAGTTATACTGAATATATTAAATCTCTAAAAGAAATAAAAAAATCTGAAATTGATCAATTTTAAGTATTATTTACTAATCTATATTTAGCCGTTGTCGGCAAATTAAAACATCGAGGCAATCTAAATTAAAGATCAATGCTCCAAATAATTATCAAAACAACCAAAATGATTTTATACCTGATAACATTACTTTAACTACCAATTATTTTAGCTCACTAACTAAAAATCATTAGCTTGTTTAAGCTATAGCACATAAAATTATTACAGTAAATTCTATAACATGAAAAATTAACAATTCATATAAAAATGCTTAAAATTATAGATAAGTGAAGATAAATACAATAAATTAAACTAATTACATAAAAATAGTTTGCAAAAAAATTTAGATACATGACCGAAAATAAACATATGTTAAGCTAACAAATTAAATACCCCACAAAAATATTTTCACTGTACAACAAAGATTAAATTGCAGTTAGGATTGCGGTAATAATTAAATAACAAAATATTATTGATAATTTATAGTATATGAAATTACAATACTATTCTCAAAAATTTTTAAACTTGATTTGTGTTAAATTCGCAAAATCATAATTGAATTAAAAAAATTTATCAATAAAAACACTTATATATAACTACGAAACAAATTGGTATTGTTTACAAAACTTTATTTTGACAAAAACATATGAAAACTAAAATATAAAATTGACAATATTCTAACTGTATTGCAAAAATTTGAGCAAGCTTTAGTTTTTGAACTTAATAAATCCTTCGAATCATCCATAATATGAACTACATATTCACAATTTTGTTTTTAATAATTTCATTTTTTTTTACACAAGCACAAACAATTAACAATTCAAATTTCGTAGAAAAATTATGTTTAGGAAAAGAATATCAACATGTTTTTGAAGATTTCAAAAAAATTGAATTGCCGACAGAAATTATATTTCCAGAATCACAACCTTTTATTAGTATAATTTCTGACAAAAAAAAAATAGATTTTTCAAACTACACTCCAGAATATAAAATTGAATTTGATATTCAAAAATTGGATACAAAAAACATCCCCAAAGACAAAAAAAACAACACACGGAAAATAGGATATCTAAATTTAAGTATCAACACATCCCAAAGTAATAACAACATCGACTGCGGATTTCATGTTTTTAGCAATCCAAAAAATCAATTATATATCTATGAAACTAACAGCAAAACCACTTTTTTTTTGCTAAAAAAAAATAATTTAAAAAAAATAAAAATTGAAAATTCTTCATCAATATTTTCAATAGATCATGACTATCAATTTAATGATGAAACAAAACTTAAAACAAGAATAAAATACTTTTTTAATCACCACTACGAAAATAATAATACACTTTTGTTGGATGAAAATCAACTAAACAAATACAAAATTTGCTATTACTATTTATTTCAAATAAACACTAGATTTTTAAAAAAAACAACCAATCTTTTAAACTATAAACTTGATTTAGTATACAATTCATTTCAACAAAATGACGTTTTTTCATATAAAAATCCATATAGTTACAATTATCATGTGAAAATCAATTTTGACTTTAATATTTCGCAAAATTTTATAAATAAAAATAGAATTGAATTAGAAAGAAATTTTTCTCATGATAACACTTACACTAGTCTTGTCGTTAATCCTTGTAGTATTTATTCATATGAACATTGTAAAATATTAACCGGTTTAAAAATGAACATTTTAAACCGATTAATATTTATTACTCCAAATGTTCAAATAAAATGGACTCCAATTAAAAACTACTCATTTTATATAAATGTTAATGGCAAATTAAAAAATAGCTGTGATTACAATACATTATTTCTTGAAACCATATACCCAATACAACAATATAAATTGAACAATTCAAAAATTCATTTTGATGTAAATTCAAATCTCAATTTTCAAATATTCCAAAATGTTCAAATAAATTTCTTTTCAGAATATCGAAGTATAGAAAATAAATATGATCTTTCAATGAATTATTTATATACAAATACGAACTTTTTAAAAACTGGAATAAATATTTTGTACGAATACAAAGATATCTTGAGTGCAAATATTAAAAATGTTTTTTATAAAAAAAAATATGACAAAACTATATATGGGGAATTTGCTTGGAACCACCCTTATTTGATTAGCAACATTGTATTGTATTACAGATTTTCAACTATTCCAATAAAATTTGATCTGAACTATCAGCATAATTTATGGGAAAATAAATTTTTTAACAAAAAAAATGAAACCGTAAATAGCGATCATTATTTAGTTTTCAAAACTACTTATACCCATGAAAATGATTTTTCTGTATTTATTTTAATTAATGATAAATTGGTTCAAAAACACATTATTTGTTACAAAGATTTTGTTACACAAAATTTAAACTTTATAAACCTTTCTGGAGGAATAAATTTTAAATTTTAACTCAAATTAGATAAATAAACATTAATTAGTGGTTAAAGTACCCGAGATGGGATTTGAACCCATACGCTAAATTAGCACCACTCCCTCAAAGTGGCGTGTCTGCCAGTTTCACCACTCAGGCACAACATTAAATGCGATCACATTTTTATCTAACTTCGTATTTGCAAATATATATTTTATAATCATTTATAAAAAAAATAAACAATTCTAAATTCTTTTGACAAAAAAAATCTACATTTGCAGAGTGGCTCGAATTTAAAAATAAATTCAAGATGAAAAAAAAAATGGCTATTAAGTATTCTAGAGCTGCAGCAACAGTTAGTATGTATTTAGCACTTTTTTTGTCAGGATTAGTTGTTTTTTTGTTTCTACTTTTGATGGATTTATCAAAAAAAATCAAAGAAAATTTGCCTGTTAATATTGTTCTCAATGATGACATAAAAGAAAAAGAAATACATTACATAAAGAAAATATTAAATAATTCATTTTTTTCTAAATCAGCTAATTACATTTCAAAAAAGAAGGCCATACAGCAATTGGCGAGAGAGTTGGAACAAAATACAATGGATTTTTTGGAATTTAATCCATTGCCTAGTTTAATTACTATTCATTTAAAATCACAATACGCTAACATTGATAGTTTGAAAATCATAAAAGCTTATATCAACAAATATTCGAACTATATAAAAACAATAGAGTTTAATGAAAAAGATTTGCAAAAAATAACTAATAGCATTACTAATGTAAATTCTATTTTTTTAATCATAGGAATTATTTTATCAATTATTTCTTTAATGATTATAACTAACACAATTCGTTTAAAAGTGTACTCTGAACAATTACTTATTCGCACTATGCAATTAGTTGGAACAAAAAAATGTGTTGTCTATATGACATTCATAAAATCAACCATATTATTGGGAGTCATTTCATCACTTTTTGCATGCGCAACTTTGTATTGTTTAGTTAATCATATGGCAAATACTTTTTTATATTTAAAAACTATTATACTAGATTTAAACTATTTATTTATCGTATCAGGATATGTATTTGTATTAGGGATATTTATTAACTCAATCATTACTTATTTCGTTGTGAACAAATGTATAAATACATATGAAATGTAAATTGCCAAAATATACTATCAGCCTAAATGCACTTAAAGTTTAATACATAAACAGCTAAAGTAAATTAATTAATATATCTAAAATAGATGCTATTATATAATCATGATTGAAAAATTAATATTCAAAAAAATAAATTTTATACTTCTGCTTATTTCTGTTGTTATTATTGCTGTTGGATTTGTTATAATTAGCGGAGGGAAAACTTCAGAAGAAACTGGATTCGATCAAAATATATTTAACAAAAGGAGACTTTTAATAGCCCCTATAATTTTAGTATCTGGATTTGGATTAGTAATTTATTCTATTATTAAAAAACAAAAATAAACTTGCACAATAAATTATGAATTTTCAAAGTGGAAAAATTATTTATGTAGAAAAACCATTATATTGGACATCTTTTTACCTAACAAATACGATTAAACATACAATACTCCAATTTTTAAATATAAAAAAAATAAAAATAGGACATGCTGGAACATTAGATCCATTAGCAACAGGAGTAATGATTATTTGTACAGGTAATGCAACGAAAAGAATTGAAGAATTTCAACATAAAATAAAAGAATATATAGCTACAATTCGCATAGGTATAACAACCCCTTCATTTGATCTAGAAACACCAATAAATTGTATTTACAAAACATCTCATATAACAAAAAGATTAGTTGAAAAAATATTGCCACAGTTTCTTGGGAATATAGAACAAATTCCACCATCTTTTTCTGCGTGTAAAATTAATGGTAATAAAGCATATGAATTAGCAAGAAAAAATAAAAAAGTAGAATTAAAACCAAAATCAGTTATTATTAATAAAATAGAATTACTTGTATATTACAAAGAAGAAATAAAAATTCGTGTGATTTGTGGCAAGGGAACTTATATTCGTGCATTAGCTAGAGACATTGGTATTGCATTACACTCTGGTGCTTGCTTGTCAAATCTAATTCGGACAAGAATAGGTGATATAGGGATATCAGATTGTCTAAAAATACACAGTTTAAGTAACATGTTTGAACTTAATAATCCATAATGAAACTTTCAAAATTTAATTTTCATCTTCCACAAGAACTAATAGCTTTATCACCAACCTCAAATAGAGATGAATCTAAATTAATGGTTGTTCATTACAAAACTGGTCAAATAGAGCATTTAATTTTTAAAGATGTTATTCATTATTTTGATAATAAAGACATTTTTATATTTAATGATACGTTCGTTATTCCTGCTCATTTGTACGGGAATAAAGAAAAAACTGGAGCGAAAGTAGAGGTATTCTTATTACGAGAATTGGATGCTGAACAACGTATTTGGGATGTTTTAGTAGATCCTGCGCGTAAAATTCGTATTGGCAATAAATTATATTTCAAAAACGAACACAATGATTCCATTGTAGCAGAAATAATTGACAATACAACTTCAAGGGGACGAATTGTTAAATTTTTATATGATGAACCTTATGAAATTTTCAAAAAAGTATTATATAATTTAGGAGAAATGCCTATTCCTAATTATTTTGGAAGAAGGGCCACTAAAGAAGACAGAGAACAATACCAAACAATATACGCAACAAATGAAGGAGCTGTAGTTGCACCAGCAGCAGGATTTCATTTTAGTATTGAACTAATGAAGCGATTAGGTTTAAAAGGATGTGATCTTACTTTTATTACAATTCATTGCGGACTTGGGAATTTTAGAGACATTGACGTAGAGGATTTATTTAAATACAAATCAGAATCTGAACGAGTTATAATTAGTTCAGAAGCAGCGAATAAAATAAACCAAGCAAAAAAAAATCGTAAACAAATCTGTGCTGTAGGCACATCAGTACTTCGAACAATTGAAGACAAAGAAAATACAGTAACTTCTCAAGGATATTTAAAATCATTTGACGGTTGGACAAATAAATTTATTTTCCCTCCTTACAACTTTACCATGTCAACAAGTTTAATTACAAATTTTCATCTACCACTTTCATCTATGCTATTACAAACAGCAGCATTTGGTGGATTCGATTTAATTATGGATGCATATATAAAAGCCGTCGAAACAAAGTATCACTTTGGAGCATATGGAGATGCAATGTTAATAACAAAATGATTACTTATCTATCACTTGGAACAAATTTAGGTGATAAATATCTAAACTTATTCAAAGCCATAACACTTATTGTAAAAAAAATAGGTAATCTTTCAGCAATTTCTTCTATTTATGAAAGTAAACCATATGGATTTCAATCGACAAATTTATTCATGAATATAGCTATAAAGGTTATAACAAATCTTCAACCAATTGAATTACTGAAAAATTTGCAAGAAATAGAAAAACAAATGGGAAGAACAAAACAACAATTCTACCAAGACAGAATTATCGATATCGATATCATACTATACGAAGACCTAGTATATACTTCTAAAGATCTAACAATTCCACATCATTCTTATAAAAAAAGAGATTTTGTAATGAAGCCATTAAAAGAAATTATTGGATGTTCAGAGGTAAAAATAAAATTTTTATAAGATTACTTTATAAAGTAAAATTTTTAAATTGCTAGCTAATGAACTAAATACAATAATTCATATATGCTTTTAATAATTTTTTATAATTTCTATTTAGTAAAATTAAAACAAATTCATACTTTTAAATTTTTGACTTAACATAATATTCTAAATATCTAAGTTCAGTAAAAAGTTTAATAAAAAATTTTGTACAATGTAATTGAATCTATTTTTAGTAATTTAAATTGTTAACTTGTATTTAAAGTTAAAATTTGATAATTTAACATCGTTAGACTATATATTTAAACAATTACAATGAAAATAGATCAGAATACAAAAATTTTAAAGGAAATAATAAACATTTTAAATAATATTTTATTATTTTGACAATAAATAGCATCAATTTGAATAGTAAATAATTTAAAATTTTAGCAATGACATATAAATGGGATACAAAATTCATTTTTACATTAGATCACAATGGTAATTGAGTATTGTTTTTTATCTAAAATGCTCCAAAGTTAGATGTGAAAATCAATTAGAGTTGCACATAATGATTTCAATTCTATAAAATGAATAATGAATTATGAATTTGCCTAGGATTTTATAAAAGTTACATCAATGTTTTATTGATCTTAATTTTAGATAATTTTTAGTTTATACTAAAAATTATCTAATTCTTTAAAATTAAAGTTTTTATGTGAAAATCACATAATTGTAAATTTTTTTTATAACGTTTAGAACAATGCCGTTAAACTTTAAACAAACTTTTATAAAATCTGAACGAATCTTTTTAAAAAAAGATATAGATCATTTATTTAAAAATGGATTTTCTTTTGACATTTATCCTTTTCGTATTGTTTATTTGGAAAATATAATAAAAGAAAATGTTATTCCTGTTTCTATACTTATAAGTGTTCAAAAAAAATATTTAAAACACGCTGTTGAACGAAATAAAATAAAAAGATTGATACGTGAATCCTATAGATTAACTAAATATAAGTTATTGAATTACTTTGCAATAAGAGATAAAAATCTATTGCTTGCTATTATTTATAAAAGTTGTAAACTTTACAAGTTTAATCAAATACAAATGTTAATAAACAAAATTTTAAGTACTTTAAAAGAAAAATTGTCATGAAAAAACAAATAAAAGGAATAATAATTTTTACAATTCTTTTATTCATTAAGTTTTACCGTTTGTGTGTTTCCCCTCTATTACTTTCTCGTTGTAGATATATTCCTACATGTTCTGAATATTCTATGATTGCTATTAAAAGATATGGAATTTTTAAGGGAGGTGTTTTGGGATTAAAAAGAGTTTTTCGTTGTAATCCATTTGGCAAAAGTGGATTCGATCCTGTCAAATAAAATTCAAAAAGATTAATTAATTAATAAAAAAATTATCTGAATTATAAAAGATAATTTTGATACTAAACGTAAAATTTCGCTCAACAGATTGCAATATGTGAATAAAACAATATTTGCAAATATTTAATGTTGAATTGTTTAAAATAAACGTGTAAACTAACTAATTAGCTAACTAGCTAACTAACTACTATATTATAGTTTTGTTTATACGAAACAAAATACTGGCTTCTTATATGAAAGAACTAGGAATGTATTTTTTCAAATTAATTAGAGCTAAAAATTGGAAAACAATAAAGTTGGAAATTAATAAAATTGAACCAATTCAAATTGCTGAAGTGATAGAAGAGTTAAAACAAACTGACAGAATAATTATATTTCGCATTCTGACAAGAGACTTATCAAAAGAAGTTTTTAAACATCTTTCTCATAAACAACAGGAAGATATTATTCAAGAACTTATTGCCAATACATATAAAATTACCAATTTACTCAATGACATTGAACCTGATGATCGTACGGCATTTTTTGAAGAATTACCTGGCGAAATAAGTTGGAGATTGATTAAAATGTTATCGTCAAAAGAACGCAATATAGCAACTCGCCTTTTAGGCTATCCTGAAGAAAGCATTGGTAGGTTGATGACCCCTAGATATATAGCTATAGAACTTCATTCTACTGTTCAGGATACTCTAGATTATATTCGTCATTTTGGTAAAAATTTTGAAACTCTTGATATTATTTATGTTGTTGATGAGAAACATCATCTTATAGATGACATACAAATAAAAGATATTATATTGGCACAAACTGACGAAATTATAGTAAATTTGACAGACAATCGTTTTATTTCCTTGAGTGCATATGATGATCAAGAAAAAGCAATTCAAATATTTAAAGATTATGATCGTATAGCTTTGCCTGTAGTAGATACAAATAATATATTGCTAGGAATTGTTACAGTAGATGATGTAATGGATATAGCTGAAGAAGAAAATACTGAGGATTTTCAAAAATTCGGAGGAGTTCTAGAACTTAATTTATCCTATACTAAAGTTCCACTTCAAGAATTGATCAAAAAACGCGCTGGATGGCTTATTGTTCTTTTTTTTAGCGAAATGCTTACAGCAGGTGTTATGAGTTTTTTTGAAACAACAATGGCAAAAACTGTTGCATTGACATTATTCTTGCCTTTAATAATTTCAAGTGGCGGGAACTCTGGTTCACAAGCAGCAAGTCTTATTATCAGAGCTTTAGCTTTAGAGGAATTGAATATAAAAAATTGGTGGTATGTAATGAAAAAAGAAATACTATCAGGTCTACTTTTAGGTATTATATTGGGATTAGTAGGGTTTACTCGTGTAGTTGTCTGGCAAAAAATAGGTTTTTATAATTACGGAGAAAATTGGATTTTATTAGCATTATCTATTGGATTATCGCTTACTTTTATAGTTCTATGGGGAACACTATCTGGCTCTATGATCCCACTTGTGCTAAAACGATGCGGATTAGATCCAGCTACTGCTAGTGCCCCTTTTGTAGCTACATTAGTAGATGTAACCGGACTAATCATTCATTTTTCAGTAGCGACAATGATACTATAAAATCATTTATGCTGAAATTTAAATAATATGTTCAATATATAACAAAATGATTATAAATAGACCATTAGTATCACCTGTTGATTTCGTTTAAAAAATTTTCTAAAGCAACAACCATAGATGGAATTTTAGGTTTAGGAGCTGATATATCTATACGCAACCCAGCTTTCTCAACTGCTTCAGCAGTTGTTTGTCCAAAAGTTCCTATAAGAATATTTTTCTGTTCAAAATTTGGGAAATTTTTTAACAATGAATCAATCCCTGCAGGAGAGAAAAATAACAGTAAATCGTAATCAAATTTTTCATCACATCTAAAATCAATATTAACTGTTCTGTACATTGTAACTGTTTTATATTTAATTTTTTTTTCGTCCAATAAATTAAACAAACTATTTCTATGAATATTTGATACAGGAATCAAATAATTTTCATTATTATATTTACAAATATGACCTAAAAGGTCATTCAATTTGGCCAATTTTGAAAAAAATATTTTTCGCCTACGGTATACTATGTATTTTTGCAGATAGAGAGCTACAGCTTCACTTAGACAAAAGTATTTTATTGATTTAGATACTGGCAATCGCAATTCTTTACATAAAGAAAAATAATGATCTATAGCTGTTTTTGCTGTAAAAATAACAGACACATAATCTTGAATATTTATTTTTTGTGCTCTAAACTCCCTTAACGATATGGGTTCCACTCTAATAAATGGTTTAAAATCAATCTGTAAATCATATTTTTTAGCTATATCATAATAGGGAGATTTTTCTGTAATAGGTTTAGGTTGGGAAACTAATATTTTCTTTATATTCAAGGCCATAACTTAGTACACATAACTAAAACAAACAATACCTTCTTTATAAACAACAGCAAATGTACAAAATAAAAACATATACTTAAATTTATATAGCATAAGCATATATGAATATTTATTCAATTACAAATTTAAAAGTTTTTTTGAAAAAAAATTCCAATTCCTTGTGTATATCCAGATGAATAAGGCACTGTATAATAATTATATCTATTAAATCCTTTTAAGGAAAAATTACCACTTTTTGTAAATCTATACTCTATATCACAATCTTTAATTAAAGAAGAATTCTTTAAATAATTTAAATGTGCAGGATCGTATGCATAAATAAAATCTGTATTTATAATTAAATGATTGTTCAAATGTTTACTATATAGAGATAACAGCATTTTTGTATCATTTTTTGATTCAATCTCATCAATATTATATTTTACACCTATACTGAATTTATCATTTCCTATTTTCCAAAATGTATTAAATAGTTGACTAAAAAACACAGAAGTAACTACTGAAAAATTGTTGCTTAAATTTGTTTTTTTCTTAGCATATTTTAAAAATTGATCAAAATCACTCATGACAAATAAATAAAACATTTTCCAATTCATTCCATTAATAGAAATACAATCCTTTATTTTCTTTTCCAACACATTTGTCATTCCTGGAAATTCTATATTAAATGTTATATTAGGCGATTTTAATTTCCCAGAAAGCAAAAAAATAAAATTGACTGGAATATTATTATATACATTAGAAAATTGGTTGATTTTATCTCCAACTAAATCCTGTATATTTACTGTTGTGGAACAATTTGCTTTAATATTTAAATCTGATACAAATGGCTCACCATGAAAAAATACTGAACTCCCCTCTTCTATCATAATTTTTTTTGAAATAGATTTATGTTGCATAAAATTACCATACTTTCCTTTTTCAATTATATATTTTCCAAAAACTTTTAACGGCGTTTTTGTTCCGTATTGTATTTGCAAGTTGCCATGCCCAATTACACTTGTTTTATTACATGATATATGATTTGTTAGTATTTCCAAAATAGCTTTATTATTTATATTGGCAATTAAATCAACATTTACTTCATAATTTGATGATATCTTATTTTTTTGTTTATTAATTAAATTATCTTCATTTTTTCTTTTTTTTGAAAAAATGACAAAATCGTAATCGGCAACATTTCGTTTTTTTGCATAATTAATCGTAAAAATTGTATGTTCATCATTATGAAATAAAGCTTTTATTAATAATAGCTTTTTATAGCCACTTAAAGTGGCTACTCCAGTAGCAAAAACATTTCCATAAAAAAAAGAATTATTATCGAATACATCATCAGTATTAAGTATTAATAAATTTTTGTATGATAAATTAGCCGTAATACGGAAATTTTTGAATACATCATGCTTAATAAATAGATCAATAATTGCTTTGTTTTTATATTTATCATAAAAACACGTATTTCTTATTGATATTTCACTAGGAGTACACTTTATCCAACCACTAAAAGTATAGTATGTATTAATGCATTCAACCTTAAATAAACAATTATTTATCCATACATTACCTTCGATTGCCGGCTTGTTAAAATTATAAAAAAAATGTAATTTTCCTGTTAACTGCCCAGAAAAATCTGAAAATATACCACTAAACAATTTATTTAAAGAATTGACTTTTACATTATGCATATCAAAATATATAGAACTGTTTTCTTTCACAGTAGAAACAATTCCATCTATATTAATGTAATTATTTTTTCCATTAACAATTTTTCCTTTTATTATTACTCCTTGTTTTTTTTTATTCCATTGACAATCTAACAATAAATTTCCAACAATAAAATCTTCGAAAACTAAATGTTGAATATTTATATTAGCAAATAGTTGACAACAACAAAAAACATCCTTCATTATAACATATCCACTAGCAACACCTCCAAAATTATATTTTTTATTATAAAATAAATTTAAAATACGCCCTATATCAATTTCTTTAAAAGAAATATATAATTCATCATTTTTATTTTTAGATACATTACCATTAACTGTAATCGTTTTGCTATCACTTTTTACTATAAAATGATCAATATTAATGTTATTAGTAATTTGGTTATACAAAATACATGAAGGAGCAATTTCCCAAAAAGAATCATTAATAAATAATTCAGAAGGATTTATTTGTATAAATATTATTGGATTTGTTTTTTTTACTAAAAAATTAGTAACAAAACTCAATTCATTTGAATAATGAACATTATCATCATTCACCCAATTAATAGTAGAATAAATAGAATTATTTCTAATTCTAAAATTAGAAGAAGCAAAAAACTTACAATTTTCATTTTTTAGAGATACAATTCCATTTAGATTAATACATATATAATTATTTTTATTATCTAAATTCATAACTAAATTTTCTATAGTATAATTATAAACACTTAGACAAGAACATTTTACATTCAAATACAGTTTATTATATAATCCACTATATTCACCATTAATATGTAATTTGTTAGCAATAACAGGTAATTTTAAAAAATTGAATAAAATTTGACTATTACTAATAGTCAAATTCAATTTAAAATTGATATTTTCTTTTTTTAAATAAAATTGCTTTTGAGCAACTAATGAAGGCATATAAAAAGAAAAAAAACGTTGCATAGTCCACATTAACCTTTTTATTGAGAGTAATCCATTTATTTCTCCATTAATAATTTTTGAATTTAATAATAATCGTTTTTCATTTTTTTTATTTACAATACCAACATAAATAGGACTTAAGGAATATAAGCCGTTGTCAAATACAAAAATCAATTTATGAAATACTGCATTTCCAATATAACAATTTGAATAATTACCTACCAAATTAATGTCAGCTACAAATGACAATTTAAAATTTCTACATTTTACAGTTGGATATAATTTAGTAAATGCTATATCAAACCCATTTACTAAAAAATTACATCTAAAATTCGCACTATTAAAAAGAATAGATCCTTTAGTAATAATACACCCATTTGGAGATTTAATTTTTAAAACTCCACTAAAGCTATTTGGTGTAAACACACCAAATAAACAAATATTTTTATAATTAAAGTACGAATGGTTATATCCTAATTCTTTAACATACATAAAAATTTTTCCTTTACAATCTTTCCAATGACTATTAAAAGTACTACTAAAATTTATAATTAATTTGACAACCGATCCATAATTATTATTACTAACAAGTTTCTGTATATTAATACCAGGAGTTAGAATTTTACCACATAAAACCCAAAATGTATTTTTCTTGAGTCTAATATTAGCTTGTAATTGACCAACATTGGTACGGAGATTAATATTTGTAACCAAATTATTTAAATTGCCTGATATTCCAACATTGAAAAAAATTTTGCCTAATTTCTTAATTAATGGGGAAAAACAAGTTGATTTAAGATCAAGAAAAATCATTATTTCTTGAAGTACAGACGATGAAATATAAGAATTTTTAACACTTGCTTGTATGTTTGCTCGATTTAGGTTACAAATATTTTGAATTTTTATATCTGTATTAATTACAAATTTATTATTCTCTTCAATCATTAATTTTTTTAATCTAAAATTTTCTAAACTACCTGAAAATTTACCTCTTATTTTTAATTGATTTTGAAAATTAAAAAATGCAGGAAGAAAAAAACGAATGTCTTCCAAAGATATTCGTGAAGGTTCTATTTGAAAATTAAAACTCGTCTTTTTTGCAAAAAAATTTTTTAAATTTTTGTAGTTAGCTGCAATTCTAGTAAATAAAACATGTGATCTAGGAAAAGTCAATTCAACCCGATTGATCATCATATTATTTCTGTTAATAACTAAATTAGTAGAAAATTGTTTTAGTTTGAATCCTGATTTTTCTATAAAGTTTAATTGTTTTATATCAACTTTTAATGTCGAATTACTTAATTCAAACAATTGTATAGTAGACGTTATATTCCTTAATTGTATATCATTGATATTGAATTTATTTAGTACGGATTTTTTATCTTTAACCTTGTAAGAAAAATTGCCATTTTTTAATGAAAAATTTTTTACAACAACATCAGTTTCTGATGATTGATTTTTTTTCTTTTTTAAAAAATTTAAAAAAAATTGAATGTTTAAATGTCCTCCTATAGAATTTCTTGTCAAAGACAAAGCAAAATCGCATATCTGAGCAGAATTAATAGAAATTTTATTTCTAAAAAAAACTAGAAAATCAAAATTTGTATCAATTTTCTTTGCTGAAAACAAAATTTCTCCCTCTTTGTCTTTCATATTTACATTTCTTAAAGACAGTTTGTCAAAAAAATGAAACTCAACTTTATCAACTGTAATTTCTGCTTCGATTTGTTTTTCTAAGTATTTAGATAATACACCAGATAATTCTTTTTGGAAAGAATAAACATAAATAATTGGTAAAAAATAAAATATTGCCCAAAACAACAAACTGAATAATATGATATATTTACATACTTTATGCTTAACCATTGATTTATTTGAAATTCACTTGCGTAAAAATAAGATTTTTTTAAAAAATATAATTTCTTTTACTACTACTTTAGTAATAAAAATTTAAGCATTTAATTAGTCATGGAAATATTAAACGGGTTAAAAAAAAAAAATTTTGAAAAAATTATAGACAATAAGCTTGTAAAATTGTTCATTTTAAAAAATAAAAAATGTACTGAATTATCCATAATCAATTATGGAGCAAGAATTGTTTCTCTTAATGTACCTGACAAAAAAGGGAAATTAGTAGATGTAGTCTTAGGGAAAAACAATATCAATGACTACATGAATAAGCGAACCTTTTACTTAGGCGCAATTTGTGGAAGAACAGCAAATCGCATATCTAATGCTAGTTTTACATTAAAAAATAAAACATATCGTTTAAAAGCAAATAATGGGCCTAACAATTTGCATGGAGGAATCAAAGGATTTCATGCAGTTGTATGGAATGCTTATCAAAAAAACCAACAAACACTAGAATTAACATATCTCTCAAAAGATGGAGAAGAAGGATTCCCTGGCAATTTAAATGTAAAAGTCACTTATGAACTAACAGATACAAATACTGTTAAAATAACTTATAGAGCTGAAACAGACAAAATGACAATTTTTAATCCAACTAACCATTCTTATTTTAATCTTTCTGGCGAGGGAGATCCTTCAATTACTAACCATGAATTACAAATTAATGCAGACACTTTCTTGCCAACCAATAACGTTTCTATTCCGCTTGGGAAACCAGAAAATGTTGAAAATACACCTTTTGATTTTCGTTCATTGCGTACAATAGGCGAGTATATAAAAAAAAATCATGTCCAATTGGTATACGGTAATGGATATGATCATAACTTCATTATTAATAGAACAACAAATGAGTTAATCTATGCAGCAAAAATTTTATCTAAAAAAACTGGGATTGTAATGAAAGTTTATACTACTGAACCAGGAGTTCAATTGTATACAGGTAATTATTTAGATGGTAGTTTCGAAGGAAAACAAAATCACATTTATACGAAACAATCTGCATTTTGTTTAGAAACACAACACTATCCGGATAGTATTCACTTCCCAGAATATCCATCTATAGTATTGCATCCAAATGAAATATTTCAATCCATAACTGAATATCAATTCAGTGTTAAAATTTAGAACAAAAAAGTTCACTTAACTAACAAAACAGATCATAATAAAATTTTTCATTTCTGAAAATAATTCTTGTTGAGAAGTATCTAAAACTATTACTAGTTAATGAATTAACCAATTTATAAAATACTAAATAAACATTTGAAAAAATATAGTTATAAAACAATTTAGTAAATTTGTCCATTAATTATAAAAAATTTCATGTATGAAATTTTGGCAAAATATTCTACTAATGAATTTGAAATTCAATTATAAATAAGACATAACTGAAAAATTTTTACACAGTTTAAATATAAAATTTTACAAAAATTTATTTAGGATTTAAAAAATATATATTTATTTAGTTCTAGTTTAGAATTAATTTGTTGTTTCAATAAAAAATATTAACATATCTTTTCAATAAATAAACAATTTGACAAAACACACCTACAGTCTATATTAATATAGATTCTATGAAAAAAAATGCAAAGATTTACGTAGCTGGACATACTGGACTAGTAGGTTCAGCTTTAATAAAAAAATTACGAGAAAAAGGTTATACCAATTTACTTACAAAAACAAGTAAAGAATTAAATTTAATAAATCAGGAAACTGTTTTCAATTTTTTTAAAAATGAAAAGCCAGAATATGTTTTTTTATCTGCAGCAAAAGTTGGAGGAATAATTGCAAATAATATTTACAGAGGACAATTTATATACGAAAATTTACAGATACAAAACAATGTGATACACGCATCTTACAAGAACAATGTAAAAAAATTATTATTTCTTGGTTCTACTTGTATTTATCCAAAAGAATCTCCTCAACCAATTTTAGAAGATTATTTACTGACTTCGCCATTGGAATATACTAATGAACCATATGCCATAGCAAAAATTGCTGGAATCAAAATGTGTGAAAACTATAACATTCAATATGGAACAAATTTTATTACAGCAATGCCTACGAATTTATATGGACCTAATGATAATTTCGATTTAGAAAAATCTCATGTATTACCAGCTTTACTTCGTAAAATACATCTTGCTAAAAGCTTGATGGATGATGATTGGCATACTATTCAAAAAGATTTAAATAAGCGACCAATAGAAGGACTTACAGGGATAGAAAATAAAGAAATTATCATAAACAAATTAAGTAAATATGGAATTAAAAATTGGAATGTGGAAATTTTTGGAACTGGTGATTCTTTACGTGAATTTCTTTGGAGTGAAGAAATGGCTGATGCTTGTATCCATATAATGAGAAAAATAAACTTTTCAGATTTAAAACCTTTAGGGGAAGAGGTGCGTAATACACATATCAATATAGGAACAGGCAAAGAAATTTCCATTAATCAACTAACAAAATTTATTACTGAAACAGTAAAATATAGTGGAGCATTTTACTTCAACCAAAAAAAAACAAATGGAACGATGCGAAAATTAAGTAATTTATCTAGAATACATAAATTTGGATGGCATCATAAAATAAATATTGAAAAAGGAATACAAAAACTATATGATTGGTACTTAAAAAATTTATTTTATGAATAAAATAGCTTTGATTACGGGGATTACTGGACAAGATGGAGCATATTTATCAGAATTATTAATTAAGAAAGGATATATTGTACATGGAATTAAGCGTCGTTCTTCTTTATTGAATACAAATCGTATAGATCACCTTTACAAAGATCCAAATCAATTTGATCGTAATTTAGTTTTGCATTATGGAGATATGACTGATTCTATAAATTTAACACGTATTATTAGCAAAATTCAGCCAGATGAAATTTACAATTTGGCTGCTCAAAGCCATGTTAAAGTAAGCTTTGATACTCCAGAATACACTGCTAATGTAAATGGACTTGGAACTTTACGCATACTAGAGTCTATTCGTCTTTTAAAATTAACTAATAAAACACGTATATACCAAGCATCTACATCAGAATTATATGGATTAGCACAAGAAACACCACAAAAAGAAACCACCCCATTTTATCCACGTAGTCCATATGCAGCTTCTAAATTATATGCGTATTGGATTACAATCAATTATCGAGAAGCATATAATATGTTTGCTTGTAATGGCATTTTATTTAATCACGAATCTCCGTTTCGCGGAGAAACATTCGTAACACGTAAAATAACACAAGCTCTATCCCGTATAGTATTGGGTATTCAAAATGAATTATATATGGGAAATCTATCTAGTAAACGCGATTGGGGACATGCCAAAGACTACGTTCAAGCAATGTATTTGATTTTACAGCAAGACAAACCAGATGATTATGTAATTGCAACGGGCATAGCAACTACCATTAGAGACTTTATTTTAAAAACATTTAAAAAAATAGGCATAAATCTTTTATTTAAAGGAAAAGGAATAAATGAAACTGGAATGATTATAGACCTAGATGAAGATATATTTATAACAAAAGTAGGAGAATTATATTTAGATATAATTAGGAAAAAAATTGGATTAGACGTTATAAAAATAAATTCAACATATTTTCGTCCAACAGAAGTTGAATTATTACTTGGAGACGCAACAAAAGCATATAACAAATTATTATGGAAACCTCATTACACTTTAGATATGCTTATTGATGACATGATTACAAAAGATTTAGAAGAAACAAAAAGATATATAAAAACAAGACATACAAAACAATATTGAATCATTAAGTAATTTCGTACAAACATACTGAAATTAACTTTTTAACTAAGTAAAAACTATTTAATGCACAAAAATTATTATGTAATCAATTTACAAATCATAGCTAAAAACAATTCATTTATTATATTGACATATTCGAAAAGTATAAATTTAGAACAATCTTTATATTAAATCTATTACTGACTTAACTAAACGATCTGCTTTCAATTGTGTTGATGCTTCAGCATAAACACGCAATATTGCCTCTGTATTTGACTTTCTAAAATGAACCCAAGAATTATCTTGAAAATCAATTTTCAGTCCATCTACATCATCAAGTTGATAAGATGCATATTTTTTTTTTATAAAATTTAATACTACATCAAAATTTACACATGAAGTCAAACTTATAGACTTTTTTGACATATAATAATTAGGATAACTTGCACGAAGTTCACTTACTTTTTTATTGGACTTTGCTAAATAAGTTAAGAATAAAGCGATACCAACTAAAGCATCTCGACCATAATGTGATCTTGGATAAATTATTCCTCCGTTACCTTCTCCTCCAATAACAGCATTAGTTTCTTTCATTTTCCTTACTACGTTTGTTTCTCCTACAGTTGATGAATTATAAATACAACCATATTGTTCAGTAACATCACGTAAAGCACGAGTAGAACTCATATTAGAAACTGTACTACCTGGCGTACAAGACAAAACATAATCAGCTATCGAAACCAGAGTATACTCTTCTCCAAACATGGTTCCTGTTTCTGTAATAATTGAAAGGCGGTCTACATCTGGATCTACAGCAAATCCAACAGATGCTCTTTTTTGTTTTACTTTTTCTGCAATTTCATATAAATGTTTAGATACGGGCTCTGGATTATGGGCAAAAATTCCTGTCAAGTCAGAATTTATACAAACAAATTTAGTGACTCCTAAAGCATTCAATAATTGAGGAAGAATAATTCCACCTACCGAATTAATAGTATCAACTACAACTGTAAAATTAGACTTTCGGATAGCATTTACATCAACTAATTCCAAATTTAAAATGTGCTCTATGTGTTTCTTTACGTATGAATTGTTTATTGTTACTTTGCCAAGTTCTTCTGTGTGAGCAAAAGTAAAAAACTCACTTTTTGCAATGCGCAAAATTTTATTTATTTCTACAGAAGAAAAAAATTCTCCATTTTTATTTAAAAATTTTAATGCATTCCATTGCTGAGGATTATGTGATGCTGTAATTACAATTCCACCTAAAGCTTTCCCTTCTATAACAGCTAACTCAGTAGTTGGAGTGGATGCAAGCCCTATATCTACAACATTCAACCCCATTCCTAACAATGTGCTAATTACTAAATTTTGTATCATAGAGCCTGAAATACGAGAATCACGACCTACAATAATTTCTCGAGAAAAAGTTTCAAAAGAACGAATAAAAGATCCATAAGCGGCAGTAAATTTTACAATATCTAATGGAGAAAGGCTATCTCCTATTTTACCTCCAATAGTTCCACGAATACCAGAAATAGATTTAATCAAAGGCATGATAATAAATTTTTACGTAATACAAAACAATTCAACAACAATCAAATTAATACAAATTAATTTTTCTTTTCGCATATACAAAGAACATAATTTAATTATTATAATTACAGCTAACAACTCCCAAAGCTTCAATTACATCAACATTAAACATGATACCAAAAAGTTAGCAGCAACATAAATACTATTACCATAACATGATTTACATTAAATGACTGTCAGATACATTTTGAATAATTCATAATTTTTATGTATTACTATAAAATTCAAACACTCTTATAATATTGTTATTTTTAATACATTCTCATGATAAAACATTATACAATACACTAAATAAACAAACAAAACTGAAAAACTATATTTTTAATATTATGATGCAAATCATAATTATTATTTTTATAATAAGCAACCACATACTTTACAAAAAAATACATTAAAAACACAGTGCAACATTAAAAAAAGTAATTTTATGTCTAACTATTTTTCCTTTAAACATTATTACAACTTTTTTAAAAATTGACTTTTACAAAGCCATATACAAAACCATTTTAATTTGTTAATAAATGCCTATATGTTGGCAGCATTTTTTCAACTAATATAGCAGCATCCTCTATTCTACCGTTGAATTCGCCTCCAGAAGCATTTGAATGTCCTCCACCATTAAACACTTCAAAGGCAAATTTATTAGTTGGAAATTTGCCTTTGGAACGAAAAGAAATTTTTACACAATCATCGGCCTCTCTAATAAACACAGAAAAAATAATTTTCTTAATGCTTAAAGGAATATTAACCAATCCCTCTGTATCTCCATTTTTTAAAGAAAATTTTTGTTGCTCTTCGTTTGAAAGTGTAATTAAAGAAGTACGATACTCCCAAATGATTTTCATTTTTTTATACAAAATATAACCCTGTAATCTAATCCTACTTTCAGAGTAATTGTTGTATACATTATCATAAATGACATCTTTGTTAATGCCTTCTTTTAATAATTCTTTTATTGTAAAGTAAATTTGAACTTTATTAGAATTATAGGTAAAAGCGCCCGTATCAGTCATCATACCTGTATATATACATTCAGCAAAATTTCTGTCTATATATCTAGACATGCCAATTTGATGAATTAAAATGAATACTAATTCACTAGTTGATGAAACAGTAGGATAAGAAATAATGATATCACAAATGTGTTCTAGTAAAGGATGATGATCAATTAGTATTTTTTTTGCTTTGGATTGTTGAATATAAAAATGTAATTGCTTTATTCTTTGAAAATTGTTAAAATCCAAACAAAAAATTAAATCAGCAAGCTGAATGAATTTATGTGCAATAAATTCTTCTTTATTGCCAATTATAATATTTTTCGCACCATTCATCCACTCGAGAAAAACTGGGAAATTATTAGGAACAATTACATTAACTGATTTATTTAACTTAATAAGAAAATGGTATAAAGCAAGTGAAGATCCTATAGCATCTCCGTCAGGAAAAACATGAGTGACAATAACAATTCTACTGCTATTAAGTATAGCAATTTTAACTTTATTAATGCTATCTTCCGTAATGATTTTATTAAACATGTTATACAACAATACAGCCATTTAAAAAATATAACATATCTTATGCAAAACACATTTGGCATTTAATAACAACATCACAAGTTTACTCATAAAATATATAAAAACATTCTTACTATATAAGAATTTCGTATAATTTGTATGAAATGTTAAAATTATTACTCATATAAAGAAAATTATAAATATTCTTTGTCTATGAAACCATACTATCGTTGCAATTTGCAAAAAAAATTACGATTTTAATACAAAAAAATCAAATAAATAAGTTATCTAAAAAAGTTTTTTAAAAAATATTAAAAATATAAGAAAAAAGATTACAATTCATAACTAATTTATTATACTTTTCATTTGTTTTATCATTTTTATTGGATATTTTGCTTTAAAAATAGAACTGCCTGCGACTAAAATAGTCGCTCCTGCTTCAAGCATCATTTTAGCTGTTCCAATATCTATACCACCATCTACTTCAACAAGTGTTTTTAATTTTTTCTGATTAATTATTTTTTTCAAACGACACACTTTACTACATGAATATGGAATAAATTTCTGACCTTCAAAACCAGGATTAACTGATAAAATTAATACTCTATCCAAATATTCTAAAATATCAATTAAAACTTCTATTGGTGTATGAGGATTAAGTGCTACGCCAACTCTCATTCCTGATTCTTTAATTTGCGTTACTATTCGATGAAGATGAATACAAGTTTCATAATGAACTGTTAACGTTTGAATTCCAAAATCTCGAAACCGATTGATAAATTTTTGTGGTTCAACAATCATTAAATGAGCATCCAAAGGTTTCGTAGATATTTTAAATAAATATTTAATTTGAGGAAACCCAATAGAAATATTTGGAACAAAAACCCCATCCATTATATCCAAATGCAAACGATCAGACATACTCGAATTAAGCATTTCTACTTCTTCCTCTAAACGAAGAAAATTTGCTGACAATAATGACGGAGCAAGAATAAACGACACGTTGTTTAATACTTAAAACAGTAAATAAATATTTATACAAATTCAATACATAAGAAACTTATTCAACAAATAGAAATCAATTTTCTATCCACCACTCGACGATATACTTCGAGCATAAGTATAAATATATATATCCAAAAAATTTTTTTTTAATATAAAAATCTTTTATCTATGCATTAGTATATCGTTTTGAAAAAATTAAATTTCAATAGCACATTAACTTCCAAGTTAACCAATTGTATTCAATTAAAATAACCATTGTCAATATCAAAAACTTTTTCATAAAATTTTTATCAATTACTTTCAATATCAACAAATTATCAAACAACAGAACGACTCTGCAATATAATTCAAATTTTTCAAAAAAATTATGTATATAACATGATCATTTTGAATTGTAATTCAAAATACAATTCTAATATTTTTATAAAATGCTTTTTTGTTGCTTTCATTCAATTAGTATGCATATGAAACATGCACTAAAAACAAACACACAACACCATAATATTTTTAGAATATGAAAGACAATATTAAATTCTTTAAATAAATTGATCTGTGCGAAATCAAATTATTATTTGTTTAGACAACATTATTTCAATACATAATGATAAATCAAAATATGATTTAAAATTTACAAATTTATTTCGTTAAAAATAAATACAAACTATTAATGATAAACTAACAAAGTTTACAACAACTTAATTAAAATACTATAAAAATTGGTCTTTCAAACCTTAAAATTGTTTTTTAATATGTTTTTACGTAAAAAATAAAAAAAACAAACCAATTAATAAAATTTTAAATCAATCCTAAGAAATCTTTTATTGTATCTAAATACAAAGTTTGATTATTACATAAATATTTTGAATTAAAATATTTTTTGTCAAAAACAAGGATGCGATAAGTTAAACAAACAATTTTATATATTTTTATTTATGAATAAAATTATTTATAAAGTTTACTAAATAATTATTATCATACTAATTAATTCAAAAATGACATAGTGATTTATTAAAAAATCACGCGTAAAAATCTTTAATATATACTTAATATTTTCATAATAAGCTGTCTTATAATTTTTACCAATATTCCATAATAAAGTTCAATTATTACAAATAATTAACTAGATTAAGAATATTTAAACATTATTTTAATACAAATATATTTTTTATTAATGTAACGGAATTTTAATTCCAAATTAAATATTTACTATTACTATCTTAAAGTTCTTATCATTCTTTTAATTAAATGATTGCATGTCAAATCATTGTTCAAATAACAAATAAATTAACAATTGCAAATTGTGTTTGATAAACTTTTATATCATAAATTGCATATAAAACTAAATAGTGTATTTAGCAGCTTACACTAAATACACTATAATTATTTAAAATCAATACTAAATTGAACCAAAATTTTGGTTGCCAAACCAATAAAATAAAACACATAATTACGACATAAATACGCAAATGCCAATAAAAAATTAAAATTAATCTAGAATTAAATTTAAATTCGTTTTGCACACTGTAAATTATAATTGTACATAATAAATTTTTTAAAAAATTTTTACTCTGCATTAAAAATGAAATGCACTTCAATATCATTAAATTCAATCAATGGTATCGCGTAACAAAGAAGATATTAACATTTTGATAATGTTTTTGTGTTAGATAACTTTTATTTTTATTCCACTCATACTGTAAAAATTGTTTATGTAAGGTAACCGTAAACTCATCTCTATGAATTTATACTAAAATAGATGCTGCCAGAAATAAATAATTTTTATCACCATTTACAATCATTACGTACGTAACATTATTGTACAATAAAACGATTGCAATCAATTAAAAACATTCTAGTACAATTCTCAATTGTTCTAAAGTTCAGTGCATAGAAAAAAGCTTTAAAATATTCATTCCATCTATTTCTTAACTAAGAGTTATATCAAATAAACAATGACGAAATATTTTCCAATTAATAAATGAAAACTATTACGCTGTTTTTCTGACAATTATTTATTATTCCACTAGTGAAATCTTGTAGAGAAATAACAGCTGTAGCAAAAACGAAACAAACAAGACACCCACGCCAAGCTTCAATCAAACTTTCATTCAAGTAAAAAACCAACATAAATCATATTTAATGTATTAATTATATTAATTGTACATCATCATGTAATATTAAAATAATTGTATATTCTAAAAACAATATCTAATTTAGCCTAGTATTTGTGTTTTAGTGTCAAATCATTATACGTATGTATTAATTCTGTAACATTATCTGTAAATTTTGGCTCATAAAGATTTACAATGATAAACTAAAGTTTATACTTTAAATAAAAAGATAAACGTTTATGAAAGTATTGAAATTTGGAGGAACGTCTATATGCTGTGAACATGGCATTTTGAATATAAAAAAAATAATAAAAACAATAAATGAACCAGTTATAATAGTTTTATCTGCATTAGAAGGCATTACAGAACAATTGATAGAAAATTCTAAAATAGCTTCAGAAGGCAATAATAAATATGAGAAAAAGTTATCGGAAATAACAATCAAACACATAAAACTAATAGAAAAAACAATTCCTTATAAATTTCGTATAGAAGTAGAAAATAAAGTGCTAAACTTGATAAACGAATTACTTAATATTCTAAAAGGAGTATGCATGATTAAAGATCTATCAATCAAAACTACCAATACAATTATAAGTTACGGAGTACGCATATCTTCACTTATTTTATCGTACATAATAGAAGATGCTCAATTATTTGATTCTCTTAAATTTATTAAAACAAAAAAATGTTTTAATAAACACATTGTAGATTTCGAACTAACAAATCAGTTGATCAAAAATACATTCATGCCATTACCAAAAATATCATTAGTAGCAGGTTTTATTTCTTCTGATAAAAAAACAAACGAAATAACTAATTTAGGACATAAAGGAGCTGACTACACGGCATCAATTTTAGCTGCAGCTCTTGACGCTTCCATATTGGAAATTTGGACAGATATAGACGGATTTATGAGTGCAGATCCAAAAATAATTAGCTCTGCATATGTAATAGAACACCTTACATTCAATGAAGCAATAGAACTATGTAATTACGGATCTAAAGTGATCTATCCACCTACAATTTATCCTGTATACAAAAAAAATATTCCAATTCGAATACTAAATACATTCAACATAAATACAGCTGGTACATATATTTCTAATAAAAAAAAATCAACTATCTGTAAATCACAGATAAAAGGAATCTCATCTATTGACGATACCTGCTTAATCACTATACAAGGACTTGGAATGATTGGATCTATTGGTATTAATTATAGAATATTCAAAGCATTAGCGAATAATAATATCTGTGTATTTATGATATCACACACAAGTTCAAAAAACAATACTTCTTTTGCTGTCTATAATTCAGATACATATATTGCAGTAAAATCATTAAAAAAAGAATTTGCATTAGAACTTAAACAAGGAGAAATAGGTAGTATTAAAGCCGAAAAGAAATTGGCTACAATCGCTATAGTAGGTGAAAATATGAAGCAAACACCAGGCATAGCAGGAAAATTATTTGGCACACTGGGACGTGCTGGAATCAGTGTAATAGCTTGCGCTCAAGGTGCCTCAGAAACAAACATTTCTTTTATTATTAAATTACAATATTTACACAAAGCACTTAATTCTATTCATGATTCTTTCTTTTTATCCGAATACAAAGTACTAAATTTATTTATTATTGGAATTGGCACAGTAGGGAAAAAACTACTAGAACAAATACGTATTCAAAAAACAACATTAATGGAACAAAACAGTTTAAATTTACGGGTTATAGGAATTGCCAATTCTAAAAAATGTTTATTTTGCATCAAAGGTCTTAATCTCAATACTTGTGTATCAGATTTAAACAGAAATGGAGTAAATAGCTCGGCAAACTATTTACTAAAAAAAATTTTGGGGTTGAATATATTTAATTCTGTATTTATAGACTGTACTGCTAGTAAAGACATTGCAACCCTATATTTATCACTGCTAAAAAATAATATATCAGTAGTAGCAGCAAATAAAATTGCAACATCATCCAAATACAATGATTATCTAAATTTAAAAGAAATAGCTAGGCAACGAGACATAAAATTTCTATTCGAAACAAATGTAGGTGCTGGATTGCCAATTATAAATACAATAAATAATTTGATTAATAGTGGAGATCAAATTTTACGAATGGAAGCAGTTCTGTCTGGAACTTTAAATTTTATTTTTAACACTTTAAGTAAAAAAATTTCATTTAGTAAAGCCATTCTTATGGCAAAGGAAGCCCATTACTCTGAGCCAGATCCTCGTATAGATTTAAGTGGATGTGACGTAATTCGCAAGCTCGTCATTCTTACACGTGAGGCCGGTTATAGAATAGAACAAAAGGATGTCAATGTTAATTTATTTATTCCTAAAAAATATTTTTATGGATCTTTAACCGATTTTTGGGAAAACATCAAAAAATTAGATGCAAAATTTGAAATCATGAGAAAGCAAGTAGAGTTCAGAAAAAAACGGATTAGATTTGTAGCAAAAATGGAAAAAGGAATATGTGAAATTGGGCTACAAGAAGTAGACAACTATCATCCATTTTACGAATTAGAAGGAAGTAATAACATCATTATGATTTCCACTAAAAGATATAATGACTATCCAATAATTATTAAAGGATATGGAGCAGGTGATGATGTAACAGCAGCAGGAGTTTTTGCAGATATTATATCTGTAGCTAATATACGTTAAAAAAAATTTTTTGATCAAAACTCAACATTTATTATTGAATTGAAATTCAATTGATTCGTATAAATAAATGGTGATTTAAAATAACCTCCACTATGAAAAAAAGTATTATCATACTAGCAGATGGAATGGCTGATGAGCCAATAGAAACACTTGGATGGAAAACTCCACTACAGTATGCTCATACACCATACATGGACAAATTAGCAAAAAAAGGAATCACCGGAAAATTACAAACAATACCAAAAGGCTTTCATCCTGGAAGTGAAGTAGCTAATCTTTCTATATTAGGATATAATTTACTACAAATATACGAAGGACGAGGTGTACTAGAAGCAGCTAGTATGGGCATTGCAATACTACCTAATGAATTGGCAATGCGTTGCAACTTGATATGCATAGAAAATAATTTAATAAAAAATCATTCAGCTGGACATATTGATACTAAAGAAGCGAATACTTTGATTTGTTTTTTAAACAAAAAATTGGGATCAAAACAAATAAAATTCCATACAGGAATATCTTATCGGCACCTTTTAGTAATCAAAAATGGGAATAAACATATAAAATGCATTCCTCCACATGATGTCCAATTTTATCCTTTTTATTCGGTGATGATACAAGCAAAAATTCCGGAAGCTGAAGAGACTGCTAATTTAATCAATAATATGATACTTAATTCACAAGATCTTTTAAAAAATCATCCTATAAACCAACAACGTGAAATTGCAGGTAAAGATCCTGCTAATAGTATTTGGCCATGGTCACCAGGATATAAACCAACTATAAAAACAATGCAAGAAACATATGGGTTTAAAAACGGCGCTGTAATTTCAGCAGTTAATTTAATTCAAGGAATAGGGATATATGCAGGATTAAAAAATATTTTTGTTAAAGGAGCAACCGGACTGTACAATACTAATTATGAAGGGAAAGCCAAGGCAGCTATCCAAGCTCTCAAAACTAATGATTTTGTTTATTTACATATAGAAGCAAGTGATGAAGCAGGACATGAGGGAAACGTTATGCTAAAAGTGAAAACTATAGAAAACATAGATAACTATATTGTACGTCCTATTTATGAAACTATAGAACAATGTAATAAATTAATAACTATAGGCATTCTACCAGATCATCCAACTCCATGTTCTATTCGTACACATACAAATAAACCAGTTCCTTTCATTATTTATAAATTTGGATGTACTCCAGACTCCGTCAATGAATTCAATGAATTTTCTGTAGAAAATGGAATATTAGGCACATTAAAAGGCGATTTTTTTATTAAAAAACTATTTGAATTATAAATGAATTTTAATATAATTAACTCTAACTAAAATGCAAAAAAATAATTACATAAACCAAAGTATTTAACATAATATACATTAATATAATAATTATATAGAAAAATAATCTGTAATATGGAATATTATAGTACACATAAACAAACTTCTTTTACTTCTCTAAAACAGGCAATAATCAAAGGTCTAGCAAATGATGGTGGATTATACATGCCTAAAAATATTGTTCCATTAGATAATTATATCATAAGTACTATGAAGGATATGAACTTTCAACAAATAGGGACAATCGTAGCACAATCACTTTTTGGGGACAGTATAGAAACAAACATTTTGGAATACATTGTTAATGAAACGATTAAATTTAATACCCCTATAGTTAATATTCATGATAATATCTATAGTCTTGAACTTTTTTATGGACCAACACTAGCATTTAAAGATATAGGAGCACGATTTATGGCTCTTTTACTTAAATATTTTATAGAAAAAGAAGAAGTTGAGAACATAAATGTACTTGTTGCCACATCTGGAGATACAGGAAGTGCTGTAGCAAATGGATTTCTAGGTATAAAAGGAATCAATGTATACATACTTTATCCTAAAAATAGGGTAAGCATTGCACAAGAATATCAATTCACTACATTGGGGCAAAATATTTTTGCATTAGAAATAAACGGAACTTTTGATGATTGTCAAGCACTTGTAAAAAGTGCTTTCATAGATAAAGAATTAAATACTAAAAAACTTTTAACTTCAGCAAATTCAATTAATATTGCTCGCTTACTACCTCAATCATTTTATTATTTTAATGCTTATTCTCAATTAGACAAAATAAACAAGGCAAAGGAATTGGTAATAAGTGTTCCTAGTGGAAACTTTGGGAACCTTTGTGCTGGATTAATAGCCAATAAAATGGGATTGCCTATTAAACATTTTATTGCTGCAAATAATAAAAACAATGTATTTTTTAATTACCTAAATACTGGGATATATGCACCACAGCCAGCCGTTGAAACTTATGCCAATGCTATGGATGTCGGTAATCCAAGCAATTTTGAACGTATTATAGATTTATTTAGTTCATATGTAAACCCTTATCAAGCCATAACTAAACAAATTTCTGGATTCAGTTATACAGATGAGGATATAACTAAAACTATACAATATGCATATGATAAATATGAATATATACTTGATCCACATGGAGCAACTGCTTATCAAGCATTGCTAGACAAATCTCTAAGTGCAAAAGAAAGCGGCGTATTTTTAGAAACTGCACATCCTGCCAAATTTAAAAACATTATAGATAGTATATTAGGGATTAAAATCCCTATTCCTAATAAATTGAAATCTTTTATGGAAGGGGAAAAACATACAATTGAATTAGAAAATGATTTCATAGAATTCAAAAATTATCTTCTGCAGCAATAACGACAAAATTCATTATGTTTATGCACAATTTACATAATATTGTGCAGTATACAGTTATTTCTTTCTTTTGTAAGAAATTTTAATAAATTTCTTACAATAAATTCATTAAATGATAATTTGTTTTTTATTTTAAAAGTATTTAATTAAACAGTAATATATTCTACTACTTACATTTTTATTAACTATTGAAATTGCTTTTTTATAAAATTATTGTATATACTTTATTTTTTATTTTTGCACATTAGTTTAATTAATCCAAATACTGCATAATTAATTATATCCATATAGTTCGTATTTATACCTTCAGATACCAAAGTCTTTTCTTTATTATTTTCTATTTGTTTAATTCGCAAAATTTTTGTAAAAATAAAATCTGTATAAGAACTTATACGCATAACTATCCAAGCATTATCATAATCATGATTTTTCGCAATCATTAATTTCTGTATCTCTACTATATGTTTATCATATAAACTCAACGCTTCTTCGTGATTAATATCTATTATGTCAGAAAATCTCATCTCTAATTGAATTAGACCAATAATTCCATAATTAACAATTGCTATTAAATCATCCTCTACATTTTCATTTATTTTACAACATTTCTTTATTTCTAAGCTACGAATACGTTTAATTTTTATAAAAATTTGATCAGTAATAGACTTCTGTCGCATTACACGCCAAGAAGCACCATAATCTTTCAGTTTTTTCTCAAACAAAACACGACAAACAGCTAACACAGGTTCAAACTGTTTTTTTATATCATAATTTCCACTCAATGTTTAATACTTTAATTTAAATAAATCTATAAAAATATTTAACTTGCTTCTTACAAGTAATCTAGTAAAGTTACTTTTTTAAAAGTAAAGCTTAAATACTAAATGTAAAAATTATATGCTATCACAAACAGATATTAAGCAAATTAAAAATAAAGGAATATCAATTCATGAACTTAATAAACAGTTAGAATATTTAAATAAAGGAATGCATTATTTATCTATCATTACACCAGCTTCTACAAAAAGAGGAATAAAATGTATACCAATTACAGAACAAAAAATATACTTAAATGCATGGTTTTCTTATTTAAAAGACAACAAAATAATAATTAAATTCGTTCCAGCATCTGGATCTCCTTATAAAATGTTTAAAAATTTATTTGAATTTTTATTAGCAAGTCACACTATTCCGACTACTAATTTTGAACAGATTTTTTTTCAAAAAATTCATCATTTTGCTTTTTATCAAGATTTAAATGAAATTTGTGTTACAAATGAAAAAAAATCAATTGATGAATTAATAGCTGCCAAAAATTACAAAATAATAATAAAAAATTTACTCTTCGATCAAGGCCTTAATTATGGGTATTTGCCTAAAGGGTTAATGCTATTTCACACAAATCCAAACGGACACCGTACTGCAATGGAAGAACATTTAGTAGAGGGAGCATTTTACGCAATTAACAAAAATAGGGAAGTGAAAATACATTTCACTGTTTTACCAGAATATAGATACTCAGCAGAATCGTTTATCAAAAAAAAAATTGATATTTATACCAAATTATTCAATGTGAAATATTGCGTAAATTTCAGTAATCAAGATATATGCACTAATACTTTAGCACTAGACAAAAACAATTGCCCTATTCACAATCAAAATGGATTAGTATTTTCTCTAGGCGGCCATGGATCATTAATCAGAAATTTAAATAGCATCACTGCTGATATAATTTTTATAAAAAATATTGACAATGTTGTACCTGACTCTATTAAAGCAACAACAATTAGATACAAACAATTGCTTGCAGGAATTTTAGTTACCTACCAACAAAAAATATTCGAGTATTTAAGTTTAATTGATTCTGGAAAATATACACATGAAAAATTATTAGAAATGTTATACTTCCTTCAAAATGATTTGTATATAAAAAATCCAGAAACTAAATATTTAGAAAATGGAGAGCTAATATTATATATTAAATCCAAATTGAATCGACCAATACGGATTTGTGGAATGGTGCGTAGTAAAGGCATGAAAGGCGGTAAGCCATTTTTCACAGTAAATCCAGACAAAACTATTTCTCTACAAATACTAGAAATTCCACAAATTGACTTAAAAAATTCTGAGGGGAAAAACATGATTAAAAATAGTACTCATTCAAATCCAGTAGATCTGGTCTGTTCTGTAAAGAATTATAAAGGAGAAAAATTTGACTTACTAAAATATACAGACGTAAATACTGCATTTATTTCTTCCGAAGAAATAAATGGGAAAAAATTCAAAACATTCAAATTGCCAGGACTATGGAACGGAGCCATGTCAAATTGGAATACAATATTTGTGGAAGTTCCAATAGAAACATTTAATCCTGTTGAAACTATTAATGATCTATTAAGACCTAAACATCAATAAAGCTTTTTGTACCCTTTTATAAGTTTCTTTTAGTACTGGAACCAAAGGTAATCGAAGTTCATTTTCAATATACCCCATTATATTTAACATACTTTTTACACCAGCAGGACTTCCGTTTATAAACAATAATTCAAATAATTCTAAAAATTGATCATTAATAATGCAAGCATTATGACTATCTCCATTCAAAATATAATGTATCATTTTACTAAATTTCTTAGGAAAAACATTCCCAATAACAGAAATTACTCCTGATGCTCCCATTTTTATTGAAAATAACGCGAGACTGTCGTCTCCACAAAGCACTTGAAAATTGTCAGGACTATTTTTAATAATTTCTAATACTTGATCCTTGTCACCAGAAGCTTCCTTTATTGCAACTATATTTTCAAATTCATTAGCAAGAAGCAAACTTGTTCTCGCTGTCATATTTACACCTGTTCTCCCAGGAACATTATATAGAATAATTGGCAAAGATGTAGATTCAGCTATATGTTTATAATGCTGGAATATTCCTTCTTGAGTAGGTTTATTATAATATGGAACTACGGATAAAATGGCATCAATTCCATTAAAATCCTCTGTACACAATTCATGAATTACTGCTCTTGTACTATTCCCCCCAACACCGACAACTATAGGAATACATCTATCAGTCTTATCAATTATTAATTGAATAATTTTCTTTTTTTCAGTAGATGTAAGTGTTGGAGTTTCTGCTGTTGTACCTAAAATAACTAAATAATCAGTATCATTTTTCAAATGATAATCCACTAAACAGACTAAAGCTGAATAATCGACCTCGCCATTAGACTTAAACGGAGTAACAAGAGCCACTCCCATTCCGCTTAAATTAATCTGTTTCATACGACTAAAAATAATTATACTAATTTAGTTATTTATGTAATAACATAAAACAAATAATGAAAATCTTTTATTTGATGAAAATGTATTATATTCGCAGCACTTACACACATAAAAATCATGATTTTAGATTGATTTTCAATTTTTATGTTATTTGTGTATGTTATATTATTATCGTTGCAATGTAAGTTATCGATCTAAGTTGTTTTAAATTTTCATTTTAAATTTTTATATTTTCTAAAGAATTAATCGAAAATTATTCAAAATAAATTATTATACGTGAAACTGACATCAAAAAATTAGAATGATATCTTCAATTATAAACTTGTGAAGCTCATAATTATGAATACGTAATCAGATTGTTTTTATGGCAAAACAATTTTGCCATAAATTTTACCTTTGAATGTGATTTCTGTGATTTTTTTTATATCTTAACACAGGTTTCTTGTGAAATTTTAATAATATATTTTATAGTTGATATATAAAATAGTAGATTATGAATAAACAGTTTTATTTTTTGTTACAATAGGATACGTACTATGAATTTAACGTTGCTTGGGACAAAAGTAGAATATAAACAAACTTATAGTCCCAGTGTATTAGAATTTTTTTCAAATAAACATACTAAAAACGATTATTGGGTGAAATTTAATTGCCCTGAGTTCACAAGTACGTGCCCTATTACAGGGCAGCCAGATTTTGCAACTATTGTAATAGATTATATTCCTAATGAAAAAATGGTAGAAAGCAAAAGTTTGAAATTATATTTGTTTAGTTTTCGTAATCATGGTGTTTTTCATGAAGATTGTGTAAATATAATTATGCAAGATTTAATTGCACTAATTTCACCTAAGTATATTGAAATTTCAGGTTTATTTACTCAACGTGGAGGAATAAGTATTTCTCCATACTGTAACTATGGAATGTCAAAAACTAGATATGAGCAATTAGCAGAAACAAGACTATATTCCCATAATATGAAATAATTTAAAATAAATTCTAATAACAAAGGCAGAATAAATTGCTTGTTAATTATAAAAGTTAGAAACTGTGTAAATAGATAAAAATTTTACTTAAATACAAAATTTAGTCCGGTTTTCAAGCAAAAAATGATAGAAAGTGGAACAAAAGCAAATACATAATTTTTATAGTAGTTCCACTTGAGAAGTATACAATCTTTCATAAAATTCTAAAAATTCTGAAGCAATTGCAATTGCCTTTTCATAAAAATAGACTAAAAATCAGAAGTTTAATGTTACGAATTGCAATCCAAACAAAAGGTCGTCTACACGAAAAAACAGCAGTCTTACTTGACGAAGTTGGCATAAGACTTCCCTCAGCAAAAAGAACTTTACTGATACAATCAAATACATTTCCTGCAGAAATTCTTTTTCTCAGAGATGATGATATTCCTCAAGCAGTTGCAAATGGAGTTGCTGACATTGGAATTGTAGGAAAAAATGAATTTAGAGAAAAACGACAAAAAGCTACTATAATAAAACAATTAGGATTTAGTCACTGTCGTCTTTCATTAGCTATACCAAAAGAAGAAGAATATTCTGGATTACATTGGTTTGAAAAAAAAAAAATCGCAACTTCTTATCCAAGAATTTTATCGACTTTTTTAAAAAAAAATAGCATTGAAGCAGAAATACACATAATAAACGGCTCAGTAGAAATTTCACCTGAAATAGGATTATCGGATGCAATATTCGATGTCGTCAGTTCTGGAAGCACATTGATTAGTAATCATTTGAAAGAAGTAGAAGTAGTAATGCACTCAGAAGCAATATTAATTAGTAACAAAAGCTTAAATAAAGAAAAAAATAAAATACTACAAGAATTAATTTTCCGAATAGATGCTATCCAAACCGCAAACGATAAAAAATATATTCTCTTAAATGCTCCAAATGATAGCTTACAAGAAATATTTCAAATTCTTCCTGGCATGAAAAGTCCAACTGTTTTTCCTCTAGCTCAAGATGGGTGGAGCTCCATTCATTCTGTAATCAGTGAAAAACAATTTTGGGAAATTATTAATAAACTAAAAAATACAGGCGCTGAAAGCATACTTATTATACCTATTGAAAAAATGATTTTATAATTTTCTTTTTATGCAAATATTAAAATATCCTAATAAAAAACAATGGAATAAAATTATTAGAAGACCCACGATCGATAATACTAAATTATTCAAAATTGTACAAAATATTTTAGATGATATAAAACAAAACGGAGATGTAGCAATCAAAAAATATGAATTGAAATTTGACAATGTAAAACTTGATGCCTTAGAAGTATCGTCAGAAGAGAAAAACATTGCTATTCAATCGATTTCAGATCAACTAAAACAAGCAATTATTGTTTCAAAAAAAAATATAGAGAAGTTTCATATGTCACAAAAAAATCTTTTGCCAAAAGTTGAAATATCTACAGGTGTGATTTGCTGGCAAAAAGCATTACCAATTGAGAAAGTAGGGTTATATATCCCAGGAGGAGTAGCACCACTTTTTTCAACAGTATTGATGCTAGCAACTCCGGCAAGAATAGTTGGCTGTAAAGAAATTATTCTCTGCACTCCACCAAATTCAAACAATAATAATAAAATTCACCCAGCAATTATTTTTGCAGCAAAAATAACAGGAATAAACAAAATCTTTAAAATAGGTGGTGTTCAAGCCATTGGAGCAATGGCATATGGCACACAATCTGTTCCTCAAGTATATAAAATATTCGGCCCAGGAAATCAATATGTAACTGCAGCTAAACAATTAGTTTCACTTTGCGGAGTTGCTATTGATATGCCAGCTGGTCCATCAGAAGTAGAAATCATCGCAGATGAAACAGCTAATCCAATTTTTGTTGCAGCTGATTTATTATCACAAGCTGAACATGGAATAGATAGTCAAGTCATTTTATTGACTATTTCTGAAAAACTTGTAAAACAAGTCACCATAGAGCTCACTAAACAATTAAAAACACTTCCTCGTAAAATTATAGCAAAAAAAGCTCTATTAAACAGCAAAATTATTATTCTTAAAAATCAACAAGAAATTATAGACTTAACTAATCAATATGCGCCTGAACATTTAATTATTGAAACTAACAACTATAACGATATTGCAAAACAAATAATTAATGCTGGTTCTGTATTTTTAGGACATTATTCTCCTGAAAGTGCAGGTGATTATTCCTCTGGAACTAATCATACTCTACCAACTAGTGGATATGCAAAATCTTATAGTGGAATTAATATAGATAGTTTTACTAAAAAAATAACATTTCAAGAAATTACAAAAGAAGGAATAAAATATCTTGCATCCACAATAGAAATTATGGCAGAAAATGAACAATTACAAGCACATAAAAATGCTGTAACCTTTAGAAAAATTAATGAATAAGCATGTAAATTGTTTTAATTTACATGCTTATTCATTAATAATTAAACACATACGTTCACACCAAAATATGAAATTAAAATTTTTAGTTAGAAAAAATATTTTCAATCTTACCAAATATTCTTGCGCGAGGGATGAATTTAAAGGCAAAGCATCTGTTTATCTAGATGCAAACGAAAATCCGTATAATCAACCATATAATCGGTATCCAGACCCTTTACAATACTCACTTAGAAAAAAAATAGCAAAATCCAAAAAAATATATACAGACCAAGTTATGCTCGCAAACGGAAGCGATGAAGCTATTGATCTAGCTTTTCGTATTTTTTGTGAACCTGGACAAGATAATGTAGTTGCTATTGAACCAACATATGGAATGTACAAAGTTGTTGCAGACATTAATAATGTAGAATACAAAAAAGTGCTATTAGATAAAAATTTTCAACTTGATGCAAAAAAAATTTTGAATAAAACTAACCAGTTTACTAAACTAATTTTTCTTTGCTCCCCTAACAATCCAAGTGGGAATTTATTGAATAAAATAGAAATAACAAAAATTATTTCCATTTTTCAAGGAATTGTAATTATAGACGAAGCATATATTGATTTTTCTGGTCAAAATTCATGGTTGGTAGACTTAAATAAATATTCAAATTTAATCGTTTTTCAAACTTTTTCAAAAGCATGGGGGATGGCATCTATTCGTTGTGGATTAGTATTTGCTTCTAAGAAAATTATCTATTTTTTTAATAAAATAAAATATCCATATAACATTAGTTTACTCACTCAAAATTTTATTAATAAACAATTAGATAAAGAATCTAAAAAAAATGAGTGGATAAAAATAATTTTGTCTCAACGAGAATTGTTAATTAAATCACTAAAAACTATGACTAATATAGTTGAAGAAGTATATCATTCTGATGCAAATTTCCTGTTAGTAAAAGTAAAAAATTCTAATTACACATATAATGAATTAACAAAAAAAGGAATAATTGTTCGAAATCGTAGTTCTGTTTTATTATGTGATAATTGTTTACGAATCACAATAGGCACAGAAAATGAAAATAAAATACTAATTGAAACATTAAAAAATTTAAAATGAAAAAAAAAATTTTATTTATTGATAGAGATGGAACATTAATTATAGAACCACAAGTTACTTTTCAAGTAAATAATTTAGAAGAACTAGAGTTCCTACCTGGTGTAATTCGTAATTTATATTTCATTAGAAAACAATTAGATTTTGAATTAGTAATGGTAACTAATCAAGACGGTCTTGGAACTCCAATTTATCCTCAAGAGAATTTCGACATAGTTCAGAAAAAAATATTAAATATTTTTCAAAACGAAGGGATATATTTTAATAATATTTTTATTGATAAATCATTAGCAGAAGATAATCTTCCAACACGTAAACCAGGGACAGCAATGCTCACTCAATATTTATCAAATGGTTATGACTTAAACAATTCATATGTCATAGGAGATAGATTAACTGACATAGAACTAGCTAAAAATATAGGATGTAAAGCAATTTTATTAAACCAAAGGACAAATTACATGCCAAATAATAATAATGCTTTAGTAACAAATAACTGGGATAAAATAAGTGAACTTCTATTTGCAGGAGAAAGAAAAACTATCATTCATAGGGTAACAAAAGAAACAAATATCTACATAGAGATAAACATAGATGGAAAAGGAAAAACTAATATTTCTACTGGACTTTATTTTTTTGACCACCTATTAGAACAAATCGGGAAACATTCTGGCATAGATTTGATTCTAATAGTAAAAAATGATTTAAATGTAGACGAACATCATATAATAGAAGATACAGGGATCTCATTAGGAGACGCTCTATCAAAAGTTTTATTTGATAAACGAGGTATAGAAAGATATGGATTTTGCTTACCAATGGACGATTGCTTGTGTTCAACTGCTATAGATTTTGGTGGTAGATCTTGGATAGTATGGAAAGCAGAATTTAATAGAGAAAAAATAGGAGATACACCAACTGAAATGTTTTTTCATTTTTTTAAATCTCTAAGTGATTCTGCAAAAATAAATTTAAATATTAAAGCAGAAGGTCAAAATGAACATCACAAAATAGAAGGAATATTTAAATCTTTTGCCCGTGCTATTAAAATGGCTATAAAACGCGACATTTTTCATTACGAATTACCAACTACAAAGGGCATACTATAAAATTTATTAGTAATATATTTTTTATTTTGAAGATTTGTCTTTCATTTGTTACCTTTGACATTATAATTTTGTTGTTATGACGGAAAAAGAAGAAAAATTGTTATTTGTTCTAGAAAGTCATATACACCGATTAATGTTTTTATATGATGATTTAAAAATTAAAATGAATGATATACAATTGCTTTGCAATAAATTAGAAAATGAAAATAAAATATTAAAAAACAAATATGACAATCTTAAAATTGCACAAATTATTTCAATGAAACATGATGATTTTAAATGTACTAAAACCAAATTTGAACAATTAATTAAAAAAATTGACAATTGTATTGCATCATTGAATGAATAAAAAATAACTCATGGACAAAGTTTATTTAAAAATACAATTAAAATTACTAGATAAATATTATCCTTATACCTGTAAACGATCAGAAGAAGAAAATATAAGAAAAGCAGCTGTAATTTTAACTGAAAAATTTTTAGCATATAGTTCACATTATACTTCTTTAGAAAAGGATGAATTACTAACTTTGATAGGATTTCACTTCGCTTTAAAAGTTTTAAATGATGAAAACAAACGGGACAAATTACCTATTTTAAATAAAATTGAAAATTTAAATAAAGAATTAGAAAAATATACAAAAAATTCATAACAGGGTACACTCGTCTTTAATATACTTTACACCAATTGTCCTTTTGAGTTTTTTAGCTTAAAAAGAGAATTGGTATTTTTTTATGAAAATAAAAGTAAACTAAAATAGTATAACTCATGATAGTATCAATAGTACTTATTATAGTACTTTTTGTAATAGAAGGATATGTTATATGGTATAAAACCGCTTCAATATACAAAACAAATAGTGAAAAAAAAATTGAAGAAATAAAAATAAAAATAGAATCAGAAAAAAAAATTTCATTTTTGGAAATGAAAGAAAAATTTATTTCTATGGAATCCAATTTAAATCGTCACATAAATGAATGTAATACTAGGCTTCAATTACAAGAAGCTGATTTAAAACAAAAAGAATTAATATTTGGACAAAAACAAGAAGAATTTCGTAAAAAAAATAATGAACTAGAAACTACCCGTAGTAATTTAACTAATCAATTAGAAATTCTAGAAAAAAAAAACCAAGAAATGGATAAAATCCACAAAATGGAAATAGAACGCTTAGAATCACTATCTGGACTATCTGCAGAAGACCTAAAAGAACATTTGACTCTTTCTTTAAAAGCAGAAGCAGAAACTGCTGCTTCTGCTTTTATTAATGAAATAATGGATGAAGCTAAAATGACAGCAAGGATGGAAGCTAAAAAAATTGTTATTCAATCTATACAAAGAATAGCTACAGAAACCGCAATTGAAAATTCAGTTACTGTTTTTCAAATTGAATCAGATGAAATAAAAGGAAGGATTATTGGACGTGAAGGACGAAATATCCGTGCCTTAGAATCATCTACAGGGATAGAAATTATTGTAGACGATACCCCTGAGGCAATTATTCTTTCTGGATTTGACCCAGTAAGGCGAGAAATTGCTCGCTTAGCATTATATAATTTAATTCAAGACGGGCGTATACATCCAGCACGCATAGAAGAAACAGTTGGGAGAATACGTAAACAGGTAGAAGATGAAATTGTAGAAATTGGTAAGAGAACAACTATTGATTTGGGCGTACATGGGTTACACCCAGAACTAATTCGTTTGATAGGTCGTATGAAATATCGATCTTCTTATGGACAAAATTTGTTACAACATTCTCGTGAAACGGCTAATTTATGTGCAATTATGGCTTCAGAATTAGGATTAAATCCAAAAAAAGCTAAACGAGCTGGGTTATTACATGATATTGGCAAAGTTCCAGATAACGAACCTGAATTATCTCATGCTATTTTGGGTATGAAATTTGCCAAAAAATATAAAGAGAAATTTGACATATGTAATTCTATTGGCTCGCATCATGACGAAATAGAAATGACTACTTTATTAGCTCCTATTGTTCAAGTTTGTGATGCAATTTCTGGATCAAGACCAGGAGCAAGAAGAGAAATCATAGAAACATATATTAAACGACTGAAAGATTTAGAACAATTAGCACTTTCCTACCATGGAGTAATCAAGACTTACGCAATACAAGCAGGTAGAGAATTAAGAGTTATTGTAGGAGCAGATCAAATTAGTGATACTGAGTCTGAAAAGCTATCTAATGAAATAGCCCGTAAAATACAAGATGAAATTACATACCCAGGGCAAATAAAAATTACAGTAATAAGAGAAACTCGCTCTGTAGCATTCGCTAAATAAATATAAAAGTATTCCAAATATTAATTAATTATATCAACAACACTATGAATGTCGCAATTATAAAATACAATGCAGGAAACATTTATTCTGTTTATTATGCACTAAAACGTTTAGGAGTTGACCCAACTATAACTGCCAATAAAAAATTATTACAAAAAGCAGACAAAATCATTTTCCCAGGGCAAGGAGAAGCCACTATGACTATGCATTATCTAAAAATGCATAATTTAGACGAATTAATTAAAAAATTAAACCAACCTTTTTTAGGAATCTGTATTGGCATGCAACTAATGTGTCGTTTTTCTGAAGAAGGAAATGTAAATTGCTTAAACATTTTTAACATTCCTGTATTGAAATTTCAACAAAAAAAACATGAAGACAAAATTCCACACATTGGATGGAACACTATTACAAATCTAAAAGGTGATTTATATAAAAATATTAAAGAAAAAGCATTTGTTTATTTTGTACACAGTTATTACATTCCTATAAGTGAACATACAATTGCAACTACACAATACATCAATAATTTTAGTTCTTCTTTACAAATAAAAAATTTTTATGCAACTCAATTTCATCCAGAAAAAAGTGGAGAAATTGGTGAAAAAATATTAAATAATTTTCTTTCTTTATAGATAAATGTTAACATTTATCTATAAAGAAAGAAAATTTATGATAGAAATTATTCCAGCTATTGATATTATAGAAGGCAAAGCTGTTCGTCTATCTCAAGGAAATTATGAACAAAAAAAAATTTATAATCAAGACCCACTAGAAATTGCTAAATTATTTGAAAATCATGGAATTAAACGTCTTCATTTAGTAGATTTAGATGGAGCAAAAGCCAACTGTATAATTAATTATAAAATACTTGAAAAAATAGCTTCAAATACATCACTTATTATTGATTTTGGAGGAGGGATTAAATCAGATACTGATTTAAAAATTGCATTCAATAGCGGAGCTAAAATGATTATAGGTGGAAGTATTGCTATAAAAAATCCAAAAAAATTTCAAAATTGGATTAGTAAATTTGGAGAAAATTGCATATTGCTAGGTGCTGATTGTAAAAATAATAAAATTTTAGTGAATGGTTGGCTCGAAAAAACTGATGAAGAAATATTTTCATTTATTAAAAAATGGAGGGCACACGGCATTACAAAAGTCATCTGTACAGATATAAGCAAAGATGGAATGCTTAAAGGTGTAAATATTGAACTATATAAAGTCATTAAACAAAATGATATAAATATACACTTAATAGCTAGTGGAGGAATAAGTTGTATTGATGACATATACATTCTACAAAAAATCGGATTATCTGGTGTAATTATTGGAAAAGCCATTTACGAAGGGCAAATACAGTTAAAAGAATTAGAAAAATATGCTTGCTAAAAGAATTATCCCTTGTCTTGATATAAAAGACAATAAAATTGTCAAAGGAGTAAATTTTATTAACTTTCGTGATGCAGGTGATGCTGTTGAATTAGGAATACAATACTGTAAAGAAGGAGCTGACGAATTGGTTTATTTAGATATAACGGCTTCATACGAAAAAAGGAAAACATTCACAGATTTAGTAACACAAATAGCAGCAAACATTAATATCCCTTTTACCGTTGGTGGTGGCATTTATGAATTAAAAGATGTCGATAGATTACTGAATGCTGGTGCAGATAAAATATCAATAAATTCTGCAGCTTTGCGTAGTCCATATTTAATTGAAGAAATTGCAAAAAATTTTGGAAACCAAGTTTGTGTAGTTGCAATTGATGCTAAGCTTGAAACTAATAAAAAATGGCTCTGTTACCTGAACGGAGGACGTATCCCTACAAATCAACCACTTTTTAAATGGGCTATTGAAGCAGAAAATCGAGGAGCAGGTGAAATATTATTTACAAGCATAACACACGACGGCGCACAAAACGGTTATGCAAATGAAGCTCTTTCTATTCTTGCAAAATCATTACATATTCCGATTATTGCTTCTGGTGGTGCCGGCACACCAGAGCATTTCAAAGATGTATTTGTTTCTGGACAATCTGATGCTGCTCTTGCAGCAAGTGTTTTCCATTTTAGAAAAATAAACATTAAAAATTTAAAAAAATTTCTTTGGAAAGAAGGGATAAGTATAAGAAATAAGTAAATAAACAAAAAATTAACTGCAAAGTTTATTCCAAAATTTCTCAAAATGTTTAATTCTAGTCATGACAAACTAGTCACTTTTAGGAGAAATATATTCATACATCCACTGTACTTTTTCGTCGCGGAAAACTACATACTTAATACACAAAACAACATACTATCAAATAAATAATTTTTACAGTATAAAAATTATTCGAGTTAACTAACTGTAATCAGTTTTTTATATTTGAATTCACATATTTTTTCATTTAAAACTCAAACAAAAATTCTAATTGAATTTTAAAAAAACAATTATCAACAAATCTTTTCATTTGTAAATTTCTTTAATAAAAATTAATATTCCCACTTTCTATTAAAAATTTCTGTATAAACAACTAGACGACGAACATCATCTTTTTTTTTAACATCAAAATCTATATCATTCAATCCATTTGGTTTTATCGATACTGAACTATCCATTAAAGTGGTTTTTGTATCACCCACTTTAATATTTCCACCTTTTAGTAGATCTATACCATCTACCATTTGATTTTTTGAAATGACAATTCTATCACTAGACAATTTTGAATTGGACGTTTTTTTCTTACTTTTAGACGATATAGTCACAACTTTTATCAGTTTTTTTTTTCTCTCAACTCTTGACAATTCAAAAATAACTACAAAAAAAATCAACAATAAGATATACAAAAAGCTCATAATAAAAACTTGTTATCATTACACTAAAATCATAGATCGCCGAATTTAATTCTTTTTTTTAATAAACACGTCAAACTTTTCTGTACAAAAGACTATATTTAAGCGCAAAAATAATATTTTACAATATTAAAACACTATTTACAGTAAAATATTTTGTTTAACTATGAAATCTCTTTGTAAGAATGTTAAAAAAAGATCTGAAAGTAATTTTAGAAACATATGGTTGTCAAATGAATATTTCAGATAGTGAGACAATAATAGCTATCATTCAAACCGCCGGATACAGATTTACTAAAAATATTATGGAAGCTAGTATCATTTTAATAAATACTTGCTCTATAAGAGAAAATGCAGAAAAAAAAATTTTTTCTCGACTACAATATTTTCAATCTTTTAAAAAAAAAGGATATAAATTTATTATTGGATTATTGGGATGCATGGCACAACGAATGAAAGAAACACTAATAAAAGAATACTATGTCGACCTAGTAGTTGGCCCAGGTTCTTATTTAATGTTACCAACTTTAATAGAACTAGCAATAAATGGGGAAAAAACTATAAATACAAATTTGTCATATGACGAATTATATAGAACCATTGTTTCATTAAAATCACAGAAAACAAATATTTTCAGATTTGTACCTATAATGAGTGGATGTAATAATTTTTGCTCCTATTGTATTGTACCTTATACTCGAGGCAAAGAAAAAAGCCGTGATTTAAAGAACATTATAAATGAAATACAAATTTTAAAAAAAATAGGATGCAAAGAAATAACACTTTTAGGACAAAATGTCAACTCTTTTTTTAATAAAAAAGACTCTATTTATTTCCATAATTTATTAGAATTAATAGCTTTAATGGTACCTGACATACGTATTCGCTTCACTACTTCACACCCTAAAGACATGAGTGACAAAACTTTAGAAATAATTGCTAAATATGACAATATTTGTAAGCATATTCACTTACCAGTTCAATCTGGAAGTTCTAAAATTCTAAGAGCCATGAATCGAAAATACACACGAGAATGGTACTTACAACTAATATCATCTATTCGTAACATTATTCCAGAAATTAGCATTTCAACAGATTTACTTTGCGGATTTCCATCTGAAACTGAATTAGATCATCAAAAGACTATCTCTCTTATGAGAGAAATCAAATTTGACTCAGCATTTACATTCAAGTATTCAGAACGTCCTGGAACATATGCAGCAAAGTACTTATCCGATAACATTCCAGAAATTATAAAAATAAAACGTTTAAATGAAATTGTTGATTTACAGTTAAGAACATCATTATTACGAAACAAAGAGCATATAGGTAAAACAACAGAGATTTTGATAGAAGGTTTCTCTAAGCGTTCTAAAGAAAACTTATTTGGCAGAACTTCACAAAATAAACTTGTTTTTTTCAAAAAAAACGATCAACAATACATAGGAAATAAAATTATGATTAAAATTGAAAAAGCATCTGCTACTGCTCTATTCGGAAAATCTTTAATATAATTTTATATCGCGTGACCGCGACAGGATTCAAACCTGTAACCGGCTGATCCGTAGTCAGCTACTCTATTCAATTGAGCTACGCGGCCCATTTCGTCAAAAAGTGCGCATAGTATTTCCTTTATAAAAACACTACAGTTCAAAAAAAAATTACTTCACTATTTCACATATCAAAACATTTTTTACAGTATAATTTCATAAACACAATTGAATTTTAATATTTATTACTAACCTTACACCTTCACAAGAAAAATAAACAACATACTTAATTAAAAAAATCCAATAAAAATCTGATTTATACACTTATATAAAAATAAACATTTTTTTTTAAATTTTTATTTTCAATATTTACTTATAGTAAAGTATGATCAAATAGTTTTTTACTCAATTTTTGACATACATTTTTCTTGTTTTATTTTAAGTTTTTTGCAAAAATCTTTATCTGTTCTAATTTTCTTCAATGTCATTTGAGAAGCACGTTGTTGTGACTCTTTTTTAGAGTACCCAATCCCTATACCACCAACTTGCTTGTTGAGCAGTACTTGAAATTGAAAAATTATGTTCTGGCCATTATCAACAAAATTTTCTAGTTGATTAAATTTTAATGACACTTCACATTTATGGCACCATTCAAACAATTTTGATTTAAAATCAGTGTCTTCTTGCACTAACAAATCAATATCAACATAAGGACGAATAATTTTTTTTTTAATAAATTTTTTAGTTTTTTTATAACCTTTATCTAAAAAAATTGCTCCAATGAACGCTTCAAATGTATTTCCCATTATATGTTTATAATTTTTCACATTAGTAGAAATTGCAACCAAATGATGCAATCCTAATTGATAAGCAACTTTGTTTAAAGTATCTCTTTTTACAATTTTGGAACGAATATTTGTAAGGAATCCTTCATTATTTGTTTGAAATTTATCATAAACAATATCAGATACTATTGCATTAAAAATTGCATCTCCTAAAAATTCCAACCTTTCATTAGTATGAGCTATATAACGATCATTTATATTCTTCTTAACAAGAGATTTATGCAGTAAAGCTTTTTCATAAAAAAAAAATTCTTTGTATAAAATCCAAGCATTTTATACAAAGAAAAGCAATACATCATTCTTTTAAAGAAAAGACATGCTTTTTTAGTAAAAAAATCAAATATTTTCATTGAAAAATTTTTTAACTATAATACATGCATTATGACCACCAAATCCAAAAGTATTAGAGAGAGCTGTGACAACGTTACGTTTTTTCGCTTTATTAAAAGTAAAATTTAGTTTATAATCGATTTTATTATCATTATCATCCAAAGCGTGATTAATTGTTGGAGGAATAATACTATTTTTAATGACAAGTACACAAACCATTGCCTCAATTGCTCCAGTAGCTCCTAACATATGACCAGTCATAGATTTTGTAGAACTAATATCCAATTTATAGGCTTCATTTCCAAATACTTTTTTAATTGCTATTACTTCTGAAATATCACCTACAGGCGTAGATGTCCCATGTACATTAATATAATCAATGTCTTCAGGAATTAGATTTGCATCTACTAAAGCATTTTTCATTACCAATACTGCACCTAATCCATCAGGATGTGATGCTGTTAAATGATAAGCATCTCCTGAAGCACCTCCACCTACAATTTCTGCATAAATTTTTGCTCCACGAACCAACGCATGCTCCATTTCTTCTAAAACAATACATACACCGCCCTCACCTATTACAAATCCATCACGACTAGCACTGAATGGTCTTGAAGCAGTTTCTGGTGATTCATTTCTAGTAGATAAAGCATTCATTGCATTAAATCCTCCGACTCCAGTAGGAGTAATAGAAGCTTCAGCTCCTCCTGATATAATAACATCAGCTTTTCCTAGCCGAATTGTATCAAAAGCAACTATTAAACCAGTAGTAGATGTCGCACACGCTGAAACAGTTCCAAAATTAGGACCTCTAAACCCGTAAATCATTGAAATATGTCCTGCAGCAATATCACTTATCATTTTTGGTATAAAGAATGGATTAATTCGTGGTCCAACATTTTTATCATTGTATAAATAATAATTAGCCACTTCTTGTTCAAAAGTAGATATTCCACCAATACCAGAAGAAAATATAACACCAACTCTGTCACAATTAATTAATTTATTGTCTAACATAGAATCTATAATAGCTTCTTTTGCAGAAAGAATTGCAAATTGCGCATAACGATCTAATCTTTTCATTTCCTTCCGATCAAAATGATTATATGGATCAAAATTTTTTACTTCACAAGCAAAACAAGTTTTAAATTTAGTAGCATCAAACAAAGTAATACCGCTGGATCCACTTACTCCATTAACGAGAGAATTCCACGTGTCATTTACATTATTCCCTAGTGGAGTTATAGCCCCCAATCCTGTCACAACCACTCTTTTCAATTCCATGAAATATTCAAATTAATATTGAATGTTTTATTATTTTTACGTTTTATGACCAAAGAAAGAATTTTTTTTTGAAAGAAAAAAATGAGTAAGAACGTATTTTAAAAATTAATCACGAAAATCATAAATGAAACGAATTGCTTTATTAGCCTCTGGATCTGGATCAAATGTGGAAAATATTATTAATCATCTATCAAAAAACAAAAAAATCAAATTTCCACTTATTTTAAGTAACAAAGAAGAAGCTTATGTACATAAAAGAGCAATCATGTTAGGCATCCCATCCTATACACACACAGAGAGAGAATTTGAAAATGGGAAAGTACTTCAACTGCTAAAAAACAATAAAATTAATTTTATTGTTTTAGCTGGATTTTTATTAAAAATTCCAGAAAATATTTTAAAAGTTTACCATAATAGAATTATTAATATTCATCCATCGCTACTTCCAAAATTTGGCGGAAAAGGAATGTATGGAATACACGTACACAAAGCAGTCATGAAAAATAAAGAGACAGAATCAGGAATAACAATTCATTACGTCAATGAACATTACGACAAAGGCAAAATTATCTTCCAGGCTAAATGTAAAATTTTTTCTACAGATTCTCTGCAAGAAATTGAAAAAAAAATACATGCATTAGAATATAAATATTTTCCAAAAGTCATAGAAAAATTGGTATTTAAGCAAAAATATTGTTGATATATAAGAACAAATTGTTAATGTTTTTAATCTAGGTTATTAATTTTTACACTAAAATTTTTAGTGTAAATTACTTTTGTTTTTAATTAAAAGCAAAAATTACAAGTTTTAAAATAATAAAATTAACTATGGTAAACTATAAAAATTTGGGACTTGTTAACAGTCGTGCCCTTTTTGAAAGGGCAACAAAGGAAAATTATGCAATACCTGCATTCAATTTTAATAATATGGAACAATTGCAGGCAATTATTCAAGCATGTGTTGAAGAAAGTTCTCCAGTAATACTTCAAGTATCAAGTGGAGCTCGTAAATATGCTAATCAAACTATTTTGCGTTATTTAGCGCAAGGCGCAGTAGAGTATGCTAAAGAACTTGGAAAAGCTATCCCTATAGTCCTACACTTAGATCATGGAGATACGTTTGATTTATGTAAAAGTTGTATAGATTTTGGTTTTTCGTCAGTAATGATTGATGGTTCACATTTCCCTTATGATGAAAATGTGAAATTGACATGTAAAGTTGTAGAATATGCCCACCATCACGGTGTTACTGTAGAAGGCGAATTAGGTGTTTTGGCAGGAATAGAAGATGACGTATCTGCTAAAAGTAACACTTACACAAAACCAGAAGAAGTTGAAGATTTTGTTTCTAAAACAAATGTAGATTCTTTAGCTATTTCTATTGGAACTTCTCATGGAGCTAATAAATTTAAACCTGAGCAATGTACTCGTAATAATAAAGGAATTTTAATCCCTCCCATTTTGCGTTTTGATATTTTAGAAGCTGTAGAAAAGCGTATACCTGGATTCCCTATTGTACTACATGGAGCATCCTCCGTTCCTCAAATTCAAGTAGAAATAATAAATAATAATGGTGGGAAACTGAAAGATGCCATTGGAATTCCAGAAGAACAGTTACGTAAAGCAGCAAGATCTTCTGTTTGTAAAATTAATATAGATTCAGACGGTCGTCTAGTAATGACTGCTGCTATTCGTAGTATATTTAATACCAACCCTGAATGGTTTGACCCACGTCAGTATTTAGGACCAGCTCGTGAATCACTTAAAGATCTGTATAAACATAAAATAACACATGTTTTGGGATCAGCTGGTAAAATATAATATGATAAAATTAAAACTAGAAGATTAAAAATGTCTAACTTAAGGTATAGTGAATTTTAGTTATTTATATTAAATAGTATTGAGAAATAAGGTGTTTTGTTTCAAAATTAAGATTTTTAATTAGCATTTGTTTGTAATGTTTTACAAAAACATTGCTTTTAAGCTCAAATTTTACAAAAAAATATTTTAATTCAAATTTTAGTAAAAATTTGAATTCTTATAAAAATTCCTATACTATTTTAAGCACTTCAACCATATAAATTCCATAACTAAAAAAATTTTTATTGCTTTTTCGCTAATCCATACCCAAATTTAATCCACAAACCATCACACTTATGCCCCATAACATAATTTTTAAACCTCTCTGCCTCCTTTTTAGATTTTGATTTTTTTATAAGTACGCATCCTTGTTTTTGTTGAGGACAAACATCTTCTGGGAAAACATAAAAATGTCCATTATTTTGCATTTCAGGAGAAAAAGCAAAAGATAAAGCAATAAATGCTAATTCAGCATTTCCAGAAAAAGCAAACTGTGCCGTTTGACTAATATCATCACCCCATACAATTTTATTATTTATTTTGTCATAAACTCCATTATTTTTTAATAATCTTACAGCACTCCTCCCATAAGGAGCAGTCTTTGGATTGGCTATCGCTATTTTTTTTACTTGAGGAAGAAACAGACTACGTAATCCATTAGACACATCTAAATTCAAACTCCATAAAGCAAGTTTTCCATAAGCATATATGTCAACTTTTCCATTTGCATATCCTGAGGAAACAATTTTTTCTGGATATACCATGTCTGCAGCCATAAAAAAATCAAAATCAGCTCCATTCAAAATTTGATTAGTAAATAGCCCAGATGGACCAAATGTAATATTAATTTTTGAATGTGGATACTCTAATTCATATTGTTTTTTTATCTCTTTTAATACATAACTAAGATTAGCTGCAGCAGCTACTTTTACAATTGTTTGTGCGCAAACACTTATGAAAAAATGGAAAAATATAAATAAAAAAACAATACGTTTCATAAAATTTTTTATTTTCAATTCAAGCCAAAATATAACGCCTAGTTATTATTACTTAGAATCCAAAGAAATACCTAGATTTTTACTTTAACAACCTTAAAAAGCTAATATTTATACAACAACACCGTACAAACTGGATAGCTAAACTGTGACATAAAATATAAAATGATTAACGCAAGCTTATGCTAAGCACATACATAACTATTTTTGTTTGCTTAAATTATAATTTAAATATAAAAACAAAATTTCAAATAGTTATACTAGTTATTACATTATCAATATTTTAGTCACTTATTGATTATATATTTAATATGTTTAATATAATAAATTATACTTCAAATCAAAGAGTATAATTTATTTATTCTGATTGACAAATAGAATATTTATATTTGCACTATGGTATTGTTTTTTTTTTACATAAACTTAAAATATAAGCTATTAACTTAAATTTAATTATGATTTTTAAAAAAACATGGAGGTGGTTTGGCAGAAATGATAACATTACACTTTCTGATTTAAAACAAATAGGGATAGAAGGAATTGTAACTTCGTTACACAATATACCTAATGGAGAAATTTGGCCAATAGAAGCAATTAATAATTTAAAGCGCTATATCGAAAATAATGGACTTAAATGGTTAGTTGTAGAAAGTCTCCCAGTATCTGAAAGCATTAAATATTCTGGGAAAAACAGAGATCAATTAATAGAAAATTATAAAATTAGTTTGGCAAATTTAGGGAAAAGCAATATTCGTACAATTTGTTACAATTTTATGCCTGTTATTGATTGGATTCGAACAGATTTAGAGAAAAAACAAGATGATGGAACGTATTCTTTATATTTTAGTTTTATACGTTTCGCTTACTTTGACATTTATATTCTGAAAAGAACGGAATCTGAAAAAGATTATTCATCTGATACCCTAAAAAAAGTTCATGATCTTGCTATGACAATTAGTGAAAAAGAAAAAAAAGAACTAGTAGAAAATATTATTATTAAAACACAAGGATTCATTAATGGAAATATTAGAGAAACTGATAAAAATCCAATAAATATTTTTAATCAATTATTATTAAAATATAATGGTATTGACAAAAAGCAACTAAGAGAAAATTTAAAATACTTTCTGCAACAGGTACTACCTGTTGCAGAAGAATATAAAATCAACCTTTGTATCCATCCAGACGATCCACCTTTCCCTGTCTTTGGTATGCCTCGTATAGTTACAGGAGAAAAAGATATTGATTGGATCTTAAAATCAGTAGATGTTCATAATAACGGGCTTACTTTTTGTGCAGGAAGCTTAAGTTCAAACATCAATAATAATGTTACATCTTTGGCACAAAAATTTGCTTTTAGAACACATTTTTTACATCTGCGAAGTACAAATATCTTGTCAAATGGGGATTTTGTAGAAACTTCTCCTTTAGAAGGACGAGGTGATATTTTAAGTGTAATAAAAATATTTAAAAATTATACAAAAATTCCAATGCGTGTAGATCACGGGCCAGTGATGTTAACAGATATAGGTAAAACATACAACCCAGGCTATTCTTTTCTAGGTAGAATGAAAGCTTTAAATGAAATATCAGGAATGATTCACGCTGTTTCACAAAACATTTGATAATTCATATGTTTTTTTCTTTAGAAACTCACCAAACACTTTTAAATTTGTGAATTGTTTTTGCTTTTCTACAGAAATAGGATTGCCAAATACAACGGAGATAGTTTTTCCATTTTTATTTGTTATTTCATGACATAAACGAAGTGTTCTAACCCTCCATCCAAAATTATCTAAAAAATTAAAAAACCAAGAATTTTGTCCAGAAATATATACAGGTACAATTGGAACATTAGCCTTTTTAATTAATTTGATCACACCATCCTGCCATTCACGATCTTTCACTTTATTATTACCAATATTATTTGAAATAGCACCAGCTGGAAAAAATCCTAATGGATGATTATTACGTAAATGCAAAATACATTCTTTAACACTTTTTAAGTCGTTATGTTCGTCTAAACCATACAAATTACGTGAATTCACTCCAATAAAATGATTTTTCATTATGTCAATTAAATTCAAGATCCAATTAACCATTATTTTAAAATCAGGACGCAATTTGGATATTTCACCAATCAATATAATTCCGTCTATATGTCCATAAGGATGATTAGAAACAGTAATAAATGGTTTCCCATTAAACTGTTTAAGAACACCTATATTACAAATATTTCTTATAATACCCATTCCTTTTTCAATCATTGTATCTTCTATATTTGCTTCTGTCTCATATTTAGCAATATCATATATATAATTCACAGCATCAAATCCACAAATTTTTACTATGCATTTAGCAAGAAAAGGACCGTACCATTTTTTGAAAATAGGAGAAATACTTTGAAGTGTTTCTATATTGATCAATTTTTCTCTCATAATAGAATTTAAAATTTAACCAAAAATTAATTTTTGTAACGATTAAACACACAAAATGCTGATCTATAAAGCAACCAATCCACATTTAATAATTTTTCGTAAAGTATTTTTAAGTTTTAAATATTGAATAAATAAATCATGTTCAACAGTATCATTATTGCACATAGGGCTTTTGAAATAAAATGACAACCAAGATTGAACACCACTAAACCCTACTCTTTTTGCTAAATCAATCAACAAAACAAGATCAAGGCAAATTGGAGCTGCTAAAATAGAATCACGACAAAGAAAATTAACCTTCAATTGCATTGAATAGCCCAACCACCCAAAAATATCTATAGCATCCCAACTTTCTTTATTGTCTTTGCGAGGAGGATAATAATTAATACGGACTTTGTGATACACATTTTTATACAAATCAGGATAAAATTTCGGGTTAAAAATACTTTCAATCACAGAAAGTTTAGACTCTTCTTTCGTTTTAAACGATCCAGGATCATCTAATACAAACCCATCATTGTTACCCAAAATATTAGTAGAAAACCAACCATGTAATCCTAACATACGAATTTTCAACATTGGAGCTAAAATTGTTTTTACCATAGTTTGTCCAGTTTTAAAATCTTTGCCACAAATTGGCGTCTTAGTTTTTAAAGAAAAATCTATCATTGCAGGAATATCAACTGTCAAATTAGGAGCTCCATTAATATATGGAACGTTTTCCTCCAATGAAGCATAAGCATAAATCATAGAAGGAGAAATTTCTGAAGTACTCTCTTTCATGGCCATCTGAAATAAATGAAGCTTTTGGTATGTATCACTTTTTTTTGAAAAAACTTCAGTACTACCACACCAAATACAGACAACTCTATCTAAATCATTTTTTGTTTTAAAATTTTGAATGTCTCTGCGAATAGACTCTTTTGCTTCCCACTTATTTGAAAAATCTTTTATCCAAGTTCCATTCAATCGTTTGACAAAGTTTTGCTCAAAAACAGCTTTCATTGGTTTAATGGATTGTAATTCATTTTTTACTTTGTTTAAGTCTTCTATTGTCAATACTTCTGCATTACAAGCAGCTGAATAAACATTATCTTCAACAATATCCCACCCGCCAAAAATAATATCATTTAAATCCGCTAATGGTATTACTTCATTGATTTTCGAAACCCATTTTTTTTTGTCTTTAGATAATTGTATTGTTGCTAATTGAGTAATTGATCCTACAGGAACTCCTAATCCTTTTCTAATAATCATTGTGCCGGCTATAAAAGTTGTAGACACAGCACCACATATTCCAACAATAAGAACACCAAGTTTCCCTTTTGATTTTTTTATTTGCCCTCTTTTCATATAAAAATTATATTATGGTTCTAATTTTTTTGTTTAAAATTGTATCTAACTCTTTAAAATCATGAATAATAACATTGGCTGTATTTTTAAGTTCTTTTTTCTCAAAAACATTCTGAATCCAAATCGTTTTACATCCAATAATTTGAGCTGGTAAAATATCATTTTTATAAGAATCCCCTATAACTACTATTTCCCCAGGATTCAAATCCAAAGCTTTCACTCCCAAAGTAAAAATAAATGGATTTGGTTTTCTTATTTTTACTTTGGCTGATTCAATTATTTTTTTGAAAAAAGAGTTTAGTCCAAAATCTTTTAAAACAGCTTCGATATTACCATAAAAATTGGTAACTAAAACTAATGGATAGTTACTAACTAAATTTTTTAAAACAGGTATTACCTCTAGTAATACAGAAATAACAAAATCGTAACACTGATTTGAAATAATTAATGGATATTGCATAGAATAATTATCACTTTTTAAAACACCCTTATTAATTAACCACCTTATCTGTAAATCTACTTTTTTCAATAAAACTTCCTTAAATGTATATTCAGATTTTATAACTTGATTTGTTGTTAAGTAATGTTCAACGAACATGTAGGATTCTAAAAAAAAATTTTTTGAAATCGGAACATGATTGTTTTTATATGCATCCCAAATAATTTCAGACCAATGTTTCCCATTAGCATCTATTGTAGCTCCATAATCAAAAATAATACCTTCAATCATGTTTAAATCTATCATATTTTGTTTAAATAATTTTGACAAATACGTTCGTAACACTCAACCATATAAAATAATATAACATTCATAATAGTAAGTTCAAAAATAAAATACACCCAAGAATAATTTGTTAATAAACAAAAAAAAAGAACAATAGAACGAAGATTAAACGAAAGCAAATTCGTATACTTTATCAGTGGAAGACTTTTTTTACAAAAACCTTCTCGAAGCCAAACAGGCGGATTCCCATTATACTTAGTATCAATTATAATCAAAAGATTCTGCAATTGAATTGATTCCATTTCTTGCTTTTTTGTATAGTTTAAATAAACCAAACTAATAAATTTATAAAAAGGATATTCTTTCCAGCTGATTTGTTTATACTTATAGAACAATTTTTTCGAGTTATCAAACTCACTTCCACTATTACCTTTAAGAAATAGCAAGTGAAGATTGCGATAATAATCAGCCATGGCAGTTTGTTTTAAATGATAAAATCCAGAAAATCCTGCTAAAAAAAATATAGCATTCCACTCTGAACGACAAATAATAGAAATATAAATAGATACAAACCAACATACTCCTGATAAACCATCTAGAACACGACCAAAAAATGACTTATTATTAGTCATTCTCGCTAACTGTCCATCTGCACTATCAAAAGAATTTGCCAATACTAACAAAAACATACCAAACAAAATAGCATATAAACTTTGAAAATAAAAACAAATACCAGCAGCTACCCCAAGAAACATAGAAATAGCAGTAACATAATTAGGTAAAATACCAATTTTAAGAAAAAATAAAGCTAAATAGTATCCAATCGGTCTATAAAAATATATATCTAAAAACTCTTCAGTATCTACAGATTTTAATGTTGATTCAAAATCAATTAATTTATCTTTCATACACTTTCGCAATAATATCTATAAATAAAATTTGCAATGTAAGGTACTGCTTCGTATAAACAAGGTGTAAAACTAGGCCAATCATTAAAATCAATAATTCGAATTATTCCATTTTTATCTATTATACAATCACCGCCATAAATATGAACATTTAATAATCTAGCAGTATACTCACATATTTTCTTTAAAAAGAAATGATTAAATGGAATGCCTACAGCTTTTCCGTTAATTTTCTCCAACCCAAATTTACTATGAGTTGGATAAAACCAATAAAAAAAATTTGTTCCCTCTACTCCATAAAATTTCACTAAATCACCTTGTAGATGTTCATTAATTACAGCAGTAAAAATTCCTCGCAGAGCATATTTTTGAATAATACTTTCTGCTTTAGCAGTATGTGTATAAATAACATCATCTTTTTGAATTGAATGAAAATCTCCTCTTTTTATCCAGCAATGCGAACCAAAAATTTTTATATTAGAAAAAGAAAAATCATTGGTAGAAATAACAATACTTTTAGGATGTGGAATATTATTAGCCAATAACAATTTTGTAACATTTTCTCGAGTACAATTTGCTATCCCATAACCAGAATTAATTATTTTTATTCCATTTTTTTCCAGAATTTGCAATTTTTTAATAGAGTTTGGATGGCGAGCCATAGTAAAAATAAAATTAGAATTTATCAATTTATTTTGAAATTCATCTTCAGAATAAATTATTACCTTGCATCTTTTTTTTTTAAATACTCAGAAGTAAGATTAAAAATTACAGAATCATTATTATTGCTACCAGGCGAATAAAGTTCTCCCCTCTTTACACCAACAATACTAGATAAATGCGCACGTTCATTAGTTTTTAAAAAAAAATTCGCCTTAATGATATCATTTGAATGATCTATATCAATTATTTTACCAAAAATATATGCTTTTAGTTTTAATCCACATTCAACTAACTTTTGTTGGTAATTACGCATATGTGATACACCAGTCTTTACACAATGATCGAGAATCTTTATAGTAGACGGAGTCAAACAATAAATGCCACCTGATACATACTTACTACATGAAACACTTGAAAAATTACTGATTTCAAATGTTTTTTTATTCACTGATGTATACAATGGATTTTCATCGTCAATAAAAGTTGTTATTGCCATCATTCCATCTATAAAGAGAGCATTTTTTTCAAATTCTTGTATAAAATTGGAAAAATCACTTTTATTAAAAATTGTATCTACTGTCGTAAGACAAAAAAATTTGTTTCGTAAAAAAAAACTCAATTCAAAAAAACTATGCAAAGAACTTATTGTAGATTTAATCATAATGCTAATTGGAACAGAAAATTTTTGCGCATTCAAATGATAGTATACATCCATCATTTCTTTATTAAGGATAATACTTACCGATTCAGCATTATTTTCACAAAAAATATTAATTAAACGATCAATAAGAGTAATTCCATTTAGCATGACAAGCGGCTTAGAAATTTCTATGCCTTCTTGCACCAATCGACTTCCTCTACCAGCAGCTATTATTGCATAATGCATATTTTCACAAAAATGAGAGAGGCTAAAGTTAATAAAATTTTTAAAGTAATTTTAAACTACTCTTAATAATAAAAATAGCTTTGATTACAATAAAAATTATGATAAAACTCAAAAAACTATAATTTACGATATTTATATAAATCTATGGTTAAATAAATAGCTGACAATAACATATTAGAATTAACAATGGTTACAATAAAAGGAGAATTACCTATGTAAATAATATTTGATTCATTATTAGTAGATGCCACGTCTACTATAATAGCAGCATCAAACTTTTTGTATCCATATGAACCAAAAAAAGTTTTAACATCAAAAACTCCAAAACAAAAAAATCCTTTCTGAAAAGCAATTTGAATAGCATCAGTTATAAGTTCAGTTGATGGTTTAGCAGAAAGTATAGCTATTCTCGGGAATGTAATAATAAAATCATTAACTAAAACTAAATGTAAAATTTCTATTTTTTCTATAATGTTTTTAACAGAAAAAGGCTCAAAAATTTTAACAATTCGAAAACTATCATTTACTAATATAGGCAAACTATTTCTGTCATTAGATAATTCTAACTTCACTTGTTGAAGTAATGGTATTGGTAAAATAATTAAAATGTCAATTTCCTTTGCTTTTAAATCAGATAGCCCTTTATATAAAAATTTATCTATAGTTAGATTACTTTTAACAATTTGCTGTCTTACTACATCGATTTTATTACTAATATTCATAATATTAAAACTGCCTTTCACAGATTCACCAGCACAACAAATGTTAGTAGTACGAACATTACACATTTTATCATTTTTACGACGAAAAGACGGAATTGTTAAATAATTATATAAAATAGGGATACAAGATTCAAATAATTGATTATTAATAAAAGTCAAAAATATCTGTTTAAGATTAACACCATTAACATGACTTCCACAACTAATGCCAATTTTTAATATTTTTTTTTTCATAAATATTGATTTATTTAACACTACTGTTTAATATTCATTTTGTAATGCATCTAATTGTGCAGCTGTAAACACAGGACCATCCTTACAAATATAAATTTCACCAATATTACATCTTCCACACTTTCCAAATCCACATTTCATCCTACTTTCAAGTGTTGTAAAAATATTTTCACTAGAAAATCCTTTTTTTCGTAAAATACGAAAAGTATTTTTGATCATATTTGGTGGACCACAAACAACAGCAATAGAGTTTTCATGGCATGGGGATATTTTTTCTACAATAGATGGAACAAATCCAATACTTCCATTCCATATTTTTGTTTCACCTCCTGGATCCACAGTTAAATACAAATTTATATCTGAACGTTTCTTCCAATTTTCCAATTCATATTTATAAACAAGATCATATGGTGTTTTTGCACCGTAAAATATACTAATATTATTATAATCAGCGCGATTATCTAAGCATGATAAGATTACACTACGCAAAGGAGGCAATGCAATCCCACCGGCAATAAATATCAAATTCTTTCCATTCCATTCATCTATCGGGAATGCATTGCCATAAGGACCTCTAAACCCAATAATTGCACCTTCCTCTAAATTTGCTAATGCTGTTGTTACTCTACCAATTTTCCTAAATGTACATTCTATGTATTCATTTCTAGTATGAGGAGACGCAATACAAAAAGTCGATTCTCCTTCTCCAAATACAGAGTACTCACCAAATTGCCCTGTTTTAAAAGAAAATTCATTTGCTTTCGTTTTATCATTAAAAATTAAACGAAAAGTCTTTATTCCTGGTGCCTCTTGAACAATTTTGTCAATTACTAACAAACGTGGAATGTACACATTTTCATCCATAAAAAAATAATTGTATTTATATTAAGCATAAAAATTATCTTTTTACAATTTAAAAAAAAACAAACTAAAGTATTTATGCAATAAATAATTAGTTCAAAACATTATCTTTGAATGTCATCTAATATAAAATTTAAGTTGTAACTTATGCAAACAACACAGCATGAACACTAATGTCATTAAAACAGATTTATTATATATTTTTTTTATTTTCTGCATTAATTTTTTATTCGTGCATCTTAACTAAAAACATTCCAGATGGAAAATATTTGTTAGATAAAGTAACAATAAAATCTGATATACACGAATATAAAATTAAAAAATTAAAATCCTACATAAAACAGCAACCTAACTCTAAAATATTTGGAGTTTTCAAGATAAAGTTGTGCTTGTATAATTTATTAAAGTATAACAATACTAAAATGATTAACCACTTAATTTTAAAATTAGTAGAGGCTCCTATTATTTTTGATTCTATTTCAGTAAAAGAAACAGAAATCGAATTAAAAAAATTACTCATTAATTCAGGATACCTATACCCGAATGTTTTCTCTAAATGTTTTTTTTACGACAAAAAAGTTCACATTATTTATTATACGTATGGTAATACGCCTTATTACGTAAATAGTTATGATATATGCATAAAAGATCCATCAATAAGTAAAGAATTAAAAGAAAAAATAAGAAATGAAGATCCACATCTCAATTTATCATTTATAAAATCTGGAATTTTATTTAATTACAACTTATTGGATACTGAAAGGGAAAGAATAGCTACTTTACTACAAAATAGGGGGTATTTCAAATTTTCAAAAGAAAATCTTATATACACAGCTGATAGTATTTCTAACAAAATAAACCTAAAACTAAAATTAAAATTTTCAAAAAATGATATTGACAGTAATAAAAATAAAAAATTTTATTACGACAGTGTATTTATTTACACAAATTACGACCCATTGAAAATAACTGATTTTAATTTTTACAATCAAAAAGATAGCGTTGTCAAAGGTCGATACACAATTTACTATACAAGTAATAAATTTTACTTAAATCCAAAAATTTTATTAAATAATTGTTTTATTGAACCAACAAAACCGTACTCTCAATTTAGAGAAGAACTTACATCTACTTCCATTATGAGCTTAAATTCTTTAAGTAATGTTCGTATCCAGTTATATGAAAAAATAAGGAATGATTCAAATTTACTAGATTGTCGAATTTTTACAATGCCTATATCCACTAGAACAATTTCATTTGATATAGAAGGGACAAATACTTCTGGAAATTTTGGAATTGCTTCATCTTTTAACTACAATCACCGTAATATATTTAAAGGATCTGAATTATTTAGTTTGCATTTTCGGGAAGCGTACAAAAATATTAGTGATCCACTAAATTCTCATTTTGAATTGAATACAAGATTCTCCATATATATTCCAATGATCATATTCAACAACATTAATAATTCTTTTCTAAAATACATTACATCTGCAAATATTTTTATTAATTATAATTATTTAACTAAATCTGAATATAATCACTCACTATTGTCTTCTGCTATTCAATTCCAATGGAAAAAACGATTAAATCCAAAAGTCATTCAATATTTAAACTTACTAAATATTGATTATTCTCCTTACACTACTAATAAAAACAAAAAAAATATACATAATACTAAACAATTCAATTATAACAGTAATGACAAACTTATTATGGGAACAAACTATTCCATTAGTAGTTCTTCTTTTTTTAATCATTATATGAAAAACAAACATAAATTCAGACTGTTTTTTGAATCTGCCGGAAATACATTTTTTTTATTTAATTCTCTTTTTAATCTAAAAACACCAAATTTTGCTCAATTCATAAAATTTGAAATAAATTTTTCTAAAAAAATATATGTAAACCCTTTCAATTCTTTTTCATATTACATAGAAAGTGGAATAGCTGTTCCATATGGTAATTCTCAAACACTACCTTTAGAAAAGAAATATTCTTCTGGAGGAGCAAATGGGGTACGAGCATGGAAAGATGGTGAATTGGGACCCGGAGCTTTCAAAAGCGATTTTTCACCTATACATAAAAGAACAGGTGATATAAAATTGGATTTCAAAGTTGAGTATAGAACTAACTTTTTATGGAGATTAGAATTGGCTTCTTTTATTGATGCTGGTAATATATGGACTATTAAAAAAGATACTGAACAAAAAAACGGAGCTTTTCTTTTTAATTCTTTTTTTAAACAAATCGCTGTTGGTTATGGATTGGGGTTGCGTATTAATTTTGATTACTTTATTTTGCGACTTGATTGTGCTGAAAAAGCATATGATCCCACAAAAATAGAAAATTGTCCAGTAGTTTTATTTCGACCAAATTTCAAAGACAATTTTGCATGGTATTTGACAGTAGGATACCCTTTTTAGACACATTACTTACAAAGTAATAATTTTGCTTTCAATAGTAACCAACAAAGTCTATAAACATTTAAGTAATTATCAATTAATAATCATAATTTTAATTATATTTAATTCAAATAAAAGATTTAAATTTGATAATCTTTAATATTTACTAAATAATAATATTTTATGAGTGCACTTTATCATGTAGTTGGAGTAGATATGGGCGCTACTAATACTGCTTTCGGAATAGTGGATGCAAGAGGAACTATACTTTCTCAAAATAATATTCACACTGGAAAGTACTCTACAGGAGAAGAGTATGCTAAAGTTCTAAGTAATGCTATCAAACTTTTAATAACTAAAAATAATTTGAATAATGAAATCAAAGGAATTGGGATTGGTGCACCAAATGGTAATATGCATACAGGTGCCATAGAAAATGCTGTTAATATTCCGTGGGCTAATGGAAGAACAGTTCCATTAGCAAAAATAATAACAGAAGAAACTGGACTATCTTGTAAACTAACTAATGATGCGAATGCAGCAGCTTTAGGGGAAATGATATATGGAGTTGCTAAAGGAATGAAGGATTTCATTATGATTACTTTAGGAACAGGAGTTGGTAGTGGAATTGTATCCAATGGGAATTTAATAATCGGACATGATGGCATGGCAGGTGAATTAGGACATGTAACAGTAATAAAACATAATGGTCGTCCATGTGGGTGCGGACGCAGCGGCTGTTTAGAAACGTATACATCAGCAGTCGGAGTAGCGAAAACTGCAAGAGAGTATCTAAGCCTACATCCTAATGATACTTCTTTATTGAGAGAAATAATCTACAGACCGATTACTTCTAAAGATGTATTTGAGGCAGCAGAAGAAGGAGATAAATTAGCCATTAAAGTTTTTGCTTTTACAGGTAGAATCTTGGGTGAAGCTTTTTGCGATTTTATTACTTTTTCTAGTCCACAAGCTATAATATTATTTGGTGGATTATCTCACGCAAGTAATTATTTATTAGATCCACTGCAAAAAGCTATTGATGATAATGTAATGAAAGTTTTTAGAGGGAAAACACAAATACTTTTTTCTCAACTAAAAGGAGCGGAAGCTGCAATATTGGGAGCAAGCGCTTTAGCATGGGAATAAATTTTACTTTCAGAAGAAAATTAAAAAAATTCTTATAATATCAAAAAATCGTTCTGTACTTTCATTTAAAATAAATTTTTCAACACAATAAAAATGTACAATATTCATTGTAATCAACTTAATGAAAAAGAAAAAGAATTTGAAAATGCTTTACGTCCATTTTTTTTTAAAAGCTTTGGTGGCCAAAATAAAATTATTGATAATTTGAAAATATTCGTTCAAGCAGCAAAATCACGCTGTGAAGCTCTTGATCATGTTTTATTGTATGGTTCTCCTGGACTGGGGAAAACAACTTTATCTAATATTATAGCTAACGAATTAAATGTTGGAATTAAGGTTACATCTGGCCCAGTATTAGATAAACCAGGAGATTTGGCAGGAATACTCACTTCTCTAAAGAAAAATGATGTTCTTTTTATTGACGAAATTCATCGCTTAAACCCAATAGTTGAAGAATATTTGTATTCTGCAATGGAAAACTATAGAATAGATATTATGGTAGATAAGGGGCCTAGTGCTCGTTCCATTCAAATAGAAATTGAACCATTTACTTTAGTAGGTGCAACTACTCGAAGTGGATTACTAACTTCTCCGTTACGATCTCGTTTTGGAATTAATTTGCATTTAGAATACTATGATATAGAAACACTTACGTCTATTATAAAACGTTCAGCATCTATTTTAGAGGTTCCATGCGACGAGGATTCTGCTTTTGAAATAGCATATAGAAGCAGAGGAACTCCACGCATTTGTAATGCCTTATTAAGACGTGTTCGTGATTTCGCCCAAGTAAAAGGTAATGGGAAAATTGATAAATTTATTACATGTTTCGCTTTAGAGGCTTTAAATATCGATAAATATGGATTAGATGAAATTGATAATAAAATTTTATTAACTATTATAGATAAATTTAATGGTGGACCTGTAGGATTAACTACTATATCCATTGCATTAGGAGAAGATCCAGGAACTATTGAAGAAGTTTACGAACCTTTTTTAGTTAAAGAAGGGTTTATTAAACGTACTCCTCGCGGACGCGAGGTTACTCAATTGGCTTATAAACATTTAGGACGATCTATATGCAAAAAACAAGGTATACTTTTTAATAATCTATAATTGTGTCTGATATAAAATCTTTAGCAAAAGACAGTATAATTTATGGTGGCAGCAGCATCATTTCGAAAATGATGAGCTGGTTACTTACTGTTCTTTTTACTTATACGTTGGCCAAAAATGATTTTGGTATAATGACAAATTTGTATGCGTATGCTGCATTAATTATAGTTATACTCACATTTGGAATGGAAACAGGATTTTTCCGTTTCGCAAACCAAACCGATAATCATTATCTGCCAACTACAGTATACTCTACAATTATTTATCTTGTTATCACTATTATATTAGTATTCTTATGCTGTTTTTCAATTTTTTTTCATTCATTAAAATCTTATCTATGGAGCAGCGAAATTTCTGATATATATATCCAAATAATTATTGCTGTTTTATGTATGGATGCTTTCAATGCAATTCCATTCGCTAATTTACGATATAAAAAAAAAGCTATAAAATTTGGAATACTAAAGATTCTAGATGTAGTGCTTTACACATTCTTTTGTATTTTATTTTTAATAATCTGCCCCAGATTAAATAAATATAATCCGTACTTAATATCATGGTTTTGGAAACCAAATTTTAAATTGGGGTATATTTTTATTGCAAATTTACTGGCAACATTAATTGAAACACTGTGTCTTTTACCAGAATTAACTGGATTTAGATATATTTTTGACAAAATTTTAGCAAAAAAAATATTTTGTTATTGCTTCCCTCTGGTAATCATTGGACTTGCTGGAATAAGTAATCATGTATTAGACAAATTAATATTTCCAGCATTTTATTCTGGTAATTCACCAGTATTTAGTGAATTAGGAGTTTATAGTGCTTGTTTCAAAATAGCATTTATAATGATAATATTTACACAAGCATTTCGTTATGCCTACGAACCATTTTTTTTTGAAAAAAGTAAAAATAAAGACTCCAAACAATTATATGCCGACATAATGAAATATTTTATAATCTTTGGATTACTAATTTTTTTAGTAATTATGTTTTATATTGATATCATTAAGTATATGATATCTGCTGAATACTTTGGAGCTCTAAAAATTGTTCCTATTGTTTTATGCAGCGAACTATTTTTTGCTATATATTTTAATCTTTCAATATGGTATAAATTAGTAGATAAAACATACTGGGGAGCTTTTTTCTCTATCATTGCATTTATAATACTCGTTTTTATCAATATATATTTTATACCTAAATTTAGCTACCAAGCCTGTGCTTGGGCAGGATTTGTAAGCAACGGATTTATTGTGCTAATTTCATATTTCATTGGACAAAAATATTATCGTATTCAATACGATTTAAAATCTATTGGATTATATATATGTTTTGCATCAATAATATATACTACATCATATCTTATCAAGATACATAACTACTGGTTACACTTAATATTTAACACATTTTTAATAATTATTTATCTTAGTATATGCTGTTATAAAGAAAGATTTTTTTCAAAAAAATCTTTTTATTGAATTATTTTATTTAAAAAATTTATATTAAAAATATTATCGTTAACTCTCATTTATATAATTTGAAATTTATGTAATTTTGTAGCAATGACTCATGCACACTTCTCTATCTATAACGATTCATTAGCTCAGCTGGTAGAGCACATCCCTTTTAAGGATGGGGTCCTGGGTTCGAACCCCAGATGGATCACGTCATAATAAAATAGAAAATTGCTTGTATTCATGTTAATTAACTCTTATAAGAGTTAATTAAATTCATAAATTTCAAAAAATATAAATCATTTCAATTTTATAAAATTTTAATAAAACCATAAGAATTAAAAAATAATTATAACATTTCATCTAAATTAAATTACTAACTTCGAATTAATATACAGTATTAAATAATTAATACCAAAAACAAATAAAATTTAACAAAAACAACATTAAAAATAATTAATAATCCATATTAACAATAATTAACGTTTTTTATAATTTGTCAGAAATTGCAGCATATTTCCAAAATTCATTATGAATACAACAAAAAATATAAATCATAACTAGAATTAATTTTAGAATTATTTTATAATCTAATAAAACATTTGAAATTAAAACTTAAATAATATATTAATATTATATAAAAAGTTCCAAATAATACATTTGGGATAACTTAGAAATACTTTGTATATTGCGTAGAAGAGTAACGATTTAATAAATTAAAGCATGGCTACCATAAAACCTTTTAAAGGTATTCGTCCTACAAAAAAATACGCAAAAGAGATATCATCATATCCTTATGATATATTAAGTTCAGAAGAAGCTCGTGAAGAATCAAAAAACAATGAAAAATCATTTTATCATATTATAAAACCAGAAATAGACTTCCAAAAATTGGAAAATGAAAATAATGTGGATATTTATGAAAAATCAGCTGAAAATTTTAATAAGTTTCAACAAAAAGGATGGTTATTACAAGATGATAAAGAATTGTATTATATATATGCTCAAACTAAAAATAATTATACTCAGTATGGGTTAGTAGTTTGCATACATGTAAATGATTACTTAAACGGAATAATAAAAAAACACGAATTAACCAGAAAAGATAAAGAGGAAGATCGTACAAAACATATTAGCATTAACAATGCCAATACTGAACCGGTTTTTTTTGCATATCCAGACAATAAACATTTAAGTGCTATTATCGAATGTGAAATAAAAAAACCACCTGAATATGATTTTATATCTTCAGATGGTATTGGCCACCATTTATGGGTAATTAAAAATAATGAAACTATTAGAAATATTACACATTTATTTAAACAAATACCGTGTCTATATATCGCTGATGGACATCATCGCTCCGCTGCTTCAGTAATAGTCGCAACTGAAAAAGCAAAAAATAGCACGCTTCATACTGGACATGAAGAGTATAATTATTTTATGGCTGTTTGCTTCCCTATAAGTCAATTAACAATCATGAATTATAACCGTGTTGTTAATGATTTAAACGGATTAACTTCTACAGAATTCATTAGTGCTCTTACTGAAAATTTTTATATAAAAAATAAAGGGAAAGAAATTTATCGTCCACAAAAATTACATAATTTCTCTCTTTATTTAAATAAAAATTGGTATTCATTAAATATTAAAAAAAACACATACAACGACAACGATCCAATTTCTACTTTAGACGTTACTATTCTGTCAAATTTAATCCTAAACAAAATTCTAAAAATAAAAGATTTACGCACAGATAAACGTATTGATTTTGTGGGTGGATCGCGTGGACTAGAAGAACTTCAAAGAAAAGTCGATAACGGAGAAATGGCAGCGGCTTTCGCTTTATTCCCTATTTCTATGAAACAATTGATCAATATTGCAGACACAGGGAACATTATGCCGCCAAAAACAACTTGGTTTGAACCAAAATTACGTTCTGGTTTAGTTATTCATAAACTTGATTGATTATTACAATTTAAAACTAATTTTTTTTATAAACTTGCAATAAAAACATAATTACATTTTATTTTATAATAAATAGATTTTAAAAAAGTCTCCGTAGCTCAGCTGGTAGAGCAAATGACTCTTAATCATTGGGTCCAGGGTTCGACTCCCTGCGGTGACACTAAATCAATCAAAAAAATGATTTTCATTTATTTACTTTACACAATTCGTCTATTATCAAAGAATCTATAATGTTATTATAATAAAATTAATTACATCTAAATAATTTAAATCACTATAACTATAAATTAATTGAGAATTATTATTTCTCTTTCCTCCATTAAAATATATTATTCAATGAATTACAAAAAAGCGTTATTTCTTATTAATAGAAAAATGGCTGAAATACATTATCCACATCAGCCAAAAACACTTTACGAGTCAATAAACTATATTTTATCCATGGATGGTAAAAAAATTAGGGCAATCCTTACACTAATGGCTTGTCACTTATTTCAAGAAAATATAAAACCTGCTATAAATACAGCACTAGCTTGGGAAATTTTTCATAATTTCACTTTAATACATGATGATATAATGGACAATGCAACTTTACGAAGAGGTAATCCAACTGTACATGCGAAATGGAACAAAACAGTAGCACTTCTTTCAGGTGATTCTATGCTAATACTTGCTTATAAGTACATAGCCAAATCACCAAAACAATACAGAGATATTCTTTTAAAACTATTTTCCTTTACTGCTACAAAAGTTTGCGAGGGGCAAATGTACGACGTATTATTTGAAAATCGTTCAAATATTCTCAAAAAGGAATATTTGAACCTGATTCATCTCAAAACAGCAACATTACTGTCAGCTTGTTTATATTCAGGAGCTATTATAGGCAATGCAAACAAGCAAGATGCCAAAATTTTGAAAATATTTGGAGTTAATTTAGGTATAGCTTTTCAGATACAAGATGATGTACTAGATACATATGGAAATAGTTCTTTTGGTGAAAAAATAAGTAACGATATTATTTCAAATAAAAAAACTTATTTACTAATAAGTGCCCTAAATAGCTCAAACAAAATAGAACGAGATGAACTGCTTTTTTGGTTAAACGAAAAAGAACAAAAAGAAAAAAAAGTCACATCTATTATTAATTTATATAATAAAATGAAAATAAAAGAAAAAGCATATAAAACAATAAAAAATTATTACAATAAAGCACTAGATTGTTTAAATACAATAAATATTAAAGAAGAAAAAAAAAATATTTTAATTGATTTTACAAATCAATTAAAAAACAGAAAATTTTGAACAGAATTATCAATATTTTTACTAAATCATGGTAGTATAAAAAATTTTTTAAACAATATTTATCAGAATAAATCATTAATGATTTATTCTGATAAATATTGTAATTATGAATCAAAAAAAGTTACAGTACTTTTAAATTTATTTATTCATTTCTATATAAAATATATTGCAGATAAAAAATTAAAATATACTGTGATAATTCTCTTCATTTTTATATGAAATCCATTAGATACGTTTAAATACTACTTGATTAAGTAATTACATTATCAAAAATAAAATAATTAAATGTTTTTAGTTGATACACACGCACATCTTGATCTTAGTATATTCGATCATGATATTTATGAAGTAATCCAAAGATCATGTACATTAGGAATTCAGAAAATTTGCATCCCTAATATTAATTCAACGTCTTTTTTAGACATAAACATCTTATGTAATAATTTCCATAATATTTGTTTTCCTATGATAGGACTACATCCTACTAGTATTAATACATTTTATAAAAATGATTTACGAATTATTCGTAAAGAATTAAATAAAAGAAAATACATTGCAATAGGAGAAATTGGGATAGATTATTTTAGAAATAAAATATACGCTAAAGAGCAAATAAAAGCATTTGAAGAACAATTGCATTGGAGTATAGAATTTGATCTGCCAATCGTAATTCATGCCCGTGAAGCATTTTTAGAAGTTTTTGAAAGTTTATATAAAATTGGATTAAACAAACTGCGTGGAGTATTTCACAGTTTTAACGGGAATTTAGAAAATTTAAAAGAAATTTTAAAATACAAAAATTTTATGTTTGGAGTTAATGGACTAATCACACACAAAAATAATGAATTTCAAAAACATTTGTATATTGTACCAATTGAAAAAATTTTGTTAGAAACAGATTCTCCTTACCTTACTCCAATACCATTTAGAGGAAGAAGAAATGAACCGTCTTATATTATTCATATAGCACAAAAAATAGCAACAATATACAACATGCCTGTTGAAATAATTGCCAAAACAACAACATGCAATGCTTTAAATTTATTTAAAATTTAATTTTACATTTTTTACGTTTATCAAAAACACAAAGGAGAGATGCTCGAGTGGACAAAGAGGCACATTTGGAAAGTGTGTATATCTTTAAACATGATATCACGGGTTCGAATCCCGTTCTCTCCGCTTTTTTATAGAAATATTAATCTTATAACTAAAAATTTTTATAACTAATAAAAATTAATTTTAAATAACATATTAACTCTTTAATTAAAAAGATCACTCTCTTAGGTAAGAAAGAGAATTTTCATTCTATAAAAATATAAATGTTTATGCCATATAACTATTTATAGTTACGAATATCTATATTATATTTTTTTATTCTTAATCCCATAACCCTTTCAGTAATCCCTAATTGAAAAGATGATTTAGATATATTACCTCTATTGATTGATAAAGAATCAATAATCATCTGTTTTTCTACTTTACATAATACTGAAGTCAAACGACTTTCCTTTACTGTATCAGTAATCATCGTTTGCAATGAAGGAGGTAAATTATACGAATGAATAATATTATCGGTAGTTAAAATCATCGCTCGTTCTATTATATTTTCTAATTCACGAACATTTCCTGGCCATGAATACACCATAAGCATATTTAATGCAGCATTTGTAATTTGCTTAATATTTGTTTGATTTTGTTTATTAATTTTTTGAATAAAATGCTCAGTTAAAATAATTATATCAGCACTTCTTTCACGTAACGCTGGAACATAAATTGGGAAGACAAGAATGCGATAATACAAATCTTCACGAAAAGTATTATCCTTTACCATTTTTTCTAAATTGCGATTAGTTGCAGTTATAATACGAACATTTATCTTAATAGTACGTGTTCCTCCTACACGTTCAAATTGTCTTTGCTGCAACACACGAAGTAATTTTACTTGAATAGAAAAAGGAAGATCAGCTATTTCATCAAGGAAAATAGTCCCTTTGTTTGCTAATTCAAATCGACCAATATGTTGTTTATCAGCCCCTGTAAAAGCTCCTTTTTCATGACCAAATAATTCGCTCTCAATCAAATTTTCAGGTAAAGCTGAACAATTTACTCGTACAAATGGTTGATTATTTCTAAATGAAGCTTTATGAATCGCTTCAGCTATCAATTCTTTTCCAACTCCACTTTCTCCACGAATCATTACAGTAGTATTAGTTGGAGCTACACGATTAATAAGCTCATAAAGCTCACACATCAAAGTAGAATTGCCTACCATATTCTCAGGATAAAAAGATTTTTTAAACGATTTTGAATGCTGATTTCTCCACTGTAATTTTTTCAATTTTTCAATATCTTGACGGTGTATAGATACATGTTCACCTACAATAGCTCCAAGAAGCTTTAAAAATTTTATTTCATATGAAAAATCCGTTATTTTATCATTTAATAAATATACAGAAAGAGTTCCTGCTACTTCATTTTTATTTATAACAGGAACACATAAAAAAGCCATTGGATTTTTTACAGTAACAAAATCTGTTTCATCTAAAAAAAATGGAGTTTTTGTGATGTCTAAAATAATTTCTGGTTCCCTTGTCGCTGCTACACGACTAATAATACATTTATCTAATTGTTGATAAATTGCATTTATTTTTTTTCTTGCAACTAACTCATAAGATATACTTGTCATAATTACGTTTGAAAAACGATCATTTAAAGTGATCATTCCTACATACGCATTCAAAAATTCACAAAGACTTTTCAATACTCTTTCTAAAATATCTTTAGAATTTAATTTTTTATTTAGTAAAATACTAGTATCGGATAAAAAAGCCAAATTGGCTTCAGTATAACATTTTTTTTTACTTTTATTACAAATCATATACAAATTGTAAGAAAAAACACTTTACTTCATTGCAAATATAATGAAAATTACTCATATCACTATACATTTTTATTTAAGTATAAATTTACAATCTCATCAGCCGATAAACTTCTTTGAAGTTCATAAGCTTTATTTTTAATTTTTTTTATAAGCAATGGTACTTCACAATTTTTAATCTTTATGTTTTGTTTTTTTAAACAACTGATTATTGCATTTTTCCCCGAATGTTTCCCGAAAAGAATAGAAAAATCTTCTCGTCCAATAACTTTACCATTGAAAGGTTGAAATGCTAGCATATTTGACAAAACAGCATGTGTATGTATTCCAGATTCATGACTAACTGCAAATTGACCACAAATAGCCTTTCCAACAGGCAAAGGACGCCTAGATATAATCGATACATATTTACATAAATCAAATAAAGTAGAAATATCATATTTAAAATCCACTCCAATGCATTTTAAAGTAACTAAAACTTCCTCTAACGCAGCATTTCCAGCTCGTTCTCCCAATCCATTTACAGTTACAGACAAAAAATTTGCGCCAATTTGATATGCTGTAACGGCATTTGCAGTAGCCATTCCAAAATCATTATGTGCATGAAAATCTATATTCATATTTTTTTTTTTGACAGCTTGAATAATCTTAATCGTTTTAATAGGAGTTAAAATTCCTACAGTATCAGCAAGTCGTATCCGAAAAATTTCATATTTTTTCAGCATATCAATAAATTGAATTATACGCTTTAATGAGCTTCTTGAAGCATCTTGAATTCCTATACTCACCTGTTTAAATAACCCTTTAGCACATTGTACTGTTTCATCAAGTGTATCCTCTACCCATTTATAAGTTTTGTTCATTGCATGTAATTGAATATTAGACAAAGGAAAAGCAATATGTATGCCATCTACTCCAAGAGTACTAGCTTTTTCTATATCTTTTTTTATTGCTCTGCTCCATACAGAAATAACAGATTTTAAATTTAAACGCATAATATCACGTATTGTATCGCATTCACATCTACCCATAGATGGTGTTCCAATTTCTATTTCATCTATTCCTATTTCACTTAACATTTGTGCTAAACGAATTTTTTCCTTCTTAAGAAAAAAAACACCAGGAGCCTGTTCTCCATCTCTTAATGTGGAGTCTATTAAAAATAGCTGCATTTCATAAAGTTTTAATAAATTGATTACAATTCACTTTAATTTATTACAAATACATCAAAATAATTTATTCACACTATATATAATTAAAACATTGTTAATAAATACTCATATTTTAATTAAAAAATTAAAGAACTAAAGTAAAAAATATTATTAAACATGGAAAAAATTAACCAATTGATTTAAAAAACTTTGTTTTTTACAAAAAACATGCAGAAATGATACTATCATCCAATAATTATCAAAATTTATAATAGTCTAAAATAGAATAAAAAATAACATCAAATAAAGTAGTAAAATCATAGACAAACCCAATAATATTTTTAAAAAATTAACAATAATTTTTTTGTTCAAAACACAACTCTTTTCCAGAAAATGAATTATCAAACTTCCCATTGTCATAAACTAAATGTCCATTAATGAAAGTTTTAACTACTTTATTAGAAAAAAATTCTCCTTCTAAAGGAGACCATCCACATTTATACAATAAATTTTTTTTAGAAACCATCCATCGAAAATTAGGGTCTACTAATACTAAATCTGCATAATATCCATTCCGTATATATCCTCTATCTTTCAATCCATATAATTTTGCAGGAGCATGAGACATTTTTTCAACTATAAGTGGTAAAGTAAAAACATTTTGATTACACAGTTCAAGCATTGTAACAAGAGAATGCTGAACCATAGGTGCCCCAGAAGCAATTTGAAAATAATTTCCTTGTTTTTCTCCCAAAGTATGTGGGGAATGATCTGTAGCTATTACATCTATTTTCCCGTTTATTAAAGCTTGACGTAACGCATTACGATCAATTATGGTTTTAATTGACGGATTCAACTTTATACTATTCCCTAAACGGGAATAATCTTTATTCGAAAACCATAAATGATGAATACAAACTTCAGCTGTAATTTGTTTTTCTATTAAAGGTTTTGATTCCAACAATTCAATTTCACGAGCACTAGACAAATGGAGTAAATGTAATCTAGAGTTATATTTTTTTGCAAATTGAATTGCTTCACACAAAGAAACATAACAAGCTTCTGCGCTTCGGATCTTTGAATGAAAAGCAATATCTAAATTCTCTCCAAATATTTTTATATATCTCATCAAATTAGTTTGTATAATTGTTTCATTTTCACAATGAACTGCAATGATACGATTAGATATAGAGAAAATTCGATCTAAAGATTCGAAATTATTTACTAGCATATTTCCAGTAGATGACCCCATAAACACTTTTATAGCTATTGCTCTACTAGTTTCCAATTTAATCAGTTCTTCAAAATTATCATTTGTAGCACCTATAAAAAAAGAATAGTTAGCTAAACTATACTTTGCTGCCTTTTTGAATTTATCATTCAAAGTATTAGCTGTAATTGTCTGAGGTATAGTATTAGGCATATCAATAAATGAAGTAACACCTCCAGCAACTGCTGCACGAGATTCACTGTAAATATCCCCTTTATAAGTTAATCCAGGATCTCGAAAATGAACTTGACCATCAATAACCCCTGGGAATAGAAAAAGATTAGAAGCATCAATAACAGTTTCTACACCTTCTAAATTTTCTTTGCGATTTTGTTTTTTTAATATAGGAACAACATTTTTTATCCTTTCTCCTTCTATCAACACTGACCCCCTATAAATAACACCTTCGTTGACAATACTCGCATTGCGTATAAGAATCACTACTTTAGTAAAAATATTTTTTTTAAAAAATTGTTTAATCTAAGCCAGATAATTCCAAAAAAAGCTTCGGTAAATATACTTTTATTCATTTTAGATGTCCCCTCTGTGCGATTAATAAAAACGATTGGAATTTCTTTTAATGTAAACCCGTTTGTCCAAGCTATATACTTCATTCCTATTTGAAAAGCGTACCCTTTAAAACAAACATCGTCAAGAGAAACTTGTTCCAGAACTTTTCTTTTATAACACTTAAATCCAGCGGTAGTATCCCTTATTTTTAATCCAGAAATAAACCTTACATATTTAGAAGCTATATAAGAAAGTAAAACTCTTGACATCGGCCAATTTATAACATTTATTCCTACTATATAACGAGAGCCAATGACAAGATCCGCTTCACCTTTAAAGCACTCTTGATATAATCGGATCAAATCATCAGGATTATGAGAAAAATCAGCATCCATTTCAAAAATATAATCATAATTATATTTTAAAACCCACTTAAATCCAGCAATATAGGAAGTGCCTAATCCTTTCTTACCTATTCTTTCAAGTAAATGCAAACATGTACAAAATTCTTTTTGTAAAGATTTCACAATAATAGCAGTAGAATCAGAGGAACAATCATCTACTACTAAAACATCAAAAGACTTAGGCAATGAAAAAATTTTACGAATAATTTTTTCAATATTTTCCTCTTCATTATATGTTGGAATAATAACAACACTGTCACTACAATTTTTCATAGTATTTAAACAAATAGCCATGAGATAATTCTGGATGAAACAAACTTATCATTTCTTTTAATAACCAATCAGGGTGAAGTAATAATGCATGATAATATGGTTTCCGAATTGTATTACACACATAAATATTTTTTCTTTTGTAAGCATCAAACAAAGTGTAGTTTGCACATTGTCTTTCTAATTGTTCATATGTAATATTATGTAAACTATAATACTTTATTAACCAATAATTTGATTTTATAGCTTCATTTAAAATGACTTCAAAAGATAATGGAATAGACCCTACATTAGTATCATTTTTTAGAATATAATTTGCACCAGCATCATAAAACATATTAGCTACGTAACTATTGCCACCAGGCATATACCAAGTATGTCCACATTTCATTTCTGTAAAAACAGTAGGACGAAAGGCAACTGTAGCCGTCGTTTTTTTTAGTTCATTATACGAACTAACTATTTGAAAAAATAAAGAATCAGCTGTTGCTCTTTTATCAAAAAATAATCCTATAAAACGAATCCACTCAGCTTGACCTAAAGGGTGAGACTCGATATAATTCAAACAACAAATAACAGGAATATTCAATTTGCCAAACAAATTAGCACTTGAAAAATAATCAATAAAAATTCCTTCAGACTTAATAAAAAACAACCTCTCTATATCTGGCTTATTAAAAGAACCAACATTATAAATTAATCCAGAAACAATTTTATTATTGATAGCAGGAAGTTCAATATACTGCTGATCTGTTACGCCAATCAAAGTATTCAAAATACCAAGAATATCAAATACTTCACACATAACAGATGAAAAACAAACAACTCGTTTCAAAGGAGTGCGAATTAAAATTCCATTATTATAAATTTTATTAAATGTTTTTGATCTAGGAACTAAAATATATTCTCGAAACATAGATTTGTTTAATGGATTTCGAATTTTTACAAGGGTATACCCAGCATGTGTTTCTATATGAAATCCTTTCGCATAATATACAGTATCATTTGGTATACTCACTTCACTTTCATTATTATCGTATGTATGATTTTGTTTATTATTACAACAAGCAAATGAAAAAAACAACAAATAGAACAACAATTCTTTTCCAAATCGTTCCATGTATTTTACTAAAATAATTATCAAAAATTACAGTGGACTTGGAGGGATTCGAACCCTCGTCCAAACGAAGAACTTAATTTGTTTTCTACATGTTTATCCTCATTTCATTTTTCGATTCAATACAAAACTGAAGATATTAAAATACCGAATCTACTCCTTAAAAAAAAAAATCATTTGAAGCTCAAGGATTTCTTCAAATTAGCCCGATATTACTGCACCACATATTTCTTGGATTAACTTCGAAGCAAGAGTTCCAAAGTGATGTCCCGTTTTATCTAATGAAGATAAAATAAAGCTTGCGTTTAATCAAGCAGCGAGAGCGTAATTTCTTTCGCCAATTAATTTTTCGTTACTCAATATTTAAGTGCCGAACAACGAAGCACTACATGCTTACAAATTATTTCTATAACGCTGTCAAAACCAATCAAGCCCAATTTGAATTGCAACCATGCAATAAAATTATAGTTTTTTTTTATAAAAATTTAATTTTTATAAAAAAAATTATAATTTTGCAGGATTATGTTCGTTAAACTGCTCACATTAACAATTTTTTATGAATAGCTACGAAACAGTTTTCATCTTGACCCCTAGCTTGCCTGACAAACAAGTTGAAGAAGTGATCAATAAATTCAAAAGTATTCTTACCGCTGAAAAAGCAGTAATTATAAATGAAGAAAACTGGGGATTATTTGAATTAGCTTACCCAATTCAAAAAAAGACGACAGGATACTATTCTTTAATAGAGTTTAAAGCAGATTCAACAGTAATTTCTGATTTAGAAACACAACTCAAACGTGACGAAAGGATACTGCGTTTTCTAACTTTTCGCCAGGACAAAAATTTTGTAGAGTATGCAAATAAAAGAAGAAATAAAATAAAAGATTTAAAATAAAAATATTTAAATTTAAAAATGGTATTCAATAACAAATCTGAAATTCGTTTTTTAACTCCACAAGTATCTGACAGTAAAAACAGAAAAAAATATTGTCGTTTCAAAAAAAATGGCATAAAGTTTATCGATTACAAAGATCCAGAATTTTTAAAAAAATTCTTAAATGAACAAGGAAAAATCCTTCCGCGACGTATTACTGGCACTTCGGCAAAATTTCAGCATCGTGTTGCACAGGCAGTGAAACGTGCTCGTCATTTAGCATTGCTTCCATATGTAACTGATTTAATGAAATAAAATATCGATACAAAGTAACTTATTAATAGAAATAAAATGCAAATAATATTACTAGAAAATATTGATAAATTGGGTGATAAAAATGATATTATTGTTGTAAAAAATGGATATGGAAGAAATTTTTTGATTCCACAAAAAAAAGCAATTATAGCATCTAAATCAGAAAAAAAAAAATTAGTAGAAACTATACGACAACAATCTCATAAACTAGAAAAAATTAAAAAAGATGCTCAAATATTAGCAAATAAATTGAAGAACATTTCGCTTGTTGTTAAAGTTAAAACAAGTTCTGCTGGAAAAGTTTTTGGTTCAGTTACTAACATGCATATTGCAACTGAACTAGAAAAGAATGGATTTAAAATTGAACGGAAATTGATTGATATTGGTGAATATATAAAAAATGTTGGAAATTATAAAGCCATCTTAAAACTTCATAAAGATATTATAGTTAATATTCCTTTTAATGTGATATCAGAATAATGTATATTTAAGAATAGATATTATTTGCCAGTTAATGTTGATTTTTTATACTTAGGTAGTTTGTTTTATTTTTAATTTTTATTTCTCAAATCGAAAAAATAAATTATCATTTTTGATTAATTCAATATTTAACATGATTTAATAAGTGAAAAATAAACTTATTCCGTTGTTTACAAAATTTAATTTTCATATTGATATCTCAATTATATATTTATTTTTTTGATACAAAATATTCTTTTATATAATTAAACAATTATATTTGACTTTGCGCATTAGGAATGTAATCATTAGTATTTTCAGCAAGAATTTATCTCATGAAAAAAAAAGATATTGTAAATTCTATTTCAGAAAAAACAGGTATAGATAAAAACACAGTTATAACAACCATTAATTCACTAATTAGTGAGATAACAGAGGTATTGGGTAACGGTGGAAGCGTATATATTCGATTCTTTGGTACATTTTCTCCAAAGAAAAGAGCAGCTAAACCAGCAAGAAACATAAAAAAAAATACTACTATCTTTATACCAGAACGGTACATTCCATATTTTAAACCTTCTGACTATTTTAAAAATGATGTAATAGAAGGAATGAAAAAAATAAAACAATCGACTGATAATCAATTAAAATCATGATTTATGCAATCTTGTATTAGTAATATTATGTCTTACAATTTTTTTTTTAAAATTTAATTTTTTTTTCTAAAAATTGTAAAGTATAATCTATGTCATTGTTGACAACAACGTTCAAAAATATGCCAAGAATAAATACATAAAAGAAAAGCAAATTTTGAATTACCACTGCATTACTTATTCATTCAATACATTATAATTCTAAATAAGCATTTCATTAATTCATAATTTTAATTTTAAAATAATTAAAGTTAAAAATTAAGTACAACATCTCTATAATTATCAAAATTAAAAATAGCTATAGAATAACATATAATAAAAATTACTTTATTATGTTGTTTTTTATGAAACCTTTACATAAAAATTAAAATTTATATAATCTTTTGCATTCTAAAACTAAAAAATTTTTTATCCACGAATTCGTTATTATACAAAAATTTAAATTTAAAGTATATGATCTATAAAACAATTAATCAATGTATTATATGGATTTTTAAAAATTGGATAGAAATAATTGGAGTTATACTTTCTATAATTATGTTGCCGCTGGAAATTGCTCGCAAATGGACTTTTTGGATTATAAGTATTTGCAGTTCTCTTTTTTATATTTATATTAATTTTAATGAAAAATTATATGCTATGACTGGATTTTGTTTTTATAATATCATCATATCATTTTACGGATTATACTGCTGGAAATCTATCGAAACTAAAAACAACCAAAATATTTCATTTCGCTTTGTAACAAAAAGCTCATTATTAAAATTGATATCAATTGGTTTAATTATTTGGTTAATAATATTTTCTATTATCAAGTTTACTTACACTATTACATCAGTAATACTTCTAATGCTAGATACATTTATTACTTCATTAAGCATTATAGCTGCATGGATGAGCACAAAAAAAATTGTAGAATCTTGGATTCTATGGTTAATTTCTGATGTTTGCGCTGTAACAGTATATATTAATAAAAAAATGTACCCAAGTATTTTTTTATATGCTATTTATTCAATTTTTTGCGTTTTTGGATACATTATTTGGAGAAAAGATGCAATTAAAAATTTATGACAATAATAATTCCACTTTTGCAAAAAACGAAACAAGTAATCCTCGCTAATGGTTCTTTCCCTAAACACAAAATTCCGTTAACATATTTAAAAAAAGCAAAAAAAATTATTTGTTGTAATGGAGGGGGACAAAATCTTATTGAACACGGGCTAAATCCAAATTTTATTATTGGTGATATGGATAGTATATCCAATAGTATGATAGAACAATTTCCTTTTCAAATTATTAAAAATTCTTCTCAAAATATAAATGATCTAACTAAAGCATTGAATTTTTGTTTTATTAAAAAAGCATGGACTGAAATTACAATTGTAGGAGCTACTGGAAAACGAGAAGATCATACACTTGGGAATATTTCTATATTAACTAAATTCGCAAGGTTTATGAAAATACAACTATTGACTGATTATGGTGTTTTCGTCGCAATAGAAAAAACAACAACTTTTGAAAGTTACCCAGGTCAACAAGTATCTGTTTTTAGTCTCACTCCTAATATTAATATTTCTTATATTGATTTGGTTTATCCTCTACAAAATCAACCATTGCATTATTGGTGGGAAGGAACACTTAATGAAGCATTAAAAAACAATTTTACTATTGAAATAAATTATTTACACTCTCAAAAAAAATCAGCAAAAATACTAGTATTTCGAGAATATCTAAAATAAAAATCCAATTGACTCTAAATTATAGTATAATAAATAAATTGAAATAACATTATTGCATTATTTTAATGTTCTCTTTACTTGTACTTTATATGCAATTGATGCAGAAACAAATAAAGAAGAAAATGTACTAACAACAACTCCTAATATCATTGAAAATGAAAAACTACGAATAGACTCTCCTCCAAAAGAAAAAATAATTAATAACACTAACAATGTACTCATAGAAGTATTAAATGTTCTGTCTAAAGTAGAATTAAGAGATGAATTAAAAATGTCAAATTTATTTTTCTTAGGATATAAAAAAATGTACTCGCGTACTCGGTCAAAAATAACGACCTTATCATTTATTGAATATCCAACCACTGTCAAAATGGCGCCTATAAACGTCTGATCTACTTCTAACGAAAACGGAACTAATCCCCACAAAAGAGCATATACACCTAAAATAAAAACTACATCAAAAACAAGAGAAATAATAGAACTAACTGAGTAAGAAATATCTCTAAACCGCAGCAAAATATATAAACCAATTGCAAATACAGATAATCCAACTGCCCAAACTGCCTTTTGTTTTAAATTTTCTGCGATGCTTGGACCTACTTTTTGCTGACTTTGTATATAATCTTTACTTATAAATTGATTATAAGTTGTCCGCTTATGTAAAAAATTTTTTAACCCCTTGAACAACTTTATCTGTACAATACTATCTACAAAAAAATCATTAGAATCAACCATATAATTAGTAGAAATTCTTACTTGATTAGGTGTGCCAATCGTAATAACATTTGGTATATGATTTTTAAAAAATGGTTTTAATAATTTTTGAGCTTGACCTGTATTAATTGGCCTATCAAATTTGATTATATAATTACGTCCTCCAGTATAGTCTATACTCTTATTTAGACCTCTAATTAAAAATGAAGCAACAAATGTAATAGTAATAACAGATACAACAATATACATTGAATTCAAATTTTTTAAAAAATTAAAATTTGGACTCACAAGAAAATTCTTAGACAATTTCGTAATAAAAGTAAGATTTTTCAATTTGCCATTTAGTAAAAGATGATCATATGCCAAATGAGTTAGAAAAACCGCTGTAAAAAAAGAAACAACAATTCCTATAATCAAAGTAAAAGCAAAACCACGAATAGGACCAGTACCAAATATTAAAAGGATAACACCTGTAATAAGTGAAGTAAAATTTGCATCAAAAATAGCTGAAAATGCTTTTACATATCCTTCTTCTATTGCATTTTTTAGCATTTTACCCATACGTATTTCTTCTTTAATCCTTTCATAAATTAATACATTTGCATCTACAGCCAAAGCAAGTGACAATACAATTCCTGCAATACCAGACAATGTCAATACTACGTGAAAAGAAGCCATTATTCCCAAAGAAAAAAACAAATTAAGTAGTAACGCACTGCTAGAAATCATTCCAGGAATCAAACCATATATTAAAATCAGATAAAATATTAAAACAATCAACGCTACAGCAAACGAAATAAACCCACTATTAATAGCTTGTTGTCCAAGTGAAGGTCCTACAATTTCTTCTTGAACAATCTTAGCACGAGCGGAAATTTTACCTGATTTTAATATATTAACTAGGTCTTTGGCTTGTTCAGAATTAAAATTTCCAGTAATTCTGGAAGACCCATCAGTAATTTCACTACTAACTATTGGGAATGAATACACATAATCATCTAAAACAATTGCAATTGCTCTTCCAATATTATCTTTTGTTAACCTAGCCCACACTTTAGCAGCATCGTTTTTCATGACCATGCTTACTTCAGCACAATTAGAATTTTGTTCAAAATGATCACTAGCATTTTGAATAACATCTCCGCTCAACACAGGTTTAGGTCTATTATCAATGTAATTAACTTTTAATGCAACTAAATCGTATAAATTATTCTTTTCTGAAAAAGGTTTGATTGTCCACTTTAAACTGATTCGATTAGTATCTAACAAATCTCTCACTTTAGAATTTGCTAAATAAGAATCAATTTTTGATTTTTCATTTTTTTTTACAGACGCAACAACACAGCTTTGACGTGGATGCTCTGGATTTAATCCCATTAATACAAACAAAGGATATTTCAAATTTTTATCAATATATTTCTTAGAAGATGCTGATTCTACACTTTTGATATCTATATTATTTGCCATCTGATGTGCAAATTGTATAGAATCTTTGATAATATTATTTGCAAGAAAAAGAATATGATGAATTTCCGATTCTAAATAAGTCTCCCAAAATTCAAGATTTGCAGTTCCTTGTAACAAATCACGAACACGATTCGCATCTTTTACTCCAGGAAGTTCTATAGAAATTAATCCTTCACTATCAATTCGCTGAATATTAGGTGATGTTACACCAAACATATCAATACGATTACGTAAAACATTAAACGAATTGTCGTAAGAATTTTTCATCTCTGTTCTCAAAACAGAGATGACATCATCATTAGTACTCTGTGGATGAATTTTTTCTCTCAATTCATATGTTCCAAAAATAGCCGATAATTTTGCATTTCGATCTAATCCTTTGTAAACAGAAGCAAAAGATGAAAGAAAATCACATTTTTTTTTGCATTGCAATTCAGAAGCCTTAGCAAGCGCCTTATTAAAGATAGGATCTGAATTGTTGTCAGAAAGTGATTTTAGAACATCATGAGCAGCAATCTCTATTATTACGTTCATCCCACCCTTTAAATCAAGACCCAAATTAACTTCCATTGCTCTACATTTTTCCAAAGAATAGCCTAACCAAACTTTTTCTTTTGCTAGAGAATCAAGATACCGATTTTCTAAAGATGGAATACCACAAGAATATTTTTTTGCTTGTTTATAGTATTTATTCGTTATAAACGTAAATGATAAATAAAATATGCTTACTAGAGTAAGAGCGACAAAAAGAAACCTAATAAACCCTTTATTCTGCATTGGTCTTAAATGTAATTTTTTTTTAAAATCTAAATTCTTGCAAATTATAAAAAATATTTTTCACCAAAAATTGCATATCAATGTATATAATTTTTACCCTAAAACCACTGATTTTAGTAAATTAAATTAAAAACAATCTTGATTTCATATGTAAATTTTTTTTACATCAAAAATTTTCAATACACTTACGCATTAATAATAATTATAAATTATACTATGTAATACTACCTATTACAAAAAAAATTGATAATAACTTTAAAGGATATCAATTCAATAACAGCATTAGTTAGTAACATAGGTTTAACAACTTTAGAGGCTCTTGGCGGATTTGAACCGCCGTGCTCGGTTTTGCAGACCGACGCCTAACCACTCGGCCAAAGAGCCTTGTTTTTTGAAACAGTATAATAACAAAAAAACAAAACCAATTTATGTACTATTTAAACAAAACATCAAAATCAAATGTAAACCTTCTTATCCTGCACAATAATATAAATTATAACTGGAAGCCCAAATAATTGTATAACAGCATTCAAAGGAATCAAGTTATGTAAAAAAGGGACAACTGATATTAAGTTACAAAAAAGTGCAATAAAAGATCCTAAAAAAATTGTTGTTGGTATTAATAATTGAAAATTAGATGTTTTTAATATCATTTTGACAATACATGGAACAATCCATCCTAATAAACTAATTGGGCCACAAAAAGCAGTTACTATAGCAACTAAAAATCCACTAATAAGAAGAATTAAAATACGTACTTTTTTTATATTAGTCCCTAAACTAAAAGCATAATATTCGCCTAAAAACAACGTATTTAATGGTTTTATTAAAAAAAAAGAAGATAGTAACCCAATTAAAATACTAACACTAAAAAAAGGCAGTTCATTAACCGAAACATCTGAAAAATTTCCTAATCCCCATAAAACATATGATCTTATATTTTCTGAAGATGCTAATGAATTCATTGTAGAAATTATTGAAGATGCCAAATTAGTGACAAGGACTCCAACAACAAGAAGAATAGTGTGATCTTTAAGTTTAATAGAAAAATACAAAATCAGTGATAATACTAATAAAGCTCCAACAAATGCAGCTACAACTATAGATAAATTAAATTTTAATGAAAACAATAAATCAATTTTTTTGCAATACAATAAAACAAAAGCAACTCCGATGTTTGCTCCACTACTTATCCCCAAAATATCAGGACTAGCTAAAGAATTTTGAAAAAGTGTTTGAAGCATTAACCCTACAACAGCCAATGCTGAACCAGATAATAATGCTGTTACTGCTTGAGGAACGCGTAGTTGTAAAATTATATCTTTCCAAACAGGATGTTCATCTACTGTTTTGCCAAAAAAAATATCTACTACTGACCAAACAGGAATGGATACTGACCCATAAAAAAGATTAAAAAAAAATGTAACTATTAAAGCAATTATAACTAATAAACAAACATAATAGCAACGATTTTTCGAGTGCATTACCTTAATCGATCAAAAGAATGAATCAATTTTTCATCTCTTCTAATTGCTCGAATAGCTAATATATCTACACACATAGCAACTACGACAAATATTGACAATAAATACAACTTTAGTAAAAAAATTTTAATTAAAAAGAAAGACAGTAAAATTAAAATTAAATAACAAATTTTAATCTGTAACAACCTTTTCTTAAACAAGAAAACTGCAATAATCGACGTAAAAATTATCAACCATCCATCCCTTAATAAAGGGAAATTTCTATTTATGACAAACATCACTAAACCCAAAATAATAGCAATGGCTAATAACAAAACTGTTTGAATTCGTTGTATCATTCCAATATATTATTTTCTTTTTCAAAAGAATCATAGTAACTAAGTTTATTATCTAAAAATTCTTGAATAGCAATCAATGTAGGTTTTGGACGACGCTCAAAAAAACGAGAAATTTCTATTCTTTCTTTATTTTCAAATATTTCTGTCCCATCAAGATAAAAAGAAAACTCTTTTAATTTTTCCTCAAGATTTTTTTTAAATTCAGAAGCAATTTGATTAGATCTTTTACCAATGATTCTAACGCTTTTATATACATTTCCTGTCTTTTCTGAAAGTGAATTTATATCTTGTGTAACTATACTATCACGTATTTTATTTCTTTTTTGAATCATAATACATCAAACGTTTAATTATATCATCATATAACTTTTTAACACATTTTAAATTTTTCCCAGATGGATATTCGTCAATGTACGAATAATATTCATCAATTATATCATCTCTATAGCGATTTATGTTCAAATTTTTTGTTTTCATACAATGAAATACAATTTCACATTTAGATTTAAATATGTAAAGTACAAAATTTTCTCTATACTTTGAAAAAGGGTAAAATTGTATAGCATTCTGAGCTGTAACAACACAAGAAAGATAATTCTCTAATTTATAATACAAACGAACAGCAATCAATTCTTTAAATGCTAATTTTTCTTGTAATTCACATAAAAAACATTGTACATTTTTTTTTTTGTCACTGTTAGGATATTTTTTTAAAAATTCCTGAAATTCGTGTATCGCCTTATATGTATTAAATTGATCAAATTGTGCATCAGGTGACATTAAATAAAGACTATATGCTGAATAAAAATGAGCTATTTCAGCATGATCCCCTCCTGGAAACATAGTATAATAATTCCAAAATTGTTTTGAAGCAGAAATATAATCCTTTTGCTTATAATACGACTCAGCTAATAAATATAAAGATTCATTCATATATTTAGTCCCATTAATTAGAGGCATTACTTCTTTGAGTATCGAAATAGATCTACGATACTTACCATTATCGAAATAATTTTTCGCAATTTTACATTTAAATGCTATGTCACTAGTTTTAGAAATTTTGTCATATTCACCACATGAAACGAACAATAGCAAAATAAAAAAAAAATGTATTAATTTTAAACCCATAAAAAATAAACTTTTTGAGATATGCAACAAATATACATTTGTTTTTGTTTTATATAATAAAATATTGTTGTTAGTTTGAAACACTTTATACAGATTTTTGTGAACCAAATATGGTACACTATTTGATAGGCTGTGGATATTACTTTTGTTCAAGTAATTACTAAATTTAAATTATCAAAAATCTAAAACATTTGTCATACAATGATAAAAAAACAACTGCCACTTCAAATTGGATCTATGTTTGAAGATGATGAAGACAATGAAGAACCAATCTCAAACAATACAAAAAAGAAAACTTCATCTGAGAATAATACAACCAATAGTTCAAAGATAAATAATACTCCTGTGATAGATAGTTTTGGAACTGATCTCACTAAGAAAGCGGAAAATGGACTGCTTGACCCTGTCATTGGACGAATGGCTGAAATTGATCGGTTATCACAAATATTAAGTCGTCGTAAAAAAAATAATCCAGTACTTATTGGAGAACCAGGTGTTGGAAAATCTGCAATTGTAGAAGGACTAGCTTTACATATTGTACAGAGAAAAGTATCACGTGCACTATTTGACAAGCGAGTAATCATTTTAGATATAACTTCTGTAGTAGCTGGAACTAAATACAGAGGACAATTTGAAGAAAGGATAAAAGCCATACTAAATGAACTTTCAAAAAATCCAAACATTATTCTGTTTATTGATGAAATTCATACAATAATAGGAACAGGCAGTGCTGCTGGAACAATGGATGCTGCAAATATACTAAAACCTTCTCTATCAAGAGGTGAAATTCAATGCATAGGAGCAACTACTTTAGATGAATATCGAAATATAGAAAAAGACGGAGCTTTAGAAAGACGATTTCAAAAAATAATAGTAGAACCAACCACAGAGGAAGAAACACGTCAAATATTAGAAAATATTAAACGACATTACGAAAATTACCACAATGTTACATACACTGATGAAGCCTTAAATATGTGCGTTAGTTTAACTAAACGTTACATAAACAATCATAATTTCCCAGATAAAGCTATTGATGCCATGGATGAAGCAGGAGCAAAAGCACATATTTCTAACATCATCGTTCCAAAGAACATCGAAGAATTAGAAATTCGTATAGGAACGATTAAGGAACGCAAATTACAAGCAGTAAAATCTCAAAATTTTGAAGTAGCTGCAAACTTTCGTGATGAAGAAAGGAATTTATCACTCGAGTTAGAAGAGCTTAAAGCTCGTTGGGAGGAAAAATTACAAGAAAATCGGCAAACTGTAGATGGTGTAAAAATAGCAGAAGTTGTTTCTATGATGTCTGGAGTGCCAGTACATCGCATTGCAAAAGCAGAAAATCAAAAATTAATTGAGATGGAACTTTTGCTTAAATCAATCGTTATTGGCCAAAATGAGGCTGTCAAAAAGGTTGTAAAAGCTATTCAGCGTAACCGTACAGGATTAAAAGATCCTAACAAACCAATTGGAAGTTTTATGTTTCTGGGACCAACAGGCGTTGGAAAAACATACTTAGCAAAAAAAATTGCAGAGTATTTATTTGATTCAACTGATGCAATAATTCGTATTGATATGTCAGAATTTATGGAAAAATTCACAGTTTCACGCTTAGTCGGAGCACCTCCAGGATATGTTGGATATGAAGAAGGAGGACAACTTACAGAAAAAGTACGACGTAAACCTTATTCTGTTATACTATTAGATGAAATAGAGAAAGCGCATGCTGACGTATTCAATTTGTTACTTCAAGTCATGGATGAAGGGCGTTTAACTGATAGCTTTGGAAGACATATTGATTTCAAAAATGTTGTTCTGATAATGACTTCAAATATAGGTAGTCGTCAATTAAAAGATTTTGGACATAGTGTTGGATTTACAACTGATAATAAGAAAAATAGAGATATGGAATATTCTCAAAACGTAGTACAAAAAGCTTTAGATAAAACATTTTCTCCTGAGTTCCTAAACCGTGTAGATGATGTTATAATGTTTAAACCACTAAATGAAAAGGCAATTCACCAAATAGTTAATATCGAAATAAAAAATTTTTGTAACCGTATAGAAACATTGAAGTATAAACTAAGTCTTAGTAATGATGTTAAAAAATTTCTTTCTTCACAAGCATATAACACACAGTTCGGTGCAAGACATTTAAAACGAATAATTCAACAATATTTAGAAGACGAATTATCAGACATGATAATTAAATCTAAAATAAAAGAAGGAGATGTTATAAAAGCCAAATTTGACAAAAAAAATAAAAAAATAACACTGAATGTTCAATAAAACATAAATATTTATGGATATACAAAAACAGACTGGTCACATTGGGGTGACTACCGAAAATATTTTCCCAATTATTAAAAAATTTCTTTATAGTGATCATGAGATATTTTTAAGAGAATTAGTTTCTAATGCTGTGGATGCGACACAAAAGTTAAAAACTTTAGCATCTATAGGAAAATTTAAAGGGGATTTAGAAAATCTTAATATTTGTGTAAAAATAAATGAAAAAGATAAAACACTAATTATCTCTGACAAAGGAATAGGATTGAGTGCTGAAGAAATAAAAAAATACATCAATCAAATTGCTTTTTCTGGAGCTAACGATTTTTTAAATAAATATAAAGATAATACCAACTCCATTATAGGTAATTTCGGATTAGGGTTTTATTCAGCTTTTATGGTTTCTAAAAAAGTAGAAATCGTTACAAAATCATGGGAAAAAGAAATTTCTGCAGTAAAATGGGAATGTGACGGATCTCCAGAATATACTTTAACTGAAATTGAAAAAGAAGTACGTGGAACAGACGTTATTCTTCATATAAGTGATGAAAGTAAAGAGTTTCTTGAAAAGAATCGAATTGAATCGTTATTGAAAAAATATTGTCATTTTTTACCTGTTCCAATCGTATTTGGAAAAAAAACAGAATGGAAAGATAATAAATTAATAGAACTAGAAGAAGATAACATCATAAATAATACTAATCCATTATGGACTAATAAACCAGCTGAATTGACCAATGAAAACTATATTCAATTTTATAAAGAAATTTACCCGTTTAGCGAAGATCCATTATTTTGGGTCCACTTAAATATTGATTATCCGTTCAACTTAACAGGAATATTATACTTTCCAAAAGTAGGAGGCAATATAAATCTAAAAAAAAATAAAATTCAACTATATTGTAATCAAGTATATGTGACTGATTCTATAGAAGGCATTGTCCCTGATTTTCTGACATTATTGCATGGAGTAATTGATTCTCCAAATATCCCTCTAAATGTATCACGTTCTTATTTACAATCAGATAGTAATGTAAAAAAAATTTCTACCTATATTACAAAAAAAGTAGCTGATCGTTTAGATGAAATTTTTAAAAACAATAGGCCACAATTCGAAGAAAAATGGATAAAAATGAAAATTTTTATCCATTATGGGATAATTACAGATGAAAAATTTTGTGAACGAGCTATGAAATTTGTATTAGTAGAAAATACAAACGGAAAATTCTTTACATTAGATGAATACAAATCGCTAATAACAGATAACCAAATAGACAAAGATCAAATCACAATTTACCTTTATACAACAAATCAACAAGAACAATACACTTATATCGACGCAGCTAAAGAGAAAGGATATGACGTACTAGTAATGAATGGACAATTAGATAATCACTTCATGAATAAGCTCGAACAAAAATTAGATAAAACTCGCTTTGTTCGTGTCGACGCTGACATCATCGAGAATTTAATAAAAAAAAATGAAAGTAAAAAAGTTGAATTAACAGAAGAAGAACGAAATGCGCTGACAAGTATATTCAAATCTGCTATACCACAAATGGGGAAAATTAACTTTACAGTTGGATTTGAACACTTAGGTGAAAAAACTAATCCAATAACAATCACTCAAAATGAATTTATGAGACGCATGAAAGAAATGGCAGAAGTACAATCAGAAGTAAATTTTTATGGTGATATGCCTGTCTCTTACGTTATGACTATTAATTTAGATGCACCTTTAGTGAAAAAAATAAAAATGGATAAAGAAAACACTAAACATATTGTTGATCAATTAATTGATTTGGCTTTATTATCTAATGGAATGCTAAAAGGAGAAGCATTAGGTAAATTTATCAAACGTAATATTGATTCTATTTCTAAACAATAATTTCTTTTAAAATTTATAAATATAAAAATGATAATTGATGATTGTTCTACAGTAAATACATGAAAATATTTAGTATGATTGATTCAAATTTAGATATTTACAGATTGTATGAATTTCAAATTCATAATTTTGTATATTCAAAAATAAAAATCACAATTTTAGAAATTTAATTCTAATACTGAAACCAATTCAAAATTGAGACAACAAAAACTCCATAGCATAACAATAATCATAGATACCAAAGTAGTCATTTTTTATATTTTAATCAAAAAATTAAATAAATGTATGCCCTTAAATATACCGCCTCATTTGCCAGCGATAAAAATTCTTAAGAATGAAGGCATTTTCGTAATGGATGAGTTAAAAGCATCAACTCAAGATATTCGCCCATTAAAAATCGCACTTCTAAATTTAATGCCAATTAAAATTGCAACAGAAACCGATTTTGTCAGATTACTTTCTGATAGTCCACTACAGATAAATATAACTTTTATAAAAATGAAGAACCATCAGAGCAAAAACACATCTTTTAAACATTTAACGTCTTTTTATAAAAATTTTGAAGATATCTGTATAGAAAATTATGACGGAATGATTGTCACAGGTGCCCCATTAGATTTAATAAATTTTGAAGAAGTTACTTATTGGGACGAATTACAAAAAATATTTAATTGGGCATATATACATGTTACATCAACATTATATATTTGTTGGGCAGCACAAGCTGGACTTTACCATTTTTACAGAATACCTAAATATACATTGGAAGAAAAATTGTTTGGTGTATTTAAACACAAAATAAATAGTAGTGTTCCACTTTTTCGTGGATTTGATTCAGAATTTTATGTTCCACATAGTCGTTTTACAGAAGTGCGCAAAGAAGATATATTGAGAATTCCTAAATTAAAATTACTCTCAGAGTCGAAAGAGTCAGGAGTGCATGTTGTTTCTGCTCGCTGTGGACGTGAAATATTTATCACAGGGCATGCCGAATACTCAGCATATGCATTACACAACGAATATAAACGTGATTTAAACAAAGGGGTACCAATTGGCATCCCAAAGAATTATTATAAAGATAATGATCCAAATAAAAATATATTAGTTAATTGGATAGCACATGCTAATTTGTTTTTCAAAAATTGGTTAAATTACTATGTATACCAAGCAACTCCTTACAATCCAAAAGAAATAGAACTTCTAGACAATTTAAATATAAAAGAATAATAAAACAAAAGTTCAATTTTTAAAATTTTTAATATCGCAAATACACAGTAACACAAATTACTACCTTTTATTACAAGCATTTTTATATTCTATTACAAATCTTTACATAATAAAAACGTTAAAAAAATTACTATTTATTAAATAATTTCATTGTACAAATGAAATGGTTTCCAATTAACATTCAAGCATATAATAACTTGCACTTAAATAAAAAATAATACAAATATTTTTTAATTTTTATAATTACACTAATTAGCCCAAATTGGAACATTCTATTTGAAAATTATTAGTGCAAAACAACTTTAATTTAATTTCTTTTCGAGAGAAATACACATTAATAATAATTAATTACAAATTTGATTGTTTTGCTAGAAAATAATATTGCCTACAAATCATGTTATAAACATTATACACACCTTTTTGATTATTACTATAAAATATAGAAATAATCAAAAACAATTTTAATTTAATCTTTAATTATATAAAAATTGCAAAACTCTCAAAAAATACAATTTTTTCATAGATCCCAAACACATTAAAAATACAATAAATTCATCATACTACAACAACACCAGCATTCATATTTTTCAACTAACTCTTATTAAAGATAATAAACATGTATAAAATCATAAATAAACTGTCAATTACAATTGAAACAATTTTCAATATGCATTGAAACATTTTTTATTCTAATGAGAATCATTAAATACTAAATTTATTTTTTATTTTATGATATTTTCACAAATACTTATATTGATGTATGAAAACAAATATAATTTGTTTTCATACATCAATAACTACTAATAATAACAAATACTATTTGGAAAGTAATAATAGTAATAGTTTGACTACACAAGTAAGCATTCAAACAAAAACGTATTTTTTACAAAAATGTAATAATTAATCATTTACAACAAGTAAAATAAATTACAAAATCAGTATTTTTTAATCTTATAAGAAATACTTCACTACAATATGTAAACATACATATTTAAAAATGAAGATAATTTTTTTTATATTTTTTAAAATACTCTAAAATAGATTATGTATTTTCGAAAGAAATACATAAAAAAATGATTAAACAACAACTTTCAAATAAACAACAACAAAAATTTTCTCCACAACAAATACAACAAGTTAAATTACTAGAACTTACTGCATTAGAAATAGGCAACAGAGTTAATAGAGAATTAGAAGAAAATCCAGCATTAGAAGAAATCTCAGAAACAGACTCAGTACCACATATAGAAAAATTAAATAAATTAACAACGGAAACATTTTCAAGCAATTTTTCAAAAAAAAACAACAATATTAATAAGTTTAAACAAAGTCATTTTCTTAATCAATGGGAAACTGCTTACTCTGAAAATGAATCATTTCATGAATACCTTTTCAATCAGCTAAAATTAAAAGAACTATCTGAAGAAGAACTCAAAATAAGTAAATATATAATTGGTAATCTAGATGATGATGGATATATTAGACAAAGCCCTCAAACTTTATCAGACGATATGTCTTTACAATACGAAAAAGAAATACCAATCTTTAAAATTAAAAAAATATTAAAACTTGTTCAAACCTTAGAACCATACGGTATAGGGGCAAATGATTTGCAAGAGTGCTTACTATTACAATTATATAAAAAAAAGATGACACAAACGCGTCGCCTAGCCATAAAAATTTTGAAAAAACATTTTGATTTTTTCGTAAAAAAACACTACGATAGTATTTGTACTATCTACAACATAACTAAAGAAAATTTAAAAAATATTATTAAAGAAATTACTCTTTTAAATCCAAAACCTGGCAATATGTGGGAAAGTAATATGGAAACAAAATCAGCTCATATCACACCTGATTTTATTGCAGAGGTTATAGATGGAAAACTTGTTTTCACAATGTCAGAAGATAACATGCCAAATTTAAAAATAAATCGAAAATACGGAGAAATGTTATCAGACTACAAATCTGATAAAAATTTTGGGAAAAAAGAAGTGATTACTTTTGTTAAAAACAAAATTGATTCAGCTCAATGGTTTATAGATGCAATTAAGCAGAGAAATATTACTTTGTATAATACAATGCTTGCTGTTATAAACATACAACAAAAATTTTTTTTAAGTGGAGATGAGAAGACTTTGAAACCAATGAAACTAAAAGATGTCTCTGAAATATGTGGTTATGATATTTCTACAATTTCAAGAGCAACTATTAACAAATATATTCAAACAGACTGGGGAATTTATCCATTACGATTTTTCTTTTCAGATGCAATTATAAATGAAAATGGGGAAGAAATATCAACGCGTGAAATTAAAACTATTTTAAAATCATGTATAGAAACTGAAAATAAAAAAAAACCATTTACTGATGAAAACTTAACAAAACTCTTAAAAAGAAAAGGGTATAATATTGCACGTAGAACCGTAGCAAAATATCGTGAACAATTAAATATACCAGTTTCTAGATTACGTAAAGGAATTGAATAATATAAAAATATTATAGTTTATAACTATCGTATTTTTATATGAGTTTACTAGTTGAATTTTAGCTCGATTCTTGTTTTATATATTAAAACATACACATTTTTAATTAATAGTTTTACTGTAGTAAAACTATTAATTAAAAAAATTAAAATACAGAAGTGTTATACAAACAGAAAGAAAGAATTATTTTAGGTATAGATCCTGGGACTGCGATAATGGGATATGGGGTAATTAAAATACTAAATGATAAACCATTTGTAATAAAAATGGGGATTTTTAAATTGAAAAAGTGCGAAAATCATTATATTCGACTTCATAACATATTCAATAAAGTAATAGAATTAATAGATGAATTCTCCCCAAATGAATTTGCTATTGAATCTCCATTTTTAAAAAAAAATGTACAAAGTATGCTTAAACTTGGACGTGCTCAAGGAGCAGCTATGATAGCAGCCTTATTTCGAAATATTCCTATTTACGAGTACGCCCCACTTAAAATAAAAATGTCAATCACTGGAAATGGTCAAGCATCAAAAGAACAAGTAGCAAATATGCTACATCATTATTTGATAATTTCAAAAAAAGACACATATCAATTAGACGCAACTGATGGTTTGGCTACAGCGCTATGTCATTTTTTTCAAAAAAAAATCATTCAAAATTAAAAATCAGTATATTCAGTTGTGAAAACTATTATTAACAGAAATAAAAAATAATTATAAATTAAGTTTCCATTCATACTTCTGACACATACAAAATAACTACGTTAAACATTGGCTATAAAAAATTGAATCAGTCATAAAACAATTAAATACATACAAAATTGATAATTTATGACTTAAACGCAATTAGTATTTATTAACTATAAAAACTAAGAGTAATAACTCTATTAGTTTAAAAAAAAAAATATGGTGAATTTAGTTACTTCATATTTATTTATTTTTATCAGATTTTTCATTAAAAATCAAAAATTTATTTTAATTGTAGTCAATATTTAATTATTCATAGAACTCTATTATATTAACTTGAAAACAACCATCTACATCATATCATGAATATTAAATTAATATAGATCATATTATAAAATACTACTAGACAAACAAAGCATTCAAAATCTAATGATACACATGTACAATTATTGAATGTATATTATTATAATGCAAATGACAACTAATAAGAATAAAAATTACAAGCCAATAGTTATTTAATTATTTTTATAGTTTTATTAAATATTAGAACTGTAGCTTAAATTTTTTATAAAAATTTTAATAAATTAAATTTGAAAATATAAATAAATACAAATAACAATCACTATTAACAAAAATTAATTGTCAATATAATTTATATCGCATTAGCTATAAAAATAAACTCCATCTTATACAAAAATCAAATGTTATTTTTGTGTATATACAAACTATAATATAGCAACCAACCATAACAAACAAAAATTTCAAATAAAAATATTTGGGAAAATTTTTTAAAAACAAAATTTTTTTGTATAATATCATTAATCTTATCCTAAATTCAAAATTTGAAATATAAAGTTTTTATACTCAACTACTCTGATTTAACATATATAATAAAGCAAAGTGTATCAATCTAAAATTGTATTATGGAACTGCTAAATTTACTTCCTGGCCAAAAAGGAATCATTATAAAAGTACGTGGCAGAAGAAATTTTCGAAAAAAAATTATAGAAATGGGTTTTGTTTATGGACAAAAAATAGAAGTGATTGCTAAAGCTCCATTGCAAGATCCAATAAATTACAGAATAATGGATTATGAAATTTCTCTACGTAAAAGTGAAGCGAAATTAATAGACATAATTACAGAAAAAGAGACTAAGATTGAATTGCAAGAAAAATACAATCCATTAATTATAAATTCTTCTAGATTATTAAAACTAGCAAACGACCAAAAGCATACAATCAAATTGATATTAATTGGAAATCCTAATTCTGGTAAAACTTCATTATTCAATATTGTAGCACATAAATATAATAGAGTTGGGAACTATCCTGGTGTTACAGTTGATCCAAAAGAAAGTGTATTTAAATACAAAAAATATACATTTAACTTTATAGATTTGCCTGGAACATATTCTTTATCAGCATACTCACATGAAGAAATATACGTTCGCAAATATATATATGAATCATCTCCAGATATTGTCGTTAATGTGGTAGCAGCGTCTAATTTGGAAAGAAATCTTTATTTAACTACCCAATTAATAGACATGGATACTACCATGGTAATAGCTTTAAATATGTATGATGAATTAGAAAAATCAGGAAATATACTTGATCACCAGTGCTTATCAAAAATGATAGGATGCCCAATTATACCAACAACTGCAAGATCAGGGAAAGGAACTAAAAAACTTCTCGATAAGATTATAGAAGTATATGAAGGTAAAAATCATTGTTCAAGACATATTCATATTTATTATGGAACAGAGATAGAAAAAAGCATTCAACATATAAAATGTGTACTTCGCAAAGAAAATATTTTTGGAAACGATATTTCTCATCGGTTTTTAAGTATTCAATTATTGGAACACAACAAATTTATAGAAACAATTATTAAAAATTTGCCTAATAAAAATGCAATTTTATCTGAACAAGCTATTCATACAAAACATATTGAAAACGATTTTGGAGATAATACAGAAACAATTTTTACGAATGCTCGTTATGGTTTTATAAAAGGAGCATTGAAAGAAACATATCAAAAAATAAATGACAAACAAACAAAATCAACATGTCTCATAGACAAATTAGTTATGCATAGATTTTTAAGTTATCCAATATTTTTTGCATTTATGTTCATTATGTTTGAATGCACATTTTTTTTTGGTAAATATCCTGTTAAATTGATTGAATTAATCATACAAAAAACAAGTGAATTTATTGAAATAAATATGGTAAACGGACCTTTAAAAGATTTATTTATTCATGGAATTATAGGTGGAGTTGGCAATGTTATTATATTTATTCCAAATATTATTATTTTATACATTTTCATATCTTTTATGGAAGATTCTGGTTATATGTCTAGAGCTGTCTTCATTATGGATAAATTAATGCATAAGATAGGATTACACGGCAAATCATTTATTCCATTTATTATGGGGTTTGGATGCAATGTTCCAGCTATTATGAGTACAAGAATAATAGAAAGTTATAACACTAGACTTATTACTATGTTAGTTAATCCATTAATATCATGTTCAGCACGGCTACCAATTTACATTTTATTTATAAGTGCTTTTTTCCAAAATCATGCCGGGTTATTACTTTTCATATTATACGCTACAGGAATAATAATAGCCATACTTATGGCTATTATTATTAAAAAATTTTTAATAAAACATGATGATTTTCCGTTCGTAATGGAACTGCCACCATACCGTATTCCAACATGGAAAGCAACGCAACGCCATGTATGGCACAATATTTCTCAATATTTATGGAAAATGAGTGGAACAATTTTAATATCTGCAATTATTATTTGGTTTTTAGAATATTTTCCAAAAAAAAACACACAATATTATAATAACAAAATAACTGAGCTTGCTTTGCATAAAGGAACTAAAAATCAAATTTTACATATTAAAAATCAACAAAATGAAGAACGAAAACAAAACTCTTTTATAGGACATATTGGCCATTTCATTGAACCTTTTGTAAAACCTTTAGGATTTGATTGGAAACTTGGCACGTGTCTTATCTCTGGACTTCCTGCAAAAGAAATTATAATAAGTACTCTTGGAATTCTGTATAATGATAGTGGAAATGATAATTTTTTATTAAAAAAACGCTTACAAACAGAAAAAGATTTTAAAGGAAATTTAGCATTTACTCCTTTAAAAGCATTAAGTTTTTTGTTTTTTGTCTTATTATACTCACCATGTATCGCAACCATTACATCAATTAAAAATGAATCTGGAAAGTTAAAATGGGCTCTATTTACTGTTATTTATACAACATCATTAGCTTGGCTTATTAGTTTTATTATCTACCAAATTGGATCATTAATTATTTAATTAAATAAATTAGCAACGAATTTACAATTTTTTCATTACATTAAACAACAAATTTATATTATTTATATTTTAATAATAACTTAAAATAAGGGCACATTATACAAACAACATATACTAAATTTACTAAATAAAAAATCTTCAAAAATAAGCCATCTTGTTAAGATAAACATAAAAAATTAGTTAATTGTACCTTATATTTATACTTGCTATTCTTAATCGTAAAATATTTTCAATTTATTGAAAACAGTGAAATTGAATTTCACTATGTAATTTAAATTAATTTCAGTTTTACTTCTATTTAGTAATTTTTGTATAACTAATTGTTGATTTTTTCAATTTTTATATTATACTTAATGCTATTAGTTATAAATGTTTAATTTTTCTTTTTTTAAAAAAATTATGTGTTCTTAACAATTTATTGTACTTTCCTGCAAATTTAAAATAATAATTAAAAAAATGAAAGACATAGTAAATTTTTTATCATTAAAAACATTTTTTTTAGTTTTTATGCTGACTTCATGTAATAAACAAAATTTGAAAATAAAACTAAAAACTAATATTGATTCTATTGCCTATGCACAAGGTGCTCTACTTGCTACGCAAGCAAATCAAATTTTCACTCAATTAGAATTAAAATCGCAGAACAAAATTGACTTTATAAAAGGATTTGAAAATGGACTTCAAATAGATATAAAAAATAAAAAAGAAAGCGCTTTTACAGTTGGCAAAATGTTAGGATACCAAATTGGGACACAATTTATCCCATTTTTAAATAAGCAATTGTTTTACACAGATTCTACAAAAACTATAAATAAAGACATTCTTTTATCTGGTTACATATCTGTCATCAACGACAATGGTAGCACTCTCCTTTCTAAGGATGAAATTCAGAAGTACTCTAAAAATACCATGCTAGAGAAAATAAGAGGAACTATTATCGAAAAACAATACAAGAATTTCAAAAAAGAAAATTTAGATTTCCTTGAAAAAAATAAATCTAATAAAAGGGTCATTGTATTACCAAGTGGATTGCAATACAAAATAATAAAAAAAGGAAATGGACCGAAACCTAAAGCCAATGATTTGATAGAAATGGATTACTGCATAATGAACATTAAAAAAGAAATTCTTGACAGTTCTGTAAAAAATACTAAATCAATAAAATTTTCATTACATGAATTAATCAAGGGTTTATTAGAAGGAATTCAATTAATGCCTGTGGGATCTAAGTACATTTTTTATATCCCTTACTACCTTGCATATGGCAAAGAAATTAAAAAAAATAACCTTCCTCCTTACTCAACTATCATTTTTGAAGCAGAACTACATAAAATTGTAACAAAAAACAATGGAAAAAATTGATGAATTAGATAAAAAAATTCTGAAAATTATTTCAAAAAATGCACGCATTTCGTTTAAAAACGTGGCAGAAATTTGTAATGTATCAAGAGCATCAGTTCATCAACGCATTCAAAAAATGATAGAACTTAAATTAATCGTTGGATCAGGTTATTTCATAAATTACAAACTTTTGGGGTATAATACATGTGCGTATGTAGGAGTAAAATTAGAACGTGGTTCCATGTATAAAAATGTAGTTCCGGAACTAAAAAAAATTTTAGAAGTTGTAGAATGCCATTTTACAACTGGTCCATACACCATGTTAATAAAATTATATGCAAAAGATAATAAGCAATTTATGGAATTACTAAATAGTCGTATACAAGAAATTCCAGGTGTTATTTCTACAGAAACATTAATTTCTCTTCGACAAAGTTTTAAACGAAAAATACCAACTATTTGAATTTGTATAACTTAAGTATTTTAATCTTATTTTAAACTATTTATGGGACGTATAATTTCTATTGATTATGGAGAAAACCAAACAGGACTTGCAGTTTCAGATCTTTTAAAAATGATTGCTAGTCCTCTCAATACTATATCAAGTCGTGAGGTAATTATATATCTTAAAAACTATACTAAAACTAATGACGTTGAGTTATTTATACTTGGAGAAGCTAGACAAATGAATTACTCGCCTTCTAAAAATATGGTAAAAATTAGAAATTTTAAAAAAAAATTAAAAGAATCAATGCCATTAATTGGGATAGAAATGGCAGATGAACGATTTACTTCTGTTTTAGCTCATAGAGCAATGATTGACGGTGGAATAAAAAAAATGAAAAGAAGGGATAAAAAATTAATAAACAAATTAAGTGCAACCATTTTATTACAAACTTATTTGGAATCACTAAAAAAATGATACTCCCAATTTATTTATATGGACATCCAATCTTAAATCAAAAATCCCAAAATATTTCAATAGATTATCCAAATCTAGATAATCTATTGAATAATATGTTTGAAACTATGTATAATGCAAATGGAATTGGTATTTCTGCACCTCAAATTGGAGTTATGTATAAAATTTTTGTAATAGATTTAAGTACTCATGCAAAAAAAGACACAAATTGTTTAAATTTTAAAAAAGTTTTCATTAATCCACAAATAATAGAAAAAAATGGGAATGAAATATCTATAAAAGAAGGATGCCTTTCAATTCCAACTATACATGAAGATGTAATAAGAAATAATGAAGTTAAAGTAAAATACTTTAATGAAGATTTTCAACTACAGGAAAAAATTTTTACAAATTATCCAGCACGTGTTATTCAACACGAATATGATCATTTAGATGGAATTCTTTTCACAAATTATATTTCTAGAATTCGGAAACAAATGATTCGCACCAAATTAAATAAAATCATGAACAGAAAAATTGAATGGCCATATCGAACAATAAGGCTTTTTAAATAATCCAAAAACTGCAGAACCTGATCCAGATATGCTAGCATAAATAGCCCCTTTAATATACAGTTCATGTTTTATTTTTTGTATTTCTGGATGAAGAAAAAATACAAACTCCTCAAAATCATTAACCAAAAAATTTTTCCACATACTTGTTGGATAATTAATAATATCAGTTAAAGATTTTACATGAAATTGACATGACACATTGTCATACGCCTCTTTTGTTGAGACGCTAATATTAGGAGTGCATAAAATTAAATAATATTCATTTAGATCTAATTTTATAGGCGTAAAAATATTCCCACTGCCTTCAGCAAGCAACGGTTTATTTCGAATAAAAAATGAGCAGTCAGAACCCAATTGTTGCGCATAAATTTCTAATTGCTCTACCGAAAGATGCAAATCAGCAAATTTATTTAACAAACAAAGCATAAAAGCTGCATTACTACTTCCTCCTCCAAGTCCACTACCCACTGGAATATTTTTACGCAAAAAAATTGATACTTCAGGTAAATTATAATATCTTTTTAATAATTGATAGGCTTTAATTACTAAATTATCTGAAATTTCACAATTTGCTAATATTCCACTTTGAGTAAACGTTGTTTTAGCTGCAGGTACAATTTCTAAGATATCATATAAATCGATAGGACATAAAATCGTTTCTATATCATGATATCCATCTGCCCTCCGTTCTCCTATATAAAGGCCTAAATTTATCTTGGCATTTGAAAAAATAATCATACTTTAAACACTAAATGATATTACAATAATCTTTTTACATTTCAGAATTGTTTTTAATCTTATTTAACTGTTGATTAATAATATTCTGCACAATTTAGAAATAAAATATAATGTTTATAAAAACTGAATATATAGTTTTTTATAAACATTATTTATGATAAATAATGTTTTTGAATGTTTAGATTATTGTATTCACATCAAAAACATATAAAAAATATTTTTTTTGCATAAAAGTTAAACTATTATGTTAAATAATAATTCATTGCAAAATATTTATATATCTTAGAAAAATTTGTTTTTTACAACTGCAAATAAAAAATTAAAATTTTTGATGGAATTGTGCTTCTGTATTTTTTTTAAATAATTAAATATCTAACTGCCAGATACATAGTCAAAATACACATTATAAGTAAAAAATGAAGTAAAATTTGTATCAAATACCACATTTAAACACTTTTTGATGTCTAATTTATTTACTGATTTCAAATAATAAATTGTTTGTATTTTAATTTAATTTTTTAAATTATTTAAGTCTATCAGTAAATAATTAAATATTATTGTAGTTACAAATTTAATTACAATTAATTTATTACATCATATTTTAATAATACAATTACACACATCAACTCAACAGTGTTATTAATTCCATACTCTGGTTATTATGTGGCATTTTTGTATTTTCAAAATTTGCAATAAAAACACATTTCTCATCATATCACAATTACTGTTTTTTTTAAAATTTATATGAACTATAAATTTTTTAGTTATTTTACTAACAATTATTCAAAACTTTTTACTTCTAATATTCAATTCTGAATGGTCTCTTCATTACTTATACAATACTCATAATGTAATCAAATAGAAAATAGTATAACTATAAATGATATACAACATAAATTATAATTATAAGTTATTTATTTTTTTTATTCATTTTCACTAAAAATTTCATTACTAATAATTCATTATGTTGTAATAATTTTTATTACCAATTTTATTATGATTCTACATACACTAGAATTTATAATCTGATTTTTAACATTATTTTTTAACTCAAAATCTTCAATTTAAAAATCAATTAGATTAGTATCTCTATCTTTAACATCTGTAAAAATAAAAAAAATAAATTTAAACACTTATGATGTTCAAAAAAACATTCATTTTTTTGTATACTTGTAAAATCTTAATGTATTAAGCAACAATTTGTATTAAAAAATATTTACTTGGATTTATTTTATAAAAATATAAAATGGTTTTATATTGAATCATAGTTTTAAAGTGATATAAAATCATCAATTTATTTATGCTTTAATACACTAACATCAAATTTTTATTCGTGAATATTTATTAATTTTGCTGTCTAATTATTATTTAATCAAATAAATTATACTTAATCATCTCAATTTTCAGTAGTATAAAAAATCAAATAATGAAAATATTTCAATTGAAAGGATCTAAAAGAAACATTTTTGGTAAAAAGGCAGCAAAAATGCATAGAAAAGAATCATTAATACCATGTATACTGTACGGGGGAAGTGAAAATACAATACATTTTAACGTTTCTAAAGACAATGTTCGAAAATTAATATATACACCGATTGTATATCTAGTAAGTCTAAGTATTGAAGAACAGTCTTATCTTTCAATTTTGAAAGAAATACAGTTCCATCCAGTGAGTGATGAAATACTACATATAGACTTCTTGCAAATATTTGAAAACAAACCAACAATTATTAATATCCCAATTGAATTAGAAGGAACTGCAAAAGGAATAAAAGAAGGTGGAAAACTATCACTAAAAACAAAAACATTAAAAATTAAAGGCATTTATAAAAATTTCCCTGAAAAAATAATAATTAATGTAGAAAATTTAGAATTAAATAAAACTATTAAAGTAGGTGATCTTTTTTTTGAAAATTTAGAATTATTAAATGCAAAAGATACGATAGTAGTATCTATTAAATTAACTCGTGCTACAGTTAATCCTGTTAATGTATAAAAATTGTAATGAAATATTTGATTGTAGGTTTGGGAAATGAAGGACAAAAATATGAAAACAGTCGTCATAACATTGGGTTTATGATACTAGATGCTTTTGTCAAACCATATAATATTGTTTTTATCCATGGTAATTACGGCAATATAGCACCATTAAGACTAAAAAATAAACATATTTTGTTACTTAAGCCATCTACTTGTGTTAATTTAAGTGGAAATGCTGTCTGTTATTGGATTAAAAAAGAAAATATCCAATTAAAAAATGTACTTATATTAGTAGATGATTTAGCTCTACCATTTGGATTTTTACGTCTTAAACCTAAAGGAAATGATGGAGGGCATAATGGGCTAAAACATATCCAATACTCTTTAGGAACTAATTTCTATTATCGTTTACGTTTTGGTATTGGTAATAACTTTTTATTTGGATATCAAGTTAATTATGTATTAAATGCTTTTACAAAAGAGGAAAAAAAACATCTTCCAGAAAAAATCAAGCAATCAACAGAGATAATTCATAGTTTTTGTTCATTAGGAGCAGAAATTACAATGAATTTATTTAATAAAAAAATCTAAACATATTTAATATATAAAATCTTCAAAATTTGAATTTACATAATTAAAATAATTTTAGCTAAAAACTAATACATCTCATTTTAGAAATATTTTTTATAATTATACAGCATTTGTATTTATCATAAATAAATTCGTATAAAAAGCAATTATAAGTTTAGCAATTTTATACACATAATATTTCAAGTAAATTTTTAAAAATTTTGATTTTTTATTAAAATTCATACTGGGTCTACGTCATAGTGAACAATACCACGCCTAAAATATGAAACATTAAATATTTGCATATAAATTTCTTTTAATATTTTACGTACAAAACTTGGAGAACTATTAATTTCAATTTTTAATAGTATTTTTCGAACATAAAGCCCCTTTGTCTTACCTACTATTGGCCTATCATGACCAACAACTCTATCATTCCCGAAATTTTTTTTCAAAAAATAAATGTATCCATCAGATAATTTACAAAGTAACTTTTCGTCACTATTATAAAGAAATATATGTATTAATCTAAATAATGGCGGATATTTAAATAATACTCTATCCTTTATTTGCATATCGTACATATTTCTATAATCATGTCGAATAATCATCTTAATCAACTGATGATCTGGATGAAAAGTTTGAATAATAACTTCGCTTTGAATTTTGTTACCACATACTTTTCCTAATATTTGCAATATTAATTGATAAGTTCTCTCATATGCCCTAAAGTCAGGAAAATTCATTAAAACATCAATATTAAGTATAGCAATCAAGCCAACTTTACTCATATTTAACCACCTAGAAACCATCTGAGTTCCAATTAAAATTTGTGTTTGTCCACTTTCAAAATTAGAAATTACCTTTTTTAATGAACTTTTTTGTTTTACTGTATCAAAATCCATACGATCAATTACTACATTGTTGAAAATCATTTTAATTTCTTCCTCTACTTTTTCTGTCCCATACCCAATTGATTTTAAATGAATATTTCCACATTTAGGGCATTCTTTAGGGAGAGAATAATTTTTCCCACAATAATGACAAACTAATTGATTATTTTTTTTATGATAAATAAGACTTATATCACAAAAATGACATTTAGGAGTCCAATAACAAATTTTACAAAAAATACGAAATGAAAATCCTCTCCGATTTTGGAATAATAGTACTTGAACACCATTCTCTAATTTTTGTTTTATACGTTTTATTAGTAAAGGGGAAAAAATTGGTTCATTTCCCAACCTTTTTAATCCTTTTACATCTACAATAGTATATAATGGTTTGATTTGTGGCAAATAATCATACAATTTGATATATGCATATTTCCCTATTTGAGCATTATAAAACGACTCTATTGAAGGCGTTGCACTTCCTAAAAGTACTTTAGCACCATGTATAGTCGCTAAAAAAATTGCTGCATTACGTACATGATAGCAAAAAGAAGCTTTTTGTTGTTTATAATTTGGATCATGCTCTTCATCTACAATAATTAATCCCAAATTTTTAAAAGGTAAAAATATAGAAGAATGAACTCCTAATATAATTGAGTACACATCATTATACAAAAGATTATTCCAAATTTCTATTTGTTTACTCAAATTTATTTTTGAATGATAAACTCCTACAATGTTGCCAAAATAGTATTTTAAACGATTAATGACACACGTAGCCAGTGCAATGTCTGGTAATAGATACAATATTTGTTTTTTTTGTCGCAGCATTCTTTCAATAATTTGTATATAAATTTCTTTTTCTCCTAAAAAAATATTTTTATGCAAAAGGCAAATATCCTTTTTTTGAAAATTATACATAATATTGTCAATTATTTTTTTTTTTGATCTATTCAAGGCAGAAGAAAACACAGGTAATACATTACAATTTTTCAATTGACTATCTACTGTATGAAAAGACGAAGGAATCGCTTTTTTAAAAACTTCACCCAAAGTACATAAATAATAATCTGAAATCCATTTCCAAAAACGCAATTGTGATCGCAAAACTACAGGCAAAATACTTTCTATAGAAAGTATAGGTTTTATTTTTTCTAAACTAACAATTGGTGATGGATTTTTTTTTAAATATAAAACTAAACCACGACGAGGTTTATTACTTTTACCAAATTTTACCAACACTAAACTACCAACTAAAACCTGTGTTTCCATTTCAGTAGGAACAAAATAAGTGAATGTGCCTTCTAAAGGTATAGGTAAAACAATTTCTATATACAATTTATTTTTCAATATAAAATTATAAACAATACATAAATATTTTTAATTCTAAAATTTTGTAAATTACTTCGTACATTTCAAATATTACTTTTTCTAAATTTCATTATTAAATGAAATATTTTATCACAAAATTATTTTTTGATTAATGAGCATCCCACTTCCACAATTAACTATAACTTGTAAAATTCTACCACTTTATCAAAAAATAAAATGTAGTAAATTAGTTTATAACTTTTTTCAAAAAAAATTTTATTTTTAATACGTACTCAAACGTGATCAGGAATTTTTGCTATTTTCTACTAAAATCTGCTGAAATTTCACCCCATTTTTTAGTATCCCACTTAAAAACTAGATCTATATAACAACTATTGTTTCTTAGCCATTTTTCTGCCTTATAAATTAAATTAAAAATGCATATATTTTTATCCGATTGTTTTAATTTCGTTTTACATTTTCTATTTTGAACCCATGAAATAGCAACTTTACTATCAGAGTAAATAGGAATCAAAAAACTTTTCTGCTTAATCCATGTTAGTCCATGTACAATTGCCAAAAATTCTCCTATATTGTTAGTTCCATCTTGAAATGGGCCAACATGAAATATTTCTTCTTTTGTTTTCATATAAATACCCCTATATTCAATTCTGCCAGGATTTCCACTACACGCAGCATCTACTGATAAACTGTTAGAATCAATTTCTAACATTCCCCCCACCCCAGATTTTATGTCTGTATAAAATTGAGGACCTAATTCATATGCTTTTTTTGCTTCTTGATGTGAAAAAAAAGATTTATAAGACGAATTATTAAATTTATCCACTTGTTTTTTACATTCATCCCATGTTTCATAAACACCTGGTTCAAACCCATGCCAAACCACATACCATTTTCGTTTTAAATTATTCTTCACACAAACATATTAATAGTAATAAAATCCAGTTCAAACATACTACGAATTAAATTTTTTAGTTATAATAATTTAAACAAATTATTATAACGCTTCTAGTTTTATCATTACTAGCATAAACAATTAAAACCAACGAATGTACAAAATACTGTTCTAAAAGATTACAAATCTAACATAGAGACATGTTAACTACAATTAAATAATAAATATTAAAATTGCATTTTTTAAAATTATTTTAATGTATTTAATAATATAAATTGGTATACTATTCTTACTTATTGAACTCATTTTTATTATAAATATGACAACAATGAAAACAAATTAACTGTTGTAACAAAATTATAACAAATAATCAATTCTAAATTGATTTAGAAAAAATTTTAAGATAGTAATTGTAATTTATTTTTCGATGTTTAATACACAAAAGTTTTTAACATGAAAATTATGTAGCATAATAAAATTAACAATATCAAAATTTTAGTTTTAAAACTTAAAATTGTAAATTTTAAAACTAAAATTGATTACTCGAATTATATTAATAAATCAACTACAAATAGTCACAATAAAAATTAATAATTTACAATATATATATATATACATATAGCTATATTAATTTTATTCCAAATTCAACGAAAAAACTATTACATAACAAAACTTTTAATATATTAACATTGAGTACATAATTATTTTATTCCACTAATTTCATAATAAATAATGGGTATATAAAAAATTTTTTATCAAAATGTTAACTAAATTAGAAAATTAAATATAAAGTTAATTTCTATTAAAAATTTAATGCCTTTAAGCAAGTGCTTTTATATGATTCTTATATTTTTATAGTCAAAAAAAATATCATTTGGATGATACTAACTAATTGTTAATTCTACATTTTATATTTCTAATATTTATTTTTTTATTTTTATAATATTATTATGACAAAAGATTTATTGAAAATTGCAGGATTAACACTAAACAGCCGAATTTTTATAGGGAGTGGGAAATTTTCTAACAATAAACTTATTCCTAAAATAATAAAAGCTTCACAAGCTCAAATAATAACAGTAGCCGTAAGAAGATTTGATTTTAACAATCCCAATGAAAATATCATTAAATACATACCTAATAATATTTTTTTAATGCCTAACACTTCAGGAGCAACTGATGCAAAAGAAGCAATTAGAATAGCAAGAATAGCACGTGCTAGTGTAAAAACAGATTTAATAAAAGTAGAAATAATGACTGATAATAAATATTTGCTACCTGATAATTACCAAACAACAAAAGCATGTGAGCTTCTTGTTAAAGAAAAATTCAAAGTATTTGCTTATATGAATGCAGATTTGTATACTGCACGTGACATGCAAAATGTTGGAGTATCAGCAATTATGCCATTAGGAGCACCAATAGGAACAAATAAAGGGCTTAAAACAAAAGAAATGATAAGAATTTTAATTGAAGAGATAAATACTCCTATAATAGTTGATGCTGGAATTGGAAAGCCTTCTGATGCTTGTGAATGCATGGAAATGGGTTGTACTGCTATTATGATTAATACTGCTATATCTTCAAGCAATAAACCAATTCTTATGGCATCAGCTTTTAAGGATGCTGTAAAAGCTGGAAGAAAGGCACATCTTGCTAAACTTGGAATAATTTCAAATACTGCAATTGCATCATCACCTTTAACAAATTTTTTATGTAAAAACCATTAGTATTTTTTGTTTTTATTTTAAAATATTTTAATACCAACAAAAAGTGATTTTAAAAAATTCAAAAAGTCAAAAATTACACCCATAATGATTGATAATTATTTTTAATATTATGCGCATATGTTAACCCATTTTATCGAAAAATTCATCATAAAAACAACAAATTATCATTTTGCACAAATGATTGTTAGACATGCAAAGCCCAAACATATATTCTATAGTTGCTTAATCATTAAATTACTACTGTTATTCGGATTCAGTGCAATAATTGTATCTATTATTTATAAACAAATAAATAAAACAGAATTAAGCGATTTAAAGAAAATATATCAAAATATACGTGGATTTATAGAATAATTTAATACGTGAATGAAAATATTCGTAAGTTGCAAGTTTATACTTGATTTACGTGTGGAAAACGTAGTCACGATACGAATAAATTTTTTGAAAATATATTTTACTAATTTGTAAATATACAAACGGCTGCAACAACTCAATTATTCAATTCACATTTGTTAATATGTATTACAATTGTTTTTCTACTTCACACTAATTTTTAACACTTGTCTTCATTTTTAATACAAACAACAAAAGCTCCATCAAATACTTCTAACAATGTCTTCTGAACTTTCAATGCTTCATCATAGTCTGACAATGATTCGCAAGTATACTTATATAAACCACCAACTTCGTAACAACTAACTTTATAACCTTTAAATTGAGGGCTATTTTCAGGTAATTTACTAGATGAAGCAAAAATTTGCACTTTATAAATTTTATCACCAGTATTATTTTTTATCGATTCCAATTGATCATTTTTATCTAAAGACGAAGTTTTACAAGTGATTTCAGTAGGAATTTTTATATTACAATCAATATAATCTGCTTTGTATTTTTCAAAAGCTGAGCAAATAGCCATCGCATATCTTTTTTGTCCATTTTCACTCAATAAATACATTTCAGCCTCTGGATTAGTTATAAAGTCAAGTTCTACCAGTACTCGTGGCATATGCGCCTTACGCAAAATTAAATATTCTGCCTGCTTAACTCCACGATCTGCCCATGAAACACAAGATTTTAATTCATTACATAAAGTAACTGCAAATTCAATGCTCCGATCTATAAATTGATTTTGTATATATTTGGAAATGATACGATATTCGGATTTTTTATCATGAAATTTACCATCGTCACTATTATAAATGTCTTCAAAACCAACAACTGCATTTTCTCTTCTAGCAACTTCCAAATTTTCATGATCTTTTGAACCTCCAAAAGCATAAACCTCTAACCCACGAACATCTGTATTAGTTGACGCATTAACATGAATAGATATAAACAAATCGGCTTTCAATCTATTCGCAATACCAACTCGTTCTGGCAAATCAACAAATTTATCTGTATCTCGTGTATACACTACTTCTACATTAGAATTACTCTTACTAATATAGTCCCCAACTAATAAAGAAATAATAAGCGTGATGTCTTTTTCTTGACTTTGCACACCTATCGCCCCTGAATCATACCCGCCATGGCCTGGGTCAATAACTAAAACAAACTTTTTTTTTTTAAATCAACACTTGATGAAGTAACCATCTGAGTAACAATAAGCAATATTATATACAGTAATTTTTTATACATGAATCACCAAATTATTAAAGCACTACTATTCAAAATAGTATAAAATCAACAAAAATCACACAACACATTTTCTCAAAAATTTTGCACTTTCAAAAATACATTACATCAATGGCAACATTCATTAAAACTCAATAATAGATAGTTTATGATTAATTCAACATTTCCAATCAAAAGAACTATACTATCCAAATGTTTCAGAAATACTTTTAAAATATTTACATCAATATTTGATTTTTTAATCACTAATTTGATGCCAAAATATAATGCCAAATGTAAACATTATAAATAAAAACCACTTAACTTTGCAAGTTAAGTAAAATATTTGAATTACACGAATTTAATAAACATCTCATTAACAATTAATGTGTAAATTCTTATATCTAATAAAATGGTTTATAAAAGTCCATTTACATTGTAAGAAAATACCGTTACAAACGGTATTATTTGTTTCTAATAAATGCAATTTGTCATGTAAACATTGTTCGATTTTTCAATCGAATAATTTATACATAAAATCATATGGGCAAATTAAAAGGGAATTAGAATATTCTTATTCCCTTGGTTCGCGTTTTATAGACTTTGAAGGTGGAGAACCAACTTTATGGAATGATGGGAATAAAAATCTGAATAGCTTGATCAAGCTAGCTAAATCAATCGGATTTTATACCACTACAATTACTACTAATGCTCAAATTCCTTTTCAATGGGTAAAATCAGACTCGATTTGGGTAAGTTTAGATGGAATAAAAAACTATCATGATAACATACGGGGGAAAGGTTCATTCAATCGTTTGCTCAAAAACATTTCAACAATCAACCATAGCAAATTAAATGCAAATATGGTAATTAATTCACAAAATTATAATTCAGTTGAAGAAACTATAAATTTTGTTAAGAATCATTCTCGTATACAATCTATTTCATTAAATTTTCATATACCAGATGTATATACAAAATATTTACTTTTAGATTGGGACAAACGGTCAAAAATTATTGACTTAATTATTCATATGAAAAAATTAGGGTACCCTATTATGAATTCAATTTCCGGACTAAAATTTATGAAAAAAAAATTTTTTAAAAAACAATGTTGGATTTCTAATTTCATTATGCCAGACGGAACAAAATTTAGTGGATGCCAATGGAAAAATATAAACTGTAATCAATGTGGACTATCAATGTCTGGAGAAATGAGTGCAATTTTCAATTTGAAACTTGACACAATATTAGCAGGGATAAAATTAAGGATAACTAGTTAAACTATAATTCTGGCTTGTGAATTTGGATTTGTAATAAAGTGTCGTTAGCTTTGCCACCTCATACGAAATAGACTATGTTTCCAATAACATATTATAAAATTGATTATAATTTATGGATTTAATTAAAATAGCAGAACATGAATTTCCAAATTTGCATAAAAAATCATATCACAATTTTAAAAGTGGAGATACAGTAACTGTATCATATCGTATAATTGAAGGAAATAAAGACCGTGTTCAACAATACAAAGGAGTTGTGATCAAAATAACTGGACATGGATCTTCTAGAAATTTTACAGTTAGAAAGATTTCTGAAAACATAGGTGTTGAGCGTATTTTCCCAATAAATTCACCATTTATAAATGATATAGTTTTAAATAAAATCGGTAAAGTACGACGAGCTAAATTGTATTATTTGCGCAAATTAGTAGGTAAAAAAGCAAGAATTAAAGAAAAAAGAATTCAGAAGATTAGTAAATAATATACTAATTAATTTCAATACTTTTGTCGTTATGTATAAAAGGTTATTATCATTACATTTTGTAAGACTGTCATCAATATAACTGTACAAAGTTATTTAATTTTTAAGTATAAAGACGCATTGTTTGTACATTTTTGAGTAAATTTCTTACTCAACTACAGCTTGTTATTAACATGAATAAATACTTTAATAAATATTGTTAATAGATTTGCATCTATAATTAAAAAAAACAATACAACAACAAATGATTATGATATTTATAAGCATTCCAACAAAAATCTACTCAATTAAAAACATTTAATAAAGAACTAAATGTTTAATATTTTTGATTTACCAGAAACAAAAAAGATTTTTGAAATTCAAAATTTCATAATTTAGGAATACTCATATATAGTTGGAATAAAAAATCTGTTCCAAAAATATAACATTTTATAGTAGCATAAATAACATTGCATAACCAAACTATAACACTATCCACAATTATAAAAAATTATTGGCAACCCAATTCAAATATATACAAATAAAAATCAAAACAACAAACAATCTACATGCGGTATGGACGGGACTCGAACCCGCGACCCCATGCGTGACAGGCATGTATTCTAACCAAGCTGAACTACCACACCATCTACATTTATTTATCTCAATCAAAACCGTCACATTTTTTACGCGATATTAGAACAACTATCGCATCAAATAAGAACACAACAACAAATATAATAACGTTAAGTTATATTAACAAATTACAACATTAATCGAATTATCATAGAGACATAATGATATGATTTTTTCATAAAAAAATAACTAAGTGACTTTTCAGATAATGTATCACACAATAGACTTTCAAAATATATCAAATAAAACAATTAAATAACTCAAAAATAGCCAAAAATATTACAATAATACCTATTCCTTTATTTATAAAATATAATCTTTTTATACTAAAAACTTTTCGAAATTTTGATACTAAAAAAGTAATTACAAACCACCATAACAAATTGCCGATAAAAATAAATAATAATAATACACAAATTTTAGTATTTCTTTCTAAGAATATGTTAAATCTGTCAAACAAACTAACATATAGAAATATAATAAATGGATTAGAAAGAGATAATAAAAATACAGTTAGAATATTTTGTGTATATGAGTTTATCCTTTTTTTTACTAAACTTGCCAAGTTTATATTTTTATATGGTTTTTTAAAAAAAATATATGTACCAAAAATTATAAGTATAATACTCTCAAAAAATTGTAGGTTTATTTTGTTTTTTTCTACAAAACCATCAACAACTCGCATACTTGTACAAGCAATTGTTGCATATAAAAAATCTGAAAAAGATGCGCCAACTCCGGAAAAAAATCCATACCATCTACCACTACATATTGTTTGTTGAATACACAACAATCCAACTGGTCCAATCAATGTAGATACAACTATCCCAATAATAAGCCCTTTATACGCAATACAAAACATGTAAAAATGTTTTTTTAATTTAAACTTCGCATGAAAATCAAATATTATTAATATCTTAATAGTGATATATAAATACTAAATTCGTTTATAATAATCGTCTATATTTTGAATAAAAATATTCATTAAAACTTCTTTTCAAATATTTCATTAAATCAAGCTATTTTATGACCAATTCTAAAGAAAAACTTTTTCAGGAATTTACTCCAATATCAACTGAAGAATGGATGAAAAAAATAATTTCTGACCTTAAAGGTGCTGATTTTAAAAAAAAATTAATTTGGAAAACCGACGAAGGATTCGAGGTAATGCCTTTTTACCGTTCAGAAAACATTACTAGTATAAAAGCAATTGAGTCAATCCCTGGAGAGTTTCCGTACATTCGAGGAACATGCAAATCTAGTAACAAATGGTTTATTCGTCAAGACATTATAGTAACAGACTCTTTTAAAGCAAATAAAAAAGCATTAAATATTTTAAATAAAGGTGTTACTTCTTTAGGATTTGAAATACCTAGTGAAAAAATCAATGTAGAAAATATCTCAACTCTTTTGACTAATATTTTGCCTAGACATATTGAACTCAATTTCAATACTTGTAACATGAAATCAGTAGAATTAATTAATATTTTAGTTAAATATTTCAAAAAAAATAATTTTGATTTAACTCAAATACATGGTTCAATTAATATTGATTTCATTGGACCTATTTTAACAAAAAGTATAATTAAAAATGAATGGATTGATCAAATGAGTTTGGCTATAAATGCATCTTCAGAAATGCCATTTTTTAGAGTATTATCTGTAAATGCTTATTTACTAAATAACGCTGGTTCATCTATAACTCAAGAATTAGGATATGCCTTAGCATGGGGTAATGAACTATTAAGCAAATTGCACGAAAAAAAAATTGATTTAAAAACTATCTCTAATAAAATCAAATTTAATTTTGGTATTAGTACAAATTTTTTTATGGAAATTGCTAAATTTCGAGCAGCTCGATGGTTATGGGCAATAATAACAAAGGCTTACAAAACAAACTATCAGTGTGATATTGGAACAAAAATTAACATTTTTGCGCAAACTTCACTATTCAACCAAACTATTTATGACATTTACACAAATTTACTTCGCACTCAAACTGAAGCAATGTCAGCAAGTCTTTCTGGAGTTAATTCATTACTAGTTACACCATTTGATATGTGTTCGAAAATACCTGACAATTTTTCAGAACGTATTGCACGTAATCAACAATTACTACTTAAAGAAGAATGTCACTTTGATAAAGTGCTAGATCCATCAGGAGGATCTTATTATATAGAGTCACTTACAAAATCTATTGCTCAAAAATCATGGGATTTATTTCTTAAAACAGAAGAAAATGGATTTTACAAATTGACAAAAAATGGTGATATTCAAATATCAGTAAATAAAAATGCTAGTAAACAATTTACAGATTTAGCAAAATGCAACAAAGTGTTGATCGGAACAAATCGATTCCCAAATTTTTCTGAAAAAATTCACAACAAAATTCAAACTGCGAATGTGATCTATGATTGTGATTGTTCTACTAACAAACACATTTCAATTTTAAATATGAAACGTTTAGCTAATGAATTCGAGTCATTACGTACATCAACAGAAAAAGCTACAAAAAAAATAAAAGTATTCATTTTGCAAACCGGGAACTCATCTATACATCTAGTACGATCCAAATTTTCTTCAAATTTCTTTGCATGTGCTGGATATGAAATAATCAACGACCATTTTGTGTTTGAAACTATAGAAGAAGGAATTGCAACTGCAAGAAAAGAAAATGCAAACATCATTGTACTTTGTTCTAGTGATGACAAATCATCTGTTTTTGCAATGAAAGCAAATGAGTTGATCTCTTACAGAGAAATTTTAGTCATTGCAGGAGCTCCTACATGCATAAAAGAACTAAATAAGAAAGGAATTACAAATTTTATCACTGATAAAAATAATATGTTGGAAACTTTACAGCGTTTTAATAAATTGTTAATTAATTGATTAATTAAAAAAGTATGAAACCCAATTTCAAAAATATTGATATTAATTCATTTAAATTTTCATTACAAAATAATACAAAGCAAACTGTTAAAAATAACATAGAAAATAATTGGAGTACTCCAGAACAAATATCTGTAAAATCAATTTACACTAAAAATGATTTAAAAGATGTAGAACATTTAGAATACGTCTCCGGAATCCCTCCTTTCTTAAGAGGCCCTTATTCTGGCATGTACACTATGCGACCTTGGACTATTCGTCAATATGCTGGATTTTCTACTGCTGAAGAATCAAATTCATTTTACAAAAAAAATCTTGCTTCTGGACAAAGGGGACTATCAGTTGCATTTGATTTGGCAACACACAGAGGATACGATGCAGATCATCCTCGTGTAATTGGCGATGTTGGAAAAGCTGGAGTTTCCATTTGCTCGCTTGAAGATATGAAAATACTTTTTGACGGAATACCATTAAAAGATACATCTGTTTCTATGACTATGAATGGAGCTGTCCTACCTATATTGGCGTTTTATATTAATACAGGATTAGAACAAGGAGCTAAATTAGAAGAATTAACAGGAACTATTCAAAACGACATATTAAAAGAATTTATGGTACGAAATACCTATATTTATCCACCTGAATTTTCTATGCGTATAATTGCCGATATATTTAAATATACTTCCAAAAAAATGCCAAAATTTAATTCTATTTCAATTTCTGGATACCATATGCAAGAAGCAGGAGCAACGGCTGATATCGAATTGGCTTATACTCTTGCCAATGGAATGGAATATTTAAAAACTGGTATTGAAGCAGGCATTCATATAGATACTTTTGCTCCACGTTTATCTTTTTTTTGGGGAGTAGGCATGAATCATTTTATGGAAATTGCTAAAATGCGAGCTGGTCGCTTACTATGGGCAAAAATTGTAAAAAGTTTTGGGGCCAAAAATCAAAAATCTCTTGCTCTACGTACACACAGTCAGACATCTGGATGGTCATTAACTGAACAAGACCCATTCAATAATGTAGGAAGAACTTGTATAGAAGCTATGTCAGCAGCCTTAGGCCATACACAATCGTTGCATACAAATGCTTTAGATGAAGCTATTTCTCTTCCAACTGATTTTTCTGCAAGAATTGCACGCAATACACAAATTTATCTTCAAGAAGAAACCTACATTAATAAAGTGATAGATCCTTGGGCAGGATCTTATTATATAGAATATCTAACAAAAAAATTAGCAAACAAAGCTTGGACATTAATACAAGAAATTCAAAAATTAGGAGGCATGACAAAAGCTATAGAAACAGGAATTCCTAAAATGAGAATTGAAGAAGCAGCTGCCCGAACTCAGGCACTTATTGATTCTGGAAAACAAATAATAATCGGTGTTAATAATTATAAATTACAAAAAGAAGATCCAATTAATGTTTTGGAAATAAACAATGAAACCATTCGCTCACAACAAATTAAGCGATTAAATGAATTGAAATCTCAACGGAATAATAACTCTGTACAAGAAGCACTAATGGCAATTTCCAATTGTGTCAAAACAAAAAAAGGTAATTTATTGCATTTAACTATTAAAGCAGCAAAAGTTCATGCAACTTTGGGAGAAATATCTGATGCTTGTGAAAAAATCTGTGGAAGATATAAAGCAACAATAAAAATTATTTCAGGAGTATATGCATCAACGACAAAAAATACTGATTTTCAAAAAGCACAAAAATTGGCATCTAAATTTTCTTTAAAAGAAGGTCGGCAACCACGTATTATGATCGCAAAAATAGGACAAGATGGACATGATCGTGGAGCTAAAGTAGTAGCTACTTGCTATGCCGATTGTGGATTTGATGTAGACATATGTCCGTTATTTCAAACTTCAAAAGAAGTTGCATACCAAGCTATGGAAAATGATGTACACGTATTAGGAGTATCTTCTTTAGCAGGAGGACATAAAATTTTAATTTCTCAATTAATTAAAGAATTAGAAAAATTAGGTAGAGAAGATATTATTGTAGTCGCTGGAGGAGTAATACCTGTACAGGATTATGATTTTTTATATAAAATTGGAGTAGCAGCTTTGTTTGGGCCAGGAACACCAGTGATATCAACAGCTATAACTATCCTAAAACTTTTGTTAGATGATTAAATCAATTCATAATTTACTTGAACAAGAACTTCAATTCGAGAAAAAATTATTTTTTTTCCTGAACAAAAACGGATGTACATTTTTTGATTATTTTTTTTGGTTATGTTCTTCTACATGGATAGAAGTATGTACATATATTAGTTGTGTATGTTTTTTTTTGAAAAAAAAAAGTTATAAAACAATTTTATTAGAAATCTTATCAATCATTTTAGTTTTTTTTGTATGCCATGTAACTTCATCATTTTTTTTTAAACCGATTTTTCATCGGTTTCGTCCATCTTATCACCCATTTTTTAAAACACATGTAAATATTATATTTGAACACATAAAAAATCCATATGGATTTATCTCTAGTCATACTACTAATGCTTTTGGATTTGCGATATTTACGTCTCTCATTTTTCGAAATCATCTTTATACATGGATGATTTTATTATTCGCTTGTATTATTGGATATTCTCGTATTTATTTAGGTGCACATTTTATTTTAGATGTTATAATTGGAATATTTGTAGGCTTATTATTAGGTTATTTAGTATATAACCTATATAAGTATATAAAACACATTTACATAAAATAATTTAGGAATAAATATGTAAATAATTTTATTATGTTTTTAGACAAAAAAAATGAAAATAAAAAAGCTGTAAAAGAAACTAAAAAAATAATATTTGTTTAAATTTAAATTATGGAATTTTTATAAAAAAGCTAATGAAGTAACAGTAATTTATTATGCCAACACATTTTAAAATACAAAGTATACATACTTTGTATTTTAAAATGTGAAAGACTAACTGATAATACAAATTTAAGATGTTTCCAAAATTTTATTTATATATTATTTTTTTTTAAAATGATTGCACATTCTACTATAGAACGTATACAATTAGCATCACAAATTTATGAAGTTGTTTCTGATTTTATTGCGCTGCAAAAACGAGGGGTCAATTATGTAGGATTGTGTCCTTTTCATGAAGATAACACACCATCTCTTTATGTTTCACCTGCTAAGAACATTTACAAATGTTTTGCTTGTGGAGAAGGAGGCACACCTATTCATTTTATAATGAAACATGAACAACTTTCATATCCAGAAGCTTTAAAATATTTAGCACGAAAATACGGCATTATGATTTATGAGCTTGACAAGATTAATGAACAAGTACAAATTCAAGACGACTACAAAGCAATGTTTATTCTTAATAATTTTGCCCAAAAAACATTTTCTTCTAACTTGTTTGAAACAAAAGAAGGAAATCTATTAGGACTCTCTTATTTTAAAAAAAGAAATTTCAAAGAAAATATAATACAAAAATTTCAACTTGGATATGCTGATTCTCAATGTGATTCTTTTTCACAGAAAGCTCTAAAAACTGGATATAAACAAAAATATCTTGAAAAGAATGGACTAAGTATTATAAATAAAAATAATAATATTATTGATCGTTTTAATGGAAGGATTATTTTCCCTATACATACCTTGTCAGGTAAAATAATTGCTTTTGGCGGCCGCATTTTAAAAGAAGGGAAGGAAGAAGCTAAATATATTAATTCACCAGAAAGTGAGATTTATTGCAAAAGCAATGAGCTATACGGTATCTATTTTGCTCGTCAAGAAATAATTAAGCAAAATAATTGTTATCTGGTAGAAGGATATAGTGACGTTATTTCCATGTTTCAAGCAGGTATAAAAAATGTTGTCTCTTCCTGTGGAACATCTCTAACTAACAAACAAATTCAATTAATTAGACGTTTCACTGAAAATGTAACTATAATTTATGATGGTGATATTGCTGGAGTTAAAGCTACATCACGAAGTATAAATTTGCTATTAGCAGCTTGTTTAAATATCAAAATCGTACTACTACCAAAAGATGAAGATCCGGATTCATTTATACTAAAACAATCAGCTGATTCGTTTAAAGAATATATTAAAAATAATGAAATAGATTTTATTCAATTTAAATTGAACCCTTTAATTAATGATGTAAAAGATGATCCTATTCACAAAGTCCGCGTAATTACTGAAATAATAGATACTATTGCACTAATACCTAAAGAAATTGTTAGATTAATTTACATAAAAGAATGTTCTTATTTAGTAGGAATAGATGAGCATACTATAATACATGATGTCACAAACAAAAGACGAAAATTTTTTCTTCAAAAAAATAAAAATGAAAGGCTACAGTTCCTGACTGAAAAACAAAAAAACGATCACAATGGAAGTAGTACACTGTTACTAAATCAAAGTTACAATAATTCTCCTTTTCACGAATATGAGAAAGAAATAATGTACTACGTTATTCGATATGGAGAGCAATACTTTCATTACAAATATACTGACAAAAAAACTAATAAATCAGAATGGATCGGTATAAATGTAATTGAATTTATCGTTTTTGATTTAGAAAAAGATAAAATGAAATTACATCATCCACTATATAGAAAAATACTAAAAGCAGGATATACAAAATGGAGGGATGAAAATTTTGTTGCAGAAAATTATTTTAAACACCATCCAGATATTGAAATAAGTCGCTTTGCTGCTAATATTTCAACTGACAAATACATTGAAAGTAAAATTCATTCAAAATATAATGAGATTGATGATGAGTGTACAGAAATCACAAAACGTAGTGGTAAAAACAAAATGCTTCTTAAAGAAGTCCCGTATGTAGTATTAAATTATAAAAATTCAATTTTAAAATATCATATAGAAATTATAAATAAACAAATCAAATTGGCAGAACAAGAAAATAATTTTAATAAACAAATCAAATTAATTCAGCAACTCAATAAGTTATTGGAACCACAGAAAAATATAGCTGTACTTTTGCACGAACGAATTATAACAAATTATAATAGTAAAGTATTTTCATCCATGTTGGCTTCTAGTAATACTGGTTACAATGAGAATAAATAATGTAACAAAAATGAACACAAACTCTAATTTTTCAAAAATCAAAACACCCTTTAAAGGTAATATTGTAAATTATTTTGCAGGATTAGTTATACTGATATTTACAGCCTATGCTTGCATTTCAATGTTTTCATTTCTTTTTTATGCTAGCACTGATCAAAGTAAAATAGAAGGGATCTCTTTACTCCATTTCAAACCCATAAATGGGATTAAAAACTGGTGTGGGTTACGAGGTGCTATTCTAAGTAATATTTTAATAAATGAGTGGTTTGGTATTTCTACTTTTTTTCTATTAGTATTCACTACTTTTTCCGCATTAAAATTAATGAGAATATGTAATATTAACTTGATGCATAATTTTATATTATATTTATCATTGACAATTTGGTCATCAATAACTTTAACTTTTTTTCTGGGAAAATTTTTTCTCAAAACAGCTATATATATAGGAGGCAAACATGGCCTATTTATTTCAAACTTATTAAATTACAACTTTGGAGTTCCAGGGACTTTCCTAATTATATTTTTGTTCTTTTTTATTATCATTGGAATTATTAATATAAATATTATCCTATCTCTGATAAATTTAAAAAAAAATAAAAAAGAAAATAAAATGAATTCACAAATAGTAACCACAAAAAAAATAGAAAGTATTCCAGATATACAATCATTTCATATAGACGAAAATTTTACAACAAAAAACAATGATTTTGAAATAATTAAACCAGAAGAAGAACCTTTTTTTACAACAAAAAACAGTGATACTTATAATTCAAATGCAAGTGTGAATACTAAAATTGATATTTTAAATAAAATTAAAGAGTATGATCCAACTTTAGAGTTATCTAATTATAAATATCCACCAATAGATATATTAAAAGAATATAGCATTAATGAATTTGAAATCAATATAGAAGAGCAAAAAACTAACAAGAATAGGATTCTTTCCACATTGAATAGTTTTGGCATAAAAATTGTAATGATAAAAGCTACTGTAGGGCCAACTATTACTTTATACGAAATTCAACCTGAAGCAGGAGTTCGTGTTTCCAAAATACGAAATTTAGAAAATGATATTGCACTACGGTTATCAGCTTTGGGGATTCGAATTATTGCTCCTATCCCAGGTAAAGGCACAATAGGTATAGAAGTTCCTAATAATAATCCACAGACTGTATCTATTAAATCAGTTATTTCTTCTAAAAAATTTCAAGAAGCCAAATTTGATTTGCCAATAGCTTTAGGAAAAACAATTACTAATGAAACTTTTATTTTTGATTTATGCAAAATGCCACATTTACTAGTAGCTGGAGCTACAGGTCAGGGAAAATCTGTTGGTCTGAATGTTATTATAACTTCATTACTTTATAAAAAACATCCATCACAATTAAAATTTGTCCTTATTGATCCAAAAAAAGTAGAATTCAACATCTATTCAAAAATAGAAACCCATTTTCTTGCTAAACTGGAAAATGAAAAAGAACCTGTAGTTACTGATATTACTAAAGTTGTTCAAACACTAAATTCCTTAACAAAGGAAATGGATGACCGCTATAGCCTTTTAAAAAAGGCACATGTTCGTAATATTAAAGAATACAATGAAAAATTTATAAATCACAATCTTAATCCACTAAAAGGGCATCAATATATGCCTTATTTTGTAGTAATCATAGACGAATTTGGTGATTTAATTATGACAGCAGGAAAAGAAGTAGAATTGCCAATTGCTCGTATTGCTCAATTAGCTCGTGCTGTTGGAATACACATGATTATAGCAACTCAACGACCATCAGTAAGCATCATTACAGGCATTATTAAAGCAAATTTCCCTGCTCGCGTAGCATTTCGTGTTTCTGCCATGGTAGATTCTCGAACAATTCTTGATGCATCTGGAGCTAATCAACTTGTTGGTAAAGGAGACTTATTATTTTCTCAAGGAGGTGATTTAATACGAGTTCAATGTGCATTTATAGACACTTCAGAAGTAGAAAAAATTGTTGGATATATTAATACACAACAAGGGAACACAAGTGCCAAAATCTTGCCAAAATACATAAACGAATCAAATATAGGAAAATCAGAACAAGTAGTTTATTCATCAGAACGAGACCCCTTATTTACTGATGCAGCCAGATTAATAGTTATCCACCAACAAGGGTCAACTTCTTTAATTCAGCGTAAATTTGAAGTCGGGTACAACCGTGCTGGCAGATTAATGGATCAATTAGAAGCAACAGGAATTGTTGGCGCGGCACAAGGTAATAAAACACGTGAAGTACTCATCGGAGATGAGTATCACTTAGAACAAATTCTTAATTCATTGAAATAATAAAAAATCATAATTTAAAATATAATAAATAATTTTATACAAAAAAACTTAATTGAATTTAAATCAAGCTCAATAATAACATTATATAAAATGTTAAAAAATATACAATAAAATATATCAAATAACTCAATAAATTTTAAAAGAAAATAATTTTTTTTAAGAACTCTTAATAAAAAGTATAGTTTAATAAAAGCCGAATATTGTATCACCAACAACTAGAAATAAATGTAATCAAATTAACTTAGTAACTAAAAATTATGAAAATAAAATTTTTAGAAAAAATCATACTACGGATTGATTATTGCAAAATTCTATAAAAGTTATATCTTTTTAAAAGATTAATATTAATGACTAATTTTTTTAATAACATATTAAACACAATACGATTGTATAAAAACAATAGATTTAAAACAAATTTTAATAAAATCACATTTAATTTAATTAATTCAATTCTCATTAATAATTTAATATAAAATATAACTTTATGAAATATGGATATAATCAATAATTCTTTTATTCAAAATAAAGAACGAATAAAATGTTTAATAATCGGTTCTGGCCCAGCTGGGTACACTTCGGCTATATATACTGCTAGAGCTAATTTAGCACCAATTTTATATGAAGGTTCTATTCCTGGAGGACAACTAACAACTACTTCTAAAATTGAAAATTTTCCAGGATATCCAAATGGAATTAGTGGAATCGAAATAATAAAAAATTTTAAAAAACAAGCACAAAAATTTGGTGCTGATATTAGAAGTGGTATAGTCACTGATTGCGATTTATCTAAAAATCCATATAAAATTATTATTAGTTATAACCATACCATAGAAACAGATACTTTAATAATCTGTACAGGGTCTACACCTAAATACTTAGGAGTACCTGATGAACAAAAATATGCAGGCAAAGGAATTTCATTTTGTGCAGTATGCGATGGATTTTTCTATAAAAAAAAAATAGTTGCTGTAATAGGTGGCGGGGATTCAGCCTGTGAAGAAGCTTTATACCTGTCAAATTTGGCAAAAAAAATATATCTAATTGTAAGAAAAAATTATTTACGCGCTTCTAAAATTTTACAAAATAAAGTAACAAACAACTCTAAAATAGAAATATTTTTCAACACACATGTAATTGGATTTTCTGGAAAAGAATATGTAGAAGAAATCAATTTAATTAAAAATAAAGGAGAAACCAATGAGAAAAAATTGAATATGGTAATCGATGGCGTTTTTTTGGCTATTGGACACAAACCAAACTCCGAAATAGTTAAAAACTATATACTAGTTAATACGAATGGTTTTATTAAAACAAAACAAGGGACTACTAGAACTAATTTGCCTGGAATTTTTGCAGCAGGAGACGTTGCCGACCAAAATTATCAGCAAATTATTACGGCAGCTGGAGCAGGCTGTATCGCTGCAATTGAAGCAGAACGATATTTAAAAAAAAATAAGAACAATATATAAGTAATTTAAAATAATTTTTATATGATATCCAAGAGATTATCTTCTTTATCACCTTCTGAGACGTTAATAATGTCTCAGAAAAGTACCGAATTGAAAACAAAAGGTATTGATGTAATTAATTTAAGTGTCGGAGAACCGGATTTTTTTACACCAACTTTTATTAAAAAAGCTGCTAAAATAGCAATTGATGAAAATTATTCTTTCTATTCACCTGTGCCAGGATATCTATCGCTAAGAAATGCTATCACTAAAAAATTAAAACGAGAAAATAATTTAAAGTATACAACGGAACAAATCGTTTGTTCTAATGGCGCTAAACAATCAATATGTAATGTATTACTATCTATTATTAACAAAGGAGATGAAGTAATTATTCCATCACCATACTGGGTTAGTTATGTGGAAATGGTAAAATTTGCAGAAGGAACAAATATAATCATCCCTACAAATATTGAACAAGACTTCAAAATTACTCCAGAACAATTAGAAAATGCTATTTCATCTCAGACAAAGGCAATTATTATTTGTTCCCCTTCTAATCCCACTGGAAGTATTTATTCAAAAGATGAATTAAAAAATTTTTCTAAAATACTAGAAAAGTATACGAATATCATTATTATTTCTGATGAAATTTATGAACATATAAATTATATAGGAAAACATGAAAGTATAGCACAATTTAAAAATATTCATGATAGAGTAGTTATAGTTAATGGAATATCTAAAGCATATGCAATGACAGGTTGGAGATTAGGGTGGATAGCTGCTCCAACTTGGATTGCTGATGCTTGCAGCAAATTACAAAGTCAATACACATCTGGAGCAAGTTCTATCACTCAAAAAGCAGCTGAAGCTGCATATAATGGAAATTTAGATTGTGTAAAAATCATGTGCAAAATTTTCAAACACAGACTAAATTTAATGATAAAATTATGTTTAGATATCCCAGGATTTAAAATAAACTATCCGCAAGGTGCTTTTTATTTATTCCCGGATTGTTCCAAATATATAGGAAAATCATTTCGTGGATGGAAAATAAAAAATTCAACCGATTTAACAATGTATATTTTAGAAGAAGGACATGTAGCTTCTGTAGCTGGAAATGCATTTGGCGCACCCAACTGTGTACGTTTTTCTTATGCTACTAGTGATGATAGATTAATAGAAGCAATGACTAGAATAAAAAATATTCTACAATAAATTGTAGTTTTGAATAAATTAATAATTAAAATTTTTATTTTTTACTTTAAATAAAGTAATGTAAAATCATTTTACACTGTTTTTTGTAATACAAAAAACCAATAAAAAATACATTCAATTTCTGTTTGTAACAAAATTTTTATCTGCATAATAATCGAATAGCTACTAGAGATGATTATTTTTGAATATAATTTCAAATATTTTTGAAAAAATTAATATTAAAAATTAATAAATAATTCCATACAATTCAATTATAAAAGTGAATTGTAAATAAAATAAAGATATGCTAAATATAACATACAATATATTTTGATTTTTTATAAACTTTACATTGTATTTTATATTTTTCTGATATCTACTATACATTCAAATGTTTTACAACAATTAACCATAAAATAGATATTAATGTTATTCGTTTTTATAGTAATATTAGTTTTTTATTAAAATATTAATTATATGATTAATCGTACTCTCATTAGAATTAAAGTTTTACAAATTTTATACTCTTATTATCAAAAAGGGAACAAAGAATTAAAATCTGCAGAGAACGAACTAAACTATAGTCTGTTAAAAACGTATTATCTATATCACTATCTCCTGCTACTTATTGTGAAACTTACTGATGCTGAACAAGAAAAATTAAATGAGTCTAAACTCAAATATTTTGTATCTAAAAAAGAACAAAAATTTAATAGAAAACTCGCTAATAACATTTTGGCACAAAAATTAAGAACTCATTTCGAACTCATACAATTTATAAATAAGTACGATTGTAAAGAAAACGATAACAACAATTATTTTATAAAAATAATACTTGATGAAATTAATCAATCTAACAACTACATGAAATATACTTCATTAAGAAATACTTATAGTGATTATGAATTTTGGGAAGATGTGTTTAAACAAATAATTTTAAAAAGTTTTACAGTATCTGAATGGCTAGAACAAAAAAATATATATTGGAATGATGATTTAGAAATAATTACCGTTTTTGTATTAAAAACTCTCAAACAATTTCAATATAAAATTGATTCTAATACAATTTTATTCCCTATGTTTAAAAATATTGAATCCAAAGAATTTGCCATAAAACTTTTACAAACTTCAATAATAGAAGGAAATAAAAATTCAGACTTAATTAATATTCACATGAAAAATTGGGATAAAAAACACATTGCAATGGTAGATCTTATTATTATGCAAATGGCTCTTTCTGAAATAAACAACTTCCCTTCAATACCTTTAAAAGTAACTCTAAATGAATATATAAATTTAGCACATTACTATAGTACTCCAAAAAGTGCTCCGTTTGTTAACGGAATACTACAAGCAATTATACATTCATTAAAAATAAATAAATAATATCTTTTATTTTTAATGAATCACAATTTTACATTTTTCATATCTCCACCATTACTAATAGCATCATGAAATGATAAAGCAGAAGAAATTTTGTGCGGTGTATGTCCTTTTTGTCCAAGCAATAAATATTTAAATAAAAGATCTTTATATTGATCATCTACACAATTATTAATAATAGTCTTTGCTCGTTGAACAGGAGAAAGTCCTCGCAGGTCAGCAACTCCATGTTCAGTAATTAAAATTTTAACTGAATGTTCATTATGATCCACATGCGACACCATAGGAACAATAGTAGATATTCTACCATCTTTAGCTGTAGAAGGCATTGTAAAAATAGAAAGATAAGCATTTCTGCAAAAATCTCCACTTCCACCAATTCCATTCATCATTTTAGTTCCTCCTACATGTGTTGAATTAATATTGCCAAAAATATCAGCTTCTAAAGCAGTATTAATAGAGATTAAACCTAAACGACGCACTATTTCTGGATTATTAGATATCTCTTGTGGACGAAGTAATAATTTATCTTTGAAAAAATCCCATTCATCATATACTTTATTTAACATTGGAGTAGTAAGTGACAATGAACAACCACTTGCAAACCTAACTCTATTCATTTCCATCAACTCAATAACAGCATCTTGAATTACTTCAGTATAAATTTCAAACTTAGGAATCTCTTCATTTAAACCTATAGCACTCAAAACTGCATTAGCAATATTGCCTACTCCTGATTGAATAGGCAAAAAAGAAAGAGGGATACGCCCAATGGTCATTTCCATACGTAAAAAATTAGCAACATTCTTTCCTATCTGTTTAGTCAAATTATTTGATAAACTGAATGGAGATATTTCATTAGGAAGATTTGTATCAATAATACCTATTATTTTTTCAGGATCTATTTGTATATATGGGACACCTATTCTATCATTTACAGAATATATTGGAATTTCCTTCCTATTAGGAGGATCAAAAGGTTCATAAATATCATGTACACCAATTAGTTTTTTAGGATGATATTGATTTAATTCTATAATAACTTTATCTGCTAAACGAGCTATAGTAGGAGAAACACCAACAGCAGAAGTAAGAATAATTTTTCCATTTTTGGTAATATCACAAACTTCCAAAATAGCGTAATTAGGTTTTGGCAGAAATCCATATCGTAAATATTGTGCAAATTCTGAAAGATGTAAATCAAAATAATGCATATTATAATTATTTAAAGCATTTCTCGAATCTATATTAGACTGATAAGGAGTGCGAAAACTAATAGAATTGGCACGAGATAATACACCATCTGCGGATTCTCCAGTAGAAGCACCAGTATATAATCCTATTTTAAAAAAAAATCCTTTAGAGTGTTGCTCCTCAGCTTTAGCTGCTAAAGCCCTAGTTACAGCCTTAGGACACCCAGTAGCAGTGAAACCACTTAAACTAATTATATCATTATTTTTTATTAATGTGACAGCTTCCTCAGCTGTCATGTTTTTACAAAACATATTTTTTCAAAAATTAATAAAACAAAAGTTAACAAGTATTTATACTTCTTTATTTAGGATAAAATTTTATGATCCCATAAAATGAAAAATACTCCTAATAATATTAAAATATTAATTCTTTAATTTTTAACTATTTCACAATAATCACCAATATATAAAATATAATCCGACATTTGTTTAATTTCTTTTTTGTCATGACTAACTATTAATGTAGTTACGTCAAACATATGATGAATTTTTAATATTAATTTTCTAATTGTTTTTTTTATAACTTCATCAAGAGCTGAAAACGGTTCATCAAGCAATAAAATTGTTGATTTCTTTGCTAAAGAACGTGCTAATGCTACACGTTGCTTTTGCCCTCCAGATAAATTTTCAGGCTTTTGATTTCGAAAAGACTCTAATTCAAAAATTTTCATCAATTGATTAATAAATTTTATATCTTTTTTTTTTTGAGCAAAAAATATATTTTCTTCTACAGTCATATTAGGGAAAAGAACATAATCTTGAAACATAAAACTAATATTTCTTTTTTGCGGACTAATATTAATTTTATTAAAAGAATCAAAAACTGTAATATCATTTATTCGAATAATCCCTCTATCTGGCTTTAATAACCCTGCAATCATTCGTAGTATAGTAGTTTTCCCAACACCTGACTTTCCAATCAAAAAAATAAGTCCTTTATCAGGAATTCTAATATTTAATGATAATTTTCGGTTGCCGTCAGAAGTAAATATTTTTCGTTCCACATTTATATAAATCATACCTTCGATCCAATTGTAAAATTTTTGTTAATACTATAAATTAATATTAACAATATAAATGAAATAAAAAATAATATTAAAGAATAACGATTTGCAACAGAATAATTACAGATCTGAACTTCGTCATAAATAGCAATAGAAGCAATACGAGTTTCACCAGGAATATTTCCACCTATCATTAATACAATACCAAATTCTCCTATACAATGGGCAAAAGTTAATGCGACACCAGTAATTATATATGGTTTAATATTTGGCAATAAAACTTTAAAAAATGTCACCATTTTAGACTTTCCTAAAGTATATGCTGTTTCACGATAACTAATTGGAAGAGAATGAAATCCATTTTGTAAAGATTGTACCATAAAAGGAAACCCGGCTATAATACTTGCTACCAATATACCAAAAAATGAAAATGCCAAACGCATATCAAATAAATTTTTAAAAAATTTTCCAAGTGCGTTATGTGGACTAAACGCCACTAGTAAATAGTAACCTATTACTGTAGGTGGCAAAACTACTGGCATACAAATTAGAGCTTCAAAAAAAATTTTCAATCGTGATTTTGAATAAGCTAAAACATAAGAAACCCACATTCCTATTATCAAAAGACACAAAGTAGTCATAAACGCTAACTTACCAGTAAGTAAAAGCGTACTAACAAAATCAGTATCCACTTAACAATTAATTTTTAAAAAAAGTAATCTATTATAAACTTCAATTTATATAGTAAAAACTATATAAACACAAACTGCCTAATTTTAAAGTCTTGAATTAACTAAAGAATGAAAAATGCTAAAAACAAATTAGATAAATTCTGAAACAATCACTTTTTTTTATAAAACACAGTAAAAAATACAACAACTAATCAATTTATTGATAACAAAAAAACTGCTAGCGGAAACATAAAATCGCTCAGTTTTAAACTGATCAGAAAAATTAAAAATGACAAAAATCTGATTTTTTATTCTAGAGATCCGACTCGCAAGTTAATACAAATTTTCTTTTTTACAAAAAGTTTGAAAAAAATCAATCAAACTGTACCATAAATGATAAAAAAACTTATTATAAATAATACACTTAAAAAACAAATTTTATAATAAATTATAATTTTAATAATTTAGTTTTTGGATAATCAACAGTATAATGTAATCCTATGCTCTCCTTTCGTCTCATTGCTTGTTTTACAACTAGATACCCAATACATGCAATATTACGCAATTCACAAATATTACGAGAAATAACTGATTTTGAAAATAAATTTTCCGTTTCTTCATAAATTGCTTTTAAACGGTTCATAGCAAATTTTAAACACAAATTAGAGCGAACAATACCTACATAATTACTCATAATTGTCTCTATTTCTTTAATATTCTGCTCTATTAAAATTTTATCTTCAGATAAAAAAAATCCTTTATTACTCCACATAGGAATATTTTCATTAAAAACATACTGACTAAATTTTTCAATTGAATGCTTAGCAGCAGCATCAGCATAGACAATAGCTTCAATTAATGAGTTAGATGCTAAACGATTAGCTCCATGTAATCCAGTACAAGAACATTCACCAGCAGCATATAATCTACAGATGTTTGTTTTAGCTTTTTCGTCTACTACAATGCCTCCACATAGATAATGAGCAGCTGGAGCGACAGGAATATACATTTTAGTAATATCAATTCCAATATTCAAACATTTTTCATAAATAGTAGGATACGATTTTTTAGTTTCTTCTACATTTTTATGAGTAAGATCAAGATAAACAAAATTGCTTCCGTTTTTTTTCATTTCTGTATAAATAGCACGCGCAACAATATCACGTGGAGCTAATGACCCACGATAATCGTAATTGTGCATAAACTCTTTACCTTCTTTTGTTCGCAAAATTGCTCCATATCCACGCAAAGCTTCAGAAATTAAAAAAGATGGACGTTCTGTTGGATTATATAAAGCAGTCGGATGAAATTGAACAAATTCCATATCGCGAATTCGCCCTTTTGCTCTGTAAACAATAGCAATCCCATCTCCTGTAGAAATTATAGAATTAGTTGTGATTTGATAAATATTTCCAATTCCACCTGTACAAATCATGGTTATTTTTGAAAGGAAAGTATGAACTTTATTTGTTTCTTCACATAAAACATAAGCTCCATAACATTCAATATTTGCATCATTTTTTATGACTTCTATTCCTAAGTGCTGTTGAGTTAAAATTTCAATAACAAAATGATGATCAAATACAAAAATATTTTTATGTTTTCTTACAGCATTAATTAATTTTTTTTGTATTTCTTGTCCAGTACTATCTTTGTGATGAAGAATACGAAATTCAGAGTGTCCACCTTCTTTATGCAAAGAAAATACGCCTTGAGAATCTTTATCAAAATTTACTCCAAAACGAATCAATTCTTTTATTTGTTTTGGAGCTTCATAGACAACTTTTTTAACTATATTTTTATTACAAATTCCATCTCCTGCAATTAAAGTATCATTAATATGTTTTTCAAATCCATCACAAGGAAGTGTTACAGAAGCAATTCCTCCCTGTGCATAAAAAGTATTACTTTCTTCTAAAGTACTCTTGCAGAGAAGTGCTACATTACCAATATTTGCAACTTTTAGAGCATAACTCAAACCAGCAATACCAGAACCGATAACTAAAAAATCAAACCTGTGTACCATAATAAAAAACAAATAATTGGTAATAATAATATAAATGTTAAACAAAATTAAATAAAAAGAATTACCTTGAAGCGTATATTCGTTCCTGTTTCACCATTTACTAAAACATAGTTATGAAGTCTTTTTTTATCGGAAATAAAAAAATTGAAGTGCCAATCATACAAGGAGGGATGGGAATAGCCGTTTCGTTATCAAGTTTAGCTTCAGCTGTAGCCAATGAGGGTGGTATTGGCGTAATTTCATGTGCAGGACTTGGTTTAGTATATCCAAAAATCTCAGATAATTATTTTGAAAATTGTATTTTTGGATTAAGAGAAGAAATACGCGAAACTCGTAAAAAAACAAACGGAATTATTGGAGTAAATATTATGGTAGCATTATCTAATTTTTCAGATATGGTTAGTTTATCTATTGACGAAGGAATAGATATTATTTTTTCAGGAGCAGGATTACCACTTGATCTGCCTCTATACTTAACACAAAAAAGTAAAACAGCTTTAGTCCCAATTGTGTCATCTACAAGAGCAGCCAAAATTATTTGTAATAAATGGAGTAGAAATTATAATTATTTACCAGATGCTATAGTTGTTGAAGGGCCGAAAGCAGGTGGGCATTTAGGATTTAAAAAAAATCAACTTGATGATGAGAACTATTCACTAGAAAAATTAATTCCAGAAATTGTTACTATAGCAAATCAATATAAATCACAAAAAAATATTCCTGTAATTGCAGCTGGAGGTATTCATAAAGGTGAAGATATTTATCATTTTATAAAATTAGGTGCATCTGCTGTACAATTAGGAAGTATGTTTGTAACAACAAAAGAATGTGATGCGTCAAATATTTTTAAAAAAACGTACATTAATTCTTCTAAAGAAGATATTGTAATTATTGACAGCCCTGTTGGTATGCCTGGTCGAGCAATAAATAACGAATTTATTCAAAAGATAAATAATGGTAGCGAAAAACCTCGTAAATGCAGGTTTCACTGCATTAAAACTTGTAATTATACTCAAAGCCCTTACTGTATTATTAAAGTGCTATATAATGCAGCTAAAGGCAACATGAAAAAAGGATATGCATTTGCAGGAGCAAATGCATATTTAGCAAAAAAAATAACAACAGTAAAAGAAATCTTTGAGACACTAAAATCAGAATATATAATATCTAAACAATATCATAACACTTAACATTTAGGATTAATAATCAACTTGATTCGATTGATTTCTTGTAACATAAAAATTACATAATCTATACTAACAGTAACAGTAATAAATACGCTTCATTCGATATAGATATTATGCGCAACAATGATTGTTTCATAACAATTGTGATGTGACTCTATGGATAAAAATTCAAAATCTTAATAGATAACCAAACAAAAAAATAGATTTACTATTTTTTCGTAGAAATACTAGTTAAAATACACTGGCAAAAAAATGGCAGACATGAATATAATCTACAATATTTCATACAGTACCCCAATTTTTATATAAATAAAATGATACATAAAATTTCAATCATGAAAACAACAAATATTAAAATATACTTACACTCTTGTCAATTTCAAAAAGCATAAACTCTCACATACATTAATTTTCATTTTTATATTATTAATTTTTTCATTATTCAATTTATCACTTAAGAACCCTTGTTTTATAAAATGATCTCCATACAAAAAATAATCCAAATATTAAAAATATTGCAGCAATAATATACATAGAAGAACTTCTTCCTTCCTGTTTCATTTTAATACATATCTCAGTAGCTAATAATCCAAATAAAGTTGAAAATTTGATAATTGGATTTAAAGATACTGATGACGTATCTTTAAATGGATCTCCTACTGTATCTCCAACTACTGCAACTTCGTGTAAAAAAGTATTTTTTTCTTTCAATTCAACCTCTACAATTTTTTTTGCATTATCCCAACTACCGCCAGCATTTGCCATATATATTGCTTGAAATAAACCAATTATAGCAATAGAAATTAAATACGAAACAAAAAAATTTGAATCAATAAAAGCAAACGCCAATGTTAAAAATATTAATGCAAGAAATATATTCCACATGCCTTTTTGAGCATACTGTGTACAAATTTTTACTACTGACTTAGAATCTTCAATACTAGCTTCGCTTTTCTCCATATTAAAAGTTTCTTTTATGAACTTTACAGCATTGTAAGCACCAGTAGTAACTGCTTGTATAGATGCTCCACCAAACCAAAAAATAACTGCACCTCCACAAATTAATCCAAGAATTACCGGAGCATCAGTTAATGATAAACTTAATAATCCAATTTTTTCTAACAGAAGAATAATAGAAAATATCATTGTAGTAGCTCCTACAACTGCAGTACCTATCAACACAGGTTTAGCAGTAGCTTTAAAAGTATTTCCTGCAGAATCACTAGATTCTAAATAATATTTGCTTTTTTCAAAATTAGGGATGAATCCATAATCATTTTCAATAGATTTAGCTATATTCGGTATTTGTTCTATTCGAGAAAGCTCAAAAACTGATTGAGCATTATCTGTTACAGGACCATAACTATCTACAGCAATGGTTACTGGCCCCATGCAAAGAAATCCAAAAGCAACCAACCCAAAAGCAAAAATCGTAGCATGACAACCAAATATCTCATTTAGTCCTGTTTGAGCAGTAAGATAAGCAATAGACATCAAAATCACAATTAATAATCCAGTCCAAAAAGCGCTAAAATAACCAGCTACAATACCTGAAAGAATATTTAATGAGAATCCACCTTCACGAGATGCAGTGACAATTTCTTTCACATGAGCAGATTTAGAACTTGTAAACATTTTTGTAAATTCTGGAATAAGTAATGCAGCTAATGTTCCACAACTAATTATAATAGCTAATTTCCACCACAAAGTTTCATTTATATCTCTTAACAACAAATAACTAACAAAAAAACTTGCAGAAATACACAATGTAGATGCAATAATAATTAATCTCATTAAAGGTGACTCAAAATCAAAATTTTTTTTATTATTATATAGTCTCTTAGAGATCCTTTGATTAATAAAAAATGAACATCCTGACAAAAAATCCATTAAAAACCTCATTCCAAATATCCACACTATCAATTTTGCTCGCATGCCTACATTTGGAACTGATAATGTAATAAAAGTAATAAGAGCCACCCCTGTAACTCCATAAGTTTCGAATCCATCAGCCGTAGGGCCAACACTATCTCCAGCATTATCACCAGTACAATCAGCTATAACACCTGGATTTCGTGGATCATCTTCCTTAATCTTAAAAGCAACTTTCATTAAATCTGAACCTATATCAGCAATCTTAGTAAAGATACCACCTGCAATTCGTAATGCACTTGCCCCTAAAGATTCTCCAATTGCAAAACCTAAAAAACAAATACCAACAGTACTACGTGGAACAAACAAAAGAATAATCACCATCAATACCAATTCCAATGAAATAAGAAACAAACCAACGCTCATCCCAGCTTTCAATGGTATATTGACTACATCTAAAGGATGTGCACTAAGCGAAGCAAAAGCCGTACGTGAATTGGCATAAGTATTTACACGAATACCATACCACGCAACCATATACGAACCAGCCATCCCAATTATAGAAAATAACAGGACTTGCAACACAACAAGAAATGGCTGACCAAGTAACTCAAAAAAATAAACACATAAAACACTACCTATTAATGCAAACAACATTAAAAGAAATTTTCCTTGTTGAAACAAATAAGTTTTACAAGTAGTATAAATAATAGAAGATACTTTAAGCATAGAATCATGAGATGACAATTGCTTCACTTGTCTGAATAATAGTAAACTAAATCCCAATGTTCCAGCAATAATTAATGCTCCATAAAATAAAAAATTCCAAGGAGAAATAGACACCCCACAAAATAGATGAAAAATTCCTTGATGAAGATCAGGAATTTCTAAGCTTACTTCACTTGCGTACAAATTTCCATCATATAAAACACTTATCAATAACAAAAATATATTTTTCAGTATTTTCATAAATAAAAAACAAAATTACAAATTTAATTAGCAGAAATACTTAAATGAATTACTTTTACATAAATATACGTAATTTTAGTTACCAACTGGTATAATTTTAAACAAAATGTTGCTTCAAAACAAATTAACTTTTATTTAAAAGTTTTTAAAAAAATTTTTATTACTATTATTAACAATATATTTTTATTTTAATGTTTTCTTCCACAACAAATCGTATATTTTTTACACAACAACAAAAAATATAATAAACAACTGATACAGTTATCATCTTTAACATGAAATTAAAAACAAAAACCGTTTAAAGTATTATGGTATAAATTTTACTAATATGCAAAAACAAGTAATTATAAACTATTATATTTCAAAGAAATTAAGCGATAAAATGTCTTTAAATCACTATAATCAATAGTGATTTAAAGACATTTTATCGCTTAATTTTAACAAATTCTTACAAAAGAAACTTTTAATAAAAAGTTCACTATCAACTAAATTAATGCTAGATTAGCATTAATTCAAATTTTGAAAAAAAAACTAACAATGAACTTAAATATTAGCACTAATAAAATTTTTAAATAATATAAAATACAAGAATATAGTTTTAAAACGTGTCAACATTTAAAATTTTAAAAAAAAATGCTGCATAATCTCTAAATAGAATTATCAATTCATTAAATTTTTTATGTAAAAAAATAAAAGAACACATAAAAAATCTACTTTAATTAAGTAAACCATAATTAAAATTAAAAAATGAAAATACATTACCATGCTAAAGCATTTTATAATATGCAGTAAATAAAAAATCTTATAAACACTTAAAAATATATTTCACTAACAATATTCTTATACGATAAAATAAAATAGTATTACATAAGTTTATTTACAATAAATAATATCAAAAATATAGGTTAGTAAAGAATCACACTTCACCAAATATTATAAAAACTTCGTACATTAATTTAATGATTTACAATGTATAAAGTTATGTTGAACAGCTATAAAAACCAGATACTATCAACTAATTTACATGGAACTAAAATTATATGTCTTCAACAAAAAACAAATAAACACAATAATTAAATGTATATTAATTATCATGAAAAAATAATTTTAATTATAAACATATATATTAAATAATAACTATTATTCAATATATATGAATAAACCCATTTTTTCTTAAAAAGAAATATGATTTTTCTAGAATATGAAATAATTACTCATCAATTTGTTTCATCATTTTTAATTAAACTAATGTTTATACTTATTTATAATTTGCTTTATATCACTTAATTTGTTTAATGCTTCTATAGGTGTCAAATTGTCAATGTCTAAATGTATTATTTCACTACAAATTTGTAAAAATATAGAATTTTCCAATTTTGGAAAATTCATTTGACAATTATCATGCACTTTAACTAACTGATCTGTATACGAAATATTTTTCCCTCTTTTACTATTTATTTCTAATTGATAAAGAATTTCATTACTTCTTTTAACGATACTCTTGGGTATCCCAGCAATTTTTGCAACATGAACACCAAAACTATGTTCACTAGCACCTTTCATTAACTTACGTAAAAAAATAACTTTATCATCAAACTCTTTTACTGAAACATTATAATTTTGTATTCTTTTAAAATATAACTCCATTTCATTCAACTCATAATAATGAGTTGAAAAAAGGGTTTTAGGATGCATCATAGGATGTTCGTGAATATACTCTATAATAGACCACGCAATAGAAATGCCATCATAAGTAGAAGTTCCGCGACCTAATTCATCAAAAATAACTAAACTTCTATCAGAAAGGTTATTTAGAATATCAGCAGCTTCATTCATTTCTACCATAAAAGTAGATTCGCCTAAAGAAATATTATCGCTTGCCCCTACACGTGTGAAAATTTTATCTACTAATCCTATTTTAGCTGAATCAGCAGGAACAAAAGAACCTATTTGAGTCATCAGAGTGATTAAAGCAGTTTGACGTAAAAAAGCCGATTTTCCTGCCATATTTGGTCCAGTGATAATAACAATTTGTTGCTCATCATTACTTAAATAAACATCATTAGGAATATACGGTTCATCAGCTGGAAGCAAAGTTTCCACAACTGGATGTCGTCCATTTTTAATATCAATGATTTTACTATCATTTATTTGAGGACAAGTGTAATTATTTTGTTCAGCAATTTTAGCAAAAGCTAAAAGACAATCTATTTGTGCAATTAAATTAGCATTAATTTGAATAAAATTGATATATTCTGACAGTTCTAATACAAGATTACTAAAAATATTGATTTCTATTTCAAAAATTTTTTCCTCTGCTCCTAATATTTTTTCTTCATATACTTTAAGCTCTTCTGTAACATAACGTTCAGAATGAACTAGTGTCTGTTTACGAATCCAACTAGATGGAATTTTATTTTTGTGAGAATTGCGAACTTCTATATAATAACCAAATATATTATTATAACCTATTTTTAAGGAAGATATTCCGGTTTGTAAAATTTCTCGTTTTTGCATTTTCAATAAATAATCTTTCCCAAAAAAAATAATTTGCCTTAATTCATCCAATTCTTTATTTACTCCTGTAGCTATTACATTACCTTTATTCAATAAAACTGGTGGGTCTGAAACTATTATTTTTTTAATATCTTCCTTAATTTTAAAACATGGATTTAATTTTTCTCCGATTTGTTTTAACCCAATTAAGGAACAATCTAAACATATTTTTTTCACTATAATAATAGAATCCAAAGCGATTTTAATTTGAACAACTTCACGTGGATTAACTTTACCTATAGATATTTTAGATACAATGCGCTCTAAATCTCCTATTTGGCTAAGCTGTTTTTCTAATAATTCTCTTATAAAAGAATTATGAAAAATAAAATTTACTATGGAAAGACGTTCTTCAATTTGTTTAATTTCTTTAAGTGGAAATACTATCCATCGTTTTAACATTCTTGCTCCTGGCGGTGTAATAGTCTTATCTAGTATTTTCAATAATGACTCTCCACCTTCATTCATTGGATTTAATAACTCTAAATTATGTATAGTAAATTTGTCTAAACGTACATATTGATCTTTTTCTATTTTAGTAATTGTAGTAATGTGATTAGTATGTGTATGATGTGTTAGATCCAAATAATGTAAAACAGCACCAGCTGCAACAATTCCATTAGATAAATATTGTATTCCGAAACCTTTCAAATTTTTTGTTTCAAATTGTTTATACAAACGATTTTTTGCTGTATCCTCAGTAAAAACCCAATCCTCCATTTCAAATGTTAATAATTTATCTCCAAAAAAATCTCTAAAAATTTTCAACTTGCTACGTTCTAAGAGCACTTCTTTAGGTGCAAAATGACTAAATAATTTATCTATGTAACTATTATTCCCTTGTGCAATCAAAAATTCACCAGTAGAAACATCTAAAAATGCTACTCCACAAATGTTTTTATCAAAATGTACAGCAGCAAGAAAATTATTTTCCTTGTAATTCAATACATTTTCATTAATAGAAACACCAGGAGTAACAAGCTCAGTAACACCTCTTTTAACTATTTGTTTAGTTGTCTTAGAACTTTCAAGTTGATCACAAATAGCTACTCTTTTCCCAGCTTTAATTAATTTAGGTAAATAAATATCTATTGCATGACATGGAAACCCAGCTAGTTCTACCATTTTACAAGAGCCATTGGCTCTACGAGTCAAAGTAATACCTAATATTTCTGATGTAATCACTGCATCAGTCGAAAAAGTTTCATAAAAATCGCCAACACGAAATAATAAAATGGCACCAGGGTATTTTGATTTAATTTCAAAATACTGATTCATTAACGGAGTTTTAACTATTTCTTTAGGCATATTTAACTTAAAACACTAAATTATCAATACAATTTTCAAATTCATTTACAAAAAACTTACAAACACTATAATAACATTTCAAAATTTTTATTACATAATAACTTTGAGTGATATAATTTTACTATATCACTGAATCAAACTTTTTCTATAAAACCAAACATAACATTTTATTAATTATACAATTACAAAATGACATTTAATCACATATTTTTATATTACATAAACCATTTTGACAACCAATATTTTCAACTTAAAGCATTTTTAATTAGTATGATCTAAAATCATTTCATTAATTAGAACCTTGCCAACCAAATTAAATATTAATAAATGGTAACCAAAACAAATTTTATTTCATTTATACAAATAAATATCAATACTTCAATTATGTGTTCGTTATTAATTAATATTCGAAATGATTTATTAAATTTTTATAATTATCACAAGTTCAATGTATAAATATTGAACTAAACGCTCTACATGCAAGCATAAAAACATTATTGAATAATTCATGCATAGATTTATTCAAAACAAATTTCAAATTCAATTTATTGATACAGATTTGGCTTTAAAAATAATACTTGTTGCTTTTTACAAAAAATAAAAAAGATTTAATTAACCAAGAAATTATCAAAATTACAAATAACAATTTTTTATATATAAATTCTTGATTAGTTCGTTATTTAATTATATCTCCTACAAAATATTATAAATGCATCACAGTGCATAAAATACAATCCAAGCAACAAATTGTAATAAAAACAAATACACTTCTATTTTAATTATTGAAATAAAAAGTGCACAAATTTGTCGCCTTAAGTAAAATTAAAGATTTAATAAAATTTATATTTACATATTATGATAAATTAATAAAATAAATATTATCATTAATTACAATCATTAAAAATTCATAAATCAATTAAAACTAACTTAAAAATTAACAATACAATTACGTATCAAATAATAAATTATCAGTAATATAAAAAGCTTTGTCCAAAATTTTACAAAGTAATTTCATTGTAATTTTTCTAGTATAAATTTCGAAAAACACTAAATTTTAAGTTTTAATTTTTATCATATTCTTGTGGTAAAAATAAAAAAGCAAAAACTAATAAAATAAACACTTCAATCATAATAAAAATTAGCATATAAATGTACGAAATCCAATAATTTATACTTATCATTTATGTTCTATCATGATATTCCAAAACTTAAAACTTCAATATACTTATAAATAGCACTAAAAACTCCAACAATAAAAATTCCAACTGTACAAATTGTCAAATTAATCCAATTATAAATATTTATTTTATACTTCTTAAATGTGATCTCTTCTTTTTTTTCTAAAAACATTGCTTTAACAATAAGCAAATAATAATAAATAGATATTACAGTATTCAACAATGCAATAAAAACTAAAATATATTGTTTTTGTTCAACTGCCACCATGAAAATTATAAATTTACTAAAAAATCCTGCAAAAGGAGGAATACCTCCCAACGAAAATATAGCAACCATCATTACAAAAGCCAGCAAAGGATTGGATTTATATAATCCGTTAAAAACTTTTATTCGAGTATCACCATTCTCAATAAATTCAACAATAGAAATTATTCCAAAAATCGCTAAGTTAGAAAATAAATAAACCACTACATAAAAAATAGTGGCAGTCATACCTTGTACTGTTCCGGCAATAATTCCTAAAAGAATATACCCTACTTGTGAAATAGAAGAAAAAGCAAAAAAACGTTTGATATCACTCTGATGAATAGCGAACAAATTTCCTACAATAATTGTAACAACTGATAAACACGACAAAATACTACGCCATATTACTTCGATGTTCCCAAATACTTTGTATAAAACAAAAATCAAAGTAAATACAGCTGCTCCTTTAGAAACTACAGACAAATAAGCTGTAATACTAGTAGGAGCTCCTTCATATACATCTGCTGTCCACAAGTGAAAAGGCACTAAAGACAATTTGAACGCCAAAGCACTAAAAAAAAATATAAATCCTAATATTATCAAAGGATCTTTATTGACATTAAAAACTATATCTGAAAAATAAAAACTCTCCAGAGTTCCATACAGAAAAGACAAACCAAATAACATAACACTAGAGGATAAAGCTGATATTAGAATATATTTTACGCCTGCTTTTGCTGATTTTTTTTTATTCTTATCAAAAGCAATTAAACAAGCTAAAGGAAGAGAAGCCATTTCTATTCCGACATATAATACCATAAAATTTCCAGCCGAAATCATAAGATACATTCCAAATAATGAAACAAGTGAAATAATATAAAATTCACTCTGTTTAAGAATTCTGTCTTTTGATGACAACCAACTATTTGATTGCAAAAAAACAAGAAATGTAGCTACATTGAGGATATTTTTTACAAATGAAGTGAGATTAGATGTCATATATATTCCGCCAAAAATTTCGCCATGCATTGCATAATACGGTATGAAATTACATACAGTTACAATTGCGAATCCTATAATTGCTATTTTTTGAAAAAATATTCCCCATTTTTTAGGTGAAAAAATATCATATAAAAACAAAATTACTAGTAGAATTATTAACCTTACTTCCTGTCCTATATATAGAAAATTACTAAAATTCATAATGACAATTTATAATTATTAATCAAATTTATTTTGAAACAGAAGTGCTAATCCATTACTAATCATTTGATATGGCCACAATGGGTATATTCCAATAAGGACAATCCCAGTGATCAAACAAATTGCAGATAATTTTTCATGCCACGTTGCATCAATTAAATCAATGTGACATTTTTCTTTTAAAACTCCGTAAAAAATCTTGCCTATCATTTGAAGTATATAAACAGCAGCAATAACAATAGAACAACAAGTAATAATCGTTAATGTTCTATGAAATAAATCTGAATGTTGAAATGAACCGACAAAAATAGTCATCTCAGAGATAAATCCACTTAATCCAGGAAGACCTAAAGAAGTTAACCCGGCGATTACATAACAAACTGATATAAATGGCATAACTTTCATTATTCCTCCTATTTTTCTAATATCACGAGTATGCATTCGTGTATAAATTGATCCAATCAAAGAAAAAAATAACGCAGTCATCAATCCGTGAGATAACATTTGCATAAATGCACCAATTGTAGCTGTTTTATTCATCATTAAAATAGCGAACAATACCAATCCACAATGACTCACTGACGAATATGCATTTATATATTTTAAATCTGTTTGAACAACGGCATTAAATGCCCCGTAAATAACACCAATGCATGTCAATATTAAAAATAACCAACTTAATTCATCAGCAGCATCCGGCAATAAACATATTGCTACACGAAAACACCCATACCCACCAAGTTTCATTAATACACCTGCATGAAGCATAGAAACAGCTGTTGGAGCAGAAGCATGACCATCAGGAGACCATGTATGAAAAGGGAATAAAGCACTTAAAATACCAAATCCTAAAAAAGTTGCTACAAAAAATAAACGTTGATACATTATTGGAATATACAATTTTGCTATTTCTAAAATATTCATTGTTACAGCTCCAGATGTATAATAAATTCCAATAATTCCAAATATTAAAAAAGCTGACCCTCCCATTAGCATCAAAGTCAATTTCATAGCTGAATATTCTTTTTCTCCTGATCCCCATAATCCTATCAATAAATACATAGGTATTAAAGCTATTTCATAAAAGAAAACCATAGTAAAAAGATCAATAGAGATAAAAAATCCAAATACACCAACTAATAACAAACAATACCAAATAAAATATTCTCTTGCCATATTTTCTATATTCCATGAAGAAAAAATCCCTGTGAACATAATAACAATAGATAATATCAACATTAATATTGATATTCCATCTACACCAACAGTATAAGAAATATTCAAAGAAGGATACCATTTAGTACTAGATAAAAATAGCATTCCAATATTAGAAATATTGGAATGCTGGAAAAATATGATAGTTAATACAGCAACTAATACAACCAAAACAGATGCCCCCACTATCATTACGGTTCGTACAAAATTTATTCTTTTGCACAAGAACAACGCAGTAATCATCAGTAATGGAACAATTACAAATAAAGACAATATATTCATTCAAATATTTCAATTTTTATACATAAATCTAAAAATATTTCGTTAGATAGTTATAATAAACTATCTAATTTTATTTCTTACAAAACACATTTAAGATTGATAAAATTTTCACTTAAAATTCACTTAAATAAAAAATTAAGATTAGATTTTCAATCTATTAAAGTTTCAAATTTTAAAAAAAAATACGTTTTTGTTTTAATACAAACTAAAACTAATCATAATATAAAAACACTACAAAAACACTTTAGCATATTATAATCCGCAGCAATTCAACAAATAATATCTACACACCCACATTAAACAATATATTTTATATATTTTGAAAAAATAAAACTGAAAAACAATTATTTGATTCATTATCATAATTATAATGTTATAAAATTTTTAAATATAATCTGAAACAACAATTTTAACAATTATAACTACTATATAAGATATCTTTCCTACAAACATTGCAATTGTCATAATCAATAGATTTTTCTGTTAATATTACATTTTTAATTTTTACTATATTACAACAAAAAATTATACGTTTCTATAATTTTCAAACTACGCCTAACAAAATAAAGCTAATAGCTGTTAATCCTATTACCCCTGCTAAAAATATCAATATATAAAATTGTAATTTGCCGGATTGTAATAACTTTATTGAAAATGAAATTTTTTGTATTATCAAACCCAATTCATTTATACTATTATCAATAACATGCTTATCAAACCATTTAATAGGGATACAAATACACTTAAAAATAACTATTCTTGTCATCCATAGCCAAATTTCATTCAGATAGAACCTGTGTAATACTATTTTATAAAATTTACCACAAAAAATAGCAATTTTAGTAGACTTATCATTTTTTTTCAAATACAAAAATGTCGCTGATACAATTCCAATTATAATTACAATAATACTCATAAAAGCAACAGTCCAATCAATACGAGTATGGAACGACATACTATCAGTACTAATAAAGATAGAAAACGGCACCAACCCCCCGAATACGGAAAAAAGACTTAATACAATTAAAGGAACCAACATTAGAATCGATGATTCATGTAGTTCAACATAATTAACATTCAATTTTTTTACATGATTCCAAAAAACAAGAAAATATAAACGAAACATATAAAACGATGTTAATCCAACAATTATCAACAATATCCAAAAAACAATCGGTTGAGTATAGAATGCTGCAGTCAATATCTCATCTTTACTGTAAAATCCAGAAAAAGGAGGAACACCTACAATAGATAAGCAAGCTATAAAAAAAGAAATACTAGTTACAGGCATATATTTGTGCAAACCACCCATATTATTTATATCATTAGTATGAACTAAATGAATTACTGACCCAGCACCTAAAAATAATAAAGATTTAAAAAAAGCATGTGTAAAAAGATGAAACATTGAAGCCATATAAGCTGAGCCATTACATCCACCATATCCTGATATTCCTATAGCAACCATCATATATGAAATTTGTGAAATAGTAGAAAAAGCTAATACACGTTTTATATCATTTTGAGTAATGGCAACAATTGATCCAAATAAAGCAGTAAAAGTTCCAATAAATACTATCATTTTCAAAACATCATGAGAAGCAAAAAAATAAACAGGAAACAGTCTTGCAATTAAATATACACCAGAAACAACCATTGTAGCTGCATGAATCAAAGCCGATGCAGGAGTTGGTCCTTCCATTGCATCAGGCAACCAAATATGCAAAGGGAAAATTGCTGATTTACCAGCAGCACCTATAAAAATTAAAGCAAATACCCAAGTAATGACAGATAATCCACAGAATACCTCGCCTTTCATAAGTGTAGTTACCAATGCGGCATTATTTTTTATTAACATATTAAAATTAAACGTTTTTGTATAATAAGAAAGGATAAGTATTCCTACTAAAAATCCAAAGTCTGCAAACCGAGTGACAATAAATGCCTTTTTGCTTGCAACTACTGCCATAGGCCTAGTATAATAAAACCCTATCAATAAATATGAACTTACTCCAACTAATTCCCAAAAAATATACATTTGAAAAATGTTTGTTGCTAACACTAATCCTAACATAGAAAAAACAAATAAAGAAAGAAAAGCGTAATAACGTTGTTCTCCACTTTCTCCACGCATATACCCCAGACTATAAATATGTACAATAAACGATACAGTTGTAATAACTACTAACATCATTATTGAAATTGGATCTAATAAAATACCAAGATCGATTTGTAGTTTATCTGTAAAATGGAACCATTTAAAATTTAGTGGAATAATTTCTCTCCATACTTTGTTTGTCTTCCCAATTTTAAAAAAATATTGATAAAATATAACATAGGCTATGACAACACATACACCAACGCCTATCGTTCCAATAAGTCCAGACAAATATGACTTTATCCTTTTACCTAACAATCCTAACAAAAAGAAAATAACAAAAGGAATAATTATAATTAATGAGCTATATTCCATAATATTTTTTACAAATTATTTAATAAATAATTTTAGTTATCTTTGTTAATGTTTAAATACATATTCATCACTGATATACTTCAACAAAGTATTTAGTAATAAATTAAACCCATTAACACATAATACATTTTATCATAAAAATAATTTCGTTAATTTACTAATTCAATTGATGATCAAATTTCAATATTACCTATTGTACGATAAGCATTGATAATTATTGCTAAAGCCACTACTGTTTCAGAAGCTGTGATAACTATTCCAAAAAAAGTAAAAAACATTCCTTCAAATTGATTAGGAAATAAATACCTATTAAATACAGCAAAATTTATTTCAACCGCATTCAACATTAATTCCAATGAAACAAGAACAGCAATCATATTTTTTCTAGTAATAAATCCATAAATCCCAATAAAAAACATTAACGTACTAATTATTAAATAATATTCCATTTTTATCATAACAATCCGTAAAATTATATTATAAATTTAATTTAATTAAATGCACAATTAATTAAAAATCTTGGTAAGCTAAACAAAAATTGCATTAATAAAAAATTAATATTATTAATCACTAAAATAAAAATTTTACATAAAATTCACTATAAAATTATTACTACTACACACATAATGAATTCATTTATTTTTTTTTGTGAAAATCAATTCATAACTATTTTAGTATGAATAATCAATTCAATATACGATCCAAAATTATGATTAATTGTATTCATAAATTTGACTACATATGGCTATTATTCACTCTTCGCAATTAATATGCCACCTATAATACAAACAAACAGAAGTAAACTCAACACTTCAAATGGTAAAAAATATTGGTATTTTTCTACACCAATTAAATATTTACCAATCAATTTCATATCAATTTCCATATCACCTTCTATCATACAATTATTTGTATAAATAAATTGATGATTCAATAAAGCAAATGAAGTAACCAAAACTCCAGATAGTGTAATCACAGTAGCAATAATACATTTTATACTTCTATTTCGTTTAAAAGCTTTAACATTGCTATCAGTAAGAAAAACAGCAAATATAAACAATATCACAACTCCACCAACGTATACAGATATTTGAATAGCAGCTAAAAAATGGTAATTTAGAAACAAATAAAATCCAGCTGTACATAACAATACTAAAAACAAATAAGTGATCGATCTAAATAAATTTCTTGACAATACAGCCAACATAGATAATATTATACTTATCACTCCTAACAAAACAAACACCATAAAACTAACAATTGAACTCATATTTTACCATTTTTTATTAAAGAAGAATTTTCTTTATTCAATTTTTTATATAATCTTGACCGATTAAAAATTGCATGTTCAAACCCAGTTTCCCATGTAATTGCATTTTGTGGACAATTAGTAGTACAGATAGAACAAAAAGTACAACTTCCAACATCATATATATATTTATCCAAAACTCTCTTACAACTACCAGTAATTTCGCTTAATTCATTTTTTGTAATTATTTTAATAGTGCCATTAGGACAATTCAGTTGACAAATACCACAAGCTGTACACCTATGCTGATTCTTCCAATTGTGAAACATTACAAGTGTTCCACGAAATCTGCTATATGGAAATACTTTCCCTCTATTTTCTGGGTATTGCTCAGTTAATTTCTTTCGAAAGAAATTAAGTATTGTGACATACATTCCTTGTATTAAATACAAAATGTTTACAACAATATTTTTAATATGATTCATAAATACATCATCCAAAAAAACATAAATAAAATATTAACTAAACTAATAGGCATTAAAATCTTCCATTCTAACTTTAAAAGTTGATCTATTCTTAAACGAGGCATTGTCCAACGTACCCATAGTGCTAGAAATATACAAACAAATATTTTAGAAAATAACCATATTATTGGTGGAATATGATCCATGATTTCATTAAATAAATCCCAACCGATAATATGCAATGGCATCCACCCTCCCAAAAATAATGTACTCGCAATAGCAGCAACAATAAACATATTCAAATATTCAGCTAAATAAAAAAATCCAAATTGAATTCCAGAATATTCAGTATGATAACCAGCTGTTAATTCGGACTCAGCCTCTGGCAAATCGAAAGGACCGCGATTAGTTTCTGCATGTCCTGAGATTAAATAAACAATAAAAGCAATAATTGTAGGAATTCCACCTCTGAATATATTCCATACATAAAATTGTTGTTCTACAATGACAGACAATTTTAAAGACCCAGAAAGTATAACAATAATCATCAATGACAGTCCACAAGACAGTTCATAAGAAATCAATTGTGCCCCAGAACGCATAGCACCAATTATTGTATATTTGTTGTTAGAAGCCCAACCAGCTAATAAGATCCCTACAACTCCAATTGAAGAAATAGACAAAAAATAAAACACTCCCATATTAAAATCTATTACATGTAACCCCCGATCAAATGGAATAGCTCCAAACGTACACATAGAAGCAATAATTACAAGATATATAGCCAACCGAAACAAAAAAACATCAACCCCATTTATTTTGATCACTTCTTTTAATAGTATTTTGATCATATCAGCTACTGGTTGGAAAATTCCAAAAGGACCTACACGCATAGGACCTAAACGACATTGGAAAAAAGCACAAATCTTTCGTTCTAAATAAATAAGCACAAGTGCCAATACTGCATAAAATACTAAAATAAAAATACCTACTAAAAAAAAATCAATAAATAAAACACAACTATCTGTAAAATACACATGAAGAAATTTATCAACACAATTCAAAACTATACTGAAATGAAACATAATCAATTAATTAGATATTACCATAAAATTTTTAAAATTTTTTTTATTTATCTGTCAATACATGGAACAACGTAATCTAAAGAACCACCAAGCATGACTAGATCTGCTATTTTTGTTCCTATAGCAATGCTTTTCAATGCATTTACCAATGGTATACAAGGAGAACGAAATTTAACACGATAAGGATATTTATCACCTCTACTACAAATAAATATGCTAAACTCTCCCCTAGCACCTTCTACACGTTGATAAAATTCTCCTTCAGGAAGTTTAATAATAGTTTTTGTCTTAGTTACATAAGCACCACTAGGTATATTATCTATCAACTGTTCTATAATTTTTAAAGACTCTTCTATTTCATCTAGTCTAACAATATAACGATCAAATGTCAATCCATCTGTTCTGAGTATTTCTTTAAAATCAACATATTTATAAGCAGAATATGGGTCTATCTTACGGACATCATTACTCCATCCAGAAGCACGGCCAGTTGGGCCAGTAGCTCCTAATGAAATGGCTTGCTCTTTACTCAAGTATCCAACATTTTTCATTCTCCCATTCGCAATAGGATTATTCGTAAACAAAAAATGATGCTCTTTCAACATTTTACGCATATACGGGATAAATCTTTTTATTTTTCGTTGAAAATTCGGATGAATATCATTAATTATTCCACCAATTACATTATAATTAGCCATTAAACGAGCTCCACAAGTCTCCTCAAAAATACTCATAATATTTTCTCTATCTCTCATCCCATATATAAAAGCAGTGATTGATCCCATATCCATTGCCATACATCCCCATCCTAATAAATGAGAGGCAATACGAGTCAGTTCATCAATGATAATACGAACATAACTCGCACGATCTGGGACCTCCAAGCCCAATCCTTTTTCTACAACTAGACACATTCCATGCCGATTAATACTACCAGAAAGATAGTCTAATCTCTCAGTCAAATGCAACAGTTGCTGATAAGTATAGGTTTCACACATTTTTTCAATACCACGATGAATATACCCAAAATTTGGATCTATTTTTTTAATAATTTCACCATCTAACACAATACGTAAATGAAGGACACCATGAGTAGATGGGTGTTGAGGCCCAAAATTTACAACAAAATCATTTTTTTCAAAAATACTATCACCATCATTTATTTTTTCCATATCAGTCAATTTTTCGTTAGAAAATGGAATATGATTTACTTCCAAACTAGGATCATAATCTTTCCGAAATGGATAACCGCACCAATCCTGACGTAAAAACAAACGACGCATATCAACATTATTGATAAATTTAATGCCAAAAAAATCATGAATTTCTCGTTCATACAACCCTGCTGATTGCCACAAATCAAAAATAGAGTCAAAATGTGGATTTTTTCTATCATTTGTATGAGTTTTCACTAATACTGTATAAGCTGGAAATTGAGTAGAAGACAAATTGTAAATAACACCAAAACTATCCTCATAATCTACTCCAATAATGTCCACAAGAAAGTCAAACAATAATTTTTCGTTGTTTTTCAAAAAAACAACCGTCTGTCTAAGTTTTTCTTTTGAAATTGAAACTGTATAGATTTTATCTGTTATTTTAGAAACACTTAAAGAAAATTGCATCAATAATTCTTCAATAATTTTCATTGCTTACTTTTTTCATAAAATATTTTCTATTTCTACTTTGATAACTTAAAAAAATTTTGCATTTTGATTTTCCGAGCTAATTGCATCATGCCATAAATCATAGCATTTGGACAAGGAGGACAACCAGGAATATAAACATCCACTGGAATAATTTTGTCAACTCCAAGAACTACATTATAAGAATTTTTAAATGGACCACCACTAATCGCACAATTTCCAAAAGCCATAACATATTTTGGATCAGCCATCTGATTATATAAGCGCTTCAATACTGGAGCCATTTTATAAACAATAGTTCCACAACAAAAAACCACATCTGCTTGCCTAGGACTATTTCGTGTAATTTCCCACCCAAAACGAGCAAAGTCATAACGAGCAGCGCCTAAACACATAAACTCTATAGCACAACAACTGGTAGCAAATGTTAATGGCCAAACAGAATTAGAACGACCCCAATTTATTAAAGTATTTAATTTAGTTAAAACAACGTTTGTATCATTTGCAATTAATTCTTTCAAACATTCCTCAATGTATTCGTTATCTTTAAAATCCTCATTCTTTATATTTCGTATATAAATGTTATCTATTCCCATTGTAATACCCCCTTTCCCCAAGCATAAATCAATCCAAATATCAATACAACGAAAAAAAACATTATATAATATAAACTATCTTTCCCTAAATCTTTGATAATACCTGCCAAAGGAAATAATAACACAGTCTCTATATCAAACACCATGTAGAGAATAGCAAAAAGATAATAACCAACCTTAAACTGTCCCCAAGAAGCTCCTCTTGTAGGAATTCCGCATTCATATGGCTCTCCTTTCAAAGAGTTTGTAGATTTTGGAGAAAGCGCACACGATATAAATAAAGCTCCAGTTACCATGAAAATAGCCGCCAGCAAAATAGTAAAAAATAGAGCAGAATTAGTCATACACAAGTACAAATTTGCTTTTATAAACATTTATGTTATACATAAAAATGTATAACCAAGTATACTACATGAAAAGTAGATATATATCCACAATACAAATAAAACTACTATGGCAATTTAACAAAATTTTAAAAAAATATCTAGATATACAGTCATTAATATTTTCCATCAATTAAAAATACAGATTACAATTTTTGACCATTAAATCAATAAACAGAATAACATAACATTTATGACATGCATTTTTAGTTCAAAAATTGAATTAAAAACCATAAATTCAATTAATCAATCATTCTTTTAATTTAAATTTTAAACACCTAAACGTAATTAGTTATACAATAACAGAAAAAATTATAAAAGAACAAACTAGTTATATGACAAATACAACCAACTACAAAATAAAATAATAACTAAGATTACATATTTAACATTTACAATTAAAACTCATTGTTGTCATACTATAGTTTATTTCATTTTAAAATATATTTTTTTAAAAATTGACATTAGTAAAGCTAATTATTTTATATTAAACGTTAAATTATTATAAGCACTGTATAAAAATAATTTTATTTCATTTTTTATTAACTAATGAGACTATTACTACATTTGCGTAAAAATGTACATCATAACAGCACAAACTACTCATATATGAAACAATTAATGAAATGACAAAAAGTATTACAAGTACACAAAATTTTCGCATTAAAAATATTCAAAAACTACGAACAAAAGTATACGAACGTAGATTACAAAAACTTTTCATTATAGAAGGTGTACGAGAACTTGACTTAGCCATACTAGGAAAATACATAATAGATTCAATATACATTTATTCAGAATTGTTTGAAAAATACAATTATGCTAAAATTATAGACAATATCAATATGGATATTGTTTATAAAACTAATAAAGCAGTTTTTGAAAAAATTGCCTATCGAAACAATTCTCAAGGGATTTTAGCACTAGCAAAACCAAAACTACACTTACTAAAGGATTTATATTTATCAAATAATCCTTTTGTTATTGTATTAGAATCGATAGAAAAACCAGGAAACCTCGGAGCTATTCTTCGTACAGCTGACGCTGCTAAAATTGATGCAGTAATAATCTGCAATAAATCAACTGATATTTATAACCCAAGTGTTATTCGAACAAGTATTGGCTGTGTATTTACTATCCAAATTGCTATTGGCTCTAATAAAGAAATTTTTACTTACCTAAAAAAAAAATCCATCCAAATAATTGCTACTAAAATTGATGCATTTGAAAGCTATTACAATACAAACTTTACCTCTTCTTCAGCAATCATAATAGGAGCAGAAGCAAATGGATTAACTGACTTTTGGATAAACAATGCTCACAAACAAATAAAAATTCCAATGCGTGGCACTATAGATTCTTTAAATGTTTCAACATCTACTGCAATCATTATTTTTGAAGCTATACGGCAAAGATACTGTATTAAATAAAATCAATACGCACTTCAATGTTAAATCGAATAAGATAAACGGCATATTTTTAGAATATTAAAAATATGCCGTTTATCTTAAATTTTCGTTACACTAAACTTTTTTATCAATTAAAACTAACACAAACATTTAAAAATATCTTTGGGTAATAAAGTAACCAAACTATCTATACTAAAATCTACTCAGAAGTATTGAAAACAACATAACAACTATTAGTTTTAATTAGTTTCCATTCAAATCGCTAATCAACGTTTAAACGTATTTATAATACTTTATTCATTATTTTAAGCTCTTGGATGAGCTTGATTATATATTTTTTTCAATTCTTCAAAAGTCAAATGTGTATAAATTTCAGTAGAAGCAAGATTTGAATGTCCCAATAACTCTTTAACAGCATTCAAATTTGCTCCATTATTCAACATACTAGTAGCGAATGTGTGTCTTAATACATGAGGTGACCTTTTAGACAAATATGGAACGTTTAACAATTTTTTTTTTACAATATAATATACAATACTATGATTTAGTGAACGCCCATCTCTTCTCAAAAAGAACGATACTTTTTTAAGAGTTGGAATTGCTCTATCTCTGATGTTTTGATATGATTTTAAAACATCTTTCAATATTGTTGAAAACGGTATTAACCTTTGTTTATTCTTTTTCCCAGTTATTTTTAATAAACACATATCAAAATCAACATCTTCATCTTTTAACCTAATCAATTCAGAGCAACGAATGCCAGTCGTATAAAAAACATCCAAAATAGTGTTATCTCGTTTATTTTCAAAATTTTCTTCATCTAATGAATTTAATACCAAACATTTAATTTCCTTATCTCTAATAAAATGAGGAAGTATTTTATTGGTTTTTACTCCAACAATTGCTTCGATCGGATTTAAGTTTATTAATTTTTTTCTACACAAATATCGAAAAAATGATTTTAATGAACTTAGTTTTCTATTAACAGAACGCGGCGAATACCTTTTTCCCATTAGAAAAACGACCCATTCCCTAACAAAAGACGCCCCAATATTGTAAAAAGGAATATCTTTTCTAGCATAAATAAACCTTTTGAATTGCAACAGATCACTTCTATAAGCGTCTATAGTGCAACCAGAATATTTTTTCTCGTATTGCAAATACGAGAAAAAATGTGCCATTTGATCCTCCATGTCAAAAGCGACAATTTAATATTTTTTAATAAAAATTATATTATTTCAACACAAAAATTTTTATAATAATTATAGTATTTTTGTGAAATTGTGTTTCATAAAATTTTAACATGTTTAGTATGCAACAAATAAATCCACAATCAATAAAAAACATTTTAAAAAAATTTTTTAAAGAAAATCCAAAAATAACAAACAAACTTGATGAAGCACATCTATTAAGTTATTGGAATAATTGTACAGATCCAATAATTCGTTACTATACACACAATGTCTTCATTAAGAATCGCACCTTTTATGCAGAATTGAAATCACCTGCATTAAAAAACGAATTAATGATGCAGAGAGAAGAAAAAGTTAAAGAACTCAATAAAGTAGTCGGCAAAAGTATTATTGATCGCATCGTTTTTATTTAATTTCTAGTACGAGCAATACTCTTCATGCCTGCAATTTCCCCCAATTTAAGAGAAATTGTATGAATGTCATGCACATTTTGAATAAAAATTTCAATTATACCTTCAAAGACTCCATCATTAGCAGCAATTGATATTTTACGCGTATTTATGACTAAATCATGAGTAATGACTTGCATTATATCACTCAACATACCAATTCTATCTATGCCCTTAAGCTCGAGTGCAACGATAAAAGATGAAACTCTATGCCCTGCCCAATTACAAAGAATTAGCCGATTGCCAAAATGTGTTTTAAGAAATATTGCTTTTTTACACAGCTTTTTATGTATTTCTAATTGACCATCATCACGAACAAACCCAAAAACTTCATCACCAGGAATAGGACGACAACAAGATTTAACAATAAAATTCTTTTGGAATTCTTCCTCTTTTAGTATAAAAATTTCATTTTTATTTGTTTTTTGAAAATTATTCATGAATGAATTTTCCAATTCTTTTGAAGAAGACAACGAATTAACAACTGATTTTGAATGACGTACTGAAGAAAAATTCTCAATGCTATTTTTTAATATTGAATACGGATTTTTTGGCAATTGTACTTGTTTTTCATCTAAAGCAAAAAATAAAAATTCTCTTTTTGAATACCCATAAAAATCACAAAACTTGTCTACACTTTGTGTGTCAACTTTAATGCCAAAAAGAGCAAAATAATTGTTTAACAATTTTTCACCTTTTTGTATTTGTATTTTTTTCTGTTTCCTTATAGTGGATTCTATTTTTGTTTTAGCGGTAGCTGTTGTAACAATATTTAGCCATTCTTTTTTAGGCAACTGTGACTCTGATATTAATATTTCTACTTGGTCTCCACTTGCCAATAAATGACTCAAAGAAGCTAATCTATGATTAACTTTGGCTCCAATACAGTGATTACCTATATCTGAATGTATTTCATAAGCGAAATCTAAAACAGTAGCACTTTGTGGTAAAGTCTTAATATCACCTTTCGGTGTAAAAACAAATATTTCATCACTGTACAAATTTAATTTGATTGTATCTAAAAAATCCATTGCATTAGGAGTTGGTACTCTTAAAATCGCTCGTATTTTCTCAAGCCAAAGATCTAATTCATTCTGTTGAAAATTAAAATCGCTACCTTGTTCTTTATACTTCCAATGAGACGCAAAGCCTTTTTCTGCCACTTCATCCATTTGAAAACTTCTAATTTGTACTTCTATCCACTGTCCATTTGGCCCCATTACAGTCAAATGAAGAGATTGATAACCATTTGCTTTTGGATGACTAACCCAATCACGAAGTCTATCAGGACGCAATTGATACAAATCAGTTACTATAGAATAAATATCCCAACACTGTTTTTTTTCTGTATATCTAGAATCAGATTCAAAAATAATTCTAACAGCAAAAATATCATAAATATCACTAAAGCTTATCCCCTTTGTTTGCATTTTACTCCAAATAGAATAAACAGATTTCGTTCTTTTTTGTATTTTATAGTAGTACCCTAACTTGTTAAGTTCTTCCTTAAGTGGCATTATGAATTGATCATATATTTTACCACGATTATGAGATGTAATCTTTAGTTGCTCATCTATTTGCTTGTACTCTCTCGGATATTCACTCTGAAAACTCAAATTCTCTAATTCAGTTTTAATAGAAAACAAACCTAAACGATGTGCCATTGGTGCGTATAAATACAAAGTTTCACCAGCAATTTTATATTGTTTAACAAGAGGAAGTGAACATAAAGTACGCATATTATGCAGTCTATCAGCAATTTTGACTAGAATTACCCTAATATCGCTTGACATAGTTAATAACAACTTTCTCATATTTTCTGCTTGAATAGAAACATTTTTTGAAAAATTTCCACCAGAAATTTTAGTTAATCCACCAACTATTTGAGCAATTTTTCTTCCAAAAAGGAATTCCACATCATCTATTGTTCGATCTGTATCTTCAACGACATCATGAAGTAAAGCAGCAGAAATTGAAGTAGACCCTAATCCCATTTCTTTACTCACAATTAAAGCAACGGATAATGGATGCAAAATAAATGGCTCGCCTGAGTACCTTTTAATCCCTTTATGAGCTTCATTTGCGAAATTAAAAGCCTTTTCTATAATAGAAATTTTTTTACGATGGACTGAACCAGTATAACTATCCAACAAAACTTCGTACGCTTTTTGTATTTTCTCAGCTTCTATACTTTTCATAGCCTTTACAATTCAATAGATTACTCAGATATAATGTAAAAACTTTGGTAGTTTTTACTAAAAAACAACAAAATTATAATGATATGTAGTTTACTACTGATTTATAAAAAAATTAACTAGAATTTTAATTTTAACAATTTAAATATAGAATATTTTATATTGCATATTTGATACATATACACAAAAAAATTATGACTGAATGTAACATTTTGATTACAAAAAATTAAAATTACACCTGGCAATATTTATTTTGAATGATCAATTCAAAAACTTACACAATAACTACACTGAAAAATGCCTGTAAATATGACAAAATTGGCACTACTATAAATAATGACAATATAATTTTATATTCTGCACTTTAACTCTTTGCATCACATAAGTCAATTCCTAGATTTTATAACTTTCCGTAGTTTAACAAAACTAATTATACTATAAATCAACTTATAGTTTTTGAAAATACACCATTACACTATATAAAAAACCATAATCCATAAATAAAACTATTTTACAATTATTATTTACCGATTTTAATTTATAGCTATAAAAACTTTGTAAAAAATTTGCAAAAACAAAAATCATAGTGTATAAAAATATTGTCAATAATTTTTATACACTATCTACATTTATACGAAAATTATTAATGTATGCGTTAAAAAAATACAACGCATCATCAAAATATTACAAAAAACTAAAATCACATAATTAAAAATAAAAAACACCATTATAGTACTTCATTAGCAAAAAATATATTTACTCTCAAACTCAAATCTTCACCAATATCAAAATTAAATAACTGAGCATCTACGTAAGCGTCTACTACAAACAACGCATACCAACCAAATGTAGCAATACAACTTAAATCTCTATATCGTCTATAAAATTCTTTCTCATTTTTTAATTTTTCAATAAAAATATTTCTTTTATTACTCCATTCTAAATATTTTTTGCCAAATTTATCAAACTGATGACGTTTTGAGTATTCAGAGAAATTAACCCTGCTAAAATTTGTATAAGTATTTTTGTAATAATTGTACTTTATACTATTGCAAATAATAGAATAAATACAACAACTAAATCCTGCATAAACAATAGGCAACTTCCAATACTTTCTATTATAGACTTGTCCTAATCCTGGAAAAACAGCAGAATAAATTACAGCTATATTAGGATTAGGAGAAAAATATTTGTATTTAGATAAAGAATCTGAAACAGACACAATATCATCACAAGAAACCAAGCTATCACAACTTTCTAAATTAGTGTTAAACCTAACAAAGCTATTTGCTTGCACCACAGCAACAAAAGCCAACACAAATAGTAAAAGCAATATTCTAAAATATACAGTGTTTTTCAAATTTTAATAATTAATACATTATCAAATGACAATAGGAAAATAACTTAACATTCGGTATGTGTTTTTTCATTTAATAGACAAAACAGTATCAGAAATAAGTATATCCATGATTAATAGCTTCTATTGCCTGAGCAATAATAAAATCACCAGATAAATAAACTGGCATATCATCATCTCCAAAAAAACTCAATAAATATGCGTACACAGTGTAAATAATTTGATCTGATGAATAATTAATCAAATCAAATTTTTCTTTCATTCCATTATCAAATGCAAACCGAATGATTTCTTCAAGTATAGGCTGTGTTTTTAAATATTCTAACATGGACGAATAATCTACAAATTGGTCTAAAATCTCACGATTTGCATTAAAAAACTTAAAAGCAAAATAACAAAAAATATTCTTTCTTTCTAAAGAAAAACAACAAGAAACAAAATGTAAATTGTTTTTTAAAACAAGGACATCAGGAACAATTCCACGATTCTCATTCATTATTCTACCGCGTAATGTGCGAAAAATTGATGAAGTGTTTACATTAACACTATTATTGCAATAATTTTTATTTTTATCAATGATATTAGTCAAAACTAAATTTTGATCAAAAATTTCAATTGATTTATATTTACGCTGTATATTTCTATAAGAGGGAGTATAATATTTAGCAATAGTAATCCCAATAACCGAACCATCAGATAATTTAATTTGATTTTGAATCAAACTTTTCCCAAAAGAATGATATCCAATAATTAGTCCTCTATCATTGTCTTGAATTGATCCAGCAATAATTTCACTAGCTGAAGCAGATATCCCATCTATTAAAATTACAATTTGGGTGTTCCGTAAAATACCATTTCCATCTGAAACAATCTTCATAAGAATCCGTGATTTTTTTTTAATATGCACAATCGTGCTATTAGCTGGCAACAACTCATTTGCAATTTTTATCGCTGACTCAAAAGATCCGCCTTTATTCATTCTTAAATCTATGATAAATGACTTACACCCAAGTAACAACAATTTTCTCACAGCATACATAAATTCATCATAAGTACAACAAGTAAATTTATTACATATTTTAATATACCCAATCCCTTTACAGGGTTCGCAAAAAAAATTAACAGTAAAAGAAGAAATATTTCTTCTTTTACTGTATGAATTTTCAATTCTGGCAAAATAATTTTGAGGAGTATACAATTTCAATAAAGTTCCAATTCTTTCTTTGAATGGCATTACAATTCTCAATTTTGTAATGCCATCATCAACAAAAACAGAATCACCAATAAAAATGATTTTATCACCTGGTGATAACTTAGAACAAAAAACATTGGCTCTACGCAAAATATTTACAATTGTAATAGTATCCATATAAAAAGAATAATTTATTCCAATACCACAAAAATTACATTCAAAATTTTTATCAAATCGCTGCAATTTATCATCAGAAATATAAAAAGAATATGGATCAAATTCATTAACACGTATAATTGAATTTCCAACAACATTTTTTATAGCGATAGCATCACTATTTTTTTTACTAAACCCATCTAAAATAAATTTCATTTTGTTTTTGTAAAAAGTGCGTATGAAATTTTTTTCACTTACACAAAATTTAGAAATAAAATTGCCAACAATGACAACTACAATTAATACAATTGTAAAATTACAACCTATTAATAATTGATTTTTTTTTAGACTCATCACTTCATTTTTCCAACTCTATTTTATCTATTTTTATGACTTCAATATCTGCTTTTTTAAGTAAAAAAATACCATTCATCAAACTATATACTTCAGAATAAACAACTCTATTAATTCCTGCTTGTATAATTAATTTAGAACATTCAATGCATGGAGAAGTTGTAATATATAACGTTGCATTCTTACTACTGTTATTAGAACATGCAATTTTGGTAATTGCATTTGCCTCTGCGTGCAAAACATACGATTTAGTTAACCCATTCTCATCTTCGCAATTATTTTCAAATCCAGAAGGTGTTCCATTATACCCATCAGAAATGATCATTTTATCTTTTACAATAAGAGCACCAACTCGTTTCCTTTTACAATAAGAATTTTCTGCCCATAACATTGCCATCTGAAGATAACGTTTGTCTAATATTCGTTGTTTTATAAAAAAATCCATATAATAAAAAATTCTAACATGTTTACACAATTACACAAATCAAACAATTTAATGTGTATATAATTGTCATAATTTAATCAAAAAATTTTGCTATATTGGCCCTTTCATATAAAGATTTTTAAATCTTTTAAATTTTTTAAATAAATATTTACATTTATGATTGTTATTCCACTAAAAGAAGGAGAACCAATTGAAAAAGCACTGAAAAAATTCAAGAGAAAATTTGAAAAAACTGGTATTACAAAAGAGCTTAGGAGTAGACAAGCTTATATTAAGCCTTCTGTTACAAAAAGAAAACTGAAAATTCATGCAATTTATTCTCAAAAACTTCATTTACTAGAAGATTAATTATGTAATAATATTTTTCTAAGTACATACGATTGAGAAAATACAATAATTTATTTAGACCGTACTTTAAAAATGCTTTTAAGTTGAATTATATAAACAATCAGCAATATTCATCTCTTGTTTTGTCTAATCAATTACGGGTTGTTTATCTCCATTCTGTATCTGCAATTTCTTATTGTGGATTTGTTATAAATGCAGGAGCACGTGATGAACGAATGGATCAATTTGGATTAGCCCATTTTGTTGAACACATGCTTTTTAAAGGAAGCAAAAAAAATAATTCAAAACATGTTATTAAGCACATTGGAAATATAGGAGGAGAGCTTAACGCTTTTACAACAAAAGAAGAAACTTTCTTATATTCAATTTGTCTTTCAGAAGACACAGAAAAAGCAATTAAACTGCTTTCTAACTTGATTTTTTGTCCTTTATTCCCATCTATTGAAATAGAAAAAGAAAAAGAAATTATTAAAGATGAAATTGATTTATGCGAAAGCATCCCTTCTGAATTAATATTTGATGAATTTGAAAATATATTATTTCAAAAAAGTGAATTAGGTCACAATATTTTAGGAAGGAAATGTAATATGGATAAATTCACTTCTCAGTCTTGCTATGAATTTTTCAATACATTTTACAATCCAAAAAATATGGTTTTTTTTTTTTACGGCGAAACACCATCTACAAAAATTTTTCATTTAGCACAAAAATATTTTCTAGAAAATAAAGAGAGTTTTATATCTATAAAAAGTAGAATCACACCTAAAATTATTTCTTCTCAAAAGAAAAAAATCGAAAAAAAACTTAATCAGTCACATATAATAATTGGCAGTAGAGGGTACGATCGATATAACGAAAAGAAAATTGGATTATATCTTTTAAGTAATCTATTAGGAGGTTCAAATATGAATAGCAGACTAAATGTTTCTTTACGAGAAACACATGGATTAGCATACATTATAGAGTCAAATTCTATTTCTTATAGTGATACAGGATGTTTTAATATTTATTTTAGTTGTGATTCAAAAGTGAAAGATAAATGTATAAATTTTACATATAAGGAATTGAAAAAATTATGCAATAAAAAACTAAACACGCTACAACTTCATATATATGCTAAACAATTAAAAGGGAAACTAGGAATAGAAAACGAAAACAAAGAAAATTTTGCTTTAAGATTCGGAAAAAATTTATTACATCTTAATAAGTATGATACTTTATCAAATATTTATAAAAAAATAGACATGTTAAAATCATCAGACTTGTTAGAAATAGCTAATGAAATTTTTGATGAAAAAAAAATATTCCAATTAATTTTTGAATAAATTATGAAAGAACTTACCATAAATATTCACAACCTATCAATAGGTTATAAATGGAATAAACATAAAAAAATAATAGCTCATTCAATTAATACAACTATTTCACACGGTAAATTTATTTGTCTCATTGGGGCAAACGGTGCTGGCAAATCCACTTTATTGAAAACACTTTCAGCCTTTCACTTGCCTTTATGTGGAGAAATAGCTATTAATGGGGAAAATTTGTTTTTTTTTTCAAAAAAAAATCTATCAAGAACAATTAGCATAGCATTAACAGAAAAAATAAATGCATATAATATGTCTGTATATGAATTAGTGAGCCTTGGGAGAATTCCTTACACAGGATTTTTTGGAAGATTAAATAGAAATGATAAAATCTATATAAAATACACGTTAGAATTGATGCGTATTTCTAATCTCATAAATAAAACTACACAAACTTTAAGTGATGGTGAAAGACAAAAGGTAATGATTGCTAAAGCATTGGTACAACAAACACCTATCGTTCTCTTAGATGAACCAATATCTTTTCTAGATTTTTTAAACAAAAAAAAAATTTTGATTTTATTAAAAAAAATAAGTAAATCTGAAAATAAGATTATATTTATCTCTATACACGATATTGATTTGGCACTTAAATTATCTGATGAAATTTGGATCATGCGTAAAGGCAGAATTCCAATAATTATCTATCCTCCAAAATTGTCAAAAATAGAAATAGAAAATTGGGGGAATTTTTTTTATAAAAAGCAAATTTTTAATCAGTAATAAAAATAAAATAAACATCTAAAACACTGTGTAAAATTCATTTTTTCAAAAAAAATCAAGAAATAACTAAGTAAAAACTATTTTCATTCCAAAAAATTTATAATTTTGGACGTTTGATTTGCCTTATTTTTTATTTTAAACACTTAATATAAATATACACTTGTCATTAATCAAACTTAATTTTAAACTAATAATTTTATATATATAATGATTCATAAAATCAATTAAATATGGGTTATCAGTAAACAAAAAACATTTTATATAGTTTAATTTTTGCAAAAAATTAAACTATAATGTCAATTATTAATAAATTGATATAAAGCAATTCAAAACATTAAATAATTTAAATTCATAAATTAATTAATTAAATCATAGAAGTTGCAATTCAAATACATCATATAATTTGATTTCAATAAATTTTATAAAGTAAACAAACAAAAATTAAAAATTTTCTAAAAGAACATATCATAAAAATTCAAATACAATTAACATAAACGATATTAAAACATTTTATTTAAAATATTTTTGATTTTTAATTAAAAAACTTTGTAAAAAAAACAATCCAACAAGTTTTAAAATTATATATTTGTGGTCTGAGTTACTTTACCGAAAGTATAACATGATAGGTATATGAAATTATGAATTTGTTTACATCATACTAAAACTATAAAATGGAAAAAAATCAAATTACAAATAAGGCAGCTGATAATATTCGCATATTGATTGCTGCAATGGTAGAAAAGGCTAATTCTGGGCATCCAGGAGGTTCTATGGGTGGAGCAGATTTCATTAATGTGCTCTATAGTGAATTTTTAATTTTTGATCCAAATAACCCTACATGGCATTGGAGAGACCGTTTTTTTTTAGATCCAGGCCATATGTCCCCTATGTTATATGCTGTTCTTGCTTTATCTGGTTTTTTTTCTCTAGATGAATTGAAAAAATTTCGTCAATTGAATAGCCATACACCTGGGCATCCCGAATTAAATGTAGTTCGTGGTATAGAAAATACTTCTGGACCACTAGGTCAAGGGCACACTTATGCTGTTGGGGCAGCTATAGCAGCTAAATTTCTTCAAGCTAAAACTAATTTTAGTACATCACAAAAAATTTATGCATATATATCAGATGGAGGAATTCAAGAAGAAATTTCACAAGGAGCTGGACGTATTGCAGGACATTTAAGATTGAATAATCTTATTATGTTCTATGATTCAAATGATATTCAACTTTCTACAAAAGTAGAAAGTGTAACAAGTGAAGATACTGCAATGAAGTATCATTCATGGGGTTGGAATGTGATTAAAATTAACGGGAATAGTGCAGAAGAAATTCGAAAATCTTTACAAGATGCACAAAAAGAAAAAAATCAACCAACTCTCATTATTGGAAAAACAATTATGGGTAAGGGTGTAGTAAAAATTGATAATAGTCCTTTCGAGAGAAATTGTGCAACACATGGGATGCCATTAAGTGAATGCGGAGCAAGTTTTGAAGCTACTATCAAAAATTTGGGTGGAGATCCTGAAAATCCATTTAAAATCTTCCCTGAAGTAATGGAACTGTATGAAAATCGAAGAAAAGAATTAGTAAAAATTGTCAATAAGCAAATTAAAAAAGAATCAGAATGGTCCAAAATAAATTCTGAAAAAGCAACTAAACTACGTACATGGTTATATGAAAAACCACCTAAAATAAATTGGGAAACAATTAGACATAAATCCGGAGAATCCACTCGTTCAGCTTCTTCTAATATTTTAAGTTTTTTAGCAAAAAAAATCGAAAATATGATTGTTTCCTCAGCTGATTTATCCAATTCTGATAAAACTGATGGATTTTTAAAACAAACTAAAGCTATAAATAGCAATGATTTTTCTGGTTCTTTTTTACAAGTAGGTGTGACAGAATTAACAATGGCTTGTTTATGTATTGGAATGTCTCTCTATGGAGGTGTAATTCCTGCTTGTGGTACATTTTTTGTTTTCTCAGATTACATGAAACCTGCTATACGTATGGCGGCATTAATGGAATTACCTATTAAATTTATTTGGACACATGATTCATTTCGTGTAGGAGAAGATGGACCAACTCATGAACCAGTAGAACAAGAAGCACAGATTCGTCTAATGGAAAAATTAAAAAATCACAATGGCAATAATTCTATGTTAATTCTTCGTCCTGCTGATGTTCATGAAACAACTATTGCATGGAAATTAGCTATTGAAAATACTACTACTCCTACAGGATTAATTTTTTCCCGTCAAAATATTATTGATTTACCAGCTAAAACTAATCGTTATGAAGAAGCATTACAAACAGAAAAGGGAGGATACGTTGTAGAATGCGATGGGGAGGATATAGATATTATTTTAATAGCATCAGGGTCAGAAGTGTCAACACTAATAGAAGGTGCAGTCTTATTAAGGAAAGATGGGATCAAGGTGAGAATTGTTTCTATCCCTTCAGAAGGATTATTTAGAAAACAAACAAGTGAATACCAAAATTCAGTAATTATACCAGGCAAAAAAACTTTCGGATTGACTGCTGGATTACCAATAATTCTTTTGGAATTAGTTGGAATTAAAGGTAAAGTATGGGGACTAGAATCATTTGGATTTTCTGCCCCATATAAAATTCTTGACAAGAAGCTTGGTTTTACTGGTGAAAATGTATATAAACAAGTAAAAAAAATGCTATAAATTGTGGTAACAATTATTGGACTTACATCTGATCACGCAGGATATGAATTAAAAGAGTTTGTTAAAATACTTTTAAGTAGTCAAAATACGCTGTACATTGATTACGGAACATATACTAGTGATAGTGTAAGTTATTCTTTTTATGGACATAAGCTAGCAGAAGCTATTGAAACCGGCGATATATTTATTGGGATAGGCATTTGTGGTTCTGGAAACGGGATAAACATGACACTAAATAAACATCAGAAAGTGCGTTCTGCTTTGTGCTGGAATGAAAAAATAGCTCGCCTAGCTAGAGAACATAACGATGCGAATGTGCTAGTATTACCTTCACGCTTCATAATCAAAGAAGAAGTTCAAAAAATAATAGATGTTTTCTTAAACACACCATTCAAAGGAGGTCGACACAAAAAAAGAGTTGAAACTATTCCATTGAATTAATATTACACAATATTACATGTTTGTAACATATAACAGCCCTAAGTTATACAACCGCATATATCTGCGATTTGTTTTGTTATTATAGTTTTTCTGAAAAAAAGATATAGGAATCTTACAAATCAACAAACACATTTTTTAGATCCATTACCTTATTTTTTGATGTACACACTTAACACAAAATACATGTAGTTAACTGTATTACAATATTTGTTTATAAAAAACAAATATTGCTCTAAAAATTCTTAAATTAAAAGTTTTTACAAAAAATGCAGATCTATAAGAACAATTATTTCTTATTTATTCAGTGATATGCAAAACAATCATTAAAAATCTAAGTTATAATTTACATTATTTAAATAAATAATAAAATTCAATACATCAAAAAAAAACGAATTTATTTTTCTTTGATTAAATCTCGTATATAAGAAGCCTTTTCATAATCCTCCCTATCTATTGCATCCTTTAATGCAATTTTAAGCTCTTCAATATTCATAGTTTTGAGAGAGAGTTTTGATTTTTTTATTAATCGACTATTTACATCTAAAATAGCACCTTCATCTGTAAAAATTATTCCAGTTTCTTTTATTACATCCTCTGTAGTAAAAATAGCAGTTTTAAAACGAATAGCTAAAGCAATAGCATCAGAAGTACGAGAATCAATAGAAATCATTTTCCCTTCTACATCAAAAATTAACTTTGAATAAAAAACACCTTCTATGTATTCAGAAATATTTACTTGATTCAATTTAACATTCAGAGCTTTTGCAAATGAAATAAATAGATCATGTGTTAACGGACGCGGAGGCTCTATCCCCTCTAAAACACTTACAATAGAATGAGCCTCAGGTATTCCGATAATTATCGGAATTTTTCTATTGCCATTTTCCTCTGCTAATACCAAAGTATAAGCCCCAGCTTGAAACTGACCAAAAGAAAGACTTACAATATGCAACCCAATCATGTGTAATTTTTCAATTTAATTTTTTCTATTTGTATAAATCATTACATAATAAAATAGTGTTGCTAATGAACTTAATGCTGCAATTACGTAAGTATATGCAGCTGCTCGAAGTGCTTTCTCAGCATAATTATAGTTTTGCAAACTAGTTATACCAGACCTCCTTACCCAATTAAGAGCTCGCATACTCGCATCTATTTCAACAGGTAAAGTAATGAAACTAAAAAGAGTAATTATAAAAAACAACCCGATACCAGTTAACAGAATAGAAGATCCAAAATTAGATCCGCTTCCCATTAACAATAATCCAGTAAATATAATCCACTGAACCCATTGAGCTGAAAAATTTACAACAGGCACCAAAGCTGAACGAAAAACAAGAGGGGTATAAGCAGTTGCATGCTGTATAGCATGTCCTGTTTCATGAGCTGCTACAGCCATTGAAAATATATTACTCTCTGAATAAATAGCTTTACTTAACCCAATAATTTTTTCATTTGGATTATAATTATCAGATAGAATTCCATCTGATACAGTTACACGTACATCATAAATTCCATTGTCATACAACATTTTTTCTGCAACATCTTTACCAGTAATTCCATTTTCCAAAAAAATTTTAGAATATTTTTTAATTTTTCTTTTTAAATTACTTGATGCAAGTAACCCAATTATTGCAATAACTGCAATTAAAATAAAATACATACTCATAATTGTTTTAGTTTATTTCTGACTATTGTTTGATTTCTGCCTGGACCTACAGAAACAATTTTAATATTTTTTTCTAAAAAAACTTCTAAAAATTCCAGATAATCTTCAAATGCTTTTGGAAATTTATCCTCTGAATCAACATTTGACATGTCTGTTTTCCAACCAGGTAATTCTTTATATACTGGTTTCACTGAACTATTTATTTCAAATGGGATTTTTTTTGTTTTTCTACCATTTATTTCATAAGCGATACATATTTTAACGATTTCAAAACTGTCTAACACATCACTTTTAGTCATAATTAATTGCGTAACTCCATTTATTATAATAGCATAGCGAAGTGCAACTAGATCTATCCATCCGCATCTCCTGGATCTTCCAGTTACTGAACCATATTCATTTCCAATACTACGAAGTTTTTCTCCAATACTGTCTGACAACTCTGTTGGGAATGGTCCGCTGCCAACTCGAGTACAATATGCTTTAAAAATACCAAATACATCACCTATTTTAGTCGGAGAAACTCCTAACCCTATACATGCACCAGCACAAACAGTATTAGATGATGTTACAAAAGGATAAGAACCAAAATCAACATCTAACATAGTTCCTTGTGCTCCTTCAGCCAACACGGTTTCCCCTTTGTTTAAAGCCTTATTAATAAAATCATCAGTATCTATTCTATTAAATTGTTTAATGATTTCAATACTTTCAACCCATTCTTTTTCAATAGATGCTAGATCATATTTAAAATTCATCTGTTGTAACAGCTTTTTATGTCGATAAGTTTTATCTATATACTTTTTTTCGAAATCACAATCTATATCACCGATTCTCAATCCATTACGACTAACTTTATCTATATAAGCCGGACCAATCCCTTTCCCTGTAGTCCCAATTTTATTTACACCTTTTTGTGCTTCATAGGCTTTATCCAGCAAACGATGAGTTGGTAGAATTAAATGTGCTCTTCGTGATATATATATATTATCAGTTAAATCAAGATGAAAAAATGATAACATTTCTATTTCAGATCTAAATAAAACAGGATCTAACACCATGCCATTCCCAATTACATTTTTTTTACCATGAAAAATTCCTGATGGAATAGAACAAAGAACACATTTTTCCCCATTAAACAATAAAGTATGACCCGCATTCGGACCTCCTTGGAAACGAGCTATGATATCATATTCTGGAGTAAGTACATCTATCATTTTACCTTTCCCCTCGTCACCCCATTGTAAGCCAACCAAAACACTTATTTTCATTAGAATTTTATAATTTTAATTACAATAACAATATTATAACATAAATTACAAATTATATCATAAAAAATATTTTTATATATTATTTAGTTAGCTATTTAACCAATAGCCACAAATTTATTGTTAATAACATTTTTATGTATCAATTTAGGTATATATAAGCTGATATCTTTTCCATTTGCAAGAGATTCCCTAACAAAAGTAGACGAAATTCCTATTTTAGGAACATTTTTACAAAAAAATATATTTGGATGTGTAAAATACACAACACCATAATCACTACGAGGATAAATAAAAATCTTAAAATTTTCTAAAATTGTACGATGATCTTTCCATGAGTGAAAAAATGCAAAGTTATCTGATCCAATAATTAATTCAAAAGAATTTTGTGGATAATCCATTCGTAATTTTAACAAAGTATTAACAGTGTAAAACGGGCTAGGCATATCCCACTCAATAGTACAAATTTCAAATTTATTACAGTTTTGAATAGATTTTTTTAACAATTTCAAGCGTAATTCCTTACTCATTAAATCATTTTTATTTTTCAATGGATTTTGAGGAGTAATTAAAAACCAAATCTTATCATACAATCCACACTCTGCAAAGTGATTCGCAATTAGTAAATGTCCAATATGTACAGGATTAAAAGAACCTGCTAAAATTCCTATTTTCATTTTTGTATATATTTATCCATAATTTGCATAAATTCCATTTTAGCAATTTCTAAATCGTCATTTAAAATGATTATGTCATACTTGATCGCTAAACTGATTTCATTTGTTGCTTTAAGTAATCTATGCTTAATACATTTAACCGATTCAGTACCTCTTTTTTCTAAACGGCACTGCAATTCTTTAATAGAAGGAGGCATGAGAAAAACTAACAATACATTATCTCCATAAATTTTTTTAATTGTTAATCCTCCACTAACATTTAAATTCAAAATTATATTTTTCCCATTTTGCAATTTGGCATATATTTCTGACTTTAGTGTGCCATAAAAACGTCCTGGATATACTTCTTCATATTCAATAAATAATTTTTTTGATATTTTTTTTTTAAACTCTTTTATCGTAAAAAAATAATATTCTTCACCATTTTTTTCACCAATACGAGCTTTTCGACTTGTTGCTGATATTGAAAGCTCTAAAAATAATTGTTCCTTTAATAAAAAATCAATAAAAGTAGTTTTCCCTGCTCCAGACGGTGCAGAAATAACAATTAATTTTTTTTTTATTTTTTCAAAATTACACATGTAAAATAATACGATATTCAATGAAATTAACAAAAACAAAACCGGTATGTTACAAAACATTTAATATTTGTTCCTTGATTTGCTCAAGTTCACTTTTCATCTCAATAACAATTTTTTGCATTTCAATATGATTAGATTTAGAACCTAATGTATTAATTTCACGGCCAATTTCTTGCACAATAAATCCCAATTTTTTCCCTTGACTTTTTTCATTTTTTACTGTTTCTAAAAACAAATTTAAATGATTTTCAAGTCTAGCTTTTTCTTCACTTATATCCAAACGTTCGATATAGTATAGTAATTCCTGTTCAAAACGATTTTTATCGTAAGACAAAATTTCGATTTGTTCAATTGATTTAGAAAGTTTTTCTTTAATTTTTTCAATGCGTTCAAATTCATAGTTTTTAATTTTATATAAAAGTTCAATAATTGCTTTGATTTTTTTGTTCAAAAAAAAATTTATCATTTCACCTTCTTTGACACGAAAACCAACAAATGCTTTCAATGCTTCTAATATCATTTGTTTTATATCAACCCATTCAATGTCAGTTATTTCTAAAAATTTTGACTCAATCACTCCTGGAAAAGAAAAAATTGTGTGGAAATAATCATTTTTGAACGGTATACTTAAATTTTTTACTATATCTCTAATTTGATAAAAATAATTCTCTACAGCATTTTTATTTATTTGATGATTTTTTTTACTGATATCCTCTATATAAATAACAAAATCAACCCTTCCCCTTTCAATTGTTTTAAATAATAAATCACGGATTTCCATTTCTTTTTTACGTAAACCAACAGGAATGTTTATATTTAAATCTAACTGTTTACTATTCAGTGATCTAATTTCTATATTTATTCTCTTACAAAAGAGATCAAGATTTGTTTTACCAAAACCAGTCATTGATTGAAGCATTTATACAAAAAATTTCACAAATGTAATTTTAAATAATTTAAACAAATTCATTAAAACACAAAAAAATATATCTCAACAACATAAACTATTAAAGCATATTTTCTTTAAAATCATTATAACAATCTCAAAAACATTTTTTGAATACTATTACTTTACTCTCAAACTTATTTGTAATTAGTACCAGATTTTGATAAATAAAAAAATCTAAATTTCATATTTAAAAATATTACTGAACACCGATTTTACAAAAAATTCGGAATAATCCTTCAAAAGAATTATCAAAAATCAATTATTAAAATAAAAACAAAAATAATATAACTATTGTTTAAATTTTAATTAAATTGTGACTGAGGTTGATTAGATATATTAGAATTTTACTGGTATTTACTACCTGTACTCACGCTCAAACTATCAGAACATACATTACACATGTAATTCACACTTAATATAATTAAACACATAAAAATATTCGCAATCAATCAAACCATATAAGGTATATAAAAAAAATTAAAGTTAATGCGTATTATATCTGGAATGTATAGTAGACGTCAATTCAAAATTCCAAAATCATTCAAATTACACCCGACAACTGACTTTGCCAAAGAAAATCTTTTCAACGTACTTGTTAATTATTTTGATTTTAAAAATGCTGTAGCTCTTGATTTGTTTGCTGGAACAGGTAGTATAGGTATTGAGCTGCTTTCTCGTGGATGCAAGGCTGTAACTTGCGTAGAGAATAAAACAGCTTGCTGCTGTTTTATTAAAAAAGTGCAATTGCAGCTAGATGAACCACACCTACAAATAGTTCAAACAGATGTTTTTCATTTTATAAAATTTTGCTCTAATTCTTTTAATTTAATATTCGCTGATCCACCATACACTTTAAAACAATTATACTTAATACCTACACTGATATTTTTTTCTTCTCTATTAAAAGAGAACGGGATTTTTATTTTAGAACATCCAAAAAACTATGACTTTTCCAAAGTACCTTACTTTAGTCAACAAAGAACTTACGGAACCATTAATTTTAGCATTTTTCACAAAAAATAGAATACACCTGAATTTTCAATTTCATTATCATAGAGTTGTTAAAGCTTAAAGTCTAAATAAAAGTTAAAAAATTTTAACCATAAACTATTTTTAATTATTTGGACAAATAATTAAAAATCAAAACCACATTAAGATTCGCAATAAAAAATAACAAAACAAAATATATAACGCCATAACAATCAAGTTTAAAATTTTTTAATTTATACAAACAGTATTCATTTCATAAAAATCGAAATAAAAATCATTTTTTTTGACAAAAAGCTATACTTTAGTATTAAAGTAATCTTTGTGCGTGATTTTCTTAAAAAATTTTATGAAAAAATACAATTTTAACCCTGGACCGTCTACTCTTCCACAAGAAACTGTAAATAATACAGCAAAAGCCGTTGTTAATTTTTCTGATACCGGATTATCACTTATGGAAATAAGCCACAGAAGTAAAGATTTTCAATTAGTACTTAACGAGACAATCATGTTATTCAAGGAATTATTAAATATTCCAAATGACTATTCAATACTATTTTTAGGAGGTGGCGCAAGTTTACAATTTTGCATGGTTCCATATAATTTATTAGAGACTAAAGCAGCATATCTTAACTCAGGAGCATGGGCATGTAAAGCAATAGAAGAAGCAAAATTATTTGGAGAAGTTTTAGAACTAGCTTCTTCTAGAGAAAAGAATTTTTCCTATATCCCAAAAAATTATATAATCCCTTCAGATGTAGATTATTTTCACATTACGACAAACAATACTATTTTTGGAACAGAGATACACAGTGATATTGAATCCTCTGTTCCAATTGTGGCTGATATGTCATCTGACATTTTTTCCAGGACAATAGATGTATCAAAATATGGGTTAATTTATGGAGGTGCTCAAAAGAATTTAGCTCCTGCTGGAGTGACTTTCGTAATTATTAAAAATAGCATTTTAGGGAAAGTAAGTCGATCTATACCATCCATGTTGAATTATAGCATCCATATTGAAAATGGATCAATGTTTAATACTCCTCCAGTTATACCTATTTATGCAGCTTTACAAACTCTAAAATGGCTAAAATCATTAGGTGGAATTGAGGAAATACACAAAAGAAACAAAGAAAAAGCAGACCTTTTGTATGAAGAAATAGATCGTAATCGCTTGTTCAAAGGAACAGCAGCTATTGAAGATCGCTCATTGATGAATGTTTGTTTTATTATGAATGATGAATATAAAAATTTAGAAAACGATTTCCAACAATTTGCAACTTCTAAAGGAATAGTTGGAATAAAGGGACATCGATCAGTTGGAGGATTCCGCGCATCTATTTATAATGCAATCCCAAAAAGTACAGTAAAAGTACTTATCCATGCTATGCAAAAATTTGAAAGAATGAATTAAACACGATTAATTAATTAATAATATAAGTATATTCCGATGAAAATAATTGATGATTTTTCTTTTTATGGACACAAAGTTTTCGTTCGTGTAGATTTTAATGTGCCATTAGATAAGAATCTAACAATCACCGACGACACACGTATTCGTGCTGCTATACCTACTTTGGAAAAAATTATTTCAGATGGTGGTAGTTTAATAATTGGCTCTCACTTAGGTCGCCCGAAAGGAATAACACCAACATGCTCTTTACAACACATTTTACCACATGTTTCTGAATTGTTAAAAACAAAAATAGATTTTGCTAAAGATTGTTTAAGTGAAGAAGCAATCAAAAAAACAAATGCTCTGAAACCAGGGCAAGTTTTACTACTAGAAAATTTGAGATTTTACGCATCTGAAGAGGGAAAACCAAGGGAATTACCAAATAATATTTCAGAAAAAGAGAAAGCTGTTGCTGAACAGATTGAAAAAATCAATCAAAAAAATATGGCAAAACAATTAGCATCTTATGCTACAGTTTACGTAAATGATGCTTTCGGAACATCTCATCGTGCACATGCTTCTACAACTTTTATTGCCGACTACTTTGAACCTGACAACAAGCTTTTTGGTTATTTGATGCAAAAAGAAATTGATTCTATAGAAAAAGTCATGAAAAATACAGTTCACCCTTTTACTGCTATTATTGGTGGCGCCAAAGTTTCATCTAAAATTGATGTTATTAATAATTTATTGAAAAAAGTAGATAATTTAATTATTACAGGTGGAATGACCTATACTTTTACTAAAGCCATGGGTGGTAGAATTGGCAATTCTATTTGTGAAAACGATAAATTAAATTTATCACTAGAATTAATTCAAAAAGCAAAAGATAATAAAGTTAGATTAGTTCTAGCTGTAGATGCAAAGATCGCTGACAATTTCAGTAACAGTGCTAATATACAAACAGTTCCAGTAGATAAAATTCCAGATGGATGGGAAGGATTAGATATTGGCAATGAAACAGAAAAAATTTTTACAAAAGTAATAAAAGACTCTAAAACAATTATTTGGAACGGACCTCCTGGTGTCTTTGAATTTGACAATTTTTGCGAAGGTTCTCTAGCCGTTTGCAAAGCTATTGTGCACGCCACTCAAAAGGGAGCTTTTTCTTTGGTAGGAGGAGGAGATTCAGTCGCTTGTGTAAATAAATTTAAAATTGCTGATAAAATAAGTTTTGTTTCTACTGGTGGCGGTGCTTTATTAGAATTTATAGAGGGCAAACAGTTGCCTGGAATTAAGGCGATTCGTGGTTTTTAGTAAATTAAAATTGTAAAAAATCAAAAATTTAAATTTAATTTTGTATACAACATTCAGAATAACTACTACATGACAATTTGAATGTATAAAAATTAATTAATAATACGAAATTCAATAAAAATAATTAAATTTTAATCTGTTATAACTATATATTTGTATATAATCGTATTAATAAAAATATGTATTAACTTTTCAAAGTTAATACATATTTTTTTAGTACAACTTATGATCGATTTTTCAAATTAATTCATACATGAACAATCTGATAATGATTTTTAAAAATGTCACGGTTATCTAAGATGTTTTCTTGTATACTAATTTCTACTGCTTAATTTTATTAATTACAGTAAAAAGCAGGTTTTAAAATCTTCTTTTTAACGAATGTTGTCTAATTATACCTTCATATTTCAAAATCAATATATAAAAAGATTCGATTTTTGTAAATCTGTTCAATAATTTCTAAATAAAATTTATTTTTTGATATAAAAATATCATTTAGAATATAAAATTCAGATCCAAAGTCATTTTTAATTAACATTAGAAATGATCTAAAAAGAATTTCATTCACAATTTTCAACAATTAAATACGGAACAATTTTTACATAGTCATAACAATAAATACAAGAATAATGTTAGAATATTATTTCTACGAGAATGTATATCAAAAATAATTATTAATACTGGATCAACATCAAAATCAATTTAAAATTGATTTTGATGTTATTTCTTTAACCCAATTTTGATTGTCTAAATACCAACAAATAGTTTTCAAAAGGCCTTCTTCAAATTGTATTTCTTGACTCCAACCAAGATCAATTTTTATCTTCGATGAATTTATAGCATAACGTCTATCATGTCCTAAACGATCTTTTACAGTAGAAATCAATTTTTTATTTATTCGCTCTAATTGTGGTGAAAAACAGGAAGCTGATGAGTAAAACATTTTCTGATACTGCGGGTTACTCTCTAATAAATTCTTCATACTGAAAATAATTAAACTAACAACATCAACATTTTTTTTTTCATTCGAGCCTCCAATATTATATATTTCCCCGGTTTTAGCACTATGCAATACTAAATCAATAGCTCTACAATGGTCTTCTACGTAAATCCAATCACGCATATTTTGTCCATCACCATAGATCGGAATTTGCTTGCCATCAAGAATATTTTTAATACTCAACGGAATTAGTTTTTCTGGAAATTGATAAGGTCCATAATTGTTAGAACAACGAGTGATATTTATTGGAATTTTATAAGTACTACTATACGCCTTTACAATTAAATCTGCTGATGCTTTAGAAGCACTGTACGGATTATTCGGGTCTAACGGGGTATTTTCAATAAAAAAAGTTGTTTTACTCTCACTGCTACCGTATACTTCGTCAGTTGAGATTTGTAAATATTTAACATTTTTTTTATAAACAGGATATCCTTTTACATCATAGCCAATTGTCCAATATTTTTTTGCAATTTCTAACAAATTTTGAGTTCCTAATACATTAGTTTCAAAAAATATTCGTGGATTAATAATACTTCTGTCTACATGCGTTTCTGCTGCAAAATTAATCACGAAATTAACAAAATATTTATTAAAAATACTACTAACAACTTTTATATCACCAATACTACCCTTTATAAAAGAAAAACGAGGATTTTTTAAATCAGATTTAATTGTAGCAAGATTTCCAGAATAAGTTAAATTATCCAACACAATAATTTTAATATCACTATACTTACGTAAAAGATATTTTACAAAATTAGCGCCTATAAATCCAGCACCTCCAGTAACAAAATAAGTATACATAAAAATTATTTCAAACTAATTTTTTATTAGCTAATAAAAAATAAATCCATAATTCAACCAAACAACGTACAACCTTAACATTTAATGTCATTAACACTTTTCCCAGTAATTTCACATTTCATTCAATAACAAATTCCACTATTTTATACAGTTAAACTATTCATTATAATGAAAATTAATCATACTAAATTTTATTTGTAAATATTATAAATAAAAAATATTCATTATATAATTTACATGAGTAACCACTCATGAATATAATTACTGAAAACAGTAAGATTCAAACTATTGAATAATAATTAATAAATTATACAATACAAACTTTATGAACACGCACAAATAATAATAATAATAATAAAATTTTATAATTGAACCCACGTATACAAAGATATAAACAATACTTGCCACACTAGCAAATTTAAATATAAAAACACATACATGCATCTTATAAGATGCTATACAAAATATTTCATCATGATAAATTTTCTAAAAATATTACATCAAATCATATAATAGCATTATATGATTTGACTTGTTTTTTGTAACTGTAAACACAATTATTTACCATAATTTTTATTCACAAAATCTTACAAATATTACTCAAATACGATATAACTAAACTTTGATAAAACTTGACATATATTAACAAACATTAACACAATATCTTGATTTATTATTATTACAAATAATCATTGTAAATAATCACATTTTTATGTCATCTAACAAACATTAATTAACATAGTAGCGAGAGGGGGACACGATCCCCCGCCCTCATGATTATGAATCATGCGCTCTAACCAACTGAGCTATCTCGCCTATTTTTTTGTAAAAAATACTTTTGTATTACAATTTTCAGTTTTTAATTACTTATATCTTTATAATTAACTAGTTCTTAATAATATTAGCAAAAATAAAATAAATATTATTAAGACTTTTGTACAAGAAAGCGAATTTGTGATAAAATCTCAATTTTTCATTTTTCTTGATATTACTAATTTTTTTTAACCGTTCTACAATTAGTATACTTTATTATGTAATAACTACTAACTATTTATATTTTGCTAATATAAATAGTAAAACTGGCCATTAATTAATTAACCTAATTAGCATAGTTGACAGCTAATAAATTATATTATAGATATTAAACAAATACAAGATTACTAATCTCTTCAATTTATATTTTAAAATTGGAAATTTTATATTTTTTAATGCAGAATTTCAAAAACGTAAAAATCTCTCTCAGATATTTGCAAATATACAAACATAAAATTCATTGAAATAGATTTTATTCTTAATTGCTAAATTTACTTAGAAAAATCATCATTACTTATAATTTGATTTCTTATCAATTCATTAATCTATAGTAAATAAAATAATTACTGAACCAATTATCTAATGAATAGAAACAACAACAAACCATACTATAAACACGTAGTTATTTATATAATACAATTAAAACAATTAAACTTTAAAATCATTTAAGATTAATTATTTGAATAATATAATTATACCTACCATACTTAAAAAGTAAATTACTATAATTAGAAAAACACTTAAAATTAAATTTTTAATATTTTTGACAAATATTACTGCCAAAAGCATAAAAACTATTATCGTTTTTATGAAAATTTTAAACGAATAATGTAATATTGATCAATTATAATACCAAATTTAAATTTTAAACAAAAAAATAATAATAATAATAAACTAATGATAAAAACACAGGGTAGAATTTTTATAGATATAGAACGATGCAAAGGTTGTGGCCTTTGTGTATTAGAATGCCCATTAAAAATACTTGTTCTAGATAGAAAGATTAATACTAAAAGCTACGAATATGTTCAAATAACTAAACCGAATGAATGCATAGGCTGTGCAAATTGCGGATACGTTTGTCCAGATAATTGCATCACTGTATACAAGATAAAAAATAATATGGAAAATTTCTCTATTTGAACTTTTGTAAACAAAATAAGACTTTAATCAAATTCTTACATTACACCAACTACAATATTAAATGTTAATTTATTATTATTATTATCATTTTAATTTTATACAGTATGATACTGATGTGCTACTTACTTTTTTAATAAATTTTTACAGTTTAATTATTTATAGTTTTTGTCATATAGCTATCAATACAATATTAAAACAAATGTTTTCACTAAATTAGTAGACAACTAAGAATTTTGAAAAAACTCTTATTGTATAATAAAATTCACATCAAGATCTTATGACATATTTCTTCCACTATCAAAAAATTATATATGTGATTTTTACTAAAATTCAATAATCAAATTAAAGTTTATATTTGTATAGATAATAACCTGATTCACGCTATTGCAAAACAATAAAATGTTTTACTACTTACTCTCCTAAATGCAAACAAAGAAATTAATTAATTCTTTATGATCAATTTATGGAAGAAATAAAATTATTGAAGGGAAATGAAGCAATTGCCTATGCTGCAATCCGTTATGGTGTAGACGGGTATTTTGGCTATCCAATTACTCCTCAATCAGAAATAATGGAAACATTAATAAAAGAAAGACCATGGGAAACTACAGGAATGATTGTTCTTCAGGCAGAAAGTGAAATTGCAGCCATAAATATGGTTTATGGAGGAGCAGCTTGTGGTAAAAAAGTAATGACTTCATCTTCTAGTCCAGGAATTAGTCTAAAACAAGAAGGTATATCTTACATGGCAGGAGCTGAATTACCAGGATTAATTGTAAATGTAATGCGTGGTGGTCCTGGACTAGGCACTATTCAACCTAGTCAAGCTGATTATTTTCAAACAGTAAAAGGAGGAGGACATGGCGATTATAAAATAATTGTTCTAGCACCAAACTCCGTTCAAGAAATGGCAGACCACGTAGCATTGGGCCTGAATTTAGCATTTAAATATAAAAATCCTGCAATGATTCTTTCTGACGGAGTAATTGGACAAATGATGGAAAAAGTAATTTTACCTAAACAATGCCAAAGAAAAACTGAAAGAGAAATTCGAAAAAGTTATCCTTGGGCAACTTTAGGAAAATCTAAATCTTGTAAACCAAATATTATTACATCTGTAGAACTAGATTCATTTCTTATGGAAGCACGAAATCTTCGATTTCAAAAAAAATACAGAACTATTGAAAAAAATGAAGTTTTATACGAAGAATTTTTTTGTGACGATGTTGAGTATTTAATTGTTGCTTTTGGATCAGCTGCAAGAATTAGTCAAAAAGCAGTAGAAATAGCTAGAGGGATAGGAATTAAAGCAGGACTTTTTAGACCAATTACATTGTACCCTTTCCCAATGAAAAAATTAAATTCTTATAAAGAAAAATTAAAAGATATTTTGGTTGTAGAGTTGAATGCAGGACAAATGATCGAAGATGTAAAGCTAGCCGTAGAATGTAAAATTCCAGTTAAACATTATGGACGATTTGGAGGAATAGTACCTACACCACAAGAGATATTAGAAAAAATAAAAAATGAAATCAATAAATAATACAATAAATCTAGAAAATTTAGTCTATACTAAACCGTCATTGATGAATAGTAATATAACACACTATTGTCCAGGATGCAGTCATGGTGTTGTACATAAATTAGTAGCAGAAGTAATTGCTAATATGAACTTGGAAGAACAAACCATTGGAATTGCATCTGTAGGTTGTAGCGTTTTTATATACAACTATATAGATATAGATTGGATTGGTGCCGCTCATGGGCGAGCACCTGCAGTTGCAACTGCAGTTAAACGATTAAATCCAAATAAAATGGTTTTTACTTACCAGGGAGATGGTGATTTAGCTGCTATTGGAACTGCAGAAACTATTCATGCATGTAATCGCGGAGAAAATATTGTCATTATATTTATAAATAATGCAATTTATGGAATGACAGGTGGTCAAATGGCACCTACAACTATACTCAAAATGCAAACAGCAACTTGCCCTTATGGACGAGACATATCTTTAAATGGATATCCACTACAAATATCAAACATTTTAGCTCAGATAGAAGGAACTTGTTTAGTTAGTCGAGAAGCTGTTTTTTCAACAAAAACTATTAAAAAATCAAAAAAAATACTGTGTAAAGCTTTTAAAAATGCAATGAGTGGGAAAGGAACATCAATTATAGAATTCATTTCTACTTGTACATCAGGATGGAAAATGTCTCCTATTCAAGCAAATAAATGGATGATAAAAAATATGTTGCCTATATATCCATTAGGTGTTTTAAAAGATAAATAATATTCTAAATTTTATTATGCAATACGAAATAATTATATCTGGATTTGGTGGCCAAGGAATTTTATTTATGGGGAAAATACTAACCTATGCAGGGCTATTAGAAGGGAAAGAAATAACATGGTATCCATCTTATGGTCCTGAACAACGTGGTGGAACTGCTAATGTGACAGTTATATTAAGTAATAAACGAATATCATCTCCAATTTTAAATGAATACAACACTGCTATTACATTAAATCAACCATCTTTAGAAAAATTTGAAAAAACTATAAAAAGCAATGGAACACTTATATATGACAAATATGGAATTACAAAAATGCCAACACGCAAAGATATTCAAATATTTGAAATAGATGCAATAAACTCTTCTATCAAAGAAGGGAACTCTAAGATGTTTAATATGATTATCCTCGGAGGATTAATTAAAGTAACCAAAATAGTAAAGATAGAAAGTATAACAAATAGTTTAAAAAAAACTATTCAAGAGTACAATCAGAAATTTTTGTCTATGAACCAGTATGCTATCCTGAAAGGAATGAATTTAATTAAAAAAATTAAGTGATTCATGAAAACAAAATGCGTTTGTGTATTGTTCTTACTTTTGTTTTTTTATATTCCTTCATTTTCAAATCAAAAAATATTTGAAAATGAATTACATATAATTCCATCAATTGGCAACATACAATCTAAAAAAAATTTGAGTATTACTGATAATACAAATGAAATAACTACTATTAATCCAGATACATTTTTAATTAACTATTTCAATCAAATAAATGTTAAATATAAAGGGATTTCAATCCCTCATATTGGTAATTTAGAAACTCCTACATATTCACGAATATTTTTTGAACGTAAAGAAACTTCCCAATTTTTATTTCAAGATGCTTGCACTTTATATCGTAAAGATCCAAATCATTTTAAATTTTTTAATACAAAAACTCCTTATTCTAATATCTCTTACCAGAGAATTGAAAATTCTTCAATGAACGATACAGAATACATACAAACATTGTTAACTTTCAATTTTGGTAAAAACCTTAATATAGGATTTAACGTTGAATATCAATATGCATTTGGTTTTTGTAAATCACAGCTATCAAAACATATAGACCAAATATTTTTTGTAAATTATATTTCAGATCGTCATCGAGTTCATTATTTTACTAGTTTCAATAGTCATACAAGCTCTGAAAGTTGGAAAATAACAAACAACAAACATAACCAACTAAACAACATTTTTTTAAATACTAAAAGTGCAACCAGCAATGACTCAATATATTTAAATGATACTTGGAATAAACTAAATGAAAATTTAGTTCACTTCGATTATTGTTACAATTTTAAATTTTATAAAAAAAAAACTAATGAAAACTATAAGAAACAATCCTACCTTATTTCAAACATTACATACACTATGGATTACAGATCTAATAAAAAAAAGTTTTATACTTACGATTCTATATCAGTTGACAATTTTTATATTGATAAAAAAGATCTATTCAGAAAATTGAAATACATAAATGATTTTACATATTGCAATTCAATTTCTAATATCATCTCTATTTCCATGATGAAAAATGTTCCATGCTGGAAAAATGTTAATTTTAATGCTTCTCTTATTCAAGAATTTCGACTATTTAATATAATAGACACTACAAATAATAAAACACAACAATCATCTATTTATATATGTGGTAATTTAACTAAACAACTCAACAAAATTTTTCGATACAATATCAAAAGTAATATTGGCATCTTAGGCTATAACAGTAACGATTTAAAATTTCACACAAGTATTGAAGCACATATTCCTTTTTTGAAAGATACAATTACATCAATGATTTACACATGTATAAATCATTTATCACCAACTTATTATGAAAATCATTACTCAAGCAGATATTTTTATTGGAATAACAATTTTAATAAAATTGAAAAAAAACATATAGGAAGTATTTTATATATTCCATACACTAAAACTAGTTTAAAACTACAACTTGAAAATATCAAAAATTATATTTTTTTTAATAAAAAAGGCAATCCACAATCATACATAAAAAACATTCAAATTTTTTCTGCAGATTTAATACAAAATTTTAAATTCAACGCTTTCAACTTTGATAGTCAAATTACACAACAAATATCTACTAACCAAAAAATTATTCCATTACCTACATTTTCATTATATTCAAATGCATACTTTAAATTCAAACCAACCAATGTTTTAACTATAAAATTTGGAACAAACATTCATTTTTGGGAAAAATACTGTGCCTATTCATATGAACCAGCAATACAACAATTTATATTGCAAGATAAACTAAAGGTTGGGAATTATCCACTAATAAATAGTTATATTCATTGCGATTTAAAACAAGCTCATTTTCTTATAGAATATTATAACATTTGGTCTGAATTTATTTCCAATCAAAATTATTTTTCACACCCTCACTCCCCTATTAGTCCGCCATTCATAAAATTGGAGATTTCTATTGACTTTATAGATTAAATTATGTGATTATTTAATTAATAGCTATAAATTTTCATATTCATTAAATACAGTAATGTTCAATAAAACGAACAATTACACTAACTAATGTGTTTTTCATGCTATATGAACTGATACTAGTTCTAACTAACTAACTAACTAATTAATTAAAATAGAAATCAAATAATGAAATCCGTACTAAGTCTAACTCAAAACTTTTATTTTCCCATATTGAAAATAAAATAAATAATTAATTATGAATGAACCGTAAATAAGTTTGTACTGGATAATGATCCGAATCTTTCAATTTGCCTACCATTATATTATATGATCTCATATTATTACTATGCAAAATATAATCTATTCTAAATAGAAAATGATTTGAATCAAAACTAATACCCATACCACAACCATTTTCTACAAAAGCATCATTTAAATCACCTTTTATTTTGTGATAAGTATAAGAAATAGGTGTATCATTAAAATCTCCACATACTATAACATATCGATTTTTATTTTTTTTTATTATTTCTGAAATAATTATACTCTGTATTGCTCGCATTTTAAATGCTGGAGTCAATTTGGAAAACATTACATACATAAATGACTTCAATTTATAGATATTAGGAGCTTTTATCAGATTAAAATACTCTATTTTTTCACTATCTGAAATTTTATTCGACTCTAAATGGCAATTTAAGATTGTAACTTTTTCACCATTTATATTTAGTTCAGCAACTAAAGCCCCATTAGAAACACTCTCTAATGGAACTTTTTTTGCCGATAAAATATCATATTTTGAAAATAAAGCAACACCGCACGGAAGAATGAAATAATATGGAGTTGATCTTAATGCATTTCGTATAGCAGATAATTGGGCCTTATTTTTACTTTTAAATTCTTGAAGACAAATAATATCTGGATTTTGATCAACTATATATTGTATTATTGGATTATGATTAACTTCTAAATACTCATTGGAATTTCCAAAATGCATTATATTATATGTTAATACGTGTATACATTTTTCAGGTATTTTTTTGATTTTTTTGTGAATTGGGAAATAAGTATAAATAGCTTCCCAACATATTAAAAATATAATTAAAGTAACAAACATCTGTTTCCATTTTTTTAATGCAAAACAAAAAAGAAAAAACAAAATGTTTAAACAAAAAACAAACGGGAAAAACAACCCAAAATAAGAAATATATGGGAAAGCAAGAGGAGATATTCTATCAGAGAAAGACGAAATAATAAAAAAAAACAAACAAAAATAAGAAATAAATGTAAACATTTTAAAAAATTATTAATCAATTAATTTAAAATTAAACTGAATACGAAATAAAAATCTATATAAAATCTTTACATATAATCAATTGCGCCTTTTCCAATAAAATATTAAAAAAATTCCAAACAACATTCCACCCAAATGAGCAAAATGAGCAGTATTATCTCTCACTAATCCTCTTAGTTTCCATACACAATTAAAAACTCCGCAAAAAAATTCAACAATTCCATAACCTACAACAAAATATTTCGATTTAATAGGAATAGGAATAAACATTAGATAAATAGGAACATCAGGGAAAAAAACACCAAAAGCTAATAATAAACCAAATATGGCTCCGGAAGCTCCAATAATCACACATGAATCAGAAATAATTGATAAATTTCTGTACAAAAAATAATAAACTAACAATTGGACAATTCCAGCACCAATACCAGTGATAATATAATAAATTATAAAACGTCTTTCTCCCCACATTTTTTCTAGTGCGCCACCAAACATAAACAATGCAAACATATTAAAAAACATGTGTGAAATTGTTTTATGAACAAACATGTACGTAATTAATTGGTAAAAAAAAAAATTATCCGATTGAATACAGTGTAATCCAAAAAAATCAACTAATAACATGTTATTATTAAATAATAAACAACACACCCATACAGCAATATTAATAACCAAAAGATTTTTAGTAACTCGTGGAAGTCCAAAAATATCACCTAACATAGAATTAATACTTTAAATAAATTGTTCAAACTTATGCAAAAAAATTACATGAGTATTAAAAATTTCATAATATCCACATACAATAACAACTCTCAACTAAAATAAAACTCAAACAATTCATAATTATCATAAAATAATCTTGATTTATAAGTTTTAATACTGTAATATATTTTTAATCTTAGTCATGATTAAAATATATATACAAAGCAACAATTTGTAAAAATTAATACTTAAATTAATTTTTACAATAAATTTCATATACATAGTATAATTTAAAAAATATTACTTCTTCATATTGATATATAATATCATTTATCTTACATTTACACTTTCCTTTTTCGGAATTTTACTTTTGTTTTTAAATCACTCCAAAAATAGGATAAAAAATTATACTAAACTTAAAAATATTAATATAGTTATGTCTCAAATTTCAGAACGAGTTGTAGAGCTCATTTCAGAAAAATTAAATGTAGAAAAATCAGAAGTTACACTTGAAGCTGACTTTACAAATAGCTTAGGAGCTGATTCTTTGGATACAGTCGAATTAATTATGGATTTAGAAAAAGAATTTAATATGAACCCTATATCAAATGAAGAATCTATTGCAATAAAAACTGTAGGAGACGCAGTAAAGTACATAGAAGCACATGCAAATGAAGCTAAGTAACCACACATAATACAATTTTTACAATTTTTTGGTTACTTCTATGATTTTACTTTTATGGTTTATTGCAGGAATGACATCTTTTATTTACTACGGAAATTAATATCTATTCCATCTTTTAGCCTAAATGAATCAAGCGCAGCTGATTGGATAGAATTTTTTCTCAAAAAAAAAAGCCAAAAAGAAAAGGAAACAATGTTTGGTTATTATCTGGAAAATGGTGTGATAAAAAACCAACCATACTGCTCAATTCTCATATTGATACGGTGAAACCAGTACATGGGTGGACAAGAGATCCGTTTATGCCATTTGAAGAAAGTGGAAAATTATATGGTCTTGGGAGTAATGATGCAGGAGCTTCGCTAATAGCTTTACTTCATTCTTTTTTTGCTCTTACGTCTACATATCAACCAAATAATTTCATTTGGTTGGCTTCATGCGAAGAAGAAATTTCCGGACAAGGAGGCGTTGAATTAGTTTTATCAGAATTACCTGCAATTGATTTAGCGATAGTGGGAGAACCAACAGGAATGCAACCAGCAATTGCAGAAAAGGGATTAATGGTTTTAAAAGGAACTGTTTATGGAAAATCAGGACATTCAGCATATAATAAAGGCATAAATGCTATTTATAAAACAATTCCTATAATAAATTTATTTCAAAAATTGCAATTCCCATTAAAAAGTAATTGGCTTGGTTGTGTAAAAACCACCATAACAATGATTCACGCTGGAATACAACACAATATTATTCCAGATATTTGTGAATTTACAGTAGACGTGAGAAGTAATGAGTATTACACAAATAAGCAACTTTTTGAAAAAATATTAAATATTTGTCCTTGTGAAATTATTGCTCATTCATTTAGATTGAATTCATCAAAAATAGATATTGAAAATCCATTAGTAAAAAAAGCTAAAAGCTTTGGGTTAAAACCATTCGGAAGTCAAACACTATCTGATCAAGCATTGATGAACTTTCCTTCATTGAAAATTGGACCAGGGCAACCATCTCGATCACATATAGCAGATGAATTCGTTTATTTGTCAGAAATAGAAACAGCAATAAAATTATATATTCATTTGTTAGATAACTTAATTCTATAAATATTTTAATAAAACACTTAGCTGTATTTTTACATTTAAATTTGTTAATTTATGTGTTCTTTTGCTTAAAAAAACTAAACTATACAGTATAAAATCAATTATTCGTCATAAAATAATCAAAATTATGCTAATTACATCAAAATCAAAATTTGAAATTTAAATAAAAAGATAATCTAATCAATAGACTAAACTACTTCTTACAAAGTATAATAATTAAGTGTTCAACATTACAAACTTGTAAAATACAATTTTATTGTAATTATGTGATTCTTTTTATTCTACACTATTATTATTACATTAAAGCAAAATTTTTATAAAAAATTTATACAAATCACTTAAAAATAAACAAATGTTAACATAATTGTTTGGAACTTATAAAACATTTATCTCATTTTTGCGTAAATGAACTATTCAATAGCATCACATATATGTATATAAATTAAAAATTTTATCATCTAGCATAAAAACTTTGCATAACTTTGTAACATGAAGACGATATCTAAGAATTGTGATATATCACATATAACACAGCGAATATGACATAAATAATTGATAGACATACACCAAAATTATAAAAATAATAAATTTTAATGAAAAGTTTTAATAATTGTTTTTTACTTAAAAAACTCGACTTGGACTGAGCTTATGATTTTTACAAAAAAATTAAAAAAACACTCTGCAAGAGTAGTTATTAAACTATAAAATTAAAAAAATCTGAATAAAAACTATTTTTAAGTTTGTGTTAATGCTGAAGTTCATTTTTAATTTAAAATATTTATCTCTATGAGTAATTGTCATATTTATGCATATACTGGTGATAATGGATATACTTCGTTAATTGGAGGAAAAAGAGTAATAAAAACTCATCCTCGTATAGAAGCATATGGAGTAATAGACGAATTGAATTCATTTATTGGATATTTACTAAATGAAATTGATGAAAAAAATGATCGATCGTTTTTATTGCAAATACAACATATTCTCTTCGCTTTAGGCAGTTACTTAGCAACCGAAAATACAAAAAAGGAATATCTTTTTTTATCTGAAAATTTAATAAATCTAGAAAAAGAGATATTTAAAATAAATGAATTACTACCTCCGTTAAAGTGTTTTATTTTACCAGGAAATTGCTCATCAAACGCATTAGCACATATATGTCGTACTATTTGTAGAAGAGCGGAAAGATGTATTGTATGTATTGGAGAACAAGAATCAATACATCCTTTGTTTTTAAAATACACTAATCGACTATCAGATTATTTTTTTTCACTAGCCAGAAAGCAGAGTTTTATTAATTCTACTAGTGAAATCATTTGGAATAAATACTCTTAAATTAATATAGAAAAATAAATATAATTTTAATTTATTCTTAAATAATATAAGAACTTATGTATTGGACATTAGAATTAGCATCTTATTTAAGTGACGCTCCTTGGCCAGCAACTAAATCAGAATTAATTGATTACGCAATTCGCACTTGCTGTCCAGACGAAGTAATAGAAAATTTACAAGAATTAGAAGAAGAAAATGAAATTTACGAAAATGTTGAAGACGTTTGGCCTGACTACCCAAGCAAAGATGATTTTCTTTTCAATGAAGACGAGTATTAAAATTCAAATTACTTTTTATGAAAGCTGTAATTAGGGGCATCTTGTGTAACGATTACATTATGTGGATGACTTTCTGATACCCCAGCGCTTGTAATTCTTACAAATTTAGCATCATATAATTGCTTTATATTTTGTGTTCCACAATAACCCATTCCAGCTCTCACCCCTCCGATTATCTGATAAATTACTTCATAAAGAGAGCCCTTAAAAGGCACTCGTGCAGTTATTCCCTCAGGTACAAATTTCTTTACATCGTCCTCTGAATCTTGAAAATATCGATCCTTAGACCCTTTTTGCATAGACTCCAATGACCCCATACCTCTATAAGACTTAAATTTACGACCATTATACAGTATTGTTTCTCCAGGTGATTCTTCAACTCCGGCCAACAATGAACCAACCATAACTGAAGAAGCTCCTGCAGCTAAAGCTTTTACTATGTCTCCAGAATAACGTAATCCTCCATCTGCTATAATAGGTATATTCATTCCTTTTAATGCTTTCGCAACATTATAAATAGCTGATAACTGAGGTACACCTACTCCTGCTATAACTCTAGTAGTACAAATAGACCCAGGACCAATACCAACTTTTATAGCATCAATTCCTATTTTCGATAAAAATTCTGCTGCTTCTGCTGTGGCAATATTCCCAACAATAATATCTATTGCATTATTTTTTCTTTTTATTTCTTTTATAATAGTAACTACTCCTTTTGAATGGCCATGTGCTGTATCAACTACAATAGCATCAACTTCAGCATCAATTAATGCTTCAACACGTTCATAAGTGTCATGTGATACACCAACTCCAGCAGCAACACGCAATCGGCCTTTTGAATCCTTGCAAGCAAAAGGTTTATCTTTAGCCTTAGTAATATCTTTATAAGTAATTAATCCAATTAACTTATTATTATAGTCTACAACTGGCAATTTTTCTATTTTATGAAATTGCAAAATGTCAACAGCAGTTTCCAAATTTATAGACTGATTTGTAGTTATCAAATTCTCAGAAGTCATTATCTCACTTATTAATTGAGTGGAGTCTTGTCGAAAACACAAATCTCGATTTGTTACAATTCCAACTAAATGATTGTCATTATCAACTACTGGAATACCACCAATTTTATACTCAACCATTAAATTTAAAGCATCTCCAACTGTCTTATTTTTTTTTATACTAATTGGATTAGAAATCATAGCATTTTCTGCTCTTTTCACAAAACGCACTTGTCTTGCCTGTTCTTTAACAGACATATTTTTATGAATTACACCTATGCCTCCTTCACGTGCAATTGCAATAGCCAATTTGGCTTCAGTAACTGTATCCATGGCAGCTGAAACTATTGGAATATTTAAAGAAATGTTTTTTGAAAATTTTGTACAAAGATTTACCTGAGAAGGTAAAATTTCAGAATAAGAAGGAATTAATAAAACATCATCAAAAGTTAATCCATCCATAATAATTCTATCAGTATGAAATGTCATATATTTTTTAAATATTTTTGATTTTGTAGACAAAATTATGCATATTTCTGTTGTTATAAGCAAATAATAAAATAACTTTTTTCTATAAAAATAAAGTTCAATATAATGGCTCGTTTACTAGTATTAGAAACTTCTACACAAACCTGTTCGTTATCTCTATCAATAAACGGGAAGGTAGTAATTGAAAAAACTTGCACAAAAGAAAATTCCCATGCTTCTTTATTGGGCGTTTTTATTTTAGAAGCCATAAAATATGCAAATAAAAATAGTATTAAAATAGATGCAGTTGCAGTCAGTGCTGGTCCAGGTTCCTATACAGGACTAAGAATTGGGGTTTCAGAAGCAAAAGGGTTATGTTACGGATTCAATATTCCATTGATAGCCATCCCAACTTTAAAAAGCATTACACTCCAAGCAATCCACAATATGTTACCTTCTAAACTAACCAATCCAATTTATTGCCCTATGATTGACGCAAAAAGAATGGGAGTTTTTACTGCACTCTACGATGGAACCCTTAATGAAATTTGTTCTCCAAAATCTAAAACTATCAATAGTAATAGCTATAAAAAATACCTAAAAAAATATACTGTTGTATTTTTTGGAAGTGGAGCAGATAAATACAGAGATCTTATCCAAGATTCTAATGCCATTTTTATCAAAAATATTTATCCAACAACAAAATCTATAATACCAATAGCAGAAATTTATTTTAAAGAAAAAAAATTTGCAGATATAATTTATTTTGAGCCATTTTATATGAAAGAATTTCAACCAACAAGTTCATAAATCGTAATTAATTTGATACTTAAATTTAACTAGTTAACAATAGATGGGGCACCTATCATTACATCTCGCCCAGAATTATTCTTAGGGAAAGCAATACAATCTCTAATAGAATTTGACTCAGAAAAAACAGCAACAAGACGATCAAGTCCAAACGCAATACCACCATGTGGTGGAGCACCATATTTAAATGCATTAATTAAAAATCCAAATTCAGATTGAATATTCTTCTTTGAAAATCCTAATATAGTTAATATTTTCTCTTGTAATTCACAATCATGAATACGTATAGAACCACCACCAATTTCAATTCCATTAATCACCAAATCATAAGCATTTGCTCGAACAATTTTCGGATTTGTTTGCAATAATTGAATATCTTCATTTTTTGGACTTGTAAATGGATGATGATTAGGAAAATAACAGTTCAATTCATTGTCATACTCTAATAATGGAAAATCAACTACCCAAAGACATTTGAAATGATTTTTGTTTCTCATCCCCAATTTTGTCCCAATTTGTAAACGAAGTGTGCCTAATTGCAGTTGCGTTTTTTTTGTTTCGCCAAATAAAATAAGAACTAGGTCACCACGTTTAGCTCCAATTCTATCTACCCACTTTAGTAAATCTTTCGAAGAATAAAATTTATCTACTGATGATTTCAAAGAACCATCCAAATTGTAACGAACATAAATCAATTTTTTATTTTCAATTTGTGAACAATTAATAATAGTGGCTATTTCATCAATTTGTTTATTGGTATAAAAAGAGCAACCATCAGCACAAATAGCTCCAACATACTCAGATTTATCAAATGGAATAAATCCTTTACCAGTAGTTAAATCTTTTATTTCAATGAGTTTCATTTCAAAACGAATATCTGGACTATCTGATCCATACAAACGAATTGCTTCACAATAAGAAAGACGTTGAAAATCATTGACAATTAACCCTTTAATTGTTTTAAATAAGTACTTAATTAAATCTTCAAAGATATTCAGTATATCATCTTGATTTACGAATGACATTTCACAATCTATTTGTGTGAATTCTGGTTGCCGATCTGTACGTAAATCTTCATCCCGAAAACATTTAGCAATTTGATAATAACGATCAAACCCAGCTATCATTAATAATTGTTTGAATAATTGTGGTGACTGAGGCAAAGCATAAAATTCTCTTTTATTAAATCTGGATGGAACTAAAAAATCTCGTGCTCCTTCAGGAGTAGATTTAATTAAAATTGGTGTTTCAACTTCTATAAATTCATGCTTATTCAAGTAACAACGTGTTTCAAAAGCTATTTTATGACGCAATTCCAAATTAGATCGAATCGACGTGCGACGCAAATCCAAATATCGGTATTTCATTCGTAAATCATTTCCACCATCAGTATTCTCTTCAATAGTAAATGGAGGCAAAATTGAAGGATTCAATACATTAAATTCTGAAACAATTATTTCAATATCTCCTGTAAGAATATCAAAATTTTTATTAGAACGTTTAGCAACTTTTCCCTCCGTTTGAATAACCCACTCCCTACCTAACTCAGATGCTCGATTATATAACTTTGAATCTTTATTTTGACTAAAAACTAATTGAATAATTCCATACCTGTCCCTTAAATCAACAAAAACCATCTTTCCAAGTTTACGTATACTTTGCACCCAACCACATAAAACAACTTTTTGATTTATGTTTGAAAGACGAAGTTCCCCACAAGTATTTGTTCTATACATTTTTTAATAAATCACTTTGTTATGTAACAAAAATTTACAAAAATTTATTAAGCTGAATATCAAAAACATTAATTAATATAAAAAGAAGCATAAAAATACATGACAATATAAAATTAAAATTTACATTTAGACCATATTTAATTACTTCAAAATTGACATCGTCAATTACTACAAATATACTTAAAAATACCTGAGAGACACTAAAAATTAAAATTCAACAATTTGTATCTAACTTTAGGGAATAGTTTAATCAATTAAAAATAATCCAACAACATAAAAACATATTCTGATAAAAATTTTTTTTTCAAAAAAAAATTTTATTAATATTTGAGAGTATAACTTAAATAACTACATAAAAATTACAATCAAAATTTGTATAATATTTTTGTAAGACATTAACTAATCAAACCAACTTGTTAATATGTTACAAAATCAGTTACAAGCTTAATTCGATATTATTCGTTATTTCAGGCGTTAATTTTTGTTGCCATATACCTCATCTAATTATTCATTCTATATAAAAATTAACACTAGAAACTACATTCTATTAGTAATTTTTTTCATAATAAAAGAAAACTAACTTTTTTTAAGTTGCTATCATTAACAAATAAAATTTTTACTTAAAAATACATAATCAATGTATTTGTACAAACATTAAGCAAAATAGAAAAACAAAAAAAAGAGTTTGATAATAAGGCAAGAGAGAAAATTAATTTGAATTCGCTTGTATATCAACCTTTTACATAAACACCTGAAAAATAACAAAATACCATAATCTAAGTTGTTATTTTTTTTAAATTTTCTGATATTCAATTAAAATTGACATATAGTTTTACAATCGACAGTTTATTAATTGTTATTGTTCATTCAAGATGTTTTTAATTTATTTTTCCAATTGTGTAAAAAAAATCATTTAATAAAAATATACAATAAAGTATTGTAATAATTTATCTTAAAATAATTTTAGTA